>CAZKFR010000006.1:20470-47106 GCA_964552015.1 uncultured Rhodothermaceae bacterium | reverse complement strand
CTTCTCACCGCCGCCTGCGTGCAGGCCCAGCCCCGCGCGGAGGAGGTGCTCCGTCGGAGTCTGGCGTACCACGACCCCGACGGGCAATGGTGGACGCGGACCCACCGCTTCACCCTGCGGGAGACGCGGCCCGGGGGAAGCGACCGGGTAACCACGTTCACCATCGAACCCGGGGGCGGCTTTTTCTACCGAAGCGAGCGGGACGGGCACGTCGTAGAGGCGCGGTGGGACGGTACCACCTGCTCGGCCACCTTCGACGGTAGCCCTGCAATCCCTGAAGACGTACGCACGCGGTACCGACTCACGTGCGACGGCATCCGGTGGTGGCAGGCCTACTACGGCTTTATGCACAGCCTCCCGATGAACCTGGCGGCTCCCGGCACTCACCTCGACCCGGCCGTCCTCGACACCACCTTCATGGACCGGCAGGTGTGGGCCCTGCGCGTGACGTACGACGAACCCGTGGGCACGGACACCTGGTATGTCTACGTCGACCCGGTTACCTATGCCCTGGTCGGGTGCCGTTTCTACCACGACGAGGCCAAGAACGACGGCGAGTATATCGTCTTCGAGGGGGAGGTGGCCCGGGCGGGGTTCCGTATCCCGGAAACGCTGCGCTGGTACGTCAATGCGGACGGACGCTTTCTCGGGGCCGACAAGATAGTGGCGTATTCGGTCGAGTGAGCGCCGGTGACGGTACGTGGCGGAAGCACCGATCGGGCCTGGTGGGGAAAGGGAGGTAAGCCTTGTCGGGATCGCCTGCGATGGACGCTATTGTTTGCCCGGCATGAGCCAGAGGGGAACCGTACGATCTTGTGGGAAGGCCCCTCGAATCAGAGGGTTCAACCCTCATGAGTCAGGGGAGCCTTTTCTCACGGGGAGAGGACAGTTTTTCTTTTATTGCCTGACCAGTTTTTCGGAGAAAGAGCGCCACTAGAGGTAGAGGGCGGTTCTCCCGAGCGGTTGCCCCGCCAGGCCGGAGTAACGAGGTCTTTGTCCGGGTAAGCCCATAGGTATGGGTCCGTCACATCCCGGTAACGGGAGGCAGATAATCGGTAAGACCAGGTATTCGTAGGGTGCGCATCCATGTGCTGGTCTGTATCTGATCCCGCTACCTTTCTTCCCTATTCATGATTGTGCCTGCAGCGGATCCGAGGTGATGCACGCGAGGAGCCGGTGAGAGCACATCGGAGCGGCCGAGAGGTCCCTGTTCGGTGGGGCGCCCGGTTGTTCGAAGACCTGGAGAGCTATGAAAAACTATCTCATGTCTGTTGCATCGTTCGTAGGGATCCTCCTGCTTTTGGCATCTCAGGCAAAGGCCCAGAGCATTGCCATCGCGGGGCTGTCTGAACAGGAAGCCACGCTCATCAACGCAGTGTTGTCTTCGCAAGACCCACATACGCTTCATCCGGAGCGGCTCGGGTTGCCGAAGCTAGCGGAGCCCATGCCCCGCATCTACTATCCCCTCAGGGCCGAGGAATATGGCATAGAGGGACGGGTGCTGGTGGCCTTTACGGTAGATACAGAGGGCCACGCACGCGATGTGGAGGTCCTCCAGGAGCCGGGGTACGGTTGCCAGGACGAGGTGCAACGTGTGGTTCAACTCATGCAATTCAAACCCATTATCGATGGGGAAGGGGCGCCGGTGGAAACCCGTTTCCTTACCTCGTTCGATTTCAGGCTTGACTGACGCACGGGATGGCAGGGAGGCTCGGTGGTGCTGCGCTGTGGCGCCGCCGGCCTCACCCGCCAGGGAGGGGTACGATAAAGACAAGCTGCAGGTGGGACCCAATCACCGCGATCACCGTTCTACGGGCTCAGTTGAAATCACCTCAGTCTGACGTGCCGATACCCTCGCTGCACGTCCCAACTGCCCAACGAAATGAACGGTTTGATGCGCCTGTTGCCTGCTTTTCTGCTGCTGTTCTTCCTCTCGGCCTGCGCTTCGTCGCGCCCGGACGTCTCGGCTCCGGTCGAGCCGGCCCCGGACCCGGTAACCGAGACGCCTTCCGAAAAGGCACCCACGCCCGGGGAGGGACCGGAGGTAGCGGAGTCCCGGCCCAACGACTGGTTCCACCGTGCCCCCGAGGAAGGTTATGCCGGCATCGGTGTGGAGAAAGCCTACGCGACGATGCTCGCCGATCGCAAGCCGGCCCGGACCGTCGTCGTGGCCGTCATCGATTCGGGCATCGATATCGAGCATGAGGACCTGAAGCCGAACATCTGGGTGAACGAGGACGAGGTGCCCGGCAACGGTGTGGATGACGACGGCAACGGCTACGTGGACGACCTGCACGGCTGGAACTTCATCGGGGGGCCGGACGGAAGCCACGTCCACTACGACACGTACGAGGTCACGCGCGAGTATGCGCGGCTCCGGCCCCGGTACGAGGGCAAGACGCTGGCGGAGGCGGACGACGCCGAGGAGTATGCTTATTTCCAGAAGGTCAAAGCCGACTACGAGCAACGGGTGGCCGAGGCCCGGCAGCAACTGGCCAACATCGGAGGCTTTCTGCCGGCGGCCGAGATGGCTACGAAGCGTCTCCGGGAGCACTTCGGCAAGGACGACATTACCGAGGCCGACCTCGACCAGATCGGTCCGGAGACGCCCGAACTGAGCCAGGCCGTCCAGGTGATGCGGTTCATGCTCGCCAACGACATTGCGCTCGAGGACGTGCAGCGCTACGCCGATCATCTGAAAGCGGACCTCGACTACCGGCTCAACCCGGAATTCGACCCGCGCCCCATCGTCGGTGACAACTATGACGACCCCACGGAGCGCTTGTACGGCAACAACGACGTCGTGGGGCCGGACCCCGAGCACGGCACGCACGTGGCGGGGATCATCGCGGCGGTGCGGGGCAACGGGATCGGGGTCGACGGTGTGGCCGATGCCGCGCGGATCATGGTGCTCCGGGCCGTTCCGGATGGCGACGAACGCGACAAAGACGTGGCCAATGCGATCCGGTATGCGGTCGACAACGGTGCGCAGATCATCAACATGAGTTTCGGGAAGGACTACTCGCCGCAGAAGCCCGTCGTGGATGCGGCGGTGCGCTATGCCGAGCAGCGAGGCGTCCTGCTCGTGCACGCGGCCGGCAACGACGGCGAGAATGTGGACGAAGTCGATAACTTCCCTTCGCGCCGGTATGCGGAGGGCGGCGAGGCCACGAACTGGCTCGAGGTCGGCGCCACGTCATGGAAGGCGGATGCCTCGTTCGTCGCTTCGTTCAGTAACTACGGCAAGCAGACGGTGGACCTGTTCGCTCCCGGCGTTGCCATCTACTCGACGTTGCCCGGCAATGCGTATGGCGAGCGGCAGGGCACGAGCATGGCGGCGCCGGTGGTCTCGGGCGTGGCGGCACTCCTGATGGCGTACTTCCCGTCGCTCTCGGCCCGGCAGGTGGCCGACCTGCTCCGGCAGACAGCGGCTTCGTATGCCGGCGAGCAGGTCATCGTCCCCGGCACCGACGGGCAAAAGGCCGACTTCGCCGGCCTCTCGAAGACGGGGGGAGTCGTGAATGCCTACGCCGCCGCGCAGGCTGCCGCCGCAAGGTCCCACTGACGCGACGGGCGCGGTCATGACCGGCGAAGGCATGTTTTTCTCCCGGATCGTTTATTTTTCCACCAGACATCTGCCCTGACGGCGTGAGCGCAGCATGACGAACGTACCCGAGCAGAACGTCCGGGAAGTCGCCGGGGCCCTCGCGCGGGTCAGGGAGCGCATCGCGGCCGCGTGCCGGCGGGCTGGTCGCTCGCCCGACGAGGTAACGCTCATCGGGGTGACGAAGACGTTTCCCGTCGAGGTCGTACAGGCTGCCCGGGCGGCCGGGTTATGCGACTTCGGAGAGAACAAGGTCCAGGAACTGGTAGAGAAGGCGGCCTGTCTGCCGGGCGAGGTGAACGGGGGGGATGTGCGCTGGCATATGATCGGTCACTTGCAGCGAAACAAGGCGCGGGAGGTCGTTCGCCGGGCCGACGTGTTCCACGCGCTCGACAGCCTGCGTCTGGCCGAGACGCTCGAAAAAAGGGCCGCGGATGCGGATCGGGTGCTGCCATGCTTCGTGCAGGTGAACGTATCCGGCGAGGCCTCTAAGTTCGGGCTGGACCCTGGGGCCGTGCATTACTTTCTCGATGCCCTGGCCCCGTTCGAGCACCTGCACATCGTTGGCCTCATGACATTGGCGGCTCCGGTCGATGATCCAGAGGAGGTGCGTCCCCAGTTCCGGCTGTTACGGCGCCTTCAACAGACGTATCGTGGCGCGAACCCGCGCGTCGATCTGCAGTATCTCTCGATGGGCATGAGCGGCGACTACGAGGTGGCCATCGAGGAGGGGGCCACCCACGTACGTGTGGGCACGGCGCTCTTCGGGAGCCGCGGGTGAGGCCGTTCGGTACGGTGCTTGTAATCAGCCGGGGTGATTGTTAAAGCACAGGCAGGATGGGAGGAACGGGATGTTCTGGGTCGTGATCGTTCTGGCGGCGACGGCGTTGCTGGCCTGGCTGCTGGTAGCCCTGCGACGGTTTGAGCACGAGAGCGCCACGGCAGCCCTCGACGAGGTGCGTGCGCTGCGTGCCGAGATGGAACACCTGGAACACCGCGTGCGCGTGCTCGAAGCCCTGGCCGCCAGCGGAGACGATCCGGACGACGTGCCTTTCGGTCAGGTACCGAATGCTCCGGAATCCGTATCTTCCCCGAAACGATCCTCCCTCCGAACCTGATGCCCGTCCTTTTCCGTTCCCATCGACGCACACAATGGCATGAAACTGACCCCACTCGACATCCGGAAACAGGAGTTCTCTCGTGGCTTTCGCGGCTTTGACGCCGAGGAGGTGCATGCTTTCCTCCAGATGGTGGCCGACCAGTGGCAGGAGATGCTGGATGAGAAGGCGCGCCTCGAGGAACGGCTGCGTGAGCAGGAGATGAAGCTCCAGCATTACATGAAGGTGGAGGAGGCGCTCGAACAGGCGCTCAAGACCGCACGGGAGACGTCCCGGCAGACGATCGAGAATGCCGAGCGCAGGGCACAGTTAATGATCAAGGAGGCCGAGGCCCAGGCCGAGGAAATCAAGCGCGATGCCCTGGAGGAGCGGCAGCGTCTCCGTCAGGAGGCGGCGCAGATCGCAGGCCGGCGCAAGGAGATCGCCACGCGCCTCCGGGCGTTCCTCCTTTCCGAGATGGAGATGCTGGCGCACTTCGAGGGGGAGGACCCCACCGGCTTCATCAAACTGCTGCCCGCGGAAGGTCCGGCGGTGTCCGAGCGCTTCCTGGCCGGGCCGGGTGGTGTGGAGGCCGCCCCCGCCGGGGCGGAGGAGGCCTCGACCGGAGAGCCTGCCACCGGAGACGCCGTGGAGGTCGTGGAAACGGCGGCGGAGACGCCGGCCTCCGAGCCGGACGAGCCGGGCGACGCGGTCGTGCCGGGCGGGCCCTCCGCGTCCGCCACGCAGGCCGCGACCGGGCCGGAGGCGGAGGAGGAGGCGATGCCGGAGACGAGCCGTCAGGAGCCAGAAGAACGGCCGCTCTGGCAGCAGTTCCAGGCCGCCGCCGAGGAAGGCAACTCGCCGGACGCCGGTGGGGAAAAAGGCGAAGCGCCGGCGGACCGGCCCGGCTGGCGCGTCCGTAACCTGGTCATGCCGGGTTCCGAGCCCAGTCCGGCCGAGCACACGACACCCGCCCCGGCACCCCCCGAACCGCCGGCGGAGGAAGACGATACGCATATCCCCAGCGACGAAATCGCCAAGATCCGCCGTATCCTCGACGACCTCGACTGACCGACGCCATGCTGGACGTGACGGCCTACCGGCAACGGGTGGAAGAAGCGGCCCGCTTCGTGAAGGAGCGGATCGGCACGCCGCCGCGCATCGGGATCATCCTGGGCACGGGCCTCGGCGCCCTGGCCGATGAGATCGACGTGGACGTGGCGCTGCCCTACGAAACCATCCCGCACATGCCCGTCTCGACCGTCGCCTCCCACCGGGGGCGCCTGCTGGCCGGGCGGCTTGACGGCGTGCCGGTCCTGGCCCTGCAGGGGCGGTTTCACCTGTACGAAGGGTATGGACCGTGGGAGGTGACCCTGCCGGTCCGTGTGCTGGGTGTGCTCGGCGTCGATACGCTCCTGATCTCGAATGCGGCCGGCGGCATGAACCCCCACTTCCGTCGGGGGGACCTGATGCTCCTGACGGACCACATCAACCTGCAGGGCGTCAATCCGCTCGAAGGACCCAACATCGACGCCTGGGGACCACGTTTTCCCGACATGAGCGAGCCGTACGATCCGGCGCTGCGCCGACGGGCCGAGCAGGCCGCCCTGGCCGAGGGGATCCGGCTGCAGCAGGGGGTCTACGCCGCCGTGACCGGGCCCAGTCTGGAGACGCGGGCCGAATACCGTATGCTGCGCACGCTCGGCGCCGACGCGGTCGGGATGAGCACCGTGCCCGAAGTGATCGTGGCGCGGCACATGAACATGCGCGTCATGGCGATTTCGGTCATTACGGACGAATGCTTCCCCGATGCACTCGAACCGGTGACCCTCGAGGACGTGCTGGCGGCGGCGGCGAGCGCCGAACCTTCCCTGACGACCCTGATGCGCCGCGTCGTCACGGCCGCTATGCCGGCTCCTGCCTGAATAACCCGCTGACGGGCTGCCAAACCGATGCCTGCCATGTTCGACGACGACAACTTCTGGGACGAAGAACGCTGGGAAGCCTACCTGCGCGAGAATGACCGCAGGGTCAGCCGGTTCATGGACTTCTTCTTCTCGTTTCTCATCAACCATCCCCTGCCGAAGGCGGACGATGAGAACGGGCGGCGGTTCTGGGAAGCCCAGTTTCTGGCTTTCCTCGATCGCCATGGCTTCTATGCGGACGAGGGCTGTTTCTACCTCTCCTTCGAGGAAGAGCCTTCCTCGTCGGAAGGAAGCCTCTGGATCAACGCACACGGTGAGATCTCCGAGCCGGACGACGACGATGAGCCCGCCTACTTCGATGAGTTCGGGTACCGCGGGCTGCCCGTCTACCAGCAGGCGCTGGCGCTTGCCGAAACGGTTCTGGCATGGGCCAATGCGCTCCCGGGGGACGTCAAGGACAGCACCCTCGTGCAGTTCTGCACGAACCTGACGCAGATTCCGGGGCACATTGCCAAAGGCTACGGTATCGGGCTCGAACACGAACTCATCGGGGGAAACATCGCCTGCGTCAAGCGGGGATTGCGGGATGCCAATGCCGCGCTGGGCTTGCTCCGCGAGTTGCGCGGGGCGGCCTACCTGTCCGATGACCGGTACTTCGAGCTGTACGAGCAGACCTACGAGTTGCGGAACGCGCTGGCTCTCTACGTGCAGGAACTGCGGCGGCGGTTCGAACTGGGCATCGACTGAGGGGTGAGCGCAGGTGGCCCCGGGCTCCCGGTGGGCGGATCGGGCCGCGGGGGGGTGTGGTTTCAGCGTTTTTTCCCCAACGCACCGGCGGGTACGTCGTATCTTCACGCTCTTCACGTACGCCGTCTCCATCAACCGTTCCGTTTTCCCCGGCATCATGGCCTTTCCTGAAGTCAAACGATTCGATCATCCCGCGCTGGAGCGGGAGATCCTGCAGTGGTGGCAGGCACAGGAGGTGTTCAAGAAGAGCCTCGACAAGCCCGCCGATGCGCCCGTGTTTTCGTTCTATGAAGGTCCGCCGACGGCCAACGGGCAGCCCGGTATCCACCACGTCATGGCTCGAACCATCAAGGACACCTTCTGCCGGTTCAAGACCATGAAGGGGTTCCGCGTCGAGCGCAAGGCCGGGTGGGACACGCACGGGCTTCCGGTCGAGATCGAGGTAGAGAAAGAGCTGGGCCTGGAAGGACGGCATCAGGTGGAGGCCTACGGCGTCGAGAAGTACAATGCGGCCTGCCGGGCGAGTGTGCTCCGCTACAAGGCGCAATGGGACGAGTTGACGACCCGCATGGGCTACTGGGTCGATCTGGAGCACCCGTACATCACCTTCGAGACGAAATACATCGAGACGGTCTGGTGGCTCCTCAAGCAGATCTACGAGAAGGGACTGCTCTACAAGGGCTACAAGATCCAGTGGTACAGCCCCGGCTCCGGCACCGTGTTATCCTCGCACGAAGTGAGCCTGGGCTATCGAGAAGTGCAGGACCCGAGCGTGTACGTTCGTTTCCGCGCCACGGACGAGCCGGACACCTACTTCCTGGCCTGGACCACGACGCCGTGGACCCTCATCTCGAACGCGGCCCTGGCCGTCGGGCCGGACATCGACTACGTGAAGGTGCGTATCGCGGGGCCGGATGACACGCCGCAGTACCTGATCCTGGCCGCCGAACGCCTGGAGGTGCTCCGCGAGGACTACGAGGTCGTGGCGACGTACAAGGGGAAGGACCTCGTCGGGCGGACGTACGAACCGCTCTATCCCTATTTCGTCGACGAGGTCGAGCCGGGGACAGCCTGGCGCGTCGTGCCGGCGGAGTACGTCTCGACGGAGGACGGGACCGGCATCGTGCATACGGCGCCCGCTTTCGGGGCGGAGGACTACGAGACGAGCAAGCGGGAGGGGCTGCCCCTGCTCAACCCCATCGACCCGGACGGCCACTTCACCGACAAGGCCCGGCTCGTGGCCGGCCTCTGGTTCAAGGACGCCGACAAGGTCATCATCCGCGACCTCCGCGAGCGCGGCCTGCTGTACCGGCACGAGACCTACCTGCACAACTACCCCCACGACTGGCGCAAGGGCACGCCGCTGATGAGCTATCCCGTCGAGGGCTGGTTCATCCGCACCACGGCCGTGAAGGACCGCATGGTGGAGCTCAACGAGACCATCAACTGGCAGCCGGAGAGCATCGGGCGCGGCCGCTTCGGGGAATGGCTCAAAAACAACGTGGACTGGGCGTTGAGCCGGCGCCGCTACTGGGGCACGCCGCTGCCGATCTGGCAGTCCGACAAACCCGGATCGGACTACATCGAGGTCATCGGCTCCATCGCCGAATTGCGGGCCAAGTGCGGGGATCAGCTCCCCGAGCGTGACGAAGACATCGACCTGCACCGGCCCTATGTGGACCGGCTCACCTGGCCCGCACCCGATGGCGGCACCATGCGCCGCGTCCCCGACCTCATCGACGTGTGGTTCGACTCCGGGGCGATGCCCTTCGCGCAGTGGCATTACCCGTTTGAGAACCAGGACGCCTTCCGCCGGAGCTTCCCCGCCGACTTCATCGCCGAGGGGGTCGATCAGACGCGCGGGTGGTTCTACACCCTGCACGCCATCGCCACCATGGTGATGGACAGCGTCGCCTACAAAAATTGCGTGGTCAACGGCCTCGTGCTCGACGAGAAGGGCGAGAAAATGTCCAAGAGCCGGGGCAACGCCGTCAACCCCTTCGAGGTGATCGCGTCCTACGGCGCCGACGTGGTGCGGTGGTACATGATGAGCAACACCCCGCCGTGGGAAGACCTCAAGTTCTCCGATCAGGGGTTGCGCGACACCTTCCGCAAGTTTTTCTCAACCCTGGGCAACGTCTACAACTTCTTCGCCACGTACGCCAACATCGACGGCTTCCGGTATGCGGAGGAGCGGGTGCCCGTGGCCGAGCGAGCCGAGCTCGACCGCTGGATCATGAGCCGGCTCAATACCACCATCGCCGAGGTGGACGAGGCCCTGGAAGTCTATCATCCCACCCGTGCGGCCCGTGCGGTCGAGCGCTTCGTCGACGAGCTGTCGAACTGGTACGTCCGGCGTTCCCGTCGACGTTTCTGGGACAAGGCCGGCAACGTTCGGGATGCCCGCGACAAGGAGGCGGCCTACCAGACCGTCTATGAATGCCTGGTGACGGTGGCGAAGCTGATGAGTCCCATCGCCCCGTTTTTTGCCGAGTGGCTCTACCGGGCGCTCAACGAAGCGACGGGCCGCGAGTCGGCCCTGTCGGTGCATCTGGCGGCGTTCCCGACGGTCGAAGCGGCGGCACGGGACGAGGCGCTCGAACACCGTATGGATCTGGCGCGGACGATCTCCTCGGTCGTCCTGTCCCTCCGCAACGCGGCCGGGGTCAACGTCCGTCAGCCGCTGCCGCGGATCCTGGTCGTCACCGGGGTGGGGGTGGAGCGCGAGGCCATCGAGGCCGTGGCGGAGATCATCCGGGATGAGGTGAACGTCAAGCAGATCGCCTACGTGGAGGGCACGAGCGACGTCGTCCGGCGGTCGGCGCGGCCCAACTTCAAGGCCCTGGGACGCCGGCTGGGCCCGCTCATGAAGGCCGTCCATGCGCGCGTTCGTGCCTTAAGTGACGAAGAAATCGAACGATACCTGACCGAGGGCCGCCTCGTGCTCGACGTCGACGGCCAGGAAGTCGAACTGGGGCCGGGCGACCTGGAGATCCTCAGCGAGGGCATCGAGGGATGGCTGGTGGGGCAGGAACAGGGCGTCACCGTCGCCCTCGACACCACGCTCGATGAGGCGCTCCGGGCCGAAGGTCTGGCCCGCGAGACCGTCAACCGGATCCAGAACCTGCGAAAACAGGCGCAATACGAGGTCACGGACCGCATCGCCGTCCGCTTCCAGGCCACACCGCGCCTGCGCGACGCCATCCTGCAGCACGCCGACTGGATTCGGAACGAGACGCTGGCTCTAGAGTTTGAAGAATCCGCCCGACCGGAGGGTGACCTCGTCGAGCAGTTCCATATCGATTCGGAGGAGGTCACCGTCGGGGTGCGCCGCCTTTCTGCCTGAGGCTCCGGCGCGGGAGCGCACGGGGCAGGCCGGCCTTTTTGTACAACGATGCGAACGAAGATCAAGGACATGGAAGAGAAGATCAACGGTAACGAGCGGGTCGAGGCGACGAAGCGGGTTACGCCGTTCAGTGATGAAGAACTCGAGTACTTCCGCCAGTTGATTCTGAAGAAGCGGCAGGCGGCCATCGAAGACATCGAGCGCATGAAGGCGCAACTGGCTGACGCCCGCGAACAGTCGGAGAACGACACGGCCTACAGCTTCCATATGGCCGATGCCGGGACCGATGCCATGGAGCGCGAAAAGCTCTACCTGATGATCGGGCGCCAGCAGAAATACGTCGGCTACCTCGACCGGGCCCTGGAACGGATCGACAACAAGACGTACGGCATCTGTAAGGTCACGGGCAAGCCGATCCCGAAGGAACGCCTGGAGGCCGTGCCGCATACGGAAATCTCGATCGAGGCCAAACTCAAGCAGAAGAAATAACGGACGGACCGGTAAGGTCATGCTGGGGCGGTCCTGGTCCTCCGGGACCGCCCTTTCTCGTCGAATCGAAGGAGTTGTCGTCGTATGCGTGTACTCTGGATCACCCTGGCTGTCGTGGTGGTCGATCAGGCCACGAAGATCATCGTGCTCAACACGATGATGCGGCACGAGTCGATCCCGCTGCTGGGGGACTGGCTCCGGCTCACGTTCACCGAGAACCCGGGCATGGCCTTCGGGATCACGTTCGGTCCCCCGGCGCTGGTGACGATCTTTTCGATTATCGCCACGCTCCTGATCGTCCTCTACATGGTTCGTATCGGGAACCGGGGCTATTTCCCCTACCGGGCCAGTCTGGCCCTGATCCTCGGGGGGGCCCTGGGCAACATCATCGACCGGGTTTTTTACGGCGTCCTGCTCGGCTACGATGGTTTCTTCCTCGGTAAGGTCGTGGATTTCATCCATGTGAACCTCTGGCGCGGGTACGTGCCCGAGGCTGTGCCGATCATCGGGGGCAACTACGTGGCGCTCTTCCCCATCTGGAACGTGGCCGACATGGCCATTGTCGTCGGGGTGGTGGGCATTCTGGTGTTTCAGAAGACGTTTCATGCGCGGCTGGCCGCGCAGCACGAAGCCGGGGCACACGGGGAGGGCCCGCCGGCGGAGGCCGGGACAGCCGTGCCGCCGTCGGCGGAAGCCGACGACGTGCCGGTGGGCGCCAACGGTACCCCGACCGACCGGACGACGACACCGGGGCCGCCCGACGAGGCCGCCGGTTGATCCCTCTACCAGCGGACGGAACCCGCCTGTGACGAACCGAATAGGAGCGGCGGGTGCCCCGGCTCCGTGGCACGCTCCGTGCGTTCCCTAATGCCTGCCTGTCATGTCCTACGATCCGAAGACCATCCGCAATTTCTGCATCATCGCTCACATCGACCACGGCAAGAGCACCCTGGCCGACCGGTTGCTCGAGTACACGGGCACGCTCTCACAGCGCGAGTTGCAGGATCAGGTGCTCGACAGCATGGACCTGGAGCGGGAGCGCGGTATCACGATCAAGAGCCACGCCATCCGGATGCACTATACGGCCCGGGATGGACAGACCTATGTGCTCAACCTGATCGATACGCCCGGGCACGTCGACTTCACGTACGAGGTGTCGCGCGCGCTGAAAGCATGTGAAGGGGCCATCCTGGTCGTCGACGCCGCGCAGGGCATCGAGGCGCAGACGATCTCGAACCTGTACCTGGCGCTCGAGGCCGACCTGGAAATCATTCCGGTTCTCAACAAGGTGGATCTCCCCGGCGCCCGGCCCGACGTGGTGGCGCAATCCCTGGAAAGTCTCATCGGGGAGCCGGCCGAGGATATCCTGCACATCAGCGCGAAGACGGGCGTGGGGGTGGACGAACTGCTCGAACGGATCGTGGCTCGTATCCCGCCGCCGAAAGGAGACCCGGAAGCCCCCCTGAAAGCGCTCATCTTCGACTCGGTGTTCAACACGTACCGGGGATCGATCGTCTATGCCCGCATCTTCGAAGGTACCCTGCGTAAGGGCGACCGCATGCTGTTCATGTCGAACGGCAAGGAGTACGACGCCGAGGAGATCGGTATTCTCCGGCTGGGCATGCATCCGGTCGAGGCGTTGCGGGCGGGCGAGGTGGGGTACATCATCGGCTCGGTCAAGGACGTCAAGGACACCCGCGTGGGGGACACCATCACGCATGCCCGGCGACCGGCCGAGGCGCCGGTGGCCGGCTTCCGCGAGGTCAAGCCCATGGTCTTCAGCGGGGTCTACCCGACGAACCCCGACGACTTCGAAGACCTGCGGGCCTCGCTTGAAAAGTTGCAGCTCAACGACGCCGCGCTGACGTTCGAACCCGAGACGTCCGCCGCCCTGGGGTTCGGCTTCCGGGTCGGGTTCCTGGGCCTGCTGCACATGGAGATCGTGCAGGAACGACTCGACCGGGAATTTGGCCTGGACATCATCACGACCGTGCCCAACGTGAAGTACGAAGTGCTTCAGACCGACGGGCAGCTGGTCGTCGTGGAGAACCCGAGCAACATGCCCCCGGTCGGCAAGATCGAAGAGATCCGCGAGCCGTACGTCAAGGCCGAGATCATCACGCCGACGGAGTACATCGGCGGGTTGATGCAGCTGTGCCAGGAACGCCGCGGCATTTATCTGGACACCCAGTATTTCGACACGGAGCGGGCCGGCTTGATCTACGAACTGCCGCTGGCCGAGATCATCTTCGATTTCTACGACAAGCTCAAGAGCATCAGCCGGGGGTATGCGTCCTTCGACTACGAGTTTCTGGCCTACCGTCCGAGCAACCTGGTCAAGCTGGACGTGCTCATCAACGGCGATCCGGTCGATGCGCTCTCGACGATCGTGCACCGGGACAAGGCCTACGAGATGGGACGCAAGCTCGTGCGCAAGCTGAAGGAACTGATCCCGCGCCAGATGTTCGAAGTGGCGCTACAGGCCGCCATCGGCACACGGGTGATTGCCCGCGAGACGGTGAAGGCGTTGCGGAAGGATGTGACGGCGAAGTGCTACGGGGGCGACATCTCGCGCAAGCGCAAGCTGCTCGAGAAGCAGAAAGAAGGCAAGAAGCGCATGAAACAGGTCGGACGCGTGGAGGTGCCTCAGGAGGCGTTCCTGGCCGTGCTGTCGATGGACGGGTGAGACGGGGTAGAACCATGACCTCCGGGAAGGAGGGAGCCGTATGAGGCGTTACGTCTGGATCGGATGGCTGGTGGGGATGATGCTGATGCCGGCAGCCCCGGCGGCGGCGCAGGACCTGATCGACCTGCTGCGTATGGAGCGGCTACGGGTGCAGGCCGGCCGGATGGTACAGGATCAGGGCGTACGCGCCATGCCGCGCCCGCCCGAGCGCCTGGCCGTGCCCTCCGACACGCTCTGGCAGCGTCTTGCCGGCGAGGCGCTCCCGGACGAGCCGGACCCGGAACCCGAGCGCCCGGCCGTCGTGATCGACCGGTGGCGTCTGGTCCGCAAGCTCGAACGACGCTGGTTCGAAGAACGCTTCGCCGAGACCGCCTGGGCCTTTCTGGGCAGCAACACCTTCTCCCCCCTGGATACCCTGCGGACCCGTGATCTGCGGGCACGCCTGGAGGCCCACTTCGGCCCGCCGACTCTTACCCTGGTCGAGCTGGAGGATCTGGAACGACGGGGACGCGACGGGTATATCGAATTCGAATACTGGTTCGTACTCAACGATAGCATACCGTTCGTCGTGACGGACGTGAACGGTCCGCTGGAGCGGGGCCTCGTCGTGGCTACCGACCACCGGTATCGGGACCAGCTCTTCGGCCTGCGCCAGGCTTTTCTGGGCCGGCTGATCGACGACCCGCGCCGGGCCCCGTACGTCGATTACTACTACCATTTCGACACGGGGTTCTGGTACCGAACCGGGTATACGGGAAGTGCGTTCTTCATGGAACGTATCCGCCGCCCGGCGTTTTTCAGGGGGCGACCGTTTCTTCGACCCGACGGTAGATGAAGGGGCGTGAAACGTCGCCGGCCCCTCGTACGTAGAGCGCCGGGTGTTGCCATCGAACGAAGCTCAACCACGGGGGAGGCCCCCCTAACCGATCAAGACCTTGACACACCCGACGACGAGAGCCGAACGGAGAAAGGCACGCAGCGCCCGTCGCACCGAGCGGCAGCGCAACGGAACCACGGCCGGCGAGCCAGCCCCGCCCCGGAAAGGCAAGGTGCGCGAGTGGCTGGATGCCCTGGTCTTCGCAGCCGTGGTCATGCTCATCCTGCGCACCTTCTTCTTCGATCTGTTCAAGATTCCCACCCCGTCGATGGAGCGAACGCTGCTCGTCGGGGATTTCCTTTTTGTCTCGAAACTGCACTACGGCACGCGGACCCCGATGACGCTCGGGATCCCGTTCACGCAGATCTACCTGAAAGGGGTAGAACTCCCGTGGACGCGGCTGCCCGGGTTTACGGAGGTGCAGCGTGGGGATGCCGTCGTCTTCAACTATCCCGCCGAGGAGGCGCCCATCGAGCGCAAGACACATTACATCAAGCGGATCATGGGCCTGCCCGGCGATACGCTGGCCGTCATTGACAAGGTGGTGCACATCAACGGGACGCCCATCCCGTTGATGGAGGGAATGCAGCAGCGGTGGCTCATCTACAAAAGCAGCCCGAACGTCCGCCTCTCGCGGACGAAACTCGAAGAACTCGGTGTCAGTCCCGATGGGCTGATCGACCCGCCGAACTCGCAGGTTGCCCAGGTGAATGCCACACAGGCTGCCATACGTGAAATTGCCTCCTGGCCCTGGGTCGAGCGTGTCGAGCCGGCCATCGCGCCGCCCGACGCCGGCTACGACCCCCTGATGTATCCTCCCGGCCGTGGCTACACGCCGGACAACTACGGCCCGGTATGGATCCCGAAGGCCGGCGCCACCCTCACGCTGACCGAGGAGGACTGGCCGGTCTACGAGCCCGTCATCCGGCGGTACGAGGGCCACACCACCGGCCGCGGGGCCGACGGGGCGTTCCTGATCGACGGCCAGCCCGCGACGACCTACACGTTCGCCCAGGACTATTACTTTGCCATGGGAGACAACCGGGACAACTCCGAGGACAGCCGGTTCTGGGGGTTCGTCCCGATGGACCACGTCGTGGGGAAAGCGGTGCTCATCTACTTCTCCTGGGAGAAGGACGAGGGAGATTTGATCGGCATTCCACGCTTTGGCCGGATCTTTAGCCTGGTCCGATAGGCAATCCGTACGAGGCCATGGACGTCTACGACGACCGCGCCGGGGAAGCAACCCCGTGCGCCCTCCGGGGAAGGCGAAGGCTCCACCTCCGGGAGTGGCTGGTCGTGCTGGCCGTCTCGGTGGTGGCCGCTCTTTTCTTGCGAGCCTTCTGCTTCCAGGCGTTTCGCATTCCGACGCCTTCGATGGAGAAGAGCCTGCTGGCCGGCGACTTCGTGATCGTCTCCAAGTTGCATTACGGGCCGCGCCTGCCCCGTTCGCTGGGCATCCCGCTGACGAACTGGTACCTGGATGGCGTGACGCTGCCGGACGTGCGCCTGCCGGGCTTCTCGACGCTCCATCGGGGCGACGTGGTGGTGTTCAACTATCCGCCGGAGAACGGGCCGATCGACCGGAAGACGCACTATATCAAGCGGCTTGTCGGGCTGCCCGGCGACACGCTGGCCATCGTTCGGAAGCAGGTCTACGTCAACGGAGCACCGTTGCCGTCGTATCCGGGTCTACAGCAGCGGTGGGTGGCTTCGTCCCGGTCGGCGACGTTTCCGATCGACGAACTCCGGGCGCGGGGTGGGGAGGTGCTGTCGATCCGACGGGCACCCCGGCGCGGGGCCCGCATCGCCTTTGAGGCCACCGAGGAGGTGGCCCGTGAGGTAGCGGCCTGGGAGGCCGTTGCGTCCGTCGAGCCCTTGCTGGCCACCACCCGCGACGGCATGCAGCCACGCACGTACCCGCCGGGTGCCGGCTTCACCCCGGACTTCTACGGGCCGGTGTACATCCCCTCCCGGGGGGACACGCTCCGGCTGACCGACCGAACCTGGTCCCTCTACGGCCCGATCATCTACCGGTACGAGGGACATGAGGCCCGCCGCCTGCCCGACGGCCGCTTCGAGGTGGACGGCGCGATCACCGATCGGTACGTGGTCGAGCAGGATTATTTCTTCGTGCTGGGCGACAACCGCGACAATTCGCAGGACAGCCGCTACTGGGGCTTCGTTCCGATGGATCACCTCGTCGGGAAGGCCGTGCTCATCTACTTCTCCTGGGATCTGGAGCAGCATCGGCCCCGCTTCGACCGGCTGTTTCGGGCCGTCCGATGAGGCGTTCAGTTCGTGCCCCGGAGGCGGTCGAAGTATTCCTGCTGGGCCGTGCCGGGGGGGACGTCGTACGGATGGGCCGGGAGCGTGACGCGGTGCAGTACCGGATAGCGGGGCGTGTACGTGAATGGCGTCGGGTGCCCGAACGTCTCTTTGCCCAGTACGAGGACCGTCGTACCCGGCTCGACGACCGTGCCGAACCCGCTTCGGAAGCCTTCGCCCCCGGAGGAGAGCTTCCAGCCGTCCGCCCAGTTGTAGACCCACTTGGCGTCGTCGTCGATGAGGCGGACGCAGCCGTGGCTCTGCGGGCCGCCTGTCGGCATGGCGTACTGATGAATGTGGATGCCGCGGCCCTCGTGGAAGTTGAAGACCCAGTACATCTCCCACGGCTCACCCGGCGGGCTCAGCGAAGAGATGCGGTACTCGGCCTTCCAGTTGAAGTTGTACCGCCCGTTGGGCGTGGGGGACTCCTCCCCCCCCGTGCTCACGATCCCCCAGCGGACCAGCCGCCCGTATTCGTAGGCCGCCCACGCCTGGATCTCTTTCTCGATGATAAAGAGTTTGTCGAAGTCCCGGGCGCCGGGGTAGTAGTAGGGGAAGGGGCTGTAGGCACAGAAGTTTACGTCGAAGCGATCCGGTACGACCAGCGTGTCGCCGATGTTCGTGGAGGACACGAGTTTGCGGTTGAGCAGTTCGACGAGGCGGGCGCGCTTGCGTCCTTCCTCCAGGTCCCCGTCGCCGATGACCTTGAAGAACGTGTTGCGGGCCAGGACATTGTTGTCCCGGCTGCTGTACAGTACATAATAGCTGTAGTTGATCTCGGGCAGGCTGTCCAGGTCGTCGGGACAGGCCGTGAGCAGGTCCGCCAGCGCCGACTGGTTGATGTAATACTGGGCTGCGACCGGCGCCGGGCCGACCAGGAACGCGGCCAGCAGGGCCAGGAGGTAGAGCGGCAGACGTTTACGGCGTATCATGGAGAACCGACAGAAAGGCAGAGGTAGGGACCGTTCCGGAACGGTTGACGTACATGGCAAATGCGATGCCTACCACGATGCACGGGCAAGTCGGGTTCCAGATCGCCACCACGAGCCGTGCACCCCGGACCGTGGGTAACTGAAAGAGGGGTAAAGTTGCCGATGTTCGATCCGATCCCCGGAGTATGAGCACGATGAAGCATATAGGGCTGGCAACGGGCCATCCGGTGTGGCGCGTATTCTACACGGCGCCCCGGGCGGAGAAGAAGTGCGAACTCCGCCTGGAGGAGCGGGGCATCACCGTGTTTCTGCCCAAACGGGCCGTGATGCGCCAGTGGAAAGACCGGAAGAAGAAAGTCATCGAGCCCCTCTTTCCCAACTACATTTTCGCGCAGGTCGATGAGCGGGACCGGCTCCGGGTGCTTCAGACGGATGGAATCGTCCGGACCGTCATGTTCGGCCGGGCGATGGCGGAGGTGTCCGAAGAAGAGATCGAGAACCTCCGGCTCACGCAGAACGATCCCTGGCGACTGGCGCCGCTGACGACCCCGCTGCCTGCACGTGGGACGAAGGTGGAGGTGACGGAGGGGCCCTTCGCCGGGCTGCGCGGAGAAGTCATCTCGCACCGTGGCGAGGAGCATGTCGTGCTCGTGATCCCCTCCATCCGCCAGGCCGTTCGGATCAACATTCCTGCCGTGTGGACGAAGCCGCTCGGCGAGGATGCCGTCCTCTATGCCGGCAGGGCGAGGTGAAACACGGTGGCGTGCCAGGACTGTCCCGCCGGCCGTTCGAAGCGTCCGGCTCGCAGGTCCCCGACGGTGGTGAGGCTCAGGTCGAAAACCGGGGTGCTGGCGTCGACACGACCCTCCCGTATGAGACGGCGGAAGGCCGGACGGGATACCCCGTGCAGGTGGCCATCGGCATCCCGATAAAAGATCGTCAGGCTGGAGACCCACGTCGTTCCCACGTGCTCCAGCGCCGCACGGACCTGGTCGAGGCAGGCATCGGTGCCGCAGCCGGAGATGGTGCCCTCCTCCAGGTGTCCGGCCACCAGCAGAAACCGGTCGTGCAGGAACTGTGCGGCACCGCGTACCGGACGCCCGTGCGAGGCCCATCCGCTGAAGAATCGGTTCAAGTGATCGAGCACGAGCGCCTGCTCGTTCGCCGTAAGCGGTCGTTCGGTTGCGTAAACCCAGAGGGAGGCCTCATCGGGGAAAGAGGGGAAGGCGTTGGTCATGGTGTTTCGATGGACGCGTGAAGGTGCGAGGACGTGACTGAAACGCACGAGGCAGGGAGAAGATCAGGGAGCGTCGGTGTCGAGGCGCAACGTCTGGACGCGTAGCTCGGCCGCTTCGAGCCGTTGCAGGCAACGGCGAGCCAGGTGGACGCCTTCCTCGTACACCTGAAGGGCTTCTTCGAGCCCGACCTCATCCCGTTCGAGCAGCGCGACGATCTCTTCCAGGCGGCGCAGGGCCTCCTCGAACGT
This sequence comes from uncultured Rhodothermaceae bacterium, assembly GCA_964552015.1. Classification (GTDB taxonomy): domain Bacteria; phylum Bacteroidota; class Rhodothermia; order Rhodothermales; family ISCAR-4553; genus Rhodocaloribacter. Next base: position 27,589 of record CAZKFR010000006.1, on the reverse strand, counting down.
GGGCGTTTCCTCGGTCGGGTTGGAAGGTGTGTTCATGGGGGCAGGGTCGGTTGGTGATACGGGGCAAACCTACGACGGGCCATAGAAGGATGCCAGGCGGAGCGGGGGCCGGGTACGATCAAACTTTGCGCGAAGATGCGGTTCCGGGTGGACATTACGCGCAGGCTGTCGGTATTTCGGGACAACCCATTCGCACAAGACGACGATACCGGGAGAAGGACATGGATCTGGGACTGAAAGGCAAGGTCGCCCTGGTGACGGGCGCGAGTCGGGGCATCGGGCGGCAGATCGCGTTGACGCTGGCGGCGGAGGGATGCCGCCTGGTCATCTGTGCCCGGGGGCAGGAAGCCCTCGCGGGGACGGCCGCCGAGATCGAAGCCGGCGGGGCGGAGGTGCTGGCGCTCCCGCTCGACATCACCGATGCCGATGCCGGGGAGCGCCTCGTGGAGGCCGCCCGGAGCCGGTTCGGACGCCTCGACATCCTGGTCGGCAATGCCGGGGGGAACCGGCGCAAGCCCCTCGTCGAGACGTCCGATGACGACTGGGAGGCCATCCTCGACCTGAACCTGAAGGCGCACATCCGGACCGCCCGGGCAGCCGTCCCGGCCATGAAGGAAGCCGGCGGCGGCGCCATGGTGTTCATCGCCTCGATCTTTGGCCGGGAGGCCGGCGGGCCGGGGCTCTCGATCTACAACACGACCAAGTCGGCCCTGATCAGCATGGCCAAGATCCTGGCCATCGAACTGGCCCCGCATCACATCCGCGTCAACACGGTGGCGCCCGGCTCGATCCGCTTTCCGGGAGGGAGCTGGGACCGGCGTTGCCAGGAAGACCCGGAAGGGATGGCCCGCTTCATCGCGCAGAACATCCCGATGGGGCGGTTTGGGACGGCGCAGGAGGTGGCCGATGTGGTAACGTTCCTGGTTTCCGAACGCGCCAGCTGGGTTTCGGGCGCCTGCGTCAACGTCGATGGCGTGCAGTCGCACTCGCTGATCTGAGCGCGGAGCCGCCGTTTCAGGTCAGCCGGACGAACGTGGCACGGACCTTACGGGCGGCCTGTTCGGGACGGTGCCATTGCACGAGGATCGGGCTCTGGTAGGTGCCGTGCACGATGGTGCCTTCGCCGGGCGTCGCACCGTCCGAGACGAGCAGGCTCACCCGGCGCTTGAGCCGGAGGAAGCGCGAGGCCGGATAGCGGAGGAACTTGTCGATGATGCGTTCCACCACGGATTCGTTCAGGCCCAGCACGTCGAGCATCTCGTTGACCAGGTGCACCAGGTCGTATTTGGCATAATTGCGGGCCTTGAGCGGGATGGCGCGCGGGTCCAGGAGCATGTTGCGCCCCTTCTCGGCCATGAAGCGGAGCGGGTTCTGCAGCACTTCGGCCAGGTCGTGCCGCATGAGCAGCGTTTCGTACTCGTTGACGGTCAGGCCGGCGTGTCGTTCGTCGGGGGGCAGGTTCAGGTCGATGCGCCCCTTGGTGATGCCCAGCGACCGCAGGTGGGTCTGTAGTTCGTCGTAGAGGCCGAGCCTGGGGTCACGCAGGTTGACCGAGTCGATCGGGTGGTTCGAGACGGGCACCTCGAAATACCGGACGTCGGCGATGTCCTCCTCGTTGTAGCCGATAATCGTCGTGCGCCGGTGCCGGCGGTCGTCGCCGTTGGTGCCATCGAGCTCGATGAAAAAGACCGGACGGTCCGGGCGATTGGCGTAAGCCACGCAACTCTCCAGCCCGGAGCTGATGAAGGTCAGGTGGGAGTCTCCGTTGCGGGGTTCGCACTGCCGCTGGGCCTCGGAGAGTTCCGTGCGGAGGTGGAGCTGGTCATGGAAATAGTCCGCGCCGGGTGGAAACAGCTTCTGGAAGGAGCGGACGTATTTCTGGATCGCCTCCGGGTCATGGTTCAGCCGCTCGCAGAGGGCCTGGTCCAGGTAGCCGGCCGTCGTGTGGTGGGAGCAGAAGAGCGCTCGCGGGAAGGGCGCGAGGCGGTCTTCGAGGCGGGGCGTGAGGTCGATGACGGCAAATCGCGAAGGAGGCGTCAGCTCGAGCGTGAATTCGGCCGGCGGTGCAGTCATGGAAGGCAGGGCGTCAGGCGAGCGAAGACAGTACGCGGACGGCGCCGTGATCGGAAGGAGGCATTACGTACAAACCGCACCTACTACGCCTGAGCACCGACCACGTTTCGGTATGGGGCCACCAGAAGATAAAATTGACAATCGGGGATTGGAAGGGCTTTTCTGATGAAAAATGTCCTGTTGGCAGGGGTCATTCGATGCGGGCGCGGCGCTGTCCGTCCTCGAAGTGCAGCGTCACGCGGTCGTCGGGGTGGAGGGACCGGGCGCGTGTAACGATCTCGCCATCCCGTTCGACGCGGGCATAGCCGAGGTGCAGGGGACGGTTCGGGTCGAGCAGTAGGAGACGGGCCTGGAGGGCTTCCACGTGATGCTTGCGGCGCTCCAGGAGGCGGGGCGGCGCCTGCTCCAGGCGGGCACAGAGTTCGTCGAGGCGCTGGCTGTAGCGTTGGAGACGGTCGAGGGGACGGTGGAAGCCACGGCTTTCGGTGAGGGCGCGAAGATGGCGGCGGCGCACGTCGAGGAGGCGCTGGAGGCGGAGGTGGAGTGCGTTGTACAGGCCGCGCACGGTGAGGGCCACCTCGCGCCGGTCCGGGACGGCCAGTTCGGCGGCCATGGAAGGGGTTGCCGCCCGCACGTCCGCCACAAAGTCGGCGATGGTCACATCGGTTTCGTGGCCGACGGCGCTGATGATCGGGATCTCGGAGGCGAAGATCGCCCGTGCGAGTTCTTCATCGTTGAAGGCCCAGAGGTCTTCGGCCGACCCACCCCCGCGCCCCACGATCAGCAGGTCCGGACGGTGCGGGTGGCCGGAAGGGAGGGCATTGAAGGCTGCGATGGCACCGGCCACCGACGCGGCGGCACCCAGCCCCTGCACCTGCACCGGGCATACGACGACGTCCACGAGCGGAAAGCGACGCGCCAGCACGGAGAGCATGTCCTGCAGGGCGGCACCCGTCCCCGACGTGATGATGCCTACCCGCTCGGGATAGGGCGGGAGGCGTTTTTTGTGCCGGGCATCGAAGAGGCCCTCCGCGGCCAGACGCCGTTTCAGGGCCTCGAACGCCTGTTGCAAGGCTCCCTCTCCCGCGGCCTGAAGGGAACGCACCACGATCTGCAGGTCCCCCCGCGCCTCGTATACGGTCACGGAACCGTGGATCCTGACGAGCATCCCGTCGACCGGGCGAAAGGGCAGCGTATCGGCCACCTGACGCCACATCACGCACCGGATCTGTGCTTCGGCATCCTTCAAGGTGAAATAACAGTGGCCCGAAGCGGGACGACGGAAGTTGGAGATCTCGCCCTCGACACCCACCCGGTCGAAGTGCACCTGCAGCACGTCCCGGACGGACCGCACGAGTTCACAGACGCTCACGACGTCCGGTTCTTGCGAGAACAGCGAGGGCTGGATCATGCTGCGAGTAACGTCCTGATCGTCAGGGTAGGGGCCGAAAGGACATCCGGACCGGTTCCAATGTTTCGCCAGCGGGATATGGCTCGGGGTGCAGGGGGAAAAAATAGCGATAGGAGGCAGATACGGGGCAGAAGGGGTGTGTTCGCTGGCAGGGCGCGGGCTCCCCTGCCGAAAAGCACGCCGGGAGGTTGAAAGTGTACACAAAAATTTCGCATGTTGGGGAAACGGTTCGCACGCACCCCACCACCGCCGGTAAGGATCCTCGTGCGATTCGGCGAAATACTCCCGGAATCGGGTCGAAAGGTCCGGCATCTTGCATTCCGTAGAGGTCCGTTGTCCCTGACGGGCGGACAGGCCGCTACGGAGGGCCGGGCAGGGTCTGCACCGTGCCGGAGGCCGGATGTCGAACTCGGATTACGTCGGGGCGTCCACCGGATGGCCCGGATGTGGTTCTGGTACGGCACCGGGTGCTGCACGATCATGGTACGCGTCCCGAACCCGAAAGGCGTTTGTCTCACCCAACACCTTGGTAGGCCGTATTCACCATCACCTACGGTGCTGAACCATGCATTACAGGTACGCTTTATCGCGACTGGGTAGCATCCTGTTGCTCGGGATGCTGGTCGCAGGGACCCTGAAGGCCCAGACGATCCAGGGTACGGTAACGGACCGGGCCAGCGGCGAGCCGCTCCCGGGCGTGAACGTTGCCGTGAAAGGAACCACCATCGGCACAACGACGGACATCGATGGACGGTATACCCTGACCTTGCCCGAGGGTAACCGGACCCTCGTCTTTTCGTTCGTGGGGTTCCGCACGCTGGAAGCGGACGTACCCCCCGGGCAGACCACGTTCGATGTGCAACTCGAGGAGGACGTGCTGGGCCTCGACGAGGTGGTCGTGACGGGGCTGGCCACGAGTGTCAAACGCGCCAACCTGGCGAACGCCGTCGGGACGATCACCTCGCGGGAACTGGTGCCGGCCCCGGCACAGACGCTGGAGCGTGCCCTCAGCGGCAAGATCGCTGGTCTGAGCATCAGCCAGAACACCGGCGCACCGGGCGGGGGGATCAACGTCAACCTGCGGGGCGTCTCGACCATCACGGGCGACACCCAGCCGCTCTACGTGATCGACGGCGTGATCGTGGACAACTCGGCGATCCAGTCGGGCCTCGACCTCGTCACGGCGGCCACGGGGGCCGGCAGCTCCCGCCCGCAGGGCCAGCCGACCAACCGTATCGCCGACATCAACCCGAATGACATCGAGAGCATCGAAGTGCTCAAAGGAGCCAGCGCGGCGGCCATTTACGGCTCGAAGGCCACCAACGGGGTGGTCATCATCACCACGAAGCGCGGAGCCCCCGGGCGCACGACGCTCAACATCACCCAGCAGGTCGGGTTCAATACGATCCTGAAGAAGATCGGGACGCGGAAGTTCACGCCGGAGACGGCCGAGGCGCTCGTGCCGGGCGGGGCGGAGCTGCTCCGGCAGAACGGACAGCTCGACTACGAGGAACTGCTCTACGGCCGGGAGGGCTTCATCAGCGAGACGACGGCCAGCCTCTCCGGCGGTGACCAGGATACCCGGTTCTTCGTCAGTGGTCTGGCCCAGAACGAGGACGGGATCGTCAAAAACACGGGGTACGAGAAATATTCGGGCCGGTTGAACATCGAGCAACGCTTCGGCCAGCGGCTCCGTATCAACGCCGGCGCCCAGCTCGTGCGGAGCATCTCGGACCGAAGCATCACCGGCAACGAGAACCAGGGCGCCACGACGCTTGGCTTCGCCTTCGCCTTCACGCCGCCCTTCATCGACCTGCGCCCCGATGAGAACGGCAACTTCCCGGACGGGCCGGCCGGCTCGAACCCGCTCCATACGATCGAACTGCTGAAGAACCGGGAAAAGGTCAACCGTGGCATCGTGTCCTCGCGCCTGACCTACAACCTGTACCGGACCGACCGGCAGAACCTCGATGTGATCCTGCAGGGTGGGGCGGACTTCTACTCGGCCGAGCACCAGGTCGTCTCGCCGCCCGAGCTCCAGTTCGAGCGGGCCAAGGACCTCAAGGGGGTCTCCATCCTGGGCGAGACCACCAGTCTGAGCACCAACCTGAACCTCAACCTGGTGTACTTCTACAGCACGACCTCGAACGTCACCTTCACCACGACGGCCGGCTATCAGTACGAGAGCCGGGACTGGAACAACGTGCTGAGCCAGGCGCAGGGGATCGCCGGGGAAAACATCGACCTGGCGGCCAGCCTGCAGGGGTTCCAGACGCGGCTGATCCAGCGGGAGCGGGGCTTCTTCTTCCAGGAAGAAGTCAACATCCAGGAGAAGTACTTCCTCACGGGCGGGTTCCGGGCCGACGCCAGCAGCCGCATCGGCAACACGGACAAGTACTTCTTCTACCCGAAAGCGGCCGCCTCGGTGCGGCTCTCGGAATTCGACTTCTGGACGAGCGACTTCTTCCGCGAGTTCAAGCTCCGAGCCGCCTTCGGACGGACGGGCAACCTGCCGCAGGCGGATGCCAAGTTCACGTCGTTCCAGGCCGAAAACGTGAGCGGGAGCGGCGGCGTGCTCGTGCCCACGCAGAAAGGTAACCCGGACATCAAGCCGGAGATCACCCAGGAGTTCGAGGGCGGCTTCGACGCGACGTTCTGGCAGGACCGTGCCACCCTCGAATTTACGTACTACAACCAGGACATCCAGGATCTCATCCTGCTCAACAGCCTGCCCCCCTCGTCCGGGTTCACGGACCAGTTCATCAACGCGGGCGACATGACCACGCAGGGCATCGAGATCAGCCTGGGGCTCACCCCGGTGCGGAGCCGTAACGTGTCCTGGACGTCCCGTCTCAACTTCTCGAAGAGCTGGTCGGAAGTGACCCGGCTCGAGGTGGATCCCTTCGAGACGGGCGGCTTTGCGTTGAGCCTGGGGCAGTTCCAGATTCAGGAAGGCGTGGCGCCCACGACCATCGTCGGCCTCGACGAACAGGGCAACAAGACCGTCTTCGGGGATGAAAACCCGGACTTCCAGCTCGGCTTCAGCAACGACATCACCTTCCACCGCTTCAACCTGTACTTCCTGTGGGACTGGAAGCAGGGCGGCGACGTGGTCAACCTGGGGCTGTTCCTGACGGACCTCGGCGGGGTCTCGCCGGACCTGGACACGCCCGAGGGGCAGGCGCGTGCCGCCGGGGTAGGGGGTACGGGTCGCTACGTGGAAGACGGGACCTACCTGAAGTTGCGCGAGGTGAGCCTGACGTACAACTTCGACCGGAGCCAGGTGCAGCGGCTCCTGGGCAATCAGGTGCAGAGCCTGAGCCTGGGGATTTCCGGGCGTAACCTGCTCATGTTCACGCCCTATTCGGGCTATGACCCCGAGGTGAGCCAGTTCGGCAACGTCGCCATCGGGCGTTCGGTGGACGTCCTTCCGTTCCCCTCGGCGCGCTACTTCTACTTCAAGGTTTCCGTCGGATTCTAAACCTGAGGCAACGCATCATGAGACCTTTTGCGAAACGACTGCTGTCGATGGGCCGGTGGATGACGACCGGGGTGCTCGTTGCCCTGGTGATCCTCGCCGGCTGTGATACGCTCGACGTCGAGGACCCGAATGCGCCCAGCCCGGAATCCGTCGG
>CAZKFR010000006.1:0-20370 GCA_964552015.1 uncultured Rhodothermaceae bacterium | reverse complement strand
CCGAGGCCCGGGCCGGTGTCGAAGGGTTTGCGAACACCATCATCGCCTACCAGCTCCTGCTCAACCTCAACTACCTCGACACGAACGGGATCAAGATTCAGTTCAGCGAGGACGTGAACACCCCGTTCGTGAGCAAGGAAGAGGCGTTCGCGGAGATCGAGCGCCGCCTGAACGAGGGGCTCTCGGCGCTCAACAGCGCAGGCGATGCGTTTCCGTTCGAACTCTCGGACGGGTTTGCCGGGTTCGACACGCCGGCCACGTTTGCCCGGTTCAACCGGGCGCTCATGGCCCGTGTGGCGCTCTATCAGGGCAAGTGGCAGGCGGCCCTCGACGCCCTGGCGGGTTCGTTCGTGGACCCTGACGGGGACATGCGGACGGGGGTCTACCACGTCTACAGCACCGGCCTCGGGGATCGCCTGAACCCGATCTTCGAGGTGCCGACCGCTCCGGCGGTCAAGCTCCGGGCGCATCCGGATATCAAGGCCAATGCCGAGCCGGGCGACCTGCGCTATGCCGACAAGGTGCTCGACCGGAGTGACGATCCCGGCTTCAACCCGAGTCCTCCGGCCGCCAACGGCCTCGTGAGCCCGCTCGTGATCACGGTATCGAAGAGCTCAACCGACCCGTTCCCCATCATCCGGAACGAAGAGCTCCTGCTCATCCGGGCCGAGGCAAATTTCCGGCTGGGGAATCTGGCGGCGGCCGAGGCGGACGTGAACGCCGTGCGGGCCGCGGCCGGCCTGGGGCCGGTCACGCTCACGGCGGAGAACGCCCTCGATCAGATCCTCCACGAGCGCATGTACTCGCTGCTCATGGAAGGGCACCGCTGGATCGACATGCGCCGGACGGGCCGCCTCAACCTGCTCCCGACCGAACAGGTGGGCTCGCCCCCGCAGCCGGGCAAGATCTTCGACAAGTGGCCCCGGCCGATTGACGAAGTGCCCGAGGGCAGTTGAACGCCGCCCACGATCACGACGTCGGGGGTCCCTGCCCGGGAGGGGGGACCCCCGACGCGTTTTCGGCGGGTCGTACGTGAAAACCCTTCCAAGGGCGGCGCGGCGGGCACTCGTACCCGAGATGCACGTTCATGCGAGGGCACGGGGCCGGTGTGCCCGTGTGGGGCGTCAGCGCGTCGTCCCTTACGAAGCCCTGCGAAGCCAAGAGAAAGGGAGCCCATGTCTCGAGATAAGATTCGCGTTCTGTTCGTCTGCCTGGGAAACATCTGCCGGAGTCCGCTGGCCGAGGGGGTCTTTCGGCATCTGGTGAAGGAACGCGGGCTGGCGGAGCACTTCGAGATCGACTCGGCCGGTACCGGCAGCTGGCACGTGGGCGAACCGCCGGACCGGCGCATGCGGGAGACGGCCCGGCGTCACGGCGTCTCCCTCGATGGGCAGCGCGCGCGGCAGTTCGAGGAGGAAGACCTGCAGCGCTTCGATCACATCTTCGCGATGGATCGAAACAACCTGCACGACATCCTCTACTACGATCGTCAGGATCGCTTCGGCAACAAGGTCCGGCTGTTCCGGGAATTCGACCCCGACCCGGGCGATTATCAGGTGCCCGATCCGTACTACGGCGGACCGCAGGGATTCGAAAACGTCTATCGGATCGTCGAGCGGACGGCGCGCACGTTGCTCGACCGGCTGGCCGAAACGTACCGGCTCGAGGGGCATGCGGCATGATCCCGCTGACGCTGCGCGATAGGCTGGCGGAGCACCTCGGCGCCGAGGTGCGACGGGTGGAGCCCGTGGTTGGCGGCTGCATCGCCCGGGCCTGCCGCGTCGAAACCGGGGCGGGGACGTACTTTCTGAAGTGGGGGCGCGGCGACGTGGCCCGTACCTTCTGGGCGGAAGCGGACGGGTTGCAGGCGTTGCGTGAGGCCGGGGCGCCGCTGATCGTCCCCGAGGTGCTGGTGCTGGGCGATGCGGACGATGCCACGCCGGGTTTTCTGCTGATGGCGTGGATCGAGCCCGGGCCGCCACGCGACGGGTTCTGGGAGGCGCTGGCGCACGGGCTGGTGGCCCTCCACCGGCACACCGCACCACGGTACGGCTACGACGAGGACAATTACCTCGGCCGGTCGGTGCAGCACAACGACTGGCAGGCGACCTGGCCGGCCTTCTTCCGGGCGTGCCGCCTGGCGCCGCAGGTGCGACGGGCGCGCGAGCAGGGGCGCTGGCAACGCCGGTGGGATCGCCCGCTCGAACGGCTCTATGAACGGCTGCCGGAGCTCCTGCCGGAACGGCCCGAGACGTCCCTCGTCCACGGCGACCTCTGGCACGGCAACGTCATGACGACGGCCGCCGGTCCGCCGGCCCTCATCGACCCGGCCGTCTATTTCGGGCACCGGGAGGTGGACCTCGCCATGACGGAACTGTTCGGAGGCTTCGATCCCGCTTTTTACGAGGCCTACCGGGCCGCCTGGCCGCTGGAGCCGGGCTACGAGGAACGTCGGGAGGTGTATAACCTGTATCACCTTTTGAATCACCTGAACCTGTTCGGGGCCGGGTATGCCGGCTCCATCGACGAAGTCCTGCGACGCTATGCCTGAGGTTCCGCGACGGCTCACCGTGGCCTGTGTCCAGCTCAACGCCGGTGCCGACCTGACGGCGGGGATCGAGGCCGCCGCGGCGTGGGTGCGTGAGGCAGCCGCCCGGGGCGCCGAGCTCATCGGCCTGCCGGAGTACTTCAGCCAGCTCTGCCTGAGGGAAAAACACTTGCAGCTGGAGGTGTTCGAGGCGGAAGACGCTCATCCGGCGATGCCGGTCATGCGGACCCTCGCTGCGGAACTCGGCGTCGGGGTGCTGCTCGGCTCGATCCCCGTGCGTGCACCGGACGGGCGGGCGTTCAACCGCAGTATCCTGCTCGGTCCCGATGGCCGCATCGTGGCCCGGTACGACAAGATCCACCTGTTCGACGTGAACCTGGGGCCGGGGGAGACCTACCGGGAGTCCGACGTGATCGCGCCCGGCGGGCGGGCCGTCGTGGCGGAGATGCCGTGGGGACGGCTCGGTCTCTCCATCTGCTACGACCTGCGCTTTCCCCATCTGTACCGCGACCTGGCGAAGGCCGGGGCCGAGATCCTGGCCGTCCCGGCTGCCTTCACCCGGACGACCGGCCAGGCCCACTGGCACGTACTCCTTCGCGCCCGTGCCATCGAGAACGGGGCTTTCGTCATGGCGCCGGCCCAGTGCGGTGTGCACGGCGACGGGGTCACCTACGGCCATGCCCTCATCGTCGATCCCTGGGGACGCATCCTCGCGGAGGCCGGCGAGACGCCCGGCATCATCCTGGCCGAGCTCGACCTCGACCGGGTCCGGCAGGCCCGGAGCCGGGTTCCTTCGCTCGGGCACGACCGCCCCTATGCACGGCCCGGCGGCGTTTCAACGGACGGCTGAGCGCCCCCGGAACGTGTCCATCGTGCGGTTGACACCGAAGAAGTCCAGCATCGCGTCGAAGAGGGTGGGCGGCAGCAGGCGCAGCGGAAAGACGGTGTAGACGAAACGGGGCAGGATGACCCGCCGCCGTCCCTTCCGTACGGCCTGCACGACCTTCCGGGCCACGTACTCCGGCTTGAGGATCGGGAGCAGCCACGGGAAGCGTGTCTTCACCCCGGCAAACATGCCCGTGTCGATGTAGAAGGGACAGACGACCGTCGTCGTGACCGGGTAGCCCAGACGCCGGCATTCGAGGCGGAGCGACTCGTCGAAGCCCACCGCGGCGAATTTGCTGGCGCAGTAGTCGGTCATGCGGGCCGTGCCGACGAGCCCCCCGGCCGAGGCGATGGTCACGACGTGCCCCCGGCCGTGCGCGATCATGGCCGGAAGGAACGCCTTCGTGGTCCAGTAGAGCGCCAGCGTGTTGACGGCGAAGGTGCGTTCGATGGCTTCATCCGGCGTGTCCAGGAGGGGTTTGCCCGAGACGATGCCCGCATTGTTGACGAGTACGTCGACCCGTCCATAGGCATCGAGCACCTGCCGGGCGGTGGCATAGACCGCCTCGCGGTCGGTCAGGTCCACCCCATACGTGGCGTGGCGGCCGGGGTACTCGGCGAGGGCCTCCTGGAGGGCCGCCAGGCCGACGGCATCGACGTCCCAGGCCAGGATCGTGGCGCCCTCACGGGCAAACAGCAGGGCCATGAGGCGCCCGATGCCGCTGGCGGCGCCGGTGATGAGGATGTGCTGGTTGTCGAAGTCGGGCATGGGTATCAGACGGTTGAGCCGATGGATTCAGGCCCCCAGCAGCTTGAACAGGGCCCGGATGAGCCGGCGGGTGGTCGCCGTGTACGGCGGGTAGAACTGCTGGAGCGGGCTGTGTTTGAGGCGTTGCCGGAGAACGGGCCGCTCGTTCGAGAAGGCGAGAAAGGTGCGGTAGCCGTGGGCCCGCCCGACGCCACTCGGTCCGATGCCTCCGAAGGGCAGGTCCGGGTGGAGAAACTGGAGCAGGGTGTCGTTGATGCAGGTGCCGCCGGCGGTCGTGTGGGCCAGCACGTGGTCCACACGACGCTCATCCCGGCTGAAGAGGTAGAGGGCCAGCGGCCGCCCCCCTTCGTTGATCCGGCGGATGACCTCGTCGAGGTTGTGAAAGGGGATCAGAGGGAGGATCGGCCCGAAGATTTCCTCCTGCATCAGCCGCGCTTGCGGCGGCACGTTGTCGAGGATCGTCGGCTCCAGGAACCGGTCTTCGGCCCGGTCGACACCCCCGATGACGGTCCGTGCGCCCTGCGCGACGGCTTCCTCATAGAGCGTCTGCATCCGTTCGAAGTGGCGGTCGGAGATGATCCGGGCGAAATGCGGCGTCTCGATCCGAGCGGCGGCCTCCGTACCGTAGAAGGCGCGGATCCGCTCGGCCAGCTTCTTCGCCAGGGCATCGGCCAGCGTTTGGTGCACATACACGTGGTCCGGGGCGATGCAGGTCTGGCCGGCATTCGAAAACTTGCCGAAGGCGATCTTCGCGGCGGCTTCGTCCACATCCGCCGTCTCGTCCACGATGACGGGCGACTTGCCGCCGAGCTCCAGCGTGACGGAGGCGAGGTGCCGGGCCGCGGCCTGCATCACGAGCCGGCCCACCTGCGTGCTGCCCGTGAAGTAGATGTGGTCGAAGGGAAGGTCCAGCAGGGCCTCGGCAACCGGAACGCCGCCTTCGACCACGGCCACTTCGCTCTCCGGGAAGACCGAGGCCAGGAGGTCGCGCAGGACGCGGTTCGTGTGGGGACAGTACTCGGAGGGCTTGAGGATGACCGGGCATCCGGCGGCCACGGCCCCCACGAGCGGCCCGAGCGTCAGGTTGATCGGGTAGTTCCACGGTGCGATGATCAGACCCCGGCCCTTGGGTTCATACCGGACCTCTGACCGCGTCCCGATCAGGAACAGGGGCGTCGACACCTTCTTCGGTCGCATCCAGCGTGGCAGATGTGCCAGCGCATGCTTGATCTCGACGAGGACCGGTGCGATTTCGGTCAGGTCCACCTCTTCCCGCGGCTTGCGGAAGTCGGCATGGAGCGCCTCATGAAGCGCGGACCGGTGGGCCAGCAGGGCCTCACGCAGATGGCGCAGGCGTTCACGACGCTGGCGGGCGCTCGTTGCCTTCAGCCGCTGGCGGTGCTGACCCTGCAGGTCGAAAAGGCGATTGATCTCGCGGCGCGTGGTTTCCAGATCGGCGTCGGGGGGGGGAGCGGGGACGGATGGGACGGGCATGGGCTGAACGAGGCGTGCAATACGGACGGAGAGGCCCTGTGCAGGCTGACTTTACACCGTTAAGCGCCTTCTACGTTCACGCACGGGATAGGCTCCCGCCGCCACGTGAAGGCGCCGCTTGAGCTCCGGCGCTTCCGGACGATACCTGCGGTACCGCGACCTCATGAATCCGGAAACACCCCTGCGTCCATGCCGCTGAGCCTCATCCTTGCAGGCCCTGAACGGGCGACCCGCGACCTGGCCGAGCACCTGGCCGCTGCGTCGGCGTGGCCGGTGCGTACGGTGGAAACGTTCGAGGAGGCCTACCGGGTAGCCGAAGCCCTGCCGTATGCACTCATCATACGCCATGCCTCGCAGCGGGGCGAGGAGCCGGCGGCGTGGTCCCGGAGAGCAGATCCGGGGACCCGCGTGCCGGTCGTTGCCTGGGTGGAGGATACCGACGCGGTACCGGCGGATCCGCGACGGGAGGAAGGGGAGGAAGCCATCTGGCGCACGTCCGAAGGGGTACCCGCCCTGATAGAACTCGTTCGCCGGGTCGCCATCCGGCATCATGCCCACCTCCGAGAAGACGCCGAACGGTTACGGCGGGCCGTCGGGGCTGCCGGCGCCGGCTATTACCTCTATGACATCCTGCATGATAAGGGCTGGTGGGATGAGCGCGCCTGCGAGATCTTCGGGATGGATCCTGACCATCGAGGGATCAACCGGCGGCTGTGGTTCCAGCATCTCCATGAGGAAGACCGGCGATTCCTCAAAACAGCGTTTCGGAAAGCCCTTCTTTCCGGCGAGCCGTTCAACATCACCTATCGCATCGTACGCACGGATGGATCGGTCCGGCATGTATGGACGTCGGGGATCATAGAACGGGATGAACACGGGCGGCCACGCTGGTTGCAGGGACTCCTGTTCGATGCGACCGAATGGCAGCGGCAGGCCGAACGAGAGGCCGTCTTCGGAAAGGTCGTCGAGGAGGCGCTGCACGAGGTGTACCTGATCGACGGCGAGACGCTGCGGTTCTTGCAGGTCAACCGCAGGGCACGGGAGAACCTGGGCTATGACATGAACGAACTGCGGTCCATGACGCCGATGGATCTGCGCCCCGGACGCTCCCGCGATGGGCTCATGGGCCTCTTTGCCCCGTTGCGTGATGGCCGGCAGGATACGATCAAGTTCAGTTCGTGGCATCAGCGCAAAGACGGTACCCGCTATCCGACCGAGATCGAAATTCGACGCTCGTTCCTGGACGACCGTGAGGTCTTCATCGCGTTCGTGCTGGATCGAACCCGGCAGGCCGAAACCGACCAGACGCTTCGTCGCCTGGCGCTCGTGGCGAAGGAGACCGATAATGCCGTGGTGGTTACGGACCCGGCTCTTCGCATCCTCTGGGTCAATGAGGGCTTCACGCGCATGACGGGCTACACGCTGGCCGAGGTAGCCGGGAGGAAGCCAGGAGCGATATTGCAGGGGCCGGGGACCGATCCGTCCACGAAGGCCCGCATCCGGGAGGCCATCGCGAAGCGGGAAACCGTCAACGTTGAGATCCTCAATTACCGTAAGAACGGCCAGGCGTTCTGGAGCGAGCTATCCATCCAGCCGGTCTTTGACGAGGACGGGCAACTGGATTGCTTCATCTCCCTCAGCATGGACGTGACGGAGCGCAGGCAGGCCGAGCGAGAACTGGCCCGCAAGCACGCCGCCGTGGAGGCGTTTGCCTACCGGCTTCGCCGGTTGCACCGGTTGCAGACGACGACCTACGCCGACTTCCGGGATATGGCCGAGGCGTACCTGCGTGCCGGCTGCGAGATGTTCGGCATGGAAACCGGGATCGTCAGCCGGATCGATGGGGACGCTTACCGGGTGTGCCATGTCGTCACCCCGCTGGAAGGGCTGGCGGCCGGTCAGGTCTTCGCCGTCGGGGACACCTACTGCGAGGCGGTGTATCGCGAGGAGCGCACCGTGGGATACGAGCAGGTTGGTGCCCGGGAAGGCCTGCGCCGGCATCCCGTCTATGAGAGCCTGCGCCTGGAGGCCTATCTCGGCACGCCGGTCTGGGTTCACGGCCGGCTCTGGGGTACGCTCAACTTTTCGTCCGTGACGCCTCGTGTGCTTCCGTTCAGTTCGCACGACCGGGAGCTCATCGAGATGATGGCCCGGAGCATCGGTCGTTTCCTGGAAGTGATGGAGGCAGAGGAGGCCCGTCGACAGAGCACCGAAGAACTGGATACGTTCTTCAACGTCTCGCCCGAAATGCTGGCCATCATGACCCCGCGGGGCCGGCTCCGGCGCTTCAACGCAGCCTGGACGGCGTGTCTGGGGTATCCGCGCGGGGTGTTGCGTCGGCGCTCGATCATGAACCTGCTCCTTCCGGAGGATCGGAAGGCCATGCAGGTCTGGCTCGGCCAGTTGAAGGGAAAACAAGGGCCGGACCGTCTCGAAGTCCGGGCATGGCACCGGGAGGGCACCATCCGGTGGCTCACCTGGTCCGGGGTGTGGGAGCCCGACCGTGCCGAAGTGTTCGTGGTGGTACGCGACGTGACGGAGCAGCGGGCCGCGGAAGAGGCGGTCCGTACGAGTGAGCGACGGTATCAGGCGCTGGCGGCCATCGCGCCGGTGGGTATCTTCCGGACCGATGCCGAGGGCCGGTGTGTTTACGTCAACCCTCGATGGTGCGAGCTGACCGGCCTGGAGCCTGCCGAGGCGATGGGGTGGGGCTGGCAGCGCGCCGTGCATCCCGAGGATCGGGATCGGATCGTTGACGTGTGGGAGGAGGCTACGGCGAGCCGGCAGGAGTTCCGCATGGAATACCGGTTCGTGCAGCCCGGTGGGCGGGAGGTCTGGGTGTACGGGCAGGCCAGCCCGGAGCGGGACGAGGAAGGGCGTGTGCTCGGCTTTGTGGGTACGGTGACGGACATCACGGACCAGAAGCAGGCCGAGCGTATCCATCGCATTCACTCCCGTCTGCTCGAAAGCATGAGGGAGGGCGTTGCGCTCGTCGACGAAGCCGGCTTGGTCGTCTATACCAATCCGTCCTGCGAGGCCATGTTCGGTTATGCAGGGGGCGACCTGGCCGGCATGACCCTGCCGTCCCTGCTGGCCCGGCCGGGGGAAGCCGATGCGGACCTCATGGAGGTGATCCAGGAGCGCCTCGTCGCGAACGGCTACTGGCGGGGCCCGCTGATCGGGCAGCGAGCCGACGGAAGCCTCTTCGACGTGGACCTACACGTCAGTCTCGTCGAGATCGGCGCCTTCTCCTTCTGGCTGTGTGTCATGCAGGACGTGACCGAGCAGAAGAAAATGTACGACCTGCTTCGAGAGACACAGGCCATGGCGGCGGTCGGGGGGTGGGAAGTCGACCTCGTGACGGAGCGCCTGTTCTGGACGGACGAGGTATACCGCATCCACGACCTGCCGGTCGGCAGCCCGGTCGACGTGGAGAAGGCCATCAGTTTCTATGTCCCCGAGGACCGCGAGCGGATCCGCAGGGCCGTCGAGCGCGGGAGCAAGACGGGCGAGGGCTGGGATCTGGAGTGTCGTATCCTGACGGCGATGGGACGAGAACGGTGGGTCCGGGCCATCGGCCGGGTGCATCTGCGGGAAGGTACACCCTACCGGCTCAGCGGGACGTTTCAGGACATCACAGCGCTCAAGAAGGTCGAACGGCTCAAGGACGAGTTTATCTCCATCGTCAGCCACGAGTTGCGGACCCCGCTCACGTCCATCAGTGGCTCGCTGGGGCTCGTGGCGGGCGGGGTGGCCGGCCCGCTCCCCGAACCGGCCCGGAACATGGTCGAGATCGCCCGGCGGAATGCCGACCGGCTCGTCCGGCTGATCAATGACCTCCTGGACGTGCAGAAGATCGAGGCGGGCAAGCTGACGCTCCACCGGCAGCCGCTGGATCTGGGGGAACTCGTACGGCAGAGCCTGGACGTCAACCGCCCGTATGCGGAGCGGTTCGGCGTCACGTTCGTCTTCGAAGGCCCCCGGGATCCGCTGCCCGTTCGGGGGGACAACGACCGGCTCCACCAGGTGATGACCAACCTGCTCTCGAATGCGGCCAAGTTCTCCCCCCGTGGTGCCGAGGTCAGGGTTTCGGTGGACCGCGTCGGGGAGAACGCCCGGGTTGCCGTAACGGACCGTGGGCCGGGCATCCCCGCGGCTTTTCGGGACAAAATTTTTGGTAAGTTCGAGCAGGCCGATGCCTCGGTCCGGCGCAAGCAGGAAGGTACCGGCCTGGGATTGAACATCACGAAATCCATCGTGGATATGCACGGCGGGCACATCGGGTTCGAAACCGAGGAAGGACAGGGCACGACGTTCTTCTTCGAACTACCGCTGGATGGCGGCCGGATACCCGATGTGCCGGACCGACACCGCATACAGGGCCGGCGGACGGGGGATCCCGAGGGAAGCACCCCCGCCGTCAGGTCCCCTCAAGAAGCATGAAGACATGGCTATGATGAAGTTGCATCGCATCTTGCTGGTCGAAGACGACCCGGACATTCAGGCGGTGGCCCGTCTGGCGCTGGAGGCGCTGGGGGGCTATACCGTCGAGGTCTGTAACAACGGCGTGGAGGCGCTCCAACGTGCTCCCGCTTTTGCCCCGGATCTCGTGGTGCTGGATGTCATGATGCCGGAGATGGACGGGCCATCCACCCTGAAAGCGTTGCGCCGTGAGACCGACCTGACGGAGGTGCCCGTGGTCTTCATGACGGCACGCGCGCAACAGCACGAGATCGAGGCCTACAAAGCGCTGGGGGCTGCCGACGTGATCACCAAGCCGTTCGATCCGATCCATCTGGCAAAGAACCTCGAAACGATCTGGCATCGGTGCCATGGACAATAACCCGAAAGACCTGGAGGCGCTCCAGGCCCTGCATCAGAAATACCTCGCTCAGTTGCCCGAGCAGGTCCAGGAGATCCGGCGGCTGTGGACCGAGGCGATCGAAAGCGACGCCGCAGCAACGGCGCGGGATGCGCTCTACACGCTCGTGCACCGGTTGCACGGCTCGGCCGGGACCTACGGGCTGAACACGATAAGCGAGCACCTGCGCCCGTTCGATGAATTCCTCCGAAACCTGAAGGAGCAGGGCGGAACGGTCTCGCCCGAAGACCGGGAGCGGTTCGCTGCTCTGATCGATCGCCTGCACGAAGAGGTGGAGGCGGTCTTGGCCACGCCGCCCGCGCCGGCCATGACGCCCGAACAGGACCCACGCCTGCTCCGCCTGACCAGACCCTACCATATCCTCCTGGTCGAGGATTCGAACCTGCTTCGCCGGCGTCTTGCCCTGGCGCTCGAAGAAAAAGGGCTGATCGTGGAAGAAGCCGCCGACGGGATGGAGGCGCTCGAAAAGGCGCGGCGCAAGAAGCCCGACCTCGTCTTGCTGGACGTCATGATGCCCGGGATGGACGGTTACGAGGTCATTTCCAGGTTCAAGTCCGAGGCCGACTTCTGTGCCATTCCCATCATCATGCTCACGGCGCGGAGCACGGTCGAAGACGTGAAACGGGCGATTGCCATGGGGGTGAAGGACTACCTCGTCAAGCCCGTTGATCCCTATGAGGTGGTCCGTCATGTGCTGATGGCACTGACCGGGTACGATCCGGAGCAGGAGGAAGCACCGGTTTCGCTGGCCCCGGCCCGCATTCTGCTGGTGGAAGATTCGGCCATTCTGCGCAAGCTCTTCGCCCGGATCCTGGCTGAAGGCGGCTACGAGGTGGAGGAAGCGGAAAACGGGCAACAGGCGCTGGAGAAAATGCGAGCACAACGCCCCGATCTGGTGGTGATGGACATGATGATGCCCGTCATGGATGGGCTGGAGGCGCTCCGGCAGATGCGCCGGGACGAGATGCTCCGATCCCTGCCGGTGATCATGCTCACCGCGAAGAACACGGTGGAGGCGGTTCAGCAGGCGAGCCGGCTACACATCGAGGATTACATCGTCAAGCCGGCCCATGGCGAGAAGTTGCTGGGGCGGGTACGGGATTGCCTGGAAAAACTGGGGAGGGTGGAACGGAAGCAGGGCGTGAGCCCGGCCCCGGGATCGGGCGTGACGCAGGGGGAGGGAACGAGCGAGGCGGCCGGGAGCGAGGAGGCCGGGACCGAGGAAGCGAACGAAAAAGAAGCGGCCTGACCCGTGTCGTCCCGGTGGGCTTTCGCATGCCAGCAGCCGCGATGGTAGCACCATGACGAACGTAGAGCCCGGACAGAGCTTCCCGCTGGGGGCCACCGTGCGCGAGGGCGGGGTCAACTTCAGTGTGTTCTCCCGGAACGCTACTTCGGTCGAACTGCTCCTCTTCGAGGATGCGGACGCCGGGCGGCCCAGTCGGCGTATCATCCTCGACCCGCGCCGCAACCGGACCTATTACTACTGGCATGTCTTTGTGCCGGGGCTTCAGGCCGGTCAACTCTATGGCTACCGGGTCCACGGGCCGTTTCAGCCAGAGCGGGGGCACCGGTTTGACGCCAGTAAACTGCTCCTCGACCCGTACGCTCGCGCCGTGGCCGTGGGCCGACGCTACGACCGTGAAGCCGCCATCGGGCCGGGCGACAATGCGGCCTACGCCATGAAGGGCGTCGTCGTGGACCCCTCGACCTACGACTGGGAGGGCGATCAGCCGCTGTGCCGTCCCTATGCCCGTACGGTCATCTATGAGATGCACGTCGGAGGGTTCACGCGGCACCCGAGTTCGGGCCTGCCCGACCGCCTGCGCGGAACGTATGCCGGCCTCGTCGAAAAGATACCGTACCTGAAGGACCTGGGGATCACGGCCGTCGAGTTGCTGCCCGTTCAGCACTTCGACGAGCAGGATGTGAAGCCGCCGCTACGCAATTACTGGGGCTACAACCCGGTGGCGTTCTTCGCCCCCCACAGCGGATACAGTTCCGACACCAACCCCCTGGGGCCTGTCAACGAGTTCCGCGACATGGTCAAGGCGCTGCACGCTGCCGGTATCGAGGTGATCCTGGATGTGGTGTTCAATCATACGGCCGAAGGGGATCATCGCGGCCCTATGCTGGGACTCCGTGGCTTCGAGAACGTGGCTTACTACCTGCTCGAACCCGACCGGCGCTTTTACGCCAACTACAGCGGGTGCGGCAACACACTCAATGCCAACCACTCGGTCGTTCGCCGTCTTATCCTGGACTGTCTGCGCTACTGGGTCTCCGAGATGCACGTCGACGGCTTCCGCTTCGATCTGGCCTCGGTGCTGGCACGGGACGAACGCGGGCGGCCCCTCGAAAATCCGCCCGTCCTGTGGTCGATCGAGTCGGACCCGGTGCTGGCCGGGACGAAGATCATCGCCGAGGCGTGGGACGCCGCCGGGCTCTATCAGGTAGGCACGTTCGTCGGGCACCGCTGGGCCGAGTGGAACGGGCCCTACCGGGACGATGTCCGGCGTTTCTTCCGGGGCGATCCGGGCATGGTCGGCCCGGTGGCCGCCCGCCTGACGGGCAGCCCCGACCTGTTCGACCGCAATGGGCGCGATCCAAACCGGTCCATCAACTTCATCACATGCCACGATGGCTTCACCATGAACGATCTGGTCTCGTACAATGCCAAGCACAACGAGGCCAATGGTGAGAACAACCGTGATGGCACTGACGCCAACTATAGCTGGAACGGTGGGGTGGAAGGGCCCACCGACGACCCGGCCGTGGAGGCGCTTCGGATACGGCAGATCAAGAACTTCTTCACCACGCTGTTCGTCTCGCAGGGCACGCCCATGATCCTGATGGGGGATGAGGTGCGACGTACCCAGCACGGTAACAACAACGCTTATTGTCAGGACAACGAGATGTCCTGGTTCGACTGGCGGTGCGTCGAGCGGGAGGCCGATCTGCGGCGCTTCGTGAGAGGGCTTATCCGGCTCAACCTGACGCACCGCGCCTTCCAGCAGGAGCGCTTCTGGATCGACGGGGGCGACGACGGGGACGTGCGGATCGTCTGGCACGGCGTGTCGTTACACGAGCCCGACTGGTCTCCGGACTCGCAT
This sequence comes from uncultured Rhodothermaceae bacterium, assembly GCA_964552015.1. Classification (GTDB taxonomy): domain Bacteria; phylum Bacteroidota; class Rhodothermia; order Rhodothermales; family ISCAR-4553; genus Rhodocaloribacter. The sequence goes on along the minus strand of CAZKFR010000006.1, from coordinate 6,679 downwards.
ACGCTGGCCTTTACGCTCGAGGACGGGGATCATCTCCACGTGATACTGAACGCGTACTGGGAGCCGCTCCCGTTTGCTATGCCGGCGCTCCCGCCGCCTCACCGGTGGCATCGCCTGGTGGATACGGGCCGTCCCTCGCCGGAGGACCTGTGCTCCGAAGAACAGGCGCCGCCGGTACACGAGGCGACGTACCTGGCGGCGCCCCGTTCGGTCGTCGTGCTGATAGCCCGGTGACGGCAGCACGGAGGCGTTGCTTCCGAACCCGACCTGTCATGCAACTGGATAGACAGTTGATCGAAGAGGCCGCCGATTTCCTGGAAGGGAAGGTCCGGCGGACGCCGGTAGAACCCTCACCCGTGCTCTCGGAGCAACTCGGTGTGCCCGTCTACCTGAAGCTGGAGTGCTTGCAGATAACCGGGTCGTTCAAGGTGCGCGGGGCGTTTTTTGCCCTGGCTCGGTACGGCATCGAGGCAAAGGGCGTGGCGACCTGTTCGGCGGGGAACCACGGCAAGGGGCTCGCCTACGCAGGATGGCGCCTCGGCGTGTCGGTTACGGTGTATGTGCCGGCGAGTGTGGAGGCGGAGCGATGCCGGGCCATGGAAGCGTTCGGGGCGCGGGTTGTCCGTTCCCCTTATCCGGGCTACGATGCGACGGAGGCCTGGGCGCGGGAGGAGGCCGCGCGGGCCGGACTGCCCTTCCTGAGCGCGTTCGACGACCCGTACGTCATGGCCGGCAACGGCGGAACGATCGCGGCCGAGGTCGTGGAGGACATACCGGACGTCACGACCTTCGTGGTACCGGTAGGTGGCGGTGGGCTGGCAGCCGGACTCGCTTATTTCGTGAAAGAGCGTAGGCCCGATACGCGTATCTTCGCCTGTCAGTTGGCAGCTTGCCCGGCGTTGCTCCGGTCGCTGGAGCAGGGTCGGGCCGTTACGGCGATGCCCCCGGTCGCAACGCTGGCGGGGGGGCTGGAGGGGGGGCTGGGGGTGCAGACCTTCACCCTCCTCCGGGATCGTGTCGATTTCGTGGCGCTCGTAGAGGAAGCCGAGCTGGTCGAGGCCATGGTGTGGATGCTCGACCACCATCAGTACGTGATCGAGCCCTCGGCCGCCGTCACCCTGGCGGCCTGTCAGTCGGGCGCGTTGCCGGTGCCGGAGGGGCCGGTCGTGGTGATCGTTTCAGGCCGCAATGTGTCGCTGCCCGTGTTGCGGAAGGTGCTCGGCACCGGAACAGGGTAAGCCTGGACAAGGCGGGGAGAAACGCGCGTGCGGCTACGGCGTACGAGTGCCCGCCCGGTTTTCCTATACCTCTCGACCGTATGACAACGACGTACGTGCAGGACTGGCACCCGGCCTCATGGCGGGAAAAAGAAGCATTGCAACTCCCGGAGTACCCCGACCCGGCCGCTGTCGAGGCCGTGCTGGATCGCCTCATGGCCCTGCCGCCGCTGGTAACGTCGTGGGAGGTGGAGCGCCTGCGTCAACGGCTGGCCGAGGCCGCCGCCGGACGTCGCTTTCTCCTCCAGGGCGGCGACTGCGCCGAGAGCTTCGATCAGTGCACGGCTGAGATCATCACGAACCGACTCAAGGTGCTCCTACAGATGAGTCTGGTACTCATCTACGGGCTCCGCCTGCCGGTGGTGCGTGTGGGCCGCCTGGCCGGGCAGTACGCCAAGCCCCGATCGGCCGACCGGGAAGAACGAGACGGGCTGGCCCTGCCCAGCTACCGCGGCGACATCATCAACGGACCGGGCTTCACCCGCGAAGAGCGCACGCCCGACCCGCACCGGATGCTCGAGGCCTACAGTCGCTCGGCCCTCACGCTCAACTTCATCCGAGCCCTGGCCGAAGGCGGCTTTGCCGATCTGCACCATCCCGAATACTGGGACCTTGACTTCGTCCAGCATTCGCCATTAGCCGACGAGTACCATGCCATCGTCGGCGCCATCGCCGAGGCGCTCCGCTTCATGGAAACCATCTCGGAGGCGCCGTTGAGCAGTGCCGAGCGCGTAACGTTCTATACGAGCCATGAGGCCCTGTTGCTGCCGTACGAGCAAGCCCTCACGCGTACGGTGCCGCGCCGCCCCGGTTTTTACAACCTGGCGACGCATTTCCCGTGGATCGGCATGCGTACGGCGGATCCGGAGGGCGCTCACGTAGAGTACGCGCGCGGCCTGCGGAACCCGGTCGCCGTGAAGATCGGGCCGGCGATGACCCGCTCGTGGCTCCGCGACCTCATCGAACGGCTGAACCCGGACGACGTGCCGGGCCGCCTGACCCTGATTACCCGTTTCGGCGCCGGGCGCATCGGCGACCACCTGCCGGCCCTGATCGACGCCGTGCGTGCCACCGGTAAGACCGTCCTCTGGGTGTGTGATCCCATGCACGGCAACACCGAGACGACCGACTCCGGCCTGAAAACACGTCGTTTCGAGAACATCCTGGCCGAACTGGAGCAGGCGTTCGATATCCATGCGGCCATGGGCACGACCCTCGGCGGCGTCCATTTCGAACTCACGGGCGAGGACGTTACCGAGTGCATCGGCGGGGCCCGGGGGCTCGACGAAGCCGACCTGGAGCGCGCCTACAAGTCCCACGTCGATCCACGGCTGAACGGCGAACAGGCGCTGGAGATGGCGTTCTGCATCGTCCGAAAGAGACGGCAGATGCGGGGGGGATGAGCCCTCGTGAGGGCGTACCTCGTAGCAGGTTGAAGCCCGGAGGGACGGCGTCAGTCCTGTTCGGGGGAGCCTGGGTCGGCAGCCGGGTCGGGGGGAGACGTACGCGGCGCTTCGGCCCGGCGATACGCCACCAGCATCTGGTCGACGAGGTGGTCCAGGTCGTCCTCGTGCTCCCAGGGGGGCGCGGGACCGTCTTCTTCGCCGGGCCAGTCGGCCAGAGGTATCCAGTACAGGTGATGCGTCATGCTCGCCACCGGCGGTGATAACGACGTCTCCCTTATGGATACGCCGGGGCGAGGCGGGAGGCAATGGGTGTTTCTCCCAATCCCGCACGCTCAGCCCGTGCGAAACATCGACTGGAACTTCGTCGCCATCGGGATGGAGCCACTGACTTTGAGCCGTCCCGTCATCATCAGGGTCATCGGGTTGGCGCGTCCCAGGCTCAGGTCGATCCAGTCGCGGGCCGAGGCGCGCAGCGTCGTCGTCGGGTTTTCCGCCACCCCTTCTTCGATCGTGAGATGGCCGTCACGTACGCGGAGCACAAAGTCGCCTCCGCCTTCGCCGCTGAGGTGCAGCTGAAACGTCGCGTCGATGCCCTCGGCTCGTTCAGGGACGAAGTTTTTCTGGTATGCCTCGAAGAGGTCGTGCAGGGTTTCGATCGCCATGGTCATGAAGGCAGGGTTGGTGGAAGGAAAGAGGAGTGTCACCCGTTCGCGGGTCTTTCGTTCGGGAAAGAGGCGAGCGTGCCGTCGAGGTGCACATCCATCTGCGGGTACGGGATGCCGATGCCGGCCTCATCCAGCGCCTTCTTCACGGCGCGGAGGGTGGCCTGTTTGACGGCGAGGAAGTCCGGCGTCGGAGCCCACACGCGCACTTCCCAGTTGATCGACGAGCCGCCGAGTTCATTCAGGACAACCTGCGGCGGCGGGTCGGCCAGGGCCCCCTCGACGGTGGCTGCCGCGCGTTCCAGCACGGCCCGGACGGTATCCAGATCGGCCTCGTAATCCGTGCCGACCGGCACATCCACCCGGCGGATGGGGTGGTACGTGATCGTCTCGATGATGTCCCCCGTGATCTTGCTGTTGGGGATCATCAGGCGGCGGTTGTCGAAGGTGTCGAGCCGCGTCATGAACAGGTCGATCTCGTCCACTTTGCCGACGTGGCCCGCAATCCGCACGGCATCCCCGACGCGAAAAGGACGGAAGACGAGCAACTGGACGCCGGCGGCGAAGTTCGAGAGGGTGCCCTGGAAGGCGAGGCCGATGGCGAGGCCGGCCGCACCGAGGACGGCGATGAAACTCGTCGTCTTGATGCCAAAGAGTTCCAGGGAGGCCAGCACGGCAAAGATCAGAACGAGCCAGCCGGCCAGGTTCGAGAAGAATTTGACGAGGGTGGGGTCGAGTTTCGTACGGCTCAGGCCCCGGAACAGGGCCGACCGAACCCATCGGGAGACGACCCACCCACCGATGAGGAGCAGGATGCCTCCCAGCACATTCAGGGCATAGGCCATGATGAGGTCGTAAAGCGACGTAATCCAGGTCGTATCCATGATGACGGTTCGAAAGGATCGGGGGAAGGAAACAGGATGCGGGATGGTTTCAGCCACCGGCCAGGGGGAGCCAGCGGGTCCGAGCCACGGCGACGACCGCTCCGTCGGGTTCCCGCAGGAGACGGTGCCAGAAGCCCACCTCCGTCGAATCGTCGGGAGCGGTTTCGGCTCTGACCCGGGCATCATAGTACGTTTCGGCGCGAAAATCCACTTCCAGCGAGGTCATCCGGTGCGATGCCAAGAAGGCCGGTTCGAGCGTCTCCACGGCCCACTCGACGTAGTGGACGTTGTTCACGTGCCCGTTGAGGTCCAGATCGCTGTACCGGACGTGGAAGGTGCGGTGCCGGTCGAAGCGGCCCGTGGGCGGGCGGAGGCGCCTGAAATCGTCGTCGACGGCGCGGTCCTGTCGGGGAAAATGCATCTCCTGGATGAAGGCGGGCAGACGGGTCGGGCGTCGTCGGGCCAGGTCGATCATCACCCAGCCGCTCGTGGCCCGTGCTCGTTCGGATCCGTCTTCGTCGTGGAGGAGGTACTCGCGGCGAGCGTACAGGCCATCGTGGCCGGAGGGCCACGTCGTCACCCGAACCGTGTCCCGCCATCGGGGGAAGTCGTCGATCTCCACGCGCAGCCGGTTCAGGACCCAGGTCAGGTTGTGCTCGGCCAGTTGTTCCATCGAGAAGCCCAGGGCGCGGGCATGGTTGCTGGCCACCTCTTCAAAGTAGCGACAGAGCGACTGGATCGAGGCACGACCGTTGGGTTCGACTTCGTACGAGCGTACGCGAAACGTTTCGTGCCATAGCGTGTCGGTTCGGTTCATCGGCGGCAAGCATGACGGCGGTCAGGGACGCCGGAATATAGGGAAAACCGATCGAGAGGATCCTCTCCGCAATCCAACCGATCCGTGGATCCGGACGGGTGCGTCATCGTGCTTTCCGTCCCGCGCCCGGGGAAAGGTCGAGCATGATGGCGATGACAAGCACGACGATCTGCCAGAAGCCCCAGACACCATCGTACACGTTCTGTACGACGGAATACCAGAGCAGTGTGGTCGGAGCCAGCAGGAAGCCGAGGATCGGCCAGAGAAGGGAATGGAAAAGCCCATCGAACCAGGACGTGAAAAACCACAGAACCGCAATCACGACGCGGGGCACGAAGAGGGCCAGCAGAGCCAGGAGGCAGGGCATGGGATTGCTTGGCAGGGTGGGGGGACGGTATTACCGGGGCACGGAAGCAACCGGGGCAAGAGGTATAATCCGGGAAGAACGTTTCGTTTCACGGCCGGGGCCAACCGCAGGAGAATGGTTGTCGGGACGCTTAATTCACCGAGGGCGAGGACGATATAGAGGGGGAGCCTGGGACGGGGATCCCCTCGTGCGGCTCCGTCTTGGAGCGAGTCGACCTGCACCCTATGAAAGAGAGAGCGGAGAGCTTCAGTTTTCGCCAGCAGTTCCGGCGGATCCAGCGGCTTCTGGACAATGCCACGGCCTCCGGTGCGGCTGAGCCGGAACCGGTCGCGGTGATGCCGCCGGAGCCGGTCGTACCGGTGCATGATCTGCCAGGGACCGGCGAGGAAGTAGCCCTGGTACCGCCTGTAGGCGACGTCTCTGGCACGAGTTATGTCGAAGGAGACGGGGGTCTTCCGGCCGTGGACCTGCCGGGTCTCCCCGGGGCATCGGGTACACGGGAGCGTGCCCGGGTGCATGTGCTCCACCGGGACGGTTCGCAGGATCCGGTCCGGGCGTTATCTCAGCGGGACCGGGTCGTGCAGCAGTTGCTCTTGAAGGGGCTGGTGTCCGAACGACAGGTCCGGCTGGCGGTGGAGGAATGGAAACGGTTGCGTGCCGAAGGCGTCAAGACCCCCCTCTGGCGCGTTCTGACGAGCAACCCCGAGGTCAACCGGGAACAGATCTACGGCATCGCTGCCCAGGTCTACGCCTTCGAGGAGATTCATCTTCATGAAGAGGATACGCTGAATTTTCTCAAGCGCATCCGGGACGAGTTCGATGAGGAGCACTGGGATCAGATGATCGAACTCTTCGTGCTCCCCGTCGCGCAGGAGAAGGAGCCGTACCGGGGTGAGCTGCGGTGGATCTTTGCCACGAACGATCCGGCACGTCCCGAGGTCAACCATCTCGTGCAGCAACTCGGCCTGAAGCGCTTCGAATTGCGGTATGCCCCCGAGTCCGTCATCGCCACGCTCATCACCGAGGCCTTCCTGGGGAAGAACGAATTCCTGGAGCGCCTCAATGAGGACCCCATGGCGTACGACCTGGGGATGAGCTACGAAGACCAGGAGGGGGGGCTGATCGACGAGGAGGCGCTCGAAGCCGAGATCAGCCGTTCCTCGCTGATCAACCTGTTCGAGGCGGCCCTGGTCGATGCCGTGCATCAAGGGGCCTCCGATATTCACATCTTCCCCAATGCCGACCGGCAGATCGAGATCCACTTCC
>CAZKFR010000005.1:31031-91315 GCA_964552015.1 uncultured Rhodothermaceae bacterium | reverse complement strand
GGGCAGCCTCGTAGGACGCCGGTCGTCGCAGGACGGTCGGCGTCCCGTTTTTTCGGGTGTACACGTGGTCGTGTCGTAGGGCCGAGCGAGGCCCGTGGGAGAGTCCGGCACGACGGCGGGGCGGGACGCCTCGTAGTGCATCCGCCCCGCCGGCATGACGCCATCGCCTCCGGTCATCCTTACATCTCGATCGGCTCGAAGTCGCCACCTTCGTTCGGCTGCTCGGTGGACCGCTGACGGCGCTGGTTGGCCTGGCCGAACGAATAGGTGAACGTCAGTCCGACGGATTGGGCGCCGAATTCGCGGGTGAACTCGTTGTAGAGGTCCGGCTGGTCGATAATGCCGCGGAAGCCGGCCGTGCCGAGCACGTCGCGGGCGCGGAGGGTGAGGCTGGCACGGCCCCGGAGCAGTTCCTGCCGGAGTGCCACGTCCGTCCATATGAAAGAGCCTCGGCGGCCCTGCTCGGTGTCCATCGGGGCCCGGTACCGGACCGTCGTCTGCAGGTCCAGGTCGCCGCCAAGGCCGAACACATCGCCGAGACGGTAGCTCAGGTTGGCACGCCCACCCCAGCCAAAGGCGTTGTTCTGGAACGTGGCGTCGACGTTGGAGCCGTCGGTGACCAGGCGGAAACCCTCGAGGCTGACGTAGCCGCTGAGGCCGTCGATCAGCGCACGGGCATCGAGGGAGGTGATCATTTCGACCCCCGAAGAACTCGACGTGGCAAAGTTGCCGAATGTGCGCACCGTCACGCCGTCTTCCCGTACCTGCTGGTAGAAACGGATCACATCCGTCGTGCGGCGGTAGTAGGGCGTCAGGGTGAACGAACCCCAGGGGGTGAACTGCACGTAACCCAGTTCGAAGGCATCGATGTATTCGGGCTTCAACGACGGGTTGCCGACGCGGATGTTGAGCGGGTCGTCGAAGCTGGGAAACGGGTTCAGGAAGAACGTCCGGGGCCGGTTGATGCGACGGCTGTAGCTCGCCTTCAGGGTCGTGGTTTCGGAGAGCTTGTAGGTCAGGAAGGCGCTGGGGAAAAGGCTCCGGTAGTCGTTGTCGAACGATTCGTTGGTGTTCTGCAACGTGAAGGTGGTGGTGGCCACTTCGGCGCGGAGACCGACCTGTACGCCGAGGGCACCCCACTGCCGAGCGAGTTGCAGGTAGGCGGCATGGATCTGCTGGTCGTAGTCGAACGTGTTGATCAGGCCTTCGTCCGGCGTGAGCGGTTCGTCCCCTTCGGCGCTTTCGGCGTACAGGTCGGAGAACAGGGATTCGCGATCCCCTTTGTAGCCGGCTTCCAGGCGGTAGGGTCCCAGGGGCCGGACGTAGTCGATCTGGAGCGAGAATTCCTGGTTCTCGCGGTCGGTGTAGGCGTTCTGTTGCTCGAGCGTGTCGGAGGTATCGCCCAGGTATTCGGTGAACAGATCCTCGTTGTCGTTGGCCGAGGCGTTGAAGCGGGCTTCGATGGATAGCGTGTGGCCGGTTTCCTGATTGCCGGAGGACGCCGGCCCGCCGCCGCGCCCGCCGAAGCCGCGCCAGCGTCCGCCACGCCCGCCGCCGAAGCCCGTGGTGCCGCCACCCCGGCGCGTGGAGATGCCGGAGAAGCTATGCGTCAGGCCGAGGCGCAGGTCGGTGTTCCAGCCGGTGTTGCCCTGGGCCGTCAGACGCCGGGTGCGCTGCAGGGGCGTCTGCGTGGCGTCGAGTACGAGGAAGTGGGTGAACTCGTTCTCGGTTTCGTCCCGGAAGCCGGCCTGGGCCGAGGCGTTGATCGTAGTGCGGGTCGAGAGCTGGTAATCGCCCGAGAGGCTGACCAGGTGGGACGTCTCGTCGTCCTTCTCGTCCTCGTTCTGGTCGAAGAAGGTGAGCGGATCGGCGTAGCGGTTGATGCGGAAACTGCTGCCGCCCCCGCCGCCTTTCTCCTGCCGGAAACCATAGGTGAGCGCCATGTTCAGCGGGCCCCGGCCGTAGGTGAACGTCCCGCTGGCGTTGTAGCCACCGCGGGAGTCGGCACCGGCGACGACGGTGCCGCCCAGGCCGAGTTCGGTTTCTTTCTTGAGCACAATGTTGATGACCCCGGCCATGCCGTCGGGCTCATACCGGGCCGAGGGGTTGGGGATCACCTCGACGCGGTCGATCGACCCGGCCGGGAGCTGGCGCAGGTAGGCGGCGATGAATTCGGAACTGACCGGCGCCGGGCGGCCGTTGATGAGCACGGCTACGTTGCCGCTGCCGCGCAGGCTGATGTTGCCGTCCACGTCTACGTCGATCGACGGGATCGTCTCCAGCACGTTGGTGGCCGTCCCGCCCACTGCCACCGGGGTGTCGGCGACGTTGTAGACGGTCCGGTCGATCTGAATCTGCATGGGCGTCCGCTCCGCCGAGACTTCCACCTCGTCCAGCATCTGGGCGTCGGCCCGCAGGCGAATCGTGCCCAGGTCGACGTCCGGGTTGCCGGGGCCGATCGTAACGTCGGGGATGTGCGCGGTGGCGTACCCGACGAAGCTGATCGTGACGTAGTACCGGCCGCCCCGGAGACCTTCGAGGCGGAACCGTCCGTCCTGTTCGGTGATCGTGCCGGTGGCGAGGGTGGAGTCGGCTGCGCGCCAGAGGCCGACGGTGGCCGAGGCAATCGGTTCGCCGGTATCGGCGTCCAGGACGAGGCCGCGGAGGCTGCCGCGAACCGGCGAACCGGCAGGGCGGTCCTGGCCGGCGGCCGGCCCCGGCAGGATGAGCAGAAACGCGGTCCAGAGAGCAAGCAGGGGGTGAGCTTTCATCGGTGTGATCAGAGGAACGAGGGTCTGAATCGAGGAAGTCGTTGCGGTGCCTCCGGTGGGGACCCGGTGGGCGTCTGCCCTGAGAACAACGGCGTTGCGATGCGGAGGATGCGTCCGACCGGTCCGATTGCACACGCGCGTCACGAGTTGCACGGATGCGCCACGAACACCGCTGCCCTTCGGCCTTCGGATCTGCGGTTCGCCATTGCTTTCCTTTTCGGTTATCTTCCCGCCGGACCCGCCCGCACGACGCATCCGCTCCGCCGCCGTGAACGAACGCCATCTCGACATCGACTACGAACGGTATCGCGTGCCCCCCGGTGGCGACTTCCGGCTGGCCTCGATCCCTTCCGACGACACCCAGGGCCTGGACGACAAGGCCGCGGCCCGGGCGACGCTCTCGGCGCTGCGCGAACGGCTCTCGTCGCTCCAGGAACGGCTCTACGCCGAGGACCGGCAGGCGTTGCTGCTGGTGCTGCAGGCCATGGACACGGGCGGCAAGGACAGTACGATCCGCAGCGTCATGCGAGGGGTCAACCCCCAGGGGTGCCGCATCTACGGCTTCAAGAAGCCAACCCCGCAGGAACTCGGCCGCGATTTCCTCTGGCGCGTGCACCAGCGCGTACCACCGAAGGGCCACATCGGGATTTTCAACCGTTCCCACTACGAAGACGTGCTCGTGGTGCGCGTGCACGGCCTGGCCCCGCCGGAGCTCATCGAGAAACGGTACGACCACATCAACGCTTTTGAACGCCTCCTGCACGACCACGGCACGCGCGTGGTCAAGGTGTACCTGCACATCTCCAAGGACTACCAGCTCGAGCGCCTGCGCCGCCGGCTGGAACGGCCGGACAAGTGGTGGAAGTTCAACCCGCAGGACCTGGAGGAGCGCAAGCGCTGGGACGACTATATGCGGGCCTATGAACTGGCCCTGAACCGGTGCTCGACCCCGGAAGCGCCGTGGTACGTCGTGCCGGCCGAAAAGCGCTGGTTCCGCAACCTGGTCGTGGCGCGGTTGCTCGTCGACACGCTCCAGGCCATGAACCCGCAGTATCCGCCGCCGTCCTTCGACCCGGCGGACTACCCGCCTGCGTCGCTACGATGAGAACCGGAGGAGTTTCCCGGGCCCGGTCAGGAAGGGTGAGGCCGGGACGTCACGGCCCGATCGGAAGCTTGACGTCCGGCGAAAGGAGAATGGCGGCCACGAGCAGAGCCAGCGCGAGCACCCACAGCGCGATGGCGAGGCGGGTCGCCTTCCTGGCCTGTTCCGCTTCGAACCAGCGCATCGGCCGGATGCCCTGTACGAGGAAGGTCGCTACGGCCGCCAGGTTGATGGAGACGATGTTCGTCAGCAGCAGCAGGGCGGCTCCGTAGGCGGCCCCCCACAGGCCCGCGCCGAGCAACATGCCGAGGGCCACCAGCGGGGGCAGCAGCGCCACGGCCACCATGACCCCGATCAGGGCCGACGGATAGCCGCGTGTCATGGACAGGGCGCCGGCCACGCCCGCCGCCAGCGCCAGCAGCAGATCGCCCAGTTGTACCTGGGTGCGGGAGGCGATCTCGGCGGTCTGCAGGTCCACCTCGAACACCAGGCCGGCCCCGACGGACAGGGCCAGCCCCAGCAGTAACCCGAGGACGTTGATCCGGAATGCCCGGCCGAGGAGGTCCCGGTCGCCCAGGGTGGTACCCAGCGCCAGCGCGATGTTGGGGCCGATGAGCGGGGCGATGACCATGGCGCCGATGACGATGGCCACGCTGTCGCGCAGCATGCCCCCGGCGGCTACGATGGTCGAGAGCACCACCAGCGCATAGTGGGCCCCGGTTACGCTGACGGCATCGTTGACGTCCTCATAGAGTTCGTCCCGGCTGATGCGGCCGGGGCTGCTCGACGGCGACGCCTCGTTCTCGCCCGGCGTCTCGAGGCGTGGCACCGTTGCCTCGACCGGCAACAGCACGATCCGGTGGTCCGGCCGCAGCCCGGCCTCTTCGTGCAGCCATTCGGTGAAGCCCTCGGCATGCTCGGCATCGAGGAGGATGCGGACGAGGACGTCACCGGTCGTCAGGGGCAGCCGGTCCTGGTGAGCGATCCCGTGGGTGTCGGTGACGTCGGCCGGCAGCGTAAAGCCGGCCGGTGCGGTGAACTCGACGAGGCGAAGGGCCATGGGGGCGGACGATCCGGTGAAGAACAGGTGGCCGCCAGGATGATCGCTGGCACGGGCGCAGGGGCCACCACGTCAACCCGATGCCGACAGGAAGGGTTTCATGCGAAGAAGGCCGATACGGACCAGGCGGCGCAGGGTATGGTTCTATGGAGAGAGGAACGGGCAGGACTTTTCCTTCCTGGCGCCGGAAACCAGCGGGCTCGAGGCGTGAAGGTTCCATTGCCGGAACGAAGCCATCCTTGCCCGGGCACAGGGCCTCCTGAACAACTCAACGTGCAGTTGCCGCATCCGGTGGGCCGGGTTCGATCAAGTAGACGGTCACGCTGCGGGGGCCATGGGCGCCGATGACGAGGGCCTGGGCGATGTCGGCGGTCTTCGAGGGGCCGGCCACGAAGACGCCGAAGTCCTCCGCCGCCACGTCGAGGCAGTCGTAGGCCTGGTGCAGGTTCCAGACAAGGCGGTCGGCGGGGAGCAGGAGCAGCAGGTGTTCGGCCAGGAACAGTGCGGCACGATGTCCGCCGGGCTCGGCCCGCACCCACACGGCACCGCTTTCGGCCACGCCGAGCGTGCCGCGGCACACGAGCAGGTCGATCGTAGCCAGCTCCGCCGGGGCGGTCGTGGCGTCGATCACCTGCGTCCCGGGCAGCAGGTCCGGCTCGAGGGCGGCGATCACCCGGGCGCCGGGATACCGTGCCCGGACGACGTCGCCCAGGGTGTCGCGGGAGCCCGTGAGGCAGGTTGCGTTCACGCCGGTCGCCGCCTCCCGGAAGCGCGCCGCCAGGTCATCCCCGGGGGCGGGAAAGGACGGCAGGCCGGGATGGGGGCGGGGCGGCGGGCGATGGCGGGCCACGGCCTCCAGGATCTTCGTGCGGCTGTTCATGGCATGTCGGCGGGGTGTTCCGGGGGAGGGCGGTGGGCCCGGTACCAGTCGCGGAATGTCTGCGGCGGCGCCGGGGGGAGCTCCCGGGCCCGTCCCCAGGTGTTCGGCCGGGCATAGAGGAGGCGGCGGGGCAGGTGGCGCAGGAGCCGGCGCAGGGCGGCCCCCGCGACCCGGTAACGGCGCGGGTGAGCGAGGAGCCAGCCGGCCATCTGCATGAACCACCGCTTCGCCCGGGAGACGCCCCCCGCCCGGGTGACGTCCTGGCGCCAGGCGTAGAGCTGGTCGTGGATGTCGATCTGCACCGGGCAGACGTCGCTGCAGGAGCCGCACAGGGTGGAGGCAAAGGGCAGCGACGCGTAGCGCACGGGATCGGTGCCGGGCATCAGGATGGAGCCGATGGGACCGGGCACCGGGGCGCCGTAGCTGTGCCCGCCGCTGCGCCGGTAGACCGGACAGGTGTTCAGGCAGGCGCCGCAACGGATGCACTTGAGCGAGGCCCGGTAGGCCGGGCGGGCGAGCTGGGCCGAGCGGCCGTTGTCCACCAGCACCACGTGCAGCGCGCGCCCGGGCGGCGGCCGGTGGAAGTGGGAGGTGTAGACCGTGATCGGCTGTCCCGTCGCACTCCGGGCCAGCAGGCGCAGGAACACGCCCAGGTCGTCCAGGCGCGGGATGACCTTCTCGAGGCCCATGCAGGCAATGTGGAGCGGCGCCAGGTGGGCCCCCAGGTCGGCGTTGCCCTCGTTCGTGCAGACGACGAACCCGCCCGTCTCTGCGACGGCGAAGTTGACGCCGGTGATTGCCGCGTCGGCTTCCAGGAAGCGCCGGCGCAGGTCCCGCCGGGCGGCCGCGGCCAGGTAGGCCGGCTCGTCCGTCCCGGCCTCCGTGCCCATCGTCGCGTGAAAGAGGGCGCCGATCTCCTCCTGCCGGTAGTGGATGGCGGGCATGACGATGTGGCTCGGGGCGTCGTTCGCCAGCTGCACGATGCGCTCGCCCAGGTCGGTGTCCACCACCTCGATGCCGTGGGCCTCCAGGAACGGGTTGAGGCCGCATTCTTCCGTCAGCATGGACTTGCTCTTGACGACCCGCCGCGCCCCGTGTCGTCGCAGCAGGTCGAGCACGATGCGGTTGTGCTCGGCGGCATCGGCGGCCCAGTGGACCTGGATGCCGTTGGCCGTCGCGTGCTGCTCGAAGGCCTCCAGGTACGTGTCGAGGTGAGAGAGGGTGTGCTCCTTGATGGCCGAGGCGAGCGTGCGCAGGTCCTCCCATTCTTCGACCATGGCCGCCGCCCGGTCGCGTTTCCGGCGGACCTGCCAGAGGGAGGCGTCGTGCCAGGTGGCGCGGTCGGCGTCGTGGAGGAAACGGGCCGCAGCGGCGGGGTGGTCGATCACGGGCAGGGTGTGCAGCAGCCGGTTCATGCCGTCACCTCCCCTCCGTTCAGGCGGGCGCCCCGGCGGCGGGCGGCCTCCGCGGGCGAGACGCCGGCCAGGATCTCGGCCACGTGCATCACCTGCAGGGGCCGTGTGAGGCGGCCCAGCCGCTGCGCGCGCCGGATGAGCCCGTCGAGGTGCATCAGGCAGGACATGTCGGTGCTCGTGAGGACCTCGACCCCGTGGTCCAGATGGTCCTGCAGCCGGTCGCGGCCCATACGCACCGAGACGGCTTCCTCCCCGACGGCGAATGTCCCCCCGAACCCGCAGCATTCGTCCGGGCGGTCCAGGGAGACGCGTTCGAGGCCGTCGATCCGGTCGAGGAGGGCGGCCACCTTGTCGAAGGGCGGCACGCGGCGCTCGGTGCCGGCTCCCAGACGCAGGCCGCGCAGGCCGTGGCAGGCCGCATGGACGCCGACGCGGTACGGAAAGCGCACGTTCAGGGGGGGCGTCTTCAGCACGTCGACGAGGAACTCGCACAGTTCGAAGACCCGGGGCGTGGCGGCGGCGGTCCCCAGCACGTGCCGGCGCACGTGGAGCACGCAGCTTCCCGAGGGCGCCACCACGGTATCGAAGCCGTCGAAGGTCCGGCGGAAGTGCCGGTGCACGCCTTCGGCGGCGTCCGCACAGCCCGCGTTGGCCATCGGCTGGCCGCAGCACGTCTGGTCGAGCGGGTAGTCGACCGCCAGGCCCAGGCCCTCCAGCACGGCCAGCGTGGCCACGGCCACCTCCGGGTAGAACTGGTCGAGATAGCACGGTATGAACAGGCCGACCCTCATCGGAGGAAGGCATCCCGGATGCCGCCGTCGACGTGCAGGATCTGGCCGGTGGTCTTGGCCAGGCGGCTCACAAGCAGGAACACGGCCTCGGCCTGGTCGTCCGGCGTGATGGTCTGCTTGGTGAGGGTGCGTTCGGCGTAGAAGGCGGAGAGGCGGGCGCGCAGCGTCTCGGTGTCCTCGGCCTCGTCGTACGGCAGGCCGTACTTCGTCAGCGAGGCGATGACCCGCTCGCGCGGAAACATCTTGCTGCCTTCGACGACCGTGGCCGGTGCCAGGGCGTTGACGCGCACGCGCGGGGCCAGGGCCACCGCCAGTTCGCGCACCAGGTGGTTGGCCGCCGCCTTGCTCGTGTCGTAGGCCATGCTGCCTTCCTTCGCCACGACGGCGTTGACACTCGTCAGCACGACCAGGCTGCCCGGCAGGTCCTGCTCCTGCCAGATGCGCTTCATCTCGCTGGCGACCAGGTACGGGCCTTTCACGTTGACGCGGAAGGTGTCGTCCCACCGGGCGTCGGGGATCTCGCCGTCGACGTCGGGGCTGACGTAGAGGCCCGCCGTGATCACAACGTGGTCGATGCCGCCGTAGGCCAGGATGGTGTCCTCGAGGGCCCGGCGGACCGAGGCGCGGTCTGTCATGTCCACCGGCAGGGCGATGGCGTCGCCGGCGGCCGCGATGCCGGTCCCGGCCACGCCGATGCCCCGGCCGAGGCGCTGCTCGATGGCCGCCACCGTCGTTTCGGCGGCGCCGGCATCCAGGTCGGCGGCCGAGACGACGGCGCCTTCGTCGACGAGGCGGTTGGCCACGGCCACGCCGATGCCGCTGCCCGCCCCGACGACGAGGGCCACCTGCCGCGCCAGCTCCTTCTCGGGCGGCATCCGCCGCAGCTTCGCCTCCTCCAGCGCCCAGTACTCGATGTCGAAGGCCTCCTGCCGCGGCAGCGCCGTGTAGCGGCTGACGGCCTCCGCCCCACGCATCACCTCGATGGCGCAGCGGTAGAATTCGGCCGTCACCCGGCTCTCGCTCTTCGACTTGCCCCAGCCGATCATACCCACCCCGGGGATCAGGATGACGGTCGGCTCATCCCCACGCATGGGCGGGGAGTCCGGGCGCTTGCAGGCCTCGTAGTAGGCGGCATAGTCCTTCGCATACTGCGCCAGCCCTTCCTCCAGCCGCTCCTTGAGCCGTTCGATGTCCTCCCGCCCGGGGTCCCAGTCCACAAAGAGCGGCTTGATCTTGGTGCGGAGGAAGTGGTCGGGGCAGGAGGTGCCCAGCTCGGCCAGTTCGGGCGCCCGGACGGCGTTGACGAAGTCGAGGACGGCCGGGGAGGACTCGACGGTCGCCAGCACCCGTTGCTTGCGGCTGAGGCGTCCCCGGAGCCAGGGGAGGAGGCGCACGAGCACCTCGCGCCGTTCCGCTTCGGGCAGGGCCGGGTATTTGGCCCCGCCGAAGGTTTCCTGGCCGCGGTCGTGCTCGGCGAGGAAGCGGGCGGCCTGGTTGATGAGGCGGAGCGTGAGCCGGTAGCAGTCGCGGTCGTCGTCCGCCCAGTTGATAAGGCCGTGGCCGCCGAGGATGACGCCCTTCGCCCCGGGATGCGCCTCGCAGACGCGCTGCAGGGCCAGCCCCAGTTCGAAGCCGGGCCGCTGCCAGTCCAGCCAGACGACCTCGTCGCCGTAGATCTGCTTCGTCAGCGCCGGGCCGTCGGCGGCCGTGGCGATGGCGATGACGGCGACCGGGTGCATGTGGTCGACGTGGCGATACGGGATGAAGGCGTGCAGCGGGGTGTCGATGCTGGGGGCGCGGTGGTTCAGGTTGAACGTAGTGTGCGGGTAGAGGGCGACCATGGCGTCCTCGGCCGGCGTCTTGGGGCCGCGCTCGTCGAAGGCCAGATAGCGCTCCTGCAACGCCAGCAGCGGCTTCAGGTAGAGCGAGGCGAAATGCTCGCGCCGGGCCGTGCGCAGGTCCCCTCCGGAGCCCTTGACCCAGAGCACGTCGACGGGCTCGCCCGTGATGGGGTCGCGCTCGACGAGCTTCGACGAGGTGTTGCCCCCGCCGGTGTTGGTGATGCGCCAGTCGCTGCCGAGCAGGTTGGAGCGGTACACGAGCCGATCGACGGGGTCGAGGCGGTCGGCCACGGCGTCGTCCCAGCGGTCTTCGACGAGATAAAGCGATTCGAGGGTGGTCCTATCGGGCATATCGTGGATCAGACGGTTTGTTCGGTCGGAGGGAATACGTGAAGGTCGGATGAGCGCCGGGCGACGTCCCGGAGGGTGAGGCCGGGGGGCAGGTCGCCGAGCGTGCGGGCCTGGATGAGCAGGTTGCCCAGGGCGGTGGCCTCCTCCGGCCCGGCGACGACGGTCCGGCCGCAGGCGTGCGCCGTCAGCGCGCAGAGCAGGTGGTTCCGGGCGCCGCCGCCGACCAGGTGGATGGTGTCGATGGGCTGGCCGGTGAGGCGTTCCAGGGCGTCGAGCGTGCGCCGGTACCCCGCGGCGATGCTCTCGAGGATGAGGCGCGTCCAGCCGGCGCGCGTCCCGGGGACGGGCTGCCCGTGCTCGCGGAGGTAGCCGGCCAGGCGGGCTTCCATGCCGCCGCGCGGGAGGAACCGGGGGTCTTCGAGGTCGATCAGGAAGGCGGGCGGGGCTGCGGCGCGGGCCTCGCGCTCCAGGGCCTCCCAGTCGACCGTGCCCCATTCGCGGGCGCATTCCTGCAGAGCCCACAGCCCGGTCAGGTTTTTCAGGAAGCGGATGGTGCCGTCGAGCCCCGCCTCGTTCGTGAAGCCGGCCGTGCGGGCCGCCTGGCCCAGCAGGGGAACCTGCCGCTCGACGCCCATCAGGGACCACGTGCCGCAGCTGATGTAGGCCCAGCCGGGGCCCTCGCCGGCGGGGACGGCGGCCACGGCGCAGGCGGTATCGTGGCTGCATGCGGCCAGCACGGCCACGTGGGGCGCGGCGGTCACCTGGCCCGTCGGCGTGCCCGAGGGGACGATCGCCGGCCAGGCCGCCGGGTCGAGGTCGAAGGCCCGGAACACCGCCTCCGACCACGTCCGGGTGTGGACGTCCATCAACTGGGTGGTGCTTGCCATGGAGACCTCGATGACGGGCCGGCCACCCAGGCGGTGGTTCAGGTAGTCGGCAATGGTCAGGTGACAGGCGGTGCGCCGGTGCAGGTCCGGGGTGTCGCGCCGGTCGGCCAGCACCTGGTAGAGCGTGTTGAAGGGGAGGAACTGGATGCCGGTGTGGGCGAAGAGCTGTGCTGCCGGCATCGTCCGGAAGGCGTCCTGCATCAGGCCGTCGGTGCGCCGGTCGCGGTAGGCGTAGGGACGGCGGAGGGGTTGGCCATCCCGGTCCAGCGGCACGTAGTCGACCGCCCACGAATCCACCGCGACGGAGCGCAGGTCCGGGGCGGCGTCCAGGCCCCGGCGCAGGCCCTGCTCCACCTCCCGCACGAGGGCCTCCGCATCCCAGTACAGGTGCCCGTCCCGTTCGAGCAGCGGCGTCTCGAACCGGTGGAGGGCTTCCATGTGCATCACGTCGCCCTCGAGTGTGCCCAGGAAGACGCGCCCGCTGGAGGCGCCCAGGTCTACGGCCAGGTAGTGCGTCGGCGTCATGGGGCACCTCTACAGACTCTGCGGGGGGACGTACACGCTGCCGGCACGCTCACGGCTGCGGGCGGCCCGGTAGCCGGCCGCCCGGAATGCCGCCACGGGGTTCCTGGCCCCACCGCCCCGTGCGCGTGCCGCCGCCACCAGCGGCCCGACGTCCGTCTCGAAGGCGGCCTTCAGGGTCATCTCGGCCATGAGCACGTCGTTCGTCTCCTGGTAATGGGCCAGGGCCTCGTGGTCCACGAGCAGGGCCTTCGCGTAGGCCCGCTGCAACTGGTCGACGGTCTGCAGGAGCGCCTCGATGGGGTCCTTCAGGTTATGGCTCTGGTCGATCATGTAGGCCGGGTCGAAGCCCGGCACCTGCTCGCGGGTCGCCGTCACGAGCTCGTGGAAGACGAGGAAAAGCTGATAGGGCTTGATGGAGCCGGCGGTCAGGTCGTCGTCCCCGTACTTGCTGTCGTTGAAATGGAAGCCGCCCAGCCGGCCGGCGGTGATCAGGCGGGCCACGACCAGCTCGATGTTGGTGTTGGGCAGGTGGTGTCCCAGGTCCACCAGGCAGGCGGCGCGGGGGCCGAGCGCCTGCGCCAGCATCAGCGAAGAGCCCCAGTCCTGTACGACCGTGGCGTAGAAGGCCGGCTCGTAGGGCTTGTGTTCGGTAAACAGGTGCCAGTCTTCGGGCAGGCCGTCGTAGATCTGCCGGAGGCCGTCCAGCACCCGCTCGAAGCTCCGGCGCAGGTGCATCTGCCCGGGGTAGTTGCTGCCGTCGGCCAGCCAGACCGTCAGCGCCCGGGAGCCGAGTGCCCGGCCGACCTCGACGACGTGCAGGTTGTGCGCCACCGCCTGGGCGCGCACGGCGGGGTCCGTGTGGGCGAGCGATCCGAACTTGTAGGAGTGCGCCTGGCCGGGCTGGTCCTGGAAGGTGTTCGAGTTGACGGCGTCGAAGCCCAGCCCGAGGGCGGCGGCGTGGTGCCGGAGGGTACGGGGGTCTTCCGGTTCGTCCCAGGGGATGTGGAGCGAGACGCGGGGCGCGGCGGCCGTCAGCCGGTGGATGACGGCGATGTCCTCCATTTTTTCGAAGACGTCGCGCGGCTCGCCCGGCCCGGGGAAGCGGCCGAAGCGGGTGCCGCCGGTCGTCAGAGCCCACGAGGGGATGGCGACCTCGAAGCGGGCCACCTCCGCCACGAGCGCCTCGAGGTCGAGGCCGCGGCGGGCCAGCTGTTCGCCCAGGTGCTCGTAGTCGCGCTGGAAGGCGTCTTCTCCGTTCCGGTTGGTCTGCTCGATGTGTTCGGAGAGGTCCATGGGCATCGGGGTCTTCGGAGGGTGTGATGGGATGAGGGCAGGAATGCGGGCCAGGTCATCCACCCCGCAGCGCCTGCTCCAAGGGGCGTTCCGGCGGTACTACCGGATAGCGCCGTCTTCTTCGCTATCAATTTAGGATAATGTAGAGCAATCGTTAAATAATGAACGTATGTTCACAATGCGAAGCGCCGCCGCGTGGTGGTGAAGCGTTACACCAGGAGAAACGGTAAGGAGGGACTGTCATGGCCCGGCGTAAGGACCCCGTCGATCACCGGTTGCTTTACAAGGTCAGCGTGCTCTATTACCTGCAGCATCACACGCAGCAGGAGGTGGCCGAACGGTTGCATCTGTCTCGTCCCAAGGTGTCCCGGTTGTTGCAGCAAGCCCGTCAACGGGGGATCGTTCAGATCCATGTCGTTCCCAGCGGGGCGTTTCTTGAACTGGAGACGGAACTGGAGCAGCGTTACGGGCTGGAAGAGGTGCTCGTCGTGGAGACGGATCCGGCGGCGGAGGGGCGGGTGCTGGAACAGCAACTGGGCGGGGCGGCGGCCGATTATCTGCAGCGCAGCGTGGCCGACGGCGATGTCCTGGGGGTGACGTGGGGGCGAACGCTCCGGGCCATGGTGGGGGCGCTCCGGCCGCGTGCCGCGCATGCCGTGCGGGTGGTACAGACCATGGGCGGGCTGGGACCGCCCGAGGCGGAGGTGCATGCCGCGAACCTCTCGCGTCGCCTGGCGCAGCTGCTGGGGGGCAGCACCATTCTCCTGCCGGCTCCGGGGATCGTCGATCGCGCCGAGAGCAGCACCATCCTGCGTGCGGATCGCTACGTCCGGGAGGCCATGGGGTGGTTTCCGCGGCTCACGATGGCGTTTGCGGGCATCGGCGCCCTGTCTACCAACCCCGTGTTCGAACGCCGTGGAGGCTTTCTGTCCGATGAGGTCTACGAAGCCCTGGCGGCCGCCGGGGTGGTGGGCGACATCGCCATGCGCTTCTTCGATGCCGACGGGAAGCCCGTGAAGACGGAGCTCGACGAGCGCACGATCGGGATCACGCTGGAGGAGTTGAAAGCGGTGCCGCGCGTGGTGGGCGTGGCCGGAGGGGCCGAAAAGGTGGAGGCGATTCGGGGCGCGCTGCGGGGGCGGCTCATCAACGTCCTGATCACGGACTACGATACGGCCGTCCGCCTGCAGGCGGCCTGACACGCCTGTCCGGATGGGCGTGCGCCGGGGTCACCGGGCGTCGGCGCAGCAGCGGAACCCGGTCGAATAGTCGTGATAGGTGCGGCTATGCGCCGTGGTCCGGTAGAGGCAGCCCTCCCCGTTGATCCGGGCATCGACGTAGAAGCCGCCCCGGAACGTCCCTTCGGCGTCGGCGACCCATTCGTGCAGGTTGCCGTGCAGGTCGAAGACGCCCTCGGCCGACTGGCAGACCGGATTGGAGCCGGTCGGGTCCACCGTGTCCGGAAGCTGGTTCAGGCGCGGGTCGTTCATCTGCGCGGGCGACCAGTCGGTGGCGTCGCCGAACAGTTCCAGGACGGGGTGTGCCGGGCGGCCCTCGTTGCAGGCCCCGGGGAGGTAGGTGGTGCCGTACGGGTAGGTCGTGTGCCGGGGGCCCTGGCAGGCCCGTAGCCATTCGCTGCTGGTACAGAGCCGTTTGCCGGCGGCGCGGCAGGCCGCCTCGGCCACGTCGCCGCTGATGTAGCCCTGCGGGATGACGCCCGGCGCTGTCCGTGCGATGCCCGAGGCGGGCACCTCGTACGGCGACCACGCGGCCAGGTGGGCCTCCCATCGGTCGATGCAGAAGCCGCCGCGCCCTGCTTCCCCAGCGAGGTGGGCCATGCCGGGAGGACAGGGGCCGGTGCCGGTATCCGCCACGGCGCGGCAGGTGGCGTCGAAGACCTGGTCCGCCCGTCCGGGCACCGGACCCGTGGGGAGGCCGTCGCCGTGGAGCAGGTGCGCGGGCAGGTCCTCCGGGCGGTGGTGTTGCAGTACGAACGTACCGTCAGCCCGGGCATGGCAGAGGGCCACGGTGTCGTCCGGTGCGAGTGTGTCGCTGCTCGCATCGGAGGGGGCACTACCCGGGTTGCATCCGCCCAGAAGCAGGTACAGGAAGCCGCAGCCGAGCGACAGGGAGAGCGCGGAGGACAGGCGTGCGCTCATCGACGATCCTCCAGAGGGTAGCGGGCGCGGGCAGGGGCATACGGGCTACGGCCTTCGCCCCGTGCTGAGGTCAGGAACGACGCCGGTTGAGATGGGCTTCGTACATGGCGCGGATCGCGTCCAGGTCGCAGCTGTTGATCAGGCGGAGATAGCTGGATTTGACGTGGGCGATCTTGTTCCGGTCGAGCATGCGCAGCAGCCAGTCCATCGGTACGCCGGTACGGCGGCACACTTCCACCGGGGTGAGGGGTTCAACCGGTTCGAGAACGGTTACTTTCATGGTCGGTATCCGGAAAAATCGGGGGAATCAATCAGGTAATGATACCGGCCAGTAGCCACTATGTTCTTGCAATCGGCGGGATTGTGGTCAATCCGGAGGGTGCCACCGGAAGCCGAGGAGGCGCAGGCCGTTGAGCGAGACGAGGACGGTGCTGCCCTCATGCCCGACGACGGCCAGCGGCAGTGGCAGGCCCGTCCACAGGATACCGGCGACCATCGAGACGATGACGGCCAGGGCGAAGACCAGGTTCGCGACGAGCGTGCGACGGGTGGCGCGGCTGAGGGCGAAGACGTAGGGAATCTTGTCGAGCGCGTCGGCCATGAGGACGATGTCGGCCGTTTCGAGGGCCACGTCGGTGCCGGCCCCGCCCATGGCGATGCCCAGGGTGGCCGTCGCCAGCGCCGGCGCGTCGTTGACGCCGTCGCCCACCATGGCGACGGGGCCGTGCCGGGCTTCGAGGTCGCGCAGCAGGCGCTGTTTGTCCTCGGGCATGAGACCGGCGTGGTAGGCATCGAGGCCGGCTTCCCGGGCGATGTGGGCGGCCACGCGCTCGTTGTCGCCGGTGAGCATCACCACGTGGCGGATGCCCAGCCGGCGGAGCGTGCGCACGACGCCGGGTGCCTCCGGGCGAAGCACGTCGGCATAGGCCAGCAGGCCGAAAACGCGGGCGGTCCCCCCATTTTCCACCCGGGCCACGACCACACACGTCTTGCCCTCGGCCTCCAGGCGCTCGACCTCCACGGCGAGGGCCGCGCGGTCGGGCACCGTCAGGTCGTCGAAGAAGCGCAGGTTGCCGATGCGGTAGGCGTGCCCGTCGACCTCGCCCCGCACGCCCCGGCCGGTGACGGCCTGGAACGCCGTGGCCTCGCCGTGGGCCACCCCGCGTTCGGCGGCTGCCTCGACGGTGGCGCGGGCCAGCGGGTGCTCGGAGCGGGCCTGGAGCGTGGCCGCCACGCGCAGGAGCTCCTGTTCCGTGACGCCGGTGGCCCGCAGGTCCGTCAGGCGCGGGCGGCCGAGGGTGAGGGTGCCCGTCTTGTCGAAGGCGATTACCTTGATCTCGGCGGCCTGCTCCACATAGACGCCGCCCTTGAACAGCACGCCGCGCCGGGCCGCGTTGCCGATGGCCGAGAGGATGGTGGCCGGGGTGCTGATGACCAGGGCGCACGGCGAGGCGGCCACCATCAGCGTCATGGCCCGGTAGAAGGCCGTGCCGAAATCCTCGCCGAGGAAGGCCAGGGGGATCACCACGGCCAGCGCCGTCATGACGAGCACCCCGGCGGCGTAGTACTGCTCGGCTCTGTCGATGAACCGCTGGGTCTCGGCCTTCTCGGCCTGGGCTTCCTCGACGAGGGCGATGAGGCGGGCGATGGTGGAGGCGGCGGCCTCGCGCGTGACGCGCACCGACAGGGCCCCGTCCAGGTTGATGGTGCCGGCAAAGACGGGGTCGCCCGGCGCCTTCGACACCGGCATCGACTCGCCCGTGACCGACGCCTGGTCCACCGACCCCTCCCCCTCGACGACGACGCCGTCGAGCGGGATGCGGTCGCCGGGGCGCAGGACGAACACCTCGCCGACGGCCACCTCCTCGACGGGCACCGTCACGAGCTTCCCGTCGCGCCGCACGACGGCGGTGTCCGGGCGGAGCTGCATCAGCGCCTCGATGGCGCGACGGGTGCGCCGCATCGCCGCGTGTTGCAGGACGTTCGAGAGCGAGAAGAGGAACAGGAGGAGGGCCCCCTCGAACGGTGCCCCCACGATGGCCGCGCCGAGGGCGGCCAGCACCATCAGCAGGTCGATGTCGATGGTGCCGTGGCGCAGCGAGGCATAGCCGGCCTGCACGCCGTAGTACCCGCCGGCCAGGTAGGCCACCGCATAGAGCACCCACGCGAGCACGGGCTGCCCGGCCTTCTCAGCCACGAACCCGCCGGCCGTCGCCACGAACGTGACGGCGGTCAGGAGGATCTCCAGGCGCGGCTCCCGGAGCCAGGCCCGCCAGCCACGTACCGCCGCTTCGGCACGGCGGTCGGCGACGGGACGCACGCCCAGCGCGACGACCTGCTCGCGGAGGTTCTGTTCCGACGTGCGGCCTTCGTCGAAGGTCACTTTCAGCACCCCGCCGCGGAACGAGGCCGAGACATCGTGCACGCCGGGGTGCCGGCGGAGGGTGCGCTCGAACGACCGGGCGCACGACTCACAGGCCCGCCCGCGCGGCGCATCGATGCGCATCGTGCAGGTGCGGAGCCGTTCGGCTACCGGCCCGGCGAGCGTCCGGGCGGCCGCCGCCACCGCGCCGTCTTCGGTCTGCGTGGCGTCGTAGCGCAGGCGTACCTGCCCGCCGTCCACATCCACCTCGGCCTCCACCAGCCCCGGCGTGGCCTCCAGGGCCGTGCGGACCTGCTCGAGGCAAGGCTCGTCGCACGGGCAGGCGTCGTCGCTCGTCGGGCCCGGCGTGGGGTCCTTGTCCGGTGCGGGAGCGCGCATGACAAAATGAGGGTTTCGAGAGGGATGGACGGGGAAAACGGGAAGGGGAATACGTATATCCCCGGAAAAGGATCACGGGTCTGAAAACCCGGTGGATCCATCCGCATAAAATGAAAGGAAGTTCACATTCCCCGGTGCGCCGCCCGGTGCCTGCCGTCCGGGGGGTACGTATCTTTCCGGAAGCGCTCCCCGCCCGGCGCCGGGGACGCCCGCTATTCACGAAGCAAGCCGAGAGGACGAGATGCCCAGGTTCCCTTTCAACCCCGATGATGCCTACCTCTTCGAAGAGATGCTCGGCGAAGAGGACCGGCTGGTGATGGAGTCTGCGCGCGAGTACGCGCAGTCGATGCTCGAGCCCCGCGCCCTGGAGGGCAACCAGGACGAGGTGTTCCACCCGGAGATCCCGCGCGAGATGGGTGAGCTGGGGCTGCTCGGCTCCACGATTCCGCCCGAGTATGGCGGGGCGGGGGTGAGCTACACCGCCTACGGCCTCGTGGCCCGCGAGCTCGAGCGTGTCGACTCGGCCTACCGGTCGTTCTGCTCGGTGCAGTCGTCGCTGGTGATGCACCCGATCTACAAGTTCGGCACCGAGGAGCAGCGCCGGCGCTTCCTGCCGCGCCTGGCCACGGGCGAGCTCATCGGCTGCTTCGGCCTGACCGAGCCCGACCACGGCTCCGACCCCGGCTCCATGAAGACCACCGCCCTCCGCGTCGACGGCGGCTGGGTGCTCAACGGCGCCAAGATGTGGATCACCAACTCGCCCATCGCCGACGTGGCCGTCGTCTGGGCCAAGGCCAAGGAGCGCAAGGACGAGGAAGGCGTCATCATGGGCTTTCTCGTCGAGCGGGGGATGGAGGGCTTCTCCACGCCGAAGACGCACAACAAGATGTCGCTCCGCGCCTCGATCACCGGCGAGATCGTGCTGGAGGATTGCTTCGTGCCCGACGCAAACGTTTTCCCCGAGATCCGGGGCCTGAAGGGGCCGTTCGACTGCCTCAACAGCGCCCGCTACGGCATCGCCTGGGGGGCCGTGGGGGCGGCCGAGGACTGCTACCGTCGGGCGCGCCAGTACGTCATGGAACGCGAACAGTTCGGCTACCCGCTGGCTGCCATGCAGCTCATCCAGACGAAGCTGGCCAACATGCTCACCGACATCACGCAGATGCAGCTGCTGGCCTGGCGGCTGGGCGTGCTCAAGGACCAGGGGCGCGCCACGCCGGCCATGGTGTCGCTGGCCAAGCGGAACAACTGCGGCAAGGCCCTCGAGATCGCCCGCGTCGCCCGCGACATGCACGGCGGCAACGGCATCACGGGTGAGTACCGGGTCATCCACCACATGGTCAACCTCGAGAGCGTCAACACCTACGAGGGGACGTACGACATCCACGGCCTCATCCTGGGCCGCGAGCTGACCGGCATCCAGGCCTTCGTCCCGCGCGGCAACGATCTGCCGGAGAAGAAGGAGAAGAAAGAGATGGCCGTCGCTGAGAAGTGAGCGGGCCCTCCGGACGAAAGAAAACAAAAAAGCCGGCCACGAGGCCGGCTTTTTTCATACGCACAGGCGGAAGGGTCAGTCCGTGCTCTTGCTCTCGCTCGTCTTCGAGGCCTCGCTCGAGGCACCGTTGGACGAACCGCCGGCGCTGCCGTTGGACGAGCTACCGTTGTTTTTCCGGGCGTAGTCGGTCAGGTAGAAACCGCTGCCCTTGAAGATCAGCCCGGCCCCGCCGGTGATCAAACGCTGGACCGGCTGGCCCGTCGTCGGACAGGTCGTCAACGGCGCGTCGCTCATGCGCTGTTCAATCTCGAACGTGGTGCCATCGGCTCGCTTGTAGACGTACGTCGGCATGGGTCGTTCACGGTTTGGGAATGGGTCAACATGACATCCTGGCACATCCCGAGGCTCGGATGCGCCGGTGTAGTCTATGTGACAAAGAATGTTCCACATCGGTCGGAGCCTTCACGCCGTGTTCAAGGCTCGGGGCTGCGGGGTGCGGCCGGAAGGGCCGCCGGGGTGCTTCCGGGGACGGGTAGCAGCGGGGCGTCGGCGCGGAGGGCGCCGGCGGCCAGGTCGGCCACGGCGGCTCGTACGGCGATATGGCCCCGGTTTTCGCGGGTCGGGTAGACCCGGTTCGTGAGCAGGATGACGAAAAGGCGGCGGTCCGGATCGATCCAGAGCGAGGTGCCGGTGAAGCCGGTGTGTCCGAAGCTGTTCGGACCGAACAGGTGGCCGGCCGAGGAATATCCTTCCGGGCTTTTCGTGTCCCAGCCCAGGGCGCGGGTGCTCTCGCCCGTGGGGTCGGCACGGGTGGTGAAGAGGCGGATCGTCTCGGGGCGCAGGAAGTGGCGGCCGTGGATCATGCCGCCGTTGGTGAGCATGTAGGCGAAGAGGGCCAGGTCGTCGGCCGTGGAGAAGAGGCCGGCGTGGCCGGCGACGCCGCCGAGCAGGTAGGCCGTCTCGTCGTGCACCTCGCCCTGCACGAGGCGTTTGCGGAAGTCGCGGTCGTATTCGGTCGGGACCACGGTGGTATCGGGGCCCTGGCCGACGGGCAGGAAGCCGGTGTCGTGCATGCCGAGCGGCTCGAAGATGGCCTCGCGGGTGAAGGTGGCGAAGTCCTGCCCGGTGATCCGCTCGATGACGAGCGCCAGCACGATCATGTTGAAGTCGCTGTAGCGCGTCTCGGTACCGGGGCGGTAGACGAGCGTGTCGGCCAGGATGGCACGGAGGACCTGCTCGCGCGTGGTGAAGCCCATCCGGTGGAAGGGGCGAAAGGGGATCAGGCCGCTGGTGTGGGTGAGCAGCTGCCGGATGGTGACGTGCTCCTTGCCGTTCTGTCCGAACTCGGGCAGGTAGGTGACGACCGGCGCGTCGAGGTCGAGCCGCCCGTCTTCGTAGAGGAGCATGGCCGCTGTGGTCGTGGCGACGACCTTCGTGAGCGAGGCCAGGTCGAAGCGGGAGCGCGGGGTGATGCGCTGCTCGGAATCGTAGGTGAAGTAGCCATAGCCCTGGCGTTTGACGAGCACGCCGTCCCGCCCGACGGCCAGGGCGGCGCCGGGGAAGGCCCGCCGCTCGATGGCATGGCGCAGCAGCGTGTCGACGCGGGCCAGGCTGTCGCCGTCCATGCCGACCTCTTCGGGGTAGCCGGGGCGGAGGGTGGTCTGTTCCAGGCGGAGTCCGTCGCCGAAGGCATACAGGCCGGGGATCGTCACGGGGAGGCGCCCGCCGACGTCGCTCTGCCCGAAGAGGGCCTGGGCGGTCGTCTTCTGGGAGGCGTCGGACCCGCCGTAGGCGGCCAGGTAGGCGGCGGGCTGGCGGGCGAGGCCCATCACGATGTACGGGTTGCCGAAGGAGATGAGCACCACGGGCGGCGTCTGGGCGATGAGCCGGTCGAGGAACGCGCGCTGGTCCTCCGAGAGGTTGATGTGGCCGCTCCACGAACGCACACGCACGTAGGCGGGCACGAGGACGACGTCGTACCGGGTGGCTTCGCGGAGGAGGCGCTCTTGCTCCGCGTCGGAGGTGCGCTGGTCGACCAGGCGGCGGGCGACGGTGGCGCCCCGGGCGGCTTCGCGCACGAGGCGGGTGAAGTCGGCGCCGGTGTCCGGGTCGTCGTCGTCGCTCAGGGTGAGGACCAGCAGGCGGCGCGGGGGCGGGTCCATCGGCAGCAGGTTGCCGTCGTTGCGCAGGAGCGTCAGCCCCCGTCGGGCGATGGTCTCGCTCACCATCCGGTGGGTGCGGCGGCCCACCACGCGCCGGGTGGCGGCCAGGTCGACGAGGCGGTGCTGGTGCAGGCCGAGCCGGGCCTTGGCCGCCAGCACGCGGCGGACGGAAGCGTCGAGGCGGGCAGCGTCGAGGCGTCCCTCCGCCAGGGCCCGGAGCACGGCCCGGTGCGCAGCCTCCACATCCTCGGACATGAGCACCATATCGGCGCCTGCGGCCAGGGCCCGGATCGCCGCCTCGCCGGGGCCGAAGTGCTTCGTCACCCCCGCCATGTTCATCGCGTCGGTGACGATGAGGCCGCCAAAGCCCAGCTCGCGGCGGAGCAGCCCGGTCGTGATGGCCGGCGAGAGGGTGCCGGGCACGTGCGCCTCGGGTTCGAGGTTCGGGAAGGCGATATGTGCGGTCATGATGGCCCCGATGCCGGCCTCGATGGCGGCGCGGAACGGGATCAGTTCGACCTGCTCGAGGCGGCCGCGGTCGTGGGGGATGACGGGCAGGTCGGCATGTGAGTCGGTGGCGGTGTCGCCGTGGCCGGGGAAGTGCTTGGCCGTGGCGATGACGCCGCCGGTCTGGGCGCCGCGCACGAAGGCGGCCACCATGTCGGCCACGAGCGCCGGGTCCTCGCCGAAGGAGCGGACGTTGATGATGGGGTTGTTCGGGTTGTTGTTCACGTCGGCGACCGGGGCGAAGATCTGGTGCACGCCCAGCGCCCGGGCCTCGCGGGCGGTGACGTAGCCGGCGGCATAGGCCAGCGCCGGGTCGCGCGTGGCGCCCAGGGTCATTGTCCGGGGCAGCGTGGTCGTGCGGTCGATCCGCATGCCGGGCCCCCATTCCATGTCCTGCGAGATGAGCAGCGGCAGCGGGGCGCGTGCCTGCAAGTCGTTCGCCATCAGCGCCTGGGCCAGCGGCTGTCCCTGGAAAAAGATCACGCCACCTACCTGCACGCGCTCCACCAGGTCGACGAGCGTCTGGTAATCCGGGTCGTCCACGCTCGTGAAGTGCCCGAAGGCCTGGACGGCGAAGAGCTGCGCCACCTTCTGTTCCGGCGTCAGGCGGGCGAGCGTCGCCTCGACCCAGGCGGCATCTTCCTCCTCGACCGTGTCGATGGCCGAGGGGGCCGTGCAGGCGGTGAGCGTCAGAACCAGAAACAGGGTAACGGAGATGAGACGAGAGACCATCGCACTACAGGGGGTGAGCACCGGGGCGGGTGAAAACTACGAAGCCGCGGGGCCGTATGCACGGCACACGGCGGATATTTTGCGGGGCCGGGTCGCGGGAAAACGCGGCGCTTCGAGCTCCATGAATTGGCGGTATTCTCATCGTTTCGGGGCGGAGCCTACTTGTCGCCGACGGATGCAGGCGGTAAACTGGACGCGACCTTCGCAACCGGCATGAGAGAGCCTTGACTGCACAACCTGCTCCGGGTCGCCTGCTGGGCGTGTTGTTTC
Organism: uncultured Rhodothermaceae bacterium; assembly: GCA_964552015.1. Classification (GTDB taxonomy): domain Bacteria; phylum Bacteroidota; class Rhodothermia; order Rhodothermales; family ISCAR-4553; genus Rhodocaloribacter. Next base: position 68,313 of record CAZKFR010000005.1, on the reverse strand, counting down.
TCGGCGTGCTGATGGCGGCGCTGGACATCGCCATCGTGGGGCCCGCGCTGCCCGCCATCGGCGAGCACTTCGGGGTGAGCGAGCGCACGCTGGCCTGGGTGTTCAACACGTTCGTGTTGTTCAACCTGATGGGCGTTCCGCTGATGGCGAAGCTCTCGGACGTGCTGGGCCGGCGGGCCATCTATGCGGCGGACGTGGCGCTGTTTGCCGCGGGGTCGCTCGTGGTGGCGCTGGCGCCGACGTTCGGCGTGCTCCTCGTGGGGCGGGCCTTGCAGGGGCTGGCCGCCTCCGGCATCTTCCCGGTGGCCAGCGCCGTCGTGGGCGACGTCTTCCCGCCGGAGCGGCGCGGGCGGGCGCTCGGCGTCCTCGGGGCCGTCTTCGGGCTGGCGTTCATCATCGGCCCGATCCTCGGGGGCGTGTTGCTGCTCTTCGGCTGGCCCTGGCTCTTCGTGGTGAACCTCCCGCTGGCGGCCGTGGTCTTCGTGGCCAGCCTGCGGATGCTGCCCGGCCGGCAGGAGGGCCCGGCCCGCCGGATCGACTGGGGCGGCATCCTGACGCTGGGCGGGATGCTGGTGGCGCTGGCCTACGGGATCAATCAGATCGACGCCGAGCAGTTTGCCGAGAGCCTGCGCTCCCCCCGCCTGTGGGGGGCGCTGGCCGTGGCGGCCGGCCTGTTCCCCGTGTTCCTCCGGGTCGAGCGCCGGGCCCCGGAGCCGTTGCTTCGTCTCGGGCTGTTCCAGAGCCGGCAGGTCGTGCTGGCCAGCCTCCTGGCCGCGGGGGCGGGCATGACCGAGGCGGCCTTCATCTTCTTCCCCGCCCTCGCCGTGGCCGCCTTTGGCGTGACCAAGTCCACGGCCTCGTTCATGCTGCTGCCGCTCGTGGTGGCCGTTGCGGTGGCCTCGCCGGTGGCCGGGCGCGTGCTCGACCGCGTCGGCTCGAAGACGATCATCCTCGTGAGCACGACCCTGCTGGCCCTCGGCCTGGCCACCGTGGGGGCCATGGGAACCGTGGAGACGTTCTTTTATGCCGGATCGGTGCTCATGGGATTCGGGCTGGCGGGGCTGCTGGGCTCCTCGCTGTCGTACATTCTGCTCCAGGAGGCGCAGGCGTCGGAACGTGCGGTGGCCCAGGGCGTCATCACGCTGTTCATCAGTATCGGACAGATGACCGCCAGCGCCTTCATCGGGGCCCTGGCGGCCTCGAGCGGGGGAACGGTCGCCGGCTACCGACAGGCCATCCTGGTCATCGCGGCCGTGGCGGGCGTGCTGGCGTTGCTGGCCTTCGGCCTCAAGGGCCGGGCCGCCGAGCAGGCTGCCTTCGAGACGGCCGGCAACACCCGATGACCGAGCGGGGTGAGGTCGTGCGCCAGGCATGACGGATCTCGTGTGCGCCCACCAACCGGAATGATCCTCATGCAGACGACGAAACTGAACGAGACGGGCCTCCGGGTGAGTGTGATCGGCTTCGGGGCCATGCACCTTTCCATCGACGGGCGGCCGCCCCGGGAGCAGGCGCTGGCCGTGCTGCACCGCGCGCTCGACCTCGGCGTCACGTTCATCGACACGGCCGATGCGTACTGCCTCGACGAGACGGAGAAGCACCACAACGAGGCCCTCGTCCGCGAGGCCCTGGACACGTACGGCGGCGATACGTCCGGGGTGGTGGTGGCCACGAAGGGCGGCCTGATGCGCCCCAACGGGCGCTGGATCCGCGACAGCCACCCGGACCAGCTCCGGCAGGCCATCCGGCGCAGCTTCGAGGTGCTCGGCGGCGAGCGCCCCATCGACCTGTGGCAGCATCACGCCCCGGATCCCGAAGTGCCCATCGAGGTCTCGCTCGTGGTCGTTCGCTCGGCGGTGGAGGAGGGCCTGATCCGCCACGTCGGCGTCTCGAACTACAGCGTCGCCGAGATCGAGCGGGCCCGGCGTGTAGTCGAGGTCGTCTCCGTTCAGAACCAGTATAGCCCGTTCCACCGGCAGCCCGAGCGTGACGGGGTCCTCGCCTACTGCGAGCGGGAAGGGCTCACGTTCCTGCCGTGGAGCCCGTTCGGCGGACGCGGACGGGCCGGACGCCTCGGACAGATCCCGGCGCTGGCGGCCATGGCCAGGGAAAAGGAGCGCTCGCCGCAGCAACTCGTGCTGGCCTGGATGCGGGCCAAGAGCCCGTGCATCCTGCCCATCCCGGGGGCCTCACGCCTCGAGACGCTCGAAGACAGCCTGGCCGCCGCCGACCTGACGCTCACCCCCGACGAGGTCGCTCGCCTCGACACGGCCTTCGACGCGCTCTGAACCGGGGTGCGATTCACGTTGCACGTTGGTGCGTTGAAGGTTGAACGTGCAACGTGAAACGTGCAACGCGAAACGCTTCAGAACAGATCGCCGATTTCCGCGCGGACGTCGTCGAAGGAACGGGGAGGGGCATCGCCGCGCAGGGCCTGGTAGAAGGTCTCGTCGTAGGAACGGGTGCGGATGACCACCGGCATCGGCACGGCGTGGCCGAGGACGAGGGCCTGCTGGCGCGAGTCGAGCGAGGCCAGCACCTGCCGGAGCGAGGAGGCGCCGCTGACCCCCACGAGGGCGGCGCCGATGTCCTTCTCGTCGTTGAGCTGGGCGATGATCTTCGTGCCGATCTGGCTGAGCACCTCCTCGTCGATGGCGCTCGGCCGCTGGTCCACGACCAGGAGCGAGACGAAGAACTTGCGCATCTCGCGGGCGATCTTGCCAAAGGGCGTCTCGTGCGCGATGCCCGGCGCCAGGAATTTGTGCGCTTCCTCGATGGTGATGATGAGCGGTCGGGGGGCGTCGGCTTCGTTGCCCGTCCGCAGGTAGTGCAGGGTCTTTTCCTCGTAGCGGTCGCGCAGGCGCCGCGTGATGACGTTGGCCACGAGCAGGTAGACGCGCAGGTCGTCGAACTTGCCGAACTCGAAGACGACCGACTTGCCGGCGTCGAGCGTCTCCATCAGGTCCTCGATGACGTCCCGTTTGCCGGCCGAGGGCTCGGTGCGGAAGAAGTCGTAGCCCTGGAAGACGCGGAGCTTGCGTTGCAGCGCGGCGACGGCGTTCTCGTGCGCTCCGCACTGCGCGGCGATGTCGGCCGGGTCGCCGGCGAGGAGCGTCGCCAGCCATTGCCGGCCGAAGCGGTTCTGGAGGGCGTAGGTGCTCTCGGCGGCGGTGGCCGTCAGGTTGAGCGTGTCGCGCAGCGGGAGGATGTCGCCCGGTTCGATCTGGTCGGCGTAGAGGTAGACCTCGCAGTCGGGCGAGACGCCGGTGCGCTTGCGCGTGCCGGCCGGGTCGAGGGAGAAGATCTGCACCCGGCCGGGGAACAGGTCGCGCAGGCCGCGGACGGAGCCGCCGCCCTCTTTGCGGGCCTTGATGCCGTACTCCGAGTGCATGTCGAAGATGAGGTTGACGGCGCGGCCCGTCTGGATGGTGCCGGCCAGGAGCAGGCGCGTGATGAACGTCTTGCCGGTGCCCGTCTTGCCGAAGACGGCGTTCGAGCGCTCGACGAAGCGCTGCAGGTCCAGGCACACCGGGATGCCGTCCATCCCCAGCGGCTCGCCGATGTGGAAGTAGACCTGGCGGCCCTCGTCGTCCCGGTTGGCCTCGTGCCCGAAGACGCGGGCCACGTCCTCCTCGGTGGCGCGGGCCACGACGGAGAAGTGGGCCGGGACGGTCTTGACGGGGCGCACCTCGGCGAACTCCTGGTGGCGGCCGTTCTCCATCATGAGCATCGGCCGGAGGGTGACCGTGGCGTAGGTGCCCGCGCCCTGCAGCACGCGGCGAAGCAGGTCGTCCTGGGCCGAAGGCGGATGCAGCAGGATGTCCTCGTTGGCGGCGTCGATGGTCACGTCCGTGATCATCGAGAAGAAGTCGTACCGCTGGCCCTGGATGACCACGAACGTGCCGGCGACGACGCTCTCGATCGACTCGGATGCGTCGAGCTTCATCTCGACCCCCTTGTTCAGGGAGCCGTGCGTGATGATGCCGATCTTTTCGGGACGGTCGTTGGGCCGGAGGGTTGGCATTGCGCAGGGTCAGTTACCGAGGCTGAAGAGCAGGCCCCCGCCGAGCGTGAACAGGTCCACGTCGCCGAGGGTGATCTGGGCCTGGGCAAAGGGTTTGAGCGGTGCCGCGTTGAACGTCAGGCCGCCGATGAGGTTGAGCCCCACGCTGGTATCGCTGGCATCGAAGCGGCCGAAGTCGCCCAGGTCGGCATCGACCGAAAGACGGTTGATGCCCAGTCCCCCGCCGACGTAGATGTCGAACGCCGGGGCGCCGAGCGGGTAGAGGACGTTGAGGCCCAGGTGCCAGAAGTCGGTGGGTCCGTCCACGAAGTAGATGTCGAAGGTCGTGTTGAGTACGACCGGCAGCGCGATCAGGTGGAAGCGGGCGTCGGCGCCGACGAAGAACTCCTCGATGTCGCCGCCGGCGTCGACGCCGAGGCGCGGGCCGATCTCGATGCGGGCCTGGGCCCGGGCAGGCAGGAGGCCGGTGCAGGTTACGAGAGCCGTCAGGAGCAGGAAGGCGGTGGTTCGTTTCATCGGGGGCAGGGGTTGGGTGAGGGTGAGCTCGGGTCAGCGGCGTGGACCGACGGGCGGCGTGGCGCGCTCCCGGCTGAGCCAGTCTACGATCCGCTCGGTGAGGAGCCCGGCCGCCACCAGCAACAAGGCCTCGCTCACGAGACGGACGAGCAGCCGCCGTACGAAGTATTTGAGGGCGCGTGGAAGCAGGAGAAAGGCTGCGACGGCGCCGAAGAAACCGAACAGCCAGGTGGCCAGGCTGTCGCCGAGGTCGGAAGGGGTGTCGGAGTCGTACCGCATGGGCCGCAAACCGGTTGGATGGTCTGCCGCAATATAGGAGGGCGGTGCGGAAGGTGGAAGGGCGAGACGGCGAAAAATGGCCGGTGTTCGCGTCAGGCTTCGCGGACGGCCAGCTGCCCGCAGGCGGCGTCGATGTCCTGCCCCCGGCTCCGGCGCACGGTGACGGTCACGCCTTTTTCCACCAGAACACGGATGAAGCGGTGGAGGCGCTCCTCGCTGGTGCGTGCGAAGCCCAGGCCTTCGACCGGGTTGTACATGATCAGGTTGACCTTGCTCGGCGCCCAGGCCACGATGCGCGCCAGCGCGCGGGCGTCCTCGTCCGTGTCGTTGACGCCGGCAAACATACAGTACTCGTACGTGACGCGCCGGCCCGTCTTCCGGGTGTAATACTGGATGGCTTCGCGCAGCGCGCCCAGGTCGGTGGCGGCCCGTCGGTTCACGGGCATGATGGCGCTACGCTTCGCGTCGGTGGGGGCGTGCAACGAGACGGCCAGGTTGAAGCGCGTGTCGTCGTCGGCCAGTTGCCGGATGCGGCGGGCCAGGCCGACGGTCGAGACGGTGATGCGCTTCGGGCTCAGGCCGAGGCCGTCCGGGTCGGTGATCAGGTCGACACTGCGCAGGACGTTGTCGTAGTTGAGCAGCGGCTCGCCCATGCCCATGTACACGATGTTGGTGATGCCACGCCCGAAGCGTCGGCGGGCCTCCCGGTCCATCCGCCAGACCTGCTCGAAGATCTCACCGGCGGTGAGGTTCTGCTGAAAGCCCATCAGGCCGGTGGCGCAGAAGGTGCAGCCCATGGCACAGCCCACCTGGCTGGAGACGCACACCGTCAGCCGGCGGGCCGAGCCGTCGTCGTCGAAGTCGGGGATGAGGACCGTCTCGATGCGGCGGCCTGAAGACAGTTCGAACAGGGTTTTGACGGTGCCGTCGGTAGCGGTCTGCGTCGTAAGGGGGTGCAGGGAGGTCAGCGTGGCCAGCCCGGCCAGTTCGGTACGGAAGGCGGCCGGCAGGTCGGTCATCTCGTCGAACGACGTGGCGCCCTTGCCGTAGAGCCATTTGAAGAGCTGGCGTCCGCGGAAGCGGGGCTGGCCCAGCCGTTCGGCCAGGTCCTCCAGCTCGTCGCGGCGCAGGGAGCGCAGGTCGAGCCGCTGGGTGGTCGTGGGAAGGGGTGCTCGTTCCATGATGAGCGTTCAACGGCGCGGGTGGGGCCGGCGTTTCCGCTCAGGCGGCGAAGAGGGGGCGCCGCGCGGTGCGGGTGGCCAGGAGTAGCATCGCCACGGCGAAGGCGGCGGAGACGCCGAGGGCGACGGCCGGCGAGGTGAAGGCGTCGGGCACCGTGCCCGGTGCGTGGAGCGCGTGCCGCAGGGCGGTCACGCCGTACGTGACCGGGTTGGCGAGCATCACCCAGCGCAGGGGGGTGGCCACCCCGCTGAGGGGAAACACGGCCCCCGAGAGGAGCCACATCGGCAGCAGCACCAGGTTCATCACGGCGTGGAAGCCGCGGGTGGAGTCCATCCGCCAGGCCACCGTCACGCCGAGCGCCGTGAAGGCCACCCCCAGGCAGAGGCAGGCCGGAAGCAGCATCGTCAGCCCGGCGGGCGTCGGGCTGAGGCCGGTCAGGGGCAGCAGCAGGAGGAACAGCAGGGCCTGAAGGAGGGCGAGCGTCGTACCGCCCAGCGTCGCACCGAAGACGAGCGCCAGGCGCGGCACCGGAGCCACGAGCGCCGCCTGCAGAAAACCGCTCTTGCGCTCCTCCACCATCGAGATCGTCGAGAAGAGCGCCGTGAACAGGATCACCATGGCGATGACGCCCGGAAAGAGGAAGGCGCGGTAGTCGACCGGCGTCGTCGCGTCGGTGCCCGGCATGCGGAAGGCGCCCTGGAAGCCGAAGCCGAGCAGCAGCCAGAACCCGAGCGGTTGGCCCAGCGCTCCGATGACCCGGCTCCGGTCCCGGAAGAACTTCAGGATCTCACGTTTCCACAGGGCGGCGATGGCGTGCATGGTCGGTCGTCGTTGGAGGAAGGGGCCCGGACAGCCTCAGGCCTCTAGGTGGGGTTCGCCGGACGGTTCCAGCAGGTGGCCGGCACGGAGGAGGAAGACGTCCTCGAGCGAGGGGGGACGGATCGTAGCGCTGTGGATGACGTCGCCGAAGGCCTCATAGAGGGCCGGCAGGAGGGAAACCACGTCCGGATGGGAGATCTGCAGGCGATGGCCTACGACGCGGGGCGAGAGGCCGAACCGGGCTTCGAGGCGTTCGGCCAGCGCCTCCGGGTCGTCGGCTTCGAGCCAGAGCGTCTCCTCGCCGAGGGCGGCTTTCAGGTCGGCGGGGGTGCCCTGCGCCACGAGCCGGCCCCGGTCGAGCAGCGCCAGGCGGTCGCACGCCTCGGCCTCGTCGAGCAGGTGGGTCGCCACGATGACCGTGAGGTGCTCCTCCTGCTGAAGGGCATCGAGGGTGTCCCAGAAAGCGCGCCGGGCGGCAGGGTCGAGGCCGGTCGTCGGTTCGTCGAGCAGGAGGACGCGGGGGGTATGGAGCAGGCCACGGGCCAGGTCGACGCGGCGCTGCTGGCCGCCCGAGAGGGTGCCCGCACGGTCGCCGGCGCGGTCGGCGAGCCCGAAGCGGCCGAGCAGGGTGTCGATCCGTTGCCGGGCCTCGGCGCCGTGCAAGCCGTAGAGCGCCGCGTGGAAGCGCAGGTTTTCCGAGACGGTCAGTTCCGGGTCGAGGGCCGGGCTCTGGAAGACCACGCCGAGGTGGCGGCGCACCGTGGCCGCCTCCCGCACGCAGTCGAAGCCGGCCACGCGCGCCGTGCCTTCCGAGGGGGGCAACAGGGTCGCCAGGATGCGGAACAGGGTCGTCTTGCCGCTTCCGTTCGGTCCCAGCAGGCCGAAGCGTTCGCCGGCGGGTACGGTGAGGGAGACGTCGTCCAGGGCCCGGCGGTCGCCGTAGTGGTGCACGACGTGTGACAACGCGACAGCAGGCTGCTCCATGGGCGTAGCCGTACGTGAGACGATAGGGTCAGGCCAGAAGCCAGGCCAGCAGGCGGTCCGCCACGATGCAGGCCACCAGCAGCGGGATATAGCCGACGGAAGCCATCAGGACGCGCCGGGCGCGGTAGGCGGTCGTGTCGACGTAAAACCGGAGCACGGGCCGGAGGAACCACACCCCGAGGCCGAGAGCGCCGGCCGTGTAGAGCCACCCGACGGCACCCGTGAGCGGCAGGGCCAGGCTGGCCACGATCATGAGCACCGTGAACCCGAGCGTCTGCCGCGTCGTCGAGCGGCCCGAGGGTTCCACCACGGGGAGCATGGCATAGCCGGCGCGTGCGTAGTCCTTCCGGTACATCCAGGCCAGCGCGAAGAAGTGGGGCATCTGCCAGCAGAGAAGGACGGCGAAGAGCAGCCACCCCGCCACGCCGAATTCACCCGTAGCGGCCGTATAGCCGCCCAGCGCGGGGAGGGCACCCGGCAGCGTACCCACCAGCGTGTTGTACTTCGTCACGCGCTTCAGGGGGGTGTAGACGTACAGGTAGAGGACCACCGTAAGGGCCGCCAGCACGCCCGTGAGCGGGTTCGTCAGCGGGCACAGGAGCGCCAGCCCGGCGGCGACGAGCACCAGCCCGAACGTACGGGCTGTCTCCGGGGCCATCCGGCCCGCCGCAATCGGGCGCCGGGCCGTCCGGCGCATCCGGGTGTCGAGGTCCCGCTCCAGGTAGTGGTTCAGGGCGCCACTCCCGCCGGCCGTCAGGGTGATGCCGACGAGGGCCGCGAGCAGGGTCCATCCGTCGAAGGCGGACGCCGGCGCCAGGAAAAAGCCCGCCAGCGCCGAAAGGGCCACGAGGAACGCGATCTCCGGTTTGGTGAGCGTCAGGTAGTCCCGCCACGGAGGCGTCGTCACCGCCGCCGGGAGGGCCGCGTCGGCGAGGAGATCGGGGGCCGGGGGATGGGGCGCGGTGGACATGAAGCGAGGGGTCTGCGGTTCGTGAGGCAAGGTACGGATTCGGACGTTGAGGACAAAGCCCGTCAGGCGGCCTCCGGGGCCGGCACGGGCGGGGACGCCGCCAGCGTTCGGGCCGCCAGCAGCACCAGCGCGATCCACAGCAGGTCCGCCATGAGCAGGTGGACGAGCTGCATCCAGACGGGGGCCAGGAGATACACGTTCAGGAGTCCGCCGGCAAACTGCAGGGCAAAGAGAACGAGCACGGCACGCGTCAGCCGGGCCACGCCGGGATCCGGCCGGGTGAGCGAGAGGTGCCGCGCCAGAAACAGCAGGTAGGCCCCGACGAGCACCGCCATGAGCGGATGCCAGATACGGAGTCGTTCCAGGAAATGGGCCGTCCCGGACGCGTGGCGTTGCAGGCCCTCGGCCAGCGAATCGGGGCGAAAGAGCGTGTCGCCCAGCGCCGTCACGGCGCCCGTGGTGCCGAGGATCAGCAGCGCGACGAGCGCGATGCCGAGGAGCCAGCCCGTCTCGCCCTGCCCGCGCAGCCGGAGCGGCGCGCCACCGGAGGCCCACCACGCCGTCAGCACGAGCACGGCCACCAGAATGAGCGTGTTGTTCAGGTGCAGGGCCATCGAGATCACCCGGCCCAGCGAGGCGTCGTGTGCCACCCACTCGAACAGCACGAGCGCGGCCCCGATGGCGCCTTCGAGCAGCATGAAGACCAGCGAGAGCACCGCTCCGTGCCGTACCCGGTGTCCCCTCGGATAACGGCGGAAGGCCCAGACCAGCAGCCCGATCACGAGCAGCCCCGAGAGCGCGCTCGTCAGGCGATGCGAAAGTTCGATGAGTGTCTCCACCTCCGGAGCCCGCGGGATCACCTCCCCGTTGCAGAGCGGCCAGTGGCTCCCGCAGCCCGCCCCCGACCCCGTGGCACGCACGAAGGCGCCCCACAGGATCACGAGCAGGAGGTAGCCTACCACCGCCCAGGCAAACCGGGCGAAACGATCGAGCCTGGCTAGGTACATTCCGGGAAGCAAACGGGTAACCCGACGGGGACGGCCCGGCAGGGATGGCCATGGGCGAGCGAGGTACGGGGGTAGCCGTCCGCTGTTCCGTTAAAACCCGTTGAACCCGGGCGATGAAGGACGCCGGGCGTGGGTTGACCGGAAGGGCTGATCCCGGGAACCGGTAACGATCAGGTGTTCGATCCGGCCCGGTGCATGACCCGAAGCAGGAGGGCATTGGTCGAGCAGGGATCCGGTTCCGGCGTCACGGGCGGCCGGACGGGCAGGGCCGCCGGCCGGTCCGCCGGCGGACTCTCGGGGAACGATCCGCCGGCCAGGGCGGCGAGTTGAGCCAGCACATCGGGCAGCAGCGCGGCCAGGTGAAAGCAACCGGTGTTCATGGGCACGACCGAAAGCGTGGAAAAAAGCCTCACCCCAAGGTAGCCGGTGGGCGTGACAGCCATGTGTCACAGGGCTTTTCGGGGGGGGGCGCGCCCCGGGGAACCAGCGCCGAAGGGGATGACCCGGTGGAGCCATCCCCTTCGTACGCAGCGAGGAACGATGCCGTCAGGCCTGCGAGGCGGCCAGCGCCTGCTCCAGGTCGGCGATCAGGTCGTCGATGTGCTCGATGCCGATGCAGAGGCGGATCATGTCCGGCGTGACTCCGGCGGCCCGCTGCTCCTCCTCGTTCAGCTGGCGGTGCGTCGTCGAGGCCGGGTGGGCCGCCAGCGAGCGCACGTCCCCGATGTTCACCAGGCGCTTGAAGAGTTTGAGCGCATCGTAGAAGCGGACACCCGCCTCATAGCCTCCCTTCACCCCGAACGAGAGCAGGGCCGAGGGGCGTCCGTTCGTGTACTTTTTCGCCAGTTCGTAGTAGGGCGAGTCCGGCAGGCCGGCGTACTGCACCCAGGCCACGGCCGGGTGGTCGTCGAGGTAGCGGGCCACGGCCAGCGCGTTGTCGACGTGGCGCTCCATGCGCAGCGGCAGCGTCTCGAGGCCCTGCAGGATCAGGAAGGCGTTGAACGGGCTGATGGCCGAACCGGTGTTGCGCAGTGGCACGGTCCGGGCCCGGGCGATGAAGGCCGCCGGGCCGAACGCTTCCGTGTAGACGACCCCGTGGTAGGCCGGCTCGGGCCGGGTGAGCATCGGGTAGCGGTCGGCGTGGTCGGACCACGGAAACGTGCCACCGTCGACGATGACGCCGCCGAGCGAGGTGCCGTGCCCGCCCATGTACTTGGTCAGCGAGTGCACGACGATGTCGGCGCCGTAGTCGATGGGCTTGATGAGCACGGGGGTGGCGACGGTGTTGTCCACGATGAGCGGCACGCCGTTGCGGTGCGCCATCGCAGCCAGCGCTTCGAGGTCGACGATGTTGCCGGCCGGGTTGCCGATGCTCTCGCAGTAGACCGCCGCCGTCTTCTCGTCGATGAGCCGCTCGAGGCTTTCGGGGCGGTCGTCCTCGGCGAAGCGCACCTCGATGCCTTGCCGGGGCAGCATGCCGCCGAAGAGGGTGTAGGTACCGCCGTAGAGCATCGGCACGGTCACGATGTTGCTGCCCGCTTCGGCGATGGTGAGGATGGCGTAGTTGATGGCCGCGCTGCCGGCGCTGGTAGCCAGGGCAGCCACGCCGTGCTCGAGCTGTGCCACCCGCTCCTCCAGCACCGCCTGTGTCGGGTTCATGATGCGGGTGTAGATGTTGCCGGGCACCTCCAGGTTGAAGAGGGCGGCTCCGTGGGCGGCGTCGTCGAAGGCGTAGGCGACGGTCTGGTAGATGGGAACGGCGATGGCATGAGTGGCCGGGTCGTGCTCCCATCCGCCGTGGATGGAGATCGTCTCGTCGTGCATGCGTGTCCTGGTTTGTGGGGGTTAGGGGGATGCTTCTCCGGATTCGCTTCGTTGCCGGAGGCCGAGCGGGTCCTCCGGGTCGATACCGGGCTTGAAGGGGGTGTGGCGGTCGAGGTCAGTCACGCGGTAGACCAGCCCCAGCCAGTTGTTAAAGAGGGCCTTGGCCGTGTCGCCCCAGGTGTTGTCGAGGTGGGGCAGGAACGCGTCTTCGGGGAAGGGCGGCGGTTCGATACCCAGCCGCCGGGCGCGTTCCGCCTCCTCGCGGTACCGGTCGGCGAGGGCGGCGGCTTCGGGGGGGAAGTAGTGATCGGGATGGGGTGGGTAGTCGTCCCGCTCCCGGCGGACGTAGCGGAAGACCTCACGCTTGTATTCTTTGAGCAGGCTGTTGGTGTCGTACTCCGGGTGTCCCTGCAGGTAGACGAAGCGCAGGTGGTCCGGGCTGACGGCCAGGTGGACGCCCGCCTCGGCGCTTTCGACCAGCACCACCAGCCCCGCCGCCTCGAGCTGGGCCCGCGTGACCTCGTTCCAGCGGGAGTGGGGCACGTCGAACCGTGTGTTGACGTCGGCCAGGAGGGGGTGCCGACCCGTGATGCGGTGGGCGTACACGCCCCATTGCTTGCGGGGTAGCCGCTGTCGGTCGATGCCGTGGAACACCTTCAGCAGGGCGTGGGTGGCCAGGCAGGAGCACAGCACGGAGGTGACGTGCTCGCGAGCCCAGGCGATGACCTCCACGAGCGGCTCCCAGAACGGCTCCTGGTCCAGCAGGGGCCGCGCCACGTTGGCGCCGGTTATGATGAGCGCGTCCAGCCCCTCCGCCTTCAGGGTCTCGAAGTCTTCGTAGTAGGCGTCGAGGTAGGCGCGTGCCTCGGGAGAGCGGGGCAGGCCCGGCACCGTGAAGGGGTGCACGAAGAATTGCACGATCTTGTTACATCCCCCGATGAGCCGCATGAACTGCCGCTCGCTCACCTGCAGCGCTGCGTCGGGCATCATGTTCAGCAGCCCGATGTGCAGTTCGCGGATGTCCTGGTGCAGGGCGTACTCCAGCGGCAGGACGTCCTGACCGGCGTGCCGCAACTGCTCGAAGGTGGGCAGGGGGGAATGGGCCACGAGCGGCATGGCGATCTCCTCCGGCGAGCCGGGATGGTGCGATGAGGTGCCCGGAAGATATTCACCGGTACCCGCTCGCAGGAGGCCCTTTCTTGAAGACCTTGTAAACTATGCGTTTCGGTAGCGCTTTCAGCGGAAGGTGAGGAGCATGGCGGCTCAGGGGGCAGGCCGTCCCGAGCGTACGTAGATCGTATAGGGGCCGTAGGCAGCGGGCGGCGGCGCGGTGCCATCGGGACAGGCATAGTCGGCGGCGTGGGGACAGAACGTGCCCAGGCGTTCCAGCCCGGAAGCCCGGAGGCTGCTGTCCGCCCGGGCGTCGATCCGGTCCCGCTCGAACACGGCGACGTCGATGCGGGCGAACAGGTCGGTGAGGTGCCGGCGGGCGTCGGGGTTGGGACCGATCACTTCCCAGTTGAGCGCGTGGAGGTGCCAGCCGAGAGGACGGCCGGGGAAATAGAGCGGAAAGGTGCGGTCCAGGTAGACGCGGTGCGGGCCTTCCCCGACGACCTCCCGGCTCATCCGGTAGAGGCCGGCCGGGTCGCGGGCGTCGGCCTGCCGCAACGTGAGCAGGGGGCGGGCGACGAGAGAGACGGCGATGGCCCACCCTGCGAGACCGAGTGCCACGAGGCGGAGGCTCCGGAGGGCCGTCGTAGCAGCCGGGCCGGCGAAGGCGGGGGCGATCAGCAGAGCGGCCGCCGGGGCCAGGTAGGGCAGCAGGTAGAGGACGCGGCCGCTGTAGATGAGCGTCAGGGCGATGAGCACGTAGCCGCCCAGCAGGGCCAGGGTCATTCCCCCCGCCCGGCGAATGAGGAGGCCGGCGAGGCCGGCCAGCACCAGCGGAGACGACATCAGCAGGACGCCGGCGACATCGTCCACGCGCAGCAGGCGCCGGAGCAGGCCCCGGAGCGGGGCGCCCGTGCCCGCGCTCGAGGCCAGGAACAGGCGGGTGTCTTCGATCAGCGTGGCCGCCGAGGGAAGCAGCGGGAGCAGGACCACCAGGGCGGTCAGCAGGCCTCCGCCGGCGAAGGCGCCCAGCCGCCGGGCGACTCCGGCCAGCCCCTCCCGGCGAAGCGTACCGTGCAGCAGGGGAATGAGTTCGAGCAGGATCAGCGGGTAGAGGATCACACCGGACTGCCACAGGAGCGGTGCCAGTGCGGCCAGGGCGCCAGCCAGGGCCAGGCGCACCTGCGACCGGGGGGCCGGAGCGTCCTCCGCGCGGCGGAGTACCAGGCAGGCGGCCAGGGCGGCAGCCATGGCCCATCCGTCCACCCGTCCCCCCTTGTAGCTCTTGACCATGAGCGGGTCGAGCAGGAAAGCCAGGGCGGTCACGAGCGCGGCCGCCGCGGGGAGGCGCCGGGCCCGGAGCCAGGCGAGCAGCGCCGTGGCCGCCAGGAACGCCCCGAGCAGAGCCGCCAGCCGCGAGCCCGCCGGCGAGCCTCCGGCCAGTCGGTAGCCGGCCTCGTGCAGGAGCGGCCCCACGTAGGACCACACCCGGATCGGTCGTCCCGTCGTCGGAGACCATTTCGCCGACCAGGCGCTCTCCGGCTCCAGCACCAGCCGTCCGAAGTCGACCTGCTGCACCTCATCCTGCCAGAACGGGGGCGACGTGGTGAGCGTCAGCAGGTGGACGGCCAGCACGAGCGCCAGCAGGCCGGCCCACAGGCGCCACGGCCGCCGCACCCGCCAGGAGCCGGTCAGCCGTGGGTGCAGGGACGAGGCCGGGCCCGGGGCGGTGCTCATGGACGGGCCTCCTCGGAGGGAACGGTTTCCGGGACGGCCGGCCGGGGAAGCACCTCCCGGATCACGGACCGGGGCCGACGCTTCACTTCCTCGTAGATCCGCGCCAGGTACAGACCGATGATGCCGAGGCTGAGCATCAGCAGGCTGCCGATGATCTCCTGGAGCAGGATCACCGTCGTGAAGCCTTCCACGGCTTCGCCGGTCCACCACTGGTAGAGCACCTTGGCGCCCAGGATCAGCGCGAAGACCAGAAACAGCACGCCCGCCCCTGTGATCAGGTGTAGCGGTAGCGTCGAGAACGCCGTGATGGACCGCACCGAGAAGGCCACGAGCCGGCGCAGGCTCCATTTCGAACGGCCCCGGGTGCGCTCGGGCACCTCGAACGGCACCTGCATGCAGGAGAAGCCCATCCAGGCCACGAGGCCCCGGAAGAACAGGTTGCGTTCCTCCAACCGGAGCAACGCCTCGACGGCACGCCGGCTCAGCAGCTTGAAATCCGACGAGCGTTCGAGGCGGAAGCCGGCCAGGTGGTTCATGAGCCCGTAGAACAGGCGGGCCCCGGCACGATGCATGGCCGATTCCGTGCCCCGGTCCACCTTGATCGCCTCGACCACGTCGACGCCCGTCTCGTGCCAGAGCCGGACCATGCGGGGGATCAGGGCCGGCGGGTGCTGGCGGTCGCCGTCCATGACGAGCACGGCCTCCCCCCGGGCCGCCTCCAGCCCCGCCCAGACGGCGGCGTCCTTGCCGAAGTTGCGGGTCAGGCGCAGCCCGCGCACGTTCTTGCGGCTCTGGCAGGCCTGCTCGATGTACGTCCACGTGTCATCCCCGGAACCGTCATCGACGAAGATGATCTCGTGGGAGAGGCCCTGGCTCAGCAGCAGGGGCGTGATCGCGCCGAGCACGTCGAGTACGCCCGCCCCTTCGTCGTAGACGGGGATGACGACGGACAGGTTGACGGGACGCTCGGTCATGCGGGCGGGCGGGGCCGGGTACGTGAAGGCTGCCGGAATATAATGAGAGGAACCTTCACGGGGGTACATTGATCGAAGCGCGGCGGGGTCATAACTTACATGGCTCAGCTATTCCGTTTACGACGCGTGGCCCGACATGCAGAGGCTTCGGACGACATGGGGGTGCCGGCTGGTGGTGCTCAGCCTCGGGCTGAGCCTGTTGCCGGGCCTGCTGGCCCCGGCGATGCAGGCGGCGGCCCCGGTCACCATGCCCTTTGCGGACTGGCTCCGCAGCCAGGTGCGCACGACGCCCGACGACGCCTTCGAGAAGGCGCTGGCCGAGGCGGAAGCGCAGGCCCCGCGCTCGCTACACGCCTTTTTGAGCGCGTTCGTTCAGGCGTATGAGGCCGCCGGCGGGACGTCGCTTGCCGGCGTATTCACCAGCGAAGCGCTGGGGGGGGAGGCCCTCGTGCAGTACCTCCAGCGGCGCTATCTGCGCCTGGTCGGTGAGGCGGTGCTGCCCCGGGCCGTGCCGTCCGCGGCGGCGGCCCCTGTGGCAAAGACGCCCGACCGGATGGCGGAGGGCCACGGCTGGGTGCGGGCGGACGACGCGGCGGGAGCGCCCCTCCACCTCATCGGCTTCGTGCACGAGGGGGCCGTCCGGACGAGCCTGGTCCAGCTCCGTACGTCCGAGCAGCCTCGTGGTCCCTAGCGGCATCGCCCGGTTTGCATTTCTCCCGGTGCGGCCACGGCCCGACCGAACCCTCGAACGGGCGTTGCCGACGTCGCGGGCCTTCCCGGTTCGCCCACGTCCTATTTCTGAATCACACCCTTTTCCAGAGCCATGCAAGGTAACGGCGTCAAGATATTCTTTACCGTATTTTTCCTGGTCCTGTGTGGGTACTACCTCTACCCCTCGGCCAAGAGCCTGTACATCAACCGGAAGCTCGCTTCGATGACCGAGGCGGAGCGCGAGCAGTACGTACAGGAGCATTTCCAGGAGATCCGCGAGACGCAGGAGCGGGCCCTCAAGCTGGGCCTGGACCTGCTCGGCGGTATGCACGTCACGCTCGAGGTGCGTGTCGACGAACTGATCCGGGCGCTGGCCACGGACACGGACGAGACGTTCGAGGAGGTGCTGGCGGCGGCCCGTCAGCGGGCTACCTCGGGCGAGGTCTCCATCATCGACGCGTTCGTCGAGGAGTTCGAGCGACGGGATCCCGAGGCTCGGCTCTCGCGCTACTTCCGTAACGAGGAGGCCGGCATCACACGGCGATCCTCCAACGAAGAGGTGGCCGCCTACCTGCGGGAGCAGGCCGAGCAGGCCGTCGAGCGTGCCATCTCGATCATCCGGGACCGCGTCGACCGCTACGGGGTGACCGAGCCGGCCATTCACAAACAGGGTACGCGGCGCATTGTCGTCGAGATGCCCGGTGTGGACGATCCCGAGCGCGTGCGGAACCTGCTCAAAGGCACGGCTCGCCTGGAGTTCCACCTGATGGCCGAGCCGGCCGAGTTGCAGCGGGCCCTGCAGCGGATCATCGAATACTATGAGACGGGGCTCGACTCGAGCCTGGTCGATACGAGCGCCGTGGCCGCGGCCGACACGACGTTCGATCCGTCCTCCCTCATCGACGAGGAGGAGGGCACCGGTAACCGCCTGCTTGATGTGATGCAGCCCATCGGGCAGGGCGTTGTCTTTGGTAGTGTCCTCGAACAGGACACCTCGAAGGTGAACGCGCTCCTGCGCGATCCGGCCGTACAGGAGATGCTTCCACCGAACGTCAAGCTGATGTACACCGCCTCGCCGGTCGGTACGACGCCCGATGGTCAGGAAGTGTACTACCTGCTCGGTGTGCGGGAGGAAGTCGAACTCGACGGGAGCGTGATTACCGATGCGCGGGTGGACTTCGATCAGTTTACCAACCAGCCCGAGGTCACGATGGCGATGAATTCGGAGGGCGCCCGGACGTGGTCCCGTCTCACGGGCGCCAACGTCGGGCGGAACGTGGCCATCGTGCTCGACGGGGTCGTGTACTCGTATCCGGTCATCAACGAACGCATCCCGAGCGGGCGGACGAGCATCACCGGGCTGGCTTCGCGGGAGGAGGCCCAGGACATCGTGACGGTGCTCAAGTCCGGGGCGTTGCCCGCGCCGGTGGACATCGTCGAGGAGCGCACCGTTGGGCCGAGCCTGGGGCAGGCGTCCATCCGCGCCGGCTTCAATTCGGTCGTCGTCGGGCTGCTGCTCGTGGCGCTGTTTATGATGTTCTATTACCGCACCGGCGGCGTGGTGGCCGACGTGGCGCTGCTGTTGAACGTCATCTTCATCCTGGGCATCCTGGCTGCCTTCGGGGCCACGCTGACGCTGCCCGGCATCGCCGGTATCGTGCTGACGATCGGTATGGCCGTCGACGCCAACGTGCTCATCTTTGAGCGCATCCGGGAAGAACAGGCGACCGGCAAGACGCTCAAGGCCGCCATCGAGGGCGGGTACTCGAAAGCCCTCAGCGCCATCTTCGACGCCAACATCACGACCTTCTTCGTGGGCGTGATTCTCTACTCGTTCGGCGTCGGGCCGATTCAGGGCTTTGCCGTGACGCTCATGGCGGGTATCCTCTCGTCCATGTTCACGGCCATCGTCGTCACCCGCATCATCATCGATTATCTGGTGATCGAGCGCCGTATGGCCATCAGCTACGGCTGAGCCACGCGACGCTCGACGCGACCCTGCCCGTGCGGCCGGGTCATCCGGATTCGTTTCACGCGCCGCACGACGGCCACAAGCATCGAACAACGCCATGCGTATCTTCGAAAACGCCAACTATGACTTCATCCAGAACCGGAAGAAGGCGTATCTCTTCTCCGGTATTCTGCTTTTGCTCAGCCTCTTCTCGCTGATCTTTCACGGGCTCGAACTGGGCATCGACTTCCGCGGGGGCATGGAGTTCGTCGTCGAGAGCGACGAGCCCCTGCCGACGACCGAGGTGCGCAGCCTGCTGAACGACGCCCTGGGCGTCGACCCCGAGGTGAAGAGCTTCGGGGAGAACGCCCTGCTCGTGCGCATGCTGGCCGAGGGGGACATCAACCAGCGGCAGCAGCAGATCGTCGAGGCCATCGGCGGGGCTTACCCGCAGGCCAACCCGCGTGTGGTCAAGACGGACATCGTCGGGCCGCGCTTCGCTGAGGACCTCAAGCGGGGCGCCATCTATTCGGTGATCGGCTCGCTTCTGATCATCTTTCTCTACATCCTGATCCGGTTCGAGTGGCGCTTCGGCGTCGGGGCCGTGGTGGCGCTCTTCCACGACGTGACCATCACGCTCGGAGCCTTTGCGCTCCTGCACGGCTTCCTGCCGTTCTCGCTCCAGATCGACCAGGCCATCATCGCCGCCTTCCTGACCATCGTGGGCTACTCGCTCAACGACACCGTGGTCATCTTCGACCGCATCCGCGAGTACGCCAACCTGTTCAAGACGGAGGCCTATGAGAGCATGGTCAACCGGTCGATCAACAACACGCTCAGCCGTACGCTCATCACCTCGGGCACGACCTTGCTCGTGGTGATCACGCTCTTTATATTCGGGGGCGAGGTGCTGCGCGGGTTCGCGTTCGCCCTCATCATCGGGATCCTGATCGGGACGTACTCCTCGATCTTCGTCGCCTCGCCGATCGTGGTCGAGTTGCGGCAGCGGGCGAACGCGCGTCGGACCTGATCGGGTGCCATGCTTTTTCGAGGAGGGGCGGGCGGTCCGGAAATCCCCGTCGGATTTGACCGGTAGCCGCCTACCCGCTCCCCCAGACAACCAGCTAGCCTCCGGAGGTCAGATGAACTTTAGCGTTGACGAACGATACAACGCCGTCGTGATTACCCTCAAAGGGAACGTCATGGGCGGCCCGGACGGTGCCAAGCTCCACGAGACGTTGCACAAGCTCAAGGAAGAGGGCAAGACGAACGTCGTCGTGGACCTCTCGAAGGTGAAGTTCATGAACTCGAGCGGGCTGGGCATGCTCATCAGCGGGTTGACCACGATGCGGAACGCCGGCGGGGACCTGCGCCTGGCCAACGTGGCCGACCGCATCCAGTCGCTCCTGGTCATCACCAAGCTGATCACGGTCTTCAAGCACTACGACTCGGTGGAAGAAGCCGTGAAGAGCTTCGAAGAGGAGTGATCTTTCCCGGCATCGCGGCGTACCGGTGAAGGCCAGCGGGTTTCTGCCGGGCGTGCCGTACTACGTTGCCGGTCGTTATAGGCGAAGGCGGCGAGGCAGGCCTCGTCGCCTTCTCTTGTGTGCATGCGTGGCACGTGGCACGTGGCACGTTGAACGTTCGGCGCTTTTTCGAATGCAACATCCTTTCAGCGTATCATGCCAGTCTCCATCGTCATCGGAAGCCAGTGGGGCGACGAAGGTAAAGGGAAGATCGTGGACCTGCTGAGCGATCAGGTCGACATCGTGGCCCGCTATCAGGGCGGGGCGAACGCCGGGCATACCATCTGCTGGGGCGATAAGACGTTCGTGCTTCACCTGGTGCCCAGCGGCATCTTCCACGAGGGCGTCACGTGCGTGATCGGCAACGGGGTCGTGCTCGATCCGGCGGCCGTGCTCGAAGAGATCCGTACGATCCGGGACCTCGGCTACGAGGTGGAGGGGCGGTTGTTCATCTCGCACAACGCCCACCTCATCATGCCGTATCACAAGCGGATCGAGGCGGCCCGCGAACAGGCCCGCGACGCCGGCGCCATCGGCACGACCGGCCGCGGCATCGGCCCCGCGTACGTCGACAAGTATGCCCGTACCGGCATCCGCGTCGTCGACCTGCTCGACCGGGACGTGCTGCGCCAGAAACTGCGCACGGCCATCGAGGAGAAGAACGCCATCCTGCGGAGCGTCTACGGGGCCGAGGAACTGGACGTGGAGGCCATCATCGAGGAGTACGTCGAGTTCGACAAGCTGATCGATCCGTACGTTACCGATACGACGCAGTACCTGTGCAACGCGCTGAAGGAGGGCAAGCACGTTCTGGCCGAGGGGGCGCAGGGGGCCCTGCTCGATGTGGACTTCGGGACGTACCCGTTCGTCACGTCCAGCCATCCGACGGCGGGAGGGTGCTGCACGGGCCTCGGCGTACCGCCAACGGCTGTCCGCCGCAGCATCGGTATCGTGAAGGCCTACTGCACGCGCGTGGGCAACGGCCCCTTCCCGACGGAACTGCACGACGCGACGGGCGAGCGACTGCGGCAGGTCGGGCACGAGTTCGGCGCCACCACGGGGCGCCCCCGCCGCTGCGGGTGGCTCGACCTGGTCGCCCTCCGCTACACGTCGATGGTCAACGGCTGTACGGACTACGCCATCACGAAGCTCGACGTGCTCACCGGCCTCGATGAGATCAAGGTGTGCGTCCGTTATCGTTACGATGGCAAGGAGACGACCCGCTTCCCGGCGGAAGTGCAGACGCTCGGCCGGGTCGAGCCGGTCTACGAGTCGCTGCCGGGGTGGAAGGAGGACATCACCGGCCTCGTGCGTGTGGAGGATCTGCCCGAGGCGGCCCGCCGTTACCTCCAGTTCATCGCCGACTACGCCGGGGTGCCGCTGAGCATGATCTCGACCGGCCCGAAGCGGGAACAGACGATCCACGGGACGGAGCCGCTCCTCCGGCCCCGGGGCTGAACGGAGCCGAACCGGGGGCGGTGGTCCAGGGGGAGGCGTCGTGCCGGCGGGCCGTACGGCCGCGCGCTCCGGTGGGCGTCCCCGTTTCTTTTCGCTGCCTGATCCGTCGCCATGCGTGCTTATCGTCTCTCGGTCAACCTCAAGCTCGGGCTGATCGCCTTCGCCATGCTGATTGCCGTGGCTTCGCTGGCCTACACGAACCATCTGGTTCGGAAGTTGAGCGAGCGCGAGCAGTCGATCATGCAGCTCTGGGGCAAGGCGTACGAACAGCTTTCGAAAGCGGCCCAGCCGAGGTCGGTCAACCCGTACCTGCCTGAGCTGCGCGCGCTCGAGGTGCTGCTGCGCCGGTGGGAAGAAGACGGGGCGCGCCCCGTGGACGTGAGCCCGGACGACCTCGAGCGCTTCCGCCGGGCCGTACTCTGGGCGCAGGGCATGCCCGAGACGAGCGAACTGAGCTTCATCACGGACGCCATCCTGGTGCCCAACACGTTCGATATCCCCGCCATCGTCGTCGATGCGCAGACGGGACGGCCGGTCAACTGGCGTAACCTGCCGGATGTCCCCGACACCCTGACGGTCCGCACCGCCGAAGATTCCCTCCGCCTGGAGGCGCGCCTGCAGGACCACCTCCGGCGCATGGCCGAGGCCTTCGACCCCATCCCCATCCAGATCGACTACGGCGAGCAGCGTCTCGAACAGTTGCTCTACTTCGACGAGTCGAACCTGATCAAGCAACTGCGCATCTTTCCGTACATCCAGTTGCTGTTCGTCGGGCTGTTCATTCTTGTGGGGTATCTGGGTTTCTCGTATGTGCGCCGGAGCGAGCAGAGCAGCCTGTGGGTGGGCATGGCCAAGGAGGCGGCCCACCAGCTCGGCACGCCCATCTCGAGCCTGATGGGCTGGGTCGAGGTGCTCCGCCTGCCCGATCTGCCGCCGGAACAGGCGCGCGCGGCGGTCGACGAGATCGAGCGCGACGTAGAGCGACTCCGGCGCGTCACCAGCCGTTTCTCCGACATCGGCTCGCTGCCGAAGCTCGAGCCGATGGGGGTGGCACCTGTCGTTCGCCGCACGGCCGACTATATCCGCCGGCGCATCCCGCAACGGGGCAAGCACGTCGAACTCACGGTCGAGATGCCGGACGACCTCACGGCCCCGCTGAATCCGGAGTTGTTCGAGTGGGTCGTCGAGAACCTGCTCAAGAACGCGCTCGATGCCATCGAGACGGACACGGGGCGCATCGAGATCGTCGGGTGGAGCGAGAACGGCCGGGTGTTCATCGAGGTGCGGGATACCGGCAAGGGGATCGACCGGCGCCAGTGGAAAAACGTCTTCCGGCCCGGTTATAGCACCAAGAAGCGCGGCTGGGGACTCGGGCTGAGCCTGGCCAAGCGCATCGTGGAGGATTACCACGGGGGTACGCTCACGCTGGTGCAGTCCCGTCCGGGGCAGGGCACGACGTTCCGGATCGACCTGCCGGCGGCGCGGGTGGTTCAGGAGGGGTAGTGGATGCGGTCGCGGAGGCCGGCGGCGTCGCGGGGCGTGACGGCGACGAAGATGTCGTCGCGGTAGCGCCAGACGAGCACCTGCCGGTCGCCTAGGTCGTGGAGGTCAAAGTGGTGCTCGCGCTCGATCTGCCGGAGGATGTCCCGGGCCAGCGTGAGGCGCTCGCGGTGCCGGTCGAGGAAGGCGTAGCTGAAGGCGTAGACGGGGATGTGCTCCGCCGTGCGGATGTCTTCATAGAGGAGCACGGGCACCTCGACACCCGACGCCAGGGCGCGCTGGCCGACCCCGAGGAGCAGAGCCTCGTCGATGGTAGGGATGGTCAGGCGCCATCCGAGCCGGTCACGGAGATAGCGTTCGGCCTGTTCGGGGCTGGGGGTGTGGAAGGCGGGTTCGATCTGGTCGGCGTTCCGGGCGGTGAGCTGGATCAGGTCCGTCTCCGGGGGCGCCGGCGCCGGGATGAGCGCCGAGAGGCCGTAGCCGGTCAGGCCGGCGGCGAGGATCAGCGTCAGGCCGACGAGGGCGGAGCGCAGCGGGTGCCGGCGCCGTACGGAGCCCCGAGGCGGTGCCGGGCGCGGCGGGGGCGGGGCCGAAGCCTCGGCGAGGGGCTTGAGCCGCTGACGCAGGGCGGGCGAGGCCGGCAGGAGCAGGGGCGTGAGCGTGCGGGCGAGGGCGTCCGGCAGCCATTCCTGCGGGTCGCCGGGCAGGGCGTCGAGCAGGCGGCGCTCCGGGGGCGTGGCGGCTTCGCGGAGCGCCTGCACGACCTTCCCGTGGGCCGTCTCTCGCCGGGCACAGGCCGTCTCGGCATCCAGGTTCAGCATCACGGCGGCTTCCATGCAGGAGAAATGCTCCAGGTCGCAGAGGGCCAGGAGGAGCCGGTCGGTCCCGGGCAGGTTCGCGAAGACGACCGGCACCATCCGGTCGATGTAGCGGTGGGCCAGGTGGGCACGGAGGGGGAACGGCGCCTCTGCGGGCCGATCCGGTGCTTCCACCCCGGGGGGCAGCCCGGCCCGGTGCTGCTGGAGGAGGAGGTGAAAGAGCCACACCCGCTCCGCCGGCCTGCCCGACGGCGGGGCCGGAGCCGCCGCGGCCTGACGCAGCGTGGCCGCCACGAGGTCCGCCGCGGCCTCGTCGCTGGCTGCCAGCAACCGGGCCATGGCGTAGAGCCGGTCGAGCAGGTCGTCGGGCAGAGAAAGACGATCGGTCATGTACGAAGGCGGGGCGTGGTGGCTGGAAACCGTCCGGGGTTCACGCAAAGACGAGGTGAACCGGTGCGCCCTTTCGAATGCCCAGCAGTTCGGCCGCGTTCCCTCCGCGAACGGCAATTTCGAGAAAGTCGTGGCTGCCGAAGAGGGCCAGCGGTTCTCCGTCGGCCACGTCGCCGTACGTGCGGTGGATTCCCTGCAGGATGGTGGTGCCGGCAAAGCACTTGACCGCCCGGCCCGCCCGGGCCTGCTCCAGGGCGTCCCGCGGGATGTTGGTGATGCAATTGCCGAAGCGGTCGATGTGCACGACCCAGCCCTGCACCCCCTGGTCGTCGATGAGGGGGAGGGCCCAGTGCAGCGGCGTCAGGGTATCCGTGGGGGTGCCGACCTCGTGGAGGGCGTGGCCCGCCGCCAGGTGGGCCGCCACCGGGGCGAAGATGTCCCGCCCGTGAAACGTGTTGCTCGGTGCGGACGTGCGCCAGAAGGCCGGGCGGTCGAGCACGACGGCCTCGTCCGGCCCCTCGTCGAGCAGGAGGGGAAAGAGGCCGTTGTCCGCGCCGACGAACCGGTGCCCGCCCTTGCGCAGCGCCACCGGCCGCCGGTCGGTCCCCACGCCGGGGTCGACCACGACCAGGTGCACCGTTCCGTCCGGGAAGTAGGGCACGGCGTCCCGGAGGACGAAGGCCGCCTCCATGATGTCCTGCGGGGCAATCTCGTGCGTGATGTCGACGAGCGTAACCGTGGGGGTGATCGACAGGATCGTCCCTTTCATGGCCGCCACGTACGCATCGCGGGTGCCGAAGTCGGTCGTCAGGGTGAGCAGGCGGGGCGGGGTCGCTGGCATGTGGATCGGGGCTTGGTGCGGGGCGGGCCTGATACGCCGGGGAGGCCGGGCCGGGTTCGCCGTGCCATCGCATCCGTTCGTCGATTCGAGCGCGGAAAAGGCCTTCGGGCAGCGGCTTCGGGTTTCAAAAAATATTGAAAAGCAATGGAACAGGGGCGTACGCCGTCGGTCATAGAGGCGCACGACAGAGCCAAACGACCGACGTTCATGACCCGAGATCCGGCGAAGCAGGACGCGGCGGAGGTCCCTTCCCCCCGGTATCAGGAAGCGCTGGAGCGGTTCGTCCTGTTCTGGGGCGAGATGGCGTCCAACTGGGGGATCAACCGGACGATGGCCCAGATCCACGCCCTGCTCTATGCCTCGGACGAGCCGCTCGACACGGACACGATCATGGCGCGGCTGAAGATCAGCCGGGGCAATGCCAACATGAACCTCCGCTCCCTCATGAGCTGGAACCTGGTGCGTAAGGTCCACCGCCCGGGTTCCCGGAAGGATTTCTTCACGGCCGAGAAGGACGTCTGGCAGATTACGGCCCGCATCATCGAAGAGCGAAAGCGCCGGGAGATCCAGCCGGTGCAGGAACAACTGCGGGCCTGCCGGGACCTGCTCACCGGAACCCCGGGGGCTGACTGTGCCGCGCTGGGGCCGCAGGAACGCCAGTTCTGCGAGCGCATCGACAGGTTGATGGAGTTGATGGACGTGTTCGAAGGGTTCTCCCGCGCCCTGCTCCCGTTCATCCGTGCGCAGAATGCGCCGATGATCAAGCAGTTCATCGAGATCGCAGAGACCCTGCACGACGATGCCGACGGCGACGCCTAGCGGTCGTGCCAACCCCGAACGTGATGCCGAACCGTATGGCGGAGAGCAGCCCATCGAGGATCCCGATCGACGGCGTGCTCCGGGCGTTGCGCGAGCTCAACGCCGTCATCCTGACCGAACCGGACCGGGTGCGCATCCTGGAGTTGATCGCGGCCACGGCCCTGCGGGTTTTCGGAGCCGACGCCTGCCGCATCCACCGGTATGATCCGCAAACGAAGACCTTTCAGCGGGAAGCCAGCGTGGGGCTGGGGGCGGAGTGGAAGCATCTGCCCCGGCGTCGTGGCACCGGGGCGCGGGTGCTGCGGACCGGCCGTCACGTGTGGGAAGACGATCCGTCGCGGCTCAACCCGGTCGTGCGCCGGGCGGGCATCACCAGTTCCGGCGTGTTTCCCCTGCACCCGGAGGGTGCCCGTCCGGTCGGGGTGTTGTACCTGCATTTCCGGGAGCGCCCCGACTTTTCGAGCCACGAACTCGACCTGGCCTACCACTTTGCCTACCATGCGGGGCTGGCCATCCAGTTGATGGAGCTGCGCGAGAGTGACCGCCGGCACATCCGCGACCTGGAGGCGCTGCGGGAGGCGGTCTTTTCGGTCGCCGAGGCGGGCACGCTGCGCGGGGCGCTCCTGCGGGTGGTGGAATGGGCCATGCGGGTGTTGCATGCCGACGCCGCCATCCTCTATCCCTGGGACGAGCACGCCCGCACACTCGACCCCGAGCAGGTTCTGGGGGCGGGGCTGGACATGAAGACGTTCCAGATCGCGCCGCCCCGCCCGGAGGGCCTCACACACACGCTCATGCGACGGGGCACGATCATCGTGCAGGATCTGGAGGACCTGGGGCCGGAGGAGCGGGATCTGGTGCAGAACCTGCGCCGGCACATCATGGAGCCGAACGGTCTGCGTTCCTTCATCGGGGTGGCCCTGCAGGTAGCCCGCCAGAGCGTGGGGGTGCTCTACGTCTTCTTCCGCATGCCTTATCAGCCGGGACCGGACGAGCAGAACACCATCCGCATCTTTGGCGAGATGGCGGCCACTCGCATCCAGCTGGCGCGGCTCTCCGAGGCGCAGCGCAAGGCTGCCACCGCCGAGGCCATCGCCACGTTGAGTGCGGCGGCGGCCCAGTTCGCCCACAAAATGGCCAACGTGGCGGGCACCATCCCCATGGTCATCGGCGACATCGTGGGGAAGCTCCGGGCGCTGGGCATCGAGGATGCGGGCATCTACGCCCGGCTGGAGCACCTCCGCGAGGACACACGCGGGCTGATGGAGATGGCGAACCAGCTGCGCCTGCGCGACATCGGCAACCCGGAGGTGGTTGACCTGGGACGGGTCGTCGAGCGGGCCATCCGGGCGGCGCACGTCGAGAGTATCAACCCCGGGCTGCAGGTGGTGGCGCACCTCGCCTCGCCGGTGCGCGTGCGGGCCGTCGAGGTGCTTCTCGTGGACATCATCGCCAACCTGCTGCAGAACGCGGCGCAGGCCGGGGCCTCCCGCATCGAGGTGACCGCTTCGGCCCGGCCCGAGGACGAGATGGTGGACCTGCACGTCCGGGACGATGGCTCCGGAATCGCTCCCGAAGATCAGGAAAAGGTGTTCATGCCGCTGTACTCGACGCGGGAGCGGGGCGACGCCGGCCCGCACGGCATCGGGCTCTGGGCCTCGCGGTACCAGATCGAGCGGATGGGGGGGGAGATCACGCTCGAGAGCCAGCCCGGTGTCGGCACCTGTTTCACGGTTGCTCTGCGCGCCGGGTGACGTGTATCTTGCGGCAGCCGGCCGCCCGGGCCGGAAGACCAGAGACGCTTATATGGAAAAGGAGACGATACTGCTCGTTGAGGATGAACGCGCCTGGCAGCGTGAGGTGCGCCGGATCCTGGAGGAGGCCGGCTATGCCGTGCTCCTGGCCGATACCTACGAGGAGGCGCTGCGCCTCGTGCAGGCGCATCCCGTCCGGGCGGCCGTCGTCGACGTGAGCCTGATCCCCGGCGACGCTTATGACCGGCAGGGGCTCGCACTCATGGCCGAGGCCGGCCTGCCGGTCGTATGCCTCAGTGGCTACCTCTCGGACGAGGAGGTCAAGGCGCTGCTCAAGGACGGGAACGCGGAGTGGTTCTTTGCCAAGCAGACATTCGCCGGCAAGGAGCAGCGCTTCCTCGACGCCGTGGCCTATGCCCTCGACGTGGGCGACCAGGAGATCGGCGATCGCTGGCACACCATCGAGCGGCGCCTGGGCCGGAGCGGCCGGCTCACTTGAGCAGCATCATGCTGCGGGTGACGGTCTGCCCGCCGGCTTCCAGACGCACGAAGTACAGCCCGGAGGGCACCCGTCCTCCCGTCGCCCGCGTGGCGTCCCAGGTGACCCGGTACGTGCCGGCTGCCTGCTGGCCCTGAACCAGCGTGCGCACCCGGCGCCCGAGTTCGTCGTAGACGGCCAGGGTCACGGACGACGCTTCGTTGAGCACGTACGTGATGGTCGTCTGCGGGTTGAACGGGTTGGGGTAGTTGGACAACAGCGCGATCTGGGCAGGGGCTTCCGGCGTGTCCGCTTCCGCCAGCGTGAGGGTGCCGCTCCAGTCCGCCACGGTAAGGCCTCCGCCCTTGGCGGCCGTCTTCTCGAACGTGAAGCTGTCCGTGGCGTCGGCCACCGGGAACGTGCCGGCGCTGCCGGTGACGGTGTACATGCCGGCCGGGGCGCCTGCGGGGATGTTCTGCTGGAGCGTCCGGGCCAGGGTCTGCCCCGCATTCAGGGTCCGGCTCACGGGCCCCAGGGTACGGTTGACGCCGTTGCCGGAGATGGTGATCCACACATCCACGAGCCGGCTCGTAGCGCCGTTGTTCGTCACGCTCAGGTCATAGGTGAACGAGCCCCCGCCGGCGCCGATGATGATGTCGTTCTGCTCGGGGGTGAGGGTGATGACCAGTTCGTCCGGAGGCGGCGTCCCGTCGAGCGTCGGCTCGAGGATGAACAGCCCGCCCGTGATGTCGCTCACGATGACCAGCCCGCTTGCGAAGAACGGGTAATTGCTCCACGTGCCCACGAACGACTTGCTGTTGCTGGCGCTGTACGTGTCGAAGTAAGCTTCTTCGAACGGGCTGTCGAGGTTCTCGATGTTCAGGATGCGCAGGCCGCTCGTATAGTTCGACTGGTAGGCGTGGTGGCCGACGACGTACTGGTTGTGATCGATCGAGCCGACGCTGTGCGTGTAGACGGTGCGCAGGACGGGGTCGTCCAGGTCCGAGACGTCCCAGATACGGGTCGTGGTGTTGAGGCCGAAGGAGGACTCGTCCAGTTCATCATCCAGCAGGAAATGGGTGTGGTCTTCGGTGAGCCAGCCCTGATGCGTGTAGCTGGATTGCGCATAGCCGGTACGGGAGATCATGACGGGCCGGCTCTTGTCGGTCACGTCCACGATGGTGATCGTGTCCTCGTTCGAGGCGAAGCAGATCTCTTTACCCACGTGCTCGGTGTCCGGCCCGTGGTAGACGACGCACTGCGCGTCGTGCGTGTACCCGTCGCCGCCGAAGCAGCCGGCAAAGGCGGGCTGGGCGGGGATTCGGATGTCGACCATGTAGAGGCCGCCGCCGCAGAGGTTCTGCCCGCCGAAGGTGGAGCCGACCAGGTAGGCGAACCCCGTCTCCTCGTTGATGACGATGTTGTGCGTGTTCCCGACGCCGCCGAAGTGCGCCGTCTCGGAAAACGTTACCGGCGGTGTGGTCACGCTGCGAAGCTGGGTCAGGTCGAAGACCTGCATCCCGTGGCCGCTGGCTTCGCTGACGATGAAGGCATGGTCCTGGTACACCTTGATGTCCCGCCAGAGCGAGGAGAAGGAGTGCGTGGGCAGGTGCCCCACGAAGACCGGGTTTTCCGGGTCGGAGAGGTCGACGAACGCCGTACCGTTCTCCAGCCCGACGAGTGCGTATTCGACGCCCGTGACGGGGTCGGTCCAGCCCCAGATGTCGTTCAGGTCGACGCCGCTGCCGCCGCCCAGGTCGGCCGAGACGAGGCGGGCCACCAGGTCGACGTTCTGGCAGGCGAAGCCGCCGGCGCTGCCGCCCACACACGGCGTACGTGCGCCCGTCAGCGAGCGTGGGGTCTCGGCGGTTCGGGCCGAACGTTCGGCATCCTGGCGGGCTTTCCCGGCATCCTGGGCGTGGGTGTTGGCGGGTACGGAGAGGAGCAGGCACGCTGCCAGCAGCGCCCGAGAGAATATGCTTCGCATGGCTGAAGACCGGTGAAGAGAGAAACGATCGGTTGAGGCACCGGCCAAACGAACTGACTAACGCCGGTAGCGGGCAGGCAGCGAACGCAGACGCCAGGGAAATGCGCTTCCGTCACCAGAAACCAGGGTTCGCCCCGTACCGCAGAAAATTCGTACCAAGATGCGATAATTCGGCGTAACTTACAAGCCCGTAAAGGATCTTGTTCTGGACACGCACGGAGCGATGACGACACGCGATCTGGGTACCCACGGGGAGGAGCTGGCCGCGGCCTTCCTGGAGCAACAAGGGTTTCGCATCCTGGAACGGAATTACCGGTTCGAACGGGCCGAGGTGGATCTGGTCTGTTTTGAGCCGGCGGCGCGGTACGAAGAGGGCGGTGAACTCGTTTTCGTGGAGGTGAAGACCCGGTCCGGACTCGGCTACGGCCATCCTGAGGAGGCGGTCACCGAGGAGAAGAAACGCAACGTGATCAAGGCCGCCGAGGCCTATCTGCACGAGAACCGGATGGACGGGATGCCCTGTCGCTTCGACGTGGTCAGCATCCTGATCGACGGCGCAACGCCCCGCATCGAACATTTCCGGGACGCGTTCTGGAAGTTCTGACGCGGGCCTCAGAACGTGACGGCAACCTGGAGGCGGGGGAGGTCGGTGCCGGGGGGCGGGGCGGCCAGGGAAAGCTGGAGCGGAGGGACGTTCCGGTTGGCATGGCGGGCGGCGCGGAGGGCCGTCAACCCGGCGAGGAGGCGGTTGGCGACGAGGGCGGCGGCGAGGACAAAGCGGCGGTTGCGGAGGGTTTCGGCATCCCTGCGGAGCCGGCGAAACGTCAGGAAATCTTCCTCGGAGGCCCAGGCCCACTGGAACGCCGGGTCGGCCACGTAGTCGATCCGGTCCCAGGCACGGTTGCGCAGCTGGACGGCCACGTATTCGTCCGAGGAATGGTACGCAGCCAGGTTGAGGAAGAACGTGCGGTCTTTGTCCTCGACCCGGGCGCCGGCCCGGGTGGCGGCGAGGGTTTCGAAGCTCTGAACCAGGGCCTGCCGCCGCCATTCCGTCCCGAGGAGGCCCAGCCACAGGCCGGCATCGGCCAGGGCATAGAAGGTGCCGCGTCCCCAGCGCCCGTGCTGGGCATAGCGGTGGCCCAGGCCCGGGAGCACGAGGCTCAGGGCGAACGCCTGCCCGGGTGAGCGGGGAGGGTGTGCTGCGGGCTGCTGGACCTGACGGGCATCGGCGGACGGGGCAGCCAGGAAGGCTACCAGGACAAGGACCGTGAGGCGAGGGAGGACGGACATGGGTCGGAGATGAGCAGCGGAGATCGTATCTTGCGGGCGTTCTGACGTCTCGTGATGGCCCCGGTGTTCCCCATGCCTGTCAAACTGCACGCACCGCACCCCTGGGAGGTGTCGCCGGCCGAAGCGGTGGCGATCCAGCGCGGCCTGGCCGGCCGGGTGCGGATCGAACCGCTCGTGCGCCCGCCGGAGACGCTGGCCGGCATCGACGTGAGCGTGCGGGGCCGGGAGGTCCAGGCTGCCGTCGTAGTGCTCACGTATCCGGCCCTGGAGGTCTGCGACGAGGCGGTCTGGCGCGGGCCGGTGGCCTTCCCCTACGTCGCGGGGCTGCTCAGCTTCCGCGAGATTCCGGCTATCCTGCCCGCCCTCGAAGGGCTCCGCGTCTGGCCGGACGTCTTCGTGACCGACAGCCAGGGCATCGCGCACCCGCGCCGCATGGGGCTGGCCGCCCATCTGGGTGTGCTGCTCGACCACCCGACCTTCGGGGTGGCCAAGACCCGGCTGTGCGGCACGCACGATGAACCCGGGCCCGAGAAGGGCGCCGTGGCCTGGCTGCGAGACGGAGAGGAGGTCATCGGGGCCGTCGTGCGGACGCGCACCGGCGTGCGGCCGGTCTATGTGAGCATCGGCCACCGGATCACCCTGCCCGAGGCGGTGGCCCTGACGCTGGCCTCGGCGCCGCGTTTCCGCCTGCCCGAACCCACCCGCCGGGCGCACCATCTCAGCCGCCGTCATTTCGCCGGCACGACGGCACGATGAGGACCGACGGCCTGTGCGGGCATTCGGTCAGAAATCCACGCGCAGGCGGACGTTCAGCGTCCGGGGCGTCAGGCGCGTGGGAATCCGGTTCCAGATGCCGGCGGCGTCGGGCACCCAGGTGTACTCGACCGTGTTGACCATGTTGAACACGTTCAGGATCTCGCCCGTCAGTTCGAGCCGGATGGGGCCGCTGAGGCCGTGCTCGAACACGGCGATGTTCTTGGTCAGGCCGATGTCGAACCGGAAGTAGCGCGGGTAGCGGGCGGAGAAGCGATCGCCGGGGACCTGGGTGACCAGGTTGCCCAGGCGCGGGCCGGGGATGGGCGGCGTGTAGGGCAGGCCGCTGCCAAAGAGGGTCCGCAGGTGGATCTTCCAGGTCATGTCCCCGGGGATGTAGTCCTGGACGAAGAGCGAGAGGGTGTGGCGCTGGTCCGTCGGGCGCGGCAGCAGGCCCTGCCGGTGTTCGTCGGCGAAGGCGGGGCGGAACCGCTCACGGGCGACGAGAAAGCTGTAGTTGACCCAGCTCTCCAGGCCCGGTACGAACTCCCCGCGCAGCTGGAGATCCAGCCCGTAGACGAACCCGTCCGCGTCGTTCTCCCCGGAGTAGAGCACACGCACGTTTTCGATGTCGTAGGTGATCAGGTTGTGCAGGGCTTTGTAATAGACCTCGCCGCGCAGGTAGAAGCGTTGCTGTGGGAGGAAGTGCTCGACGCCGGCGACGTACTGGATGGAGCGCTGGGAGCGAAGGTCGTGGTTGAGGGCGCCGAGGATGGTCTCGCCGGGCTCGGGCTGGCCGCGCAGTTCACGATAGGTCGGGGCCTGGTAGTAGATGCCCCAGGCGCCCAGCAGGGTCGTGCGCTCGTCGAGGCGGAAACGGGTCGAGAGGCGGGGCGAGAGCGTCCATTCGTCGTTGAAGGAGAAGTAGTCGGCGCGGAGGCCGCCCGTCACGACGAAGCGGCCGGGCTCCTCCGCGAGCACGTCCACGCGATCCTGGAGGTACAGGCCGGTCTGGTAGGCGTCGAGCGAGGCGCTGTCGTTCAGTTCGTTGGCCCGGATCTGAATGACCTCGCCCTCGGTCGAGCGACCCGTGACGATCGTGGCCTCGTCCAGGCGGTCGTCGAAGGTGAGGTGGCGGTAGAAGACGCCGGCCTCGACGGAATGGCGGTCCCGCTTCAGGTAGGCGCGGCTCTGACCCGTCCACATCGTCACCTGCACCCGGTTGTCGGCACGCTCTTCCTGCCGCGAGGTGCCGATGGGGAAAAGCCCTTCGCCGCCCTGCGGGTTGTCACTGCCGGGATCGACCTGAAACAGGACGGACGAGCCGGCGAGCGTGAAGACTTCCTCTTCTTCGGTCTGGAAGTACGAGACGTCGTGCTCCAGATGAAGCCGCGACGTGACCTGGTTCGCAAGGCGCACGCCGGCGAAGCGGGTCGCATACCCATCCCGTTCTTCGCTGCCGGGGTCGTAACTGATCCAGAGCGATTTCAGGTTGGAGGGGGCCTGCCGGTTATCCTGGCTCAGCGTGCCGAAAAAGGTCTTGCGTGCGCTGGGGTCGAGCGTGAAGGTATGCTCGGCCCAGATGCCCAGCGCCTCGATGGTGTGGCCGGGGGTCAGGGTGAAGGTAAGCTGGGCCTGTACATCCGTGTAATCGGGGTCGTACTCGCCCTTCAGTTCCTGGGTGGCGAAGAAACGGCGAGGCCGCGACTTGCGGAGGCCGACGAGCCAGCCCAGGCGTCCGTCCAGGGCGGAGGCACCGCCGCTGAGGCCGGCGTCCAGGAGGGAGGCGTAAGCCGAACCCTGCAGGGGCGCCCGGGTTCGGTCGGGACGGCGATACTGGACATCCAGGGCCGAGGACAACTTGCCGCCATAGCGGGCCGGGAAGCCGCCGGTGTACAGGGTCATCCGCTCGGCCAGGTCAATGTTGAGCAGGCTCAGCCCCTCCTGCTCACCCTGACGCGGCCGGAAGGGGAGGAAGACCTCGAAGCCGTTGATGAAGATCAGGTTCTCGTTGAAGCCGCCACCCCGTACCGAGTACTGGTTGGAGAGTTCGTTGTTGGTGGCCACGCCCGGCATGGTTTTCAGGGCGCGCAGCCCGTCGTTGATCGGCATGGGGATGTCCTGCACCGTGCGCGGGTTGACCTCGAAAACCCCGGCGGCTTCGTCGATGGCACGCTCCTCGACCGTTACTTCGTCGAGGCGGATCGTGGCAGGGCGCAGGGCCACGTCGAGCGTGACGCTGCGGTCCCGGCGCACCTGTACAGAGTCGATCCGCGGCGTAAAGCCGATGGCCGAGAAACGCAGGACGTAAGCCCCTTCGGGTAGACGGAGGCGGTAGACGCCCCGGGCATCGGAAGCCGTGCCGAAGTTGGTGCCGGCCACCACGACGGTCACGCCGGGGAGCGGCGCCTCCGTATCGGCGGCGGTGATGCGTCCGCGAACTTCACCCCAGTTCTGGGCATGGAGGGGCACGACCAGGGCCAGCGCCAGCACGGCGAGCGCAACCAGTACACGCATGGGCAAACGACGACGGTTCGAGAGAAAAAGCAGAGATGGTAACGCTTCGTCGATATGCCAGGGTCTGAATGGGAGGTGGAACGTCTGGGGGTCCCAACGAAGCAACCGACCGGTCGTTCCGCGGGGTGTGCTGAAGGCGCAAAGTAACGGAGTACGGGCGGTCCTGCAAGGCATACCCGGATCCCCTCCAGGACGTCTCCCTGTCAGGATCGTCCATCACGCGGGGATCTGAAGCGCCAGGCGCCTCAATACGCCTTCGCGTAGACGACGCGGCCGCGCGAGGGACGCCCCGAGACCGGATCGACCCCCGGTTCTTCTTCCTGGTCGAGGGGGATGCACCGGATCGTGGCCGTCGTCTCGGCCTTGATGCGGGCCTCCGTCTCCGCCGTGCCGTCCCAGTGGGCAAGCAGGAAGCCGCCCTTGTCTTCGAGGACAGCCTTGAAGTCGTCGTAGCTGTCGACGCGGGTGGTGTGGGCCTCGCGGAAGGCCAGCGCCCGATCGAACAGGTTGCGCTGCATGGCCTCGAGGGTGTCGCGAACGCGGTCGACGAGACCCGCCTGCGGGACGGTCTCCTTGGTCCGGGTGTCGCGCCGGGCCAGTTCGACCGTGTCGTTGGCGACGTCGCGCGGGCCGAGGGCGAGACGGACCGGTACGCCCTGTACCTCGTATTCATTGAATTTCCAGCCGGGGCGGTAGCCCTCGCGGGCGTCGAGCTTGACGCGCAGCCCGGCGTCCTTCAGGGCGCCGGTGAGGCGGTCGGCGGCCTCCAGGACGGTGGCCCGGTCCGGGTCCTTCCGGTAGATGGGGACGATGACGACCTGGGTGGGTGCCAGGCGGGGCGGCAACACAAGCCCCTGGTCGTCCGAGTGGGTCATGATCAGCGCTCCGATGAGGCGCGTCGAGACCCCCCAGGACGTAGACCAGACGTATTCGAGTTCGTTGTTGCGGTTCTGGAAGCGGCACTCGAACGCCCGGGCAAAGTTCTGCCCGAGGAAGTGGCTGGTGCCGGCCTGCAGGGCCTTGCCGTCCTGCATCAGGGCTTCGATGCAGTAGGTTTCCACGGCGCCGGCGAAGCGCTCGCTCTCCGACTTGACCCCGCGCAGGACCGGCATGGCCATGTAGTCCTCGGCGAAGCGGGTGTAGAGGTCGAGGATGAGGCGCGTCTCTTCGAGGGCCTCCTCGCGCGTGGCGTGGGCGGTGTGGCCTTCCTGCCAGAGGAATTCCATTGTGCGCAGAAAGAGCCGCGTACGCATCTCCCAGCGCACCACGTTGGCCCACTGGTTGATCTTGATCGGCAGATCACGCCAGGACTGGATCCAGCGGCTGTACGTATCCCAGATGATCGTCTCGCTCGTCGGTCGGACGATCAGGTTTTCCTCCAGGCGCGATTCCGGGTCGGGGATGAGTCCCTTGCCGTCCTCGGTGGTTTTCAGCCGGGAGTGGGTCACGACGGCGCACTCTTTGGCGAATCCCTCGACGTGGGCCGCTTCCCGCGCCAGGAAGGACTCCGGGATGAACAGCGGGAAATAGGCGTTCTCGTGGCCGGTCTCTTTGAACATGCCGTCGAGGACCCGCTGCATGTTTTCCCAGAGGGCATAGCCATTGGGCCGGATGATCATGCAGCCGCGGACGGGGGAGTAGTCCGCCAGCCCGGCCTGGCGCACGATGTCCAGGTACCACTGGGAATAGTCTTCGGAGCGCGGGGTGATAGCGTCAGCCATAGTGTACAGTCCTGCGAGGGTTTTGGTACAGCCAGCCTGGGAAGGGAAGGTTATACGCCGAAAGGAGGCGGTACACGCGACCCGGCCCGGTATTTGCCGGAATTTCAAGGGGCATATCCCCGTTACTTCCGGACGTGTGGAAGCGGCCAACCTGGCAGCAACGACCTTCAACTGCTGCCGCTTTCGCCAGCCGGGCGGGGAATATACCGGCTCCCTCCACGGTTTCCAAAACGCCGTAGTGGGAGGAATGCTTGAATACGGTCCGGATTTTGGGTACCGTCTCGTTGAATGGGTTCGTCGTAAAGCCTCACGGGGGTACGGAGATGGAAAAGAGGATGCTTGCCATGCGAAAGATCGGCGCTCGGGCGCTCATCCCGGTTCGGATGCTCGTGCCGATGCTGGCGCTCATGCTGGGCGGGTGTTATACCCAGCTGGCCGTGGTCGATGAGGACTACGACGACTACGAGCCGGACTACGTGGAAGTCGAGGAATACGTCGAGGAAGGGGAGGACGGCGAGGTCGTCGTGCACAAGTACTACTACGACGACGGGTATCGTCCCTACCGGTACCGCCGCTACTTCTACCGTTTCTACGATCCTTTCTACTACGACCCCTTCTTTTACGCCCCCTTCTACGATGACCCGTACTACTACGGCTCGGGCTGGCACATCAGCATCGGCGTAGGTTTTGGCTTCGGAGGGTGGTATCACTACCGGCCCTGGTATCATAGCCCGTGGTACTATCGCCACTACGCGTATTATCCATACGGTGGGTACGGGTGGTATCCGTACGGCGGGTCGCGTCTGGTGCTGGTGAAGCCGCCGCGTAATTATGCGCCACGCGGCGGGACGCTCGGGCGGGATCTGGTCACACGGGATACGCCCGGCCGCCGGGGTACGCGGGGTTACGACCGGGGCCGTGGCACCACGGGCCTGAACGACCGCTCGCCCACGCGCGGCGTGGTTCGGGGGACGTCCTCGGGCAGCGGTTCGGGCAAGGCTTCGGATGCGCGGCGTACGACCCGCGGCGAGATTCGCGCGCCAGGGCGTACGGGAGGTCGGAACAGCACGTTCGGTCGCGGCACGACGTTGCGGGATCGATACGACGGGCGCTCCGGGAGCCGGGGTGTCGTGCGCGGGCGGTCCACCTCGCGGGATACGGAGGGCGGTGTCTCGTCCGGGCGTACCGGATCCTCGCGCGGCACAGTCCGCTCCTCCGCTCCGCCGCCGTCCTCGAAAGGAACGGTGCGTTCGTCGGGCTCGACGCGTTCACGCGGCACGGTGCAGCGTTCGTCCGGTTCATCCCGGTCCCGGGGCACGGTGCAGCGTTCGTCGGGCTCGAC
>CAZKFR010000005.1:26264-30931 GCA_964552015.1 uncultured Rhodothermaceae bacterium | reverse complement strand
GTTCGTCCGGTTCATCCCGGTCCCGGGGCACGGTGCAGCGTTCGTCGGGCTCGACGCGTTCGCGTGGCACGGTACAGCGTTCGTCCGGTTCATCCCGGTCCCGGGGTACAGTACGGCGCTCTTCCAGTTCGTCGGGCTCGCGCGGTACGGTACAGCGTTCGTCCGGAGGAAGTCGCTCGTCGTCTTCCGGCTCCTCGGAACGGCGGAGCCGCCGCGGTAACAACGACTGACGGCCGGGATTTTCGGTTGCGATCCCGTCGCTTTCCAGGTGCTCTCGTGTGAGCCGGGGCAAGGCCCGTGCGCCCGTGCGGGCCTTCGCTGTGTCCGGGGAACGTGCCGGGCGGCGGGTCGGTCCCCCGGACGGGAGGGGCCAACCGGACGACACCCCGTGAAGCTTCTAGACCAACGATGACCAACCAGGCATGACGATGAAAGGGACGATGATCCGCCGGAGCTTCCGGCTGCGTATGGCATGGGTGCTGGTGGCCGTGTTCATGGCGGCGTCCGTGCAGGCACAGACGGGCGAGGATGCCCTCCGCTTTGCTTCCCGCTTCCCGGGTACGGGGCCGGTGACGACGGCCCTCGGAGGAGCCGGGGTGGCCGGGGTCGGCGACTTCTCGGCGTTCTTCATCAACCCGGCCGGCCTGGGCTTCCTGGCCCGAACGACCGTCTCCGGGTCGCTCGCCACCCTCGCGGCCAGCGAGGACGGGTTGTTTCGCGTGCCGGGGTTCGATAACGCACGGCAGAACGACGTCACGGATACCGGCCTCGGGCATCTGGCCTATCTGTATCGCTTTCCCACACGGCGTGGCTCCCTCGTTGCCGGTGTCGCCCTCTCGCAGACGTATTCGTTCGAGCGCGACCTGCTCTTCGAAGGGCGTAACCCGAACAATTCCATCACGGACTTCTTCATGCCGCTACCGGGGGAGTTCACGCTCGAAGAGGACAACGACGGCATCTTCCCGGTCTTCACACGCGATCTCTCGTTCATCGCCTTCGAGACCTTCGCCATCGACCTCGACCCGGACCTCGTCGATGCCGGCGATCCGGTCCCGTTCGTGCCGGCGGTGACGCGGGGGACGGTAGCGCAGACGGGTAGTGTGACCGAGACGGGGCGGATGCAGGAACTGAATGTTGGCGGGGCCTTCGAGGCGGCCCGGGGGCTCATGGTCGGCCTCTCGCTGAATGTGCCCTTCGGGACGTACGACTTCCTGCGCCTGTTCGAAGAAGAAGACGTCGAAAACGCGAACGACGGCACGAACGGGACGACGGACTTCGACTTCCTTCGCCTCGAAGAGACCGTCCGCTCCGAACTGGTCGGGGTGAACGTGCGGGCGGGCATCTCGGCACGGGTGTCGCCGGGGCTGCGCGTCGGCTTCACCGTCGAGACGCCGACCGTCTACGACATCGACGAGTCGTTCGACACGCGGCTGGAGACGTTCTTCGACAACGGCGACGTGTTCGTCTACGGGGATCAGGTCAGCGAGGACGCGGGCTCGGGCGTCTTCGAGTACGACATCACCACGCCGTGGCGGCTCGGTGCGGGGGCGGCTTACCGGGCGGGTGGTCTGGCTCTGGCCGCCGACGTGGAGTTCGTCGACTGGTCCCAGCTCGAACTCGACGCGAGCGGCTTCTCCTTCGCCGACGAGAACCGCCGCATCCGGCGGGCCTATGATGCGGTCGTCAACACCCGCCTCGGCGTGGCCTACGACCTGGGGCAGCTCGTGCTGCGGGGCGGCTTCGCCTATTACCCCGACCCACGTGATACCCGGGACACGCTCGACCGGAGCCGAACCTACGTCTCGGCCGGTTTCGGCTACCGGGTCAGCGAGCAGTTCCGGTTCGACTTCGGGTGGATGCAGGAGCGCTTCGACGACCAGTATCAACCGTATGTGGAGGTGACCGAGGCGCCCGTCGTCGACGAGGAGGTGGTGCGCAACCGCTTCGTGCTCGGGTTCACGGTGCGCTTCTGAGGGCGGTCAGTCCTGGCTCCGGGCTTCGGCACGGCGCTGGCGCATGAGGCGGCGGTAGGCGTCGGCGGCCCGGTTGTGCTCGCGGATCGTGCGGCTGAAGGTGTGGGACCCGTCCCCGTTGGCGACGAAGAAGTAGTAGTCGTGCCGCTCGGCGTTGAGGACGGCGCGGATGGAGGAGGGGGAAGGGTTCGTGATGGGGCCCGGTGGCAGGCCCCGGTAGCCGTAGGTGTTGTAGGGATGGTTGATCTCGTAGTCCCGGAACAGGAGTCGACGTTTCTGTCCTTCAGCGGCAAGGATGGCGTACTGCACGGTGGGATCGGCCTGAAGCGGCCAGCCGTCGCGGAGGCGGTTCAGGTAGACGCCGGCCACACGCGGCTTTTCTTCTTCGATGCCCGTCTCCCATTCCACGATGGCCGCCAGGTTGACCACCTCCTCGGGCGAGAGGTCGGGCGGGTTCGGGGCGCGGGCCCGGGCCTCGGCGTAGAACGCGTCGAAGGCTTCCTTGATTTTTCGGATGACGGTCCGGGCGTCCGTGTGCCAGTAAAAGAAATAGGTTTCCGGCAGCATGAAGCCGAAGAGGTGGGTGGTGTCCGTCCCGAGCGAGGCGGCCAGGTCGGGATCGCGCAGGGCGGCCAGGAAGTCGTCGGCGGAGAAGGCCATGGCACGGGCGGCCACGGCGGCGACGACCTCGGGCCGCGAGCCGGGCGGGATGGTCAGCCGGACAGGCGTCTGGAGCCCGCGGCGGAGCTTGTCGAGCAGGCCGTGGTTCGACGTGCCGGCCGCGA
Source organism: uncultured Rhodothermaceae bacterium (assembly GCA_964552015.1). GTDB lineage: Bacteria > Bacteroidota > Rhodothermia > Rhodothermales > ISCAR-4553 > Rhodocaloribacter. The sequence goes on along the minus strand of CAZKFR010000005.1, from coordinate 28,173 downwards.
AGGTGTAGTGGCCGGCCTTGATCTGCCCGCCCCATCCCGTCAGGCGTGCCATCCAGGTGAACGTGCGCCGGTCGGCCAGCACCCCGGCTGCTGCGAGCGAGTCCACGGCCTGGTTCAGGCTGGCGCCGGGCGGGATCTTGACGCTCCGTTCGCCCTCGAAGGCCGGGGTGTTGGGGGCGAAGGCGAGCCAGTACCCGACCCCGGCACCGGCCAGGGCCAGCACGGTCAGCACCGCCACGAAGATCAGGACACGTTGCTTCATCGGACCAAATGCGATGGGGTTGCTCCGGTTAACGGGTAATGCCGGGCCCGGGTTCGCCCTGGTAGCGATGGCGTTCGAGGGCCCGCGTCTCGTCGATGATGCGTTCGAAGATGTGGCGGACGGCTGCGGGAGGAAGCGGTCCGGGGTTGGCCTCGAACACGTTCTGGAGCACTTCGTCCTCACGGCTCGGTACGTAGACCGGCATGCCCATCTGCTTCTTGAGGTGGCCGATGACGTTGGCGCACCGGGAACGCTCGTTGAGCAGGTACAGGATGGCCCGGTCGATGGCATCGATACGGTCGCGCCACGGGCCGAGGGCATCCGGCGTGGGGGAGTCCGGCACGGGCGGGTCCTCCGCGTCCAGGGCGGACAGTTCGCTGAGCAGGGTACGGAGCATGGGCAGGGCGGCTTAACGCAGCGCGAGGGCAGGCTCGGCCGTGAGGGTCAGCGGGCTGGTGAGACCGGCGGCGAGTTTCACGTGGGCCGTCACGCCGATCATGGCCGCGTTGTCCATACAATAGGCCAGGGGCGGCGTGTACAGCGTGAAGCCCTCTTCCTGCGCCAGGGCCTGCGCGGCCGCCCGCAACCCGGTGTTGGCCGAGACGCCGCCGACGAGGGCCACGTGCCGCGCCCCGGTGGCTCGTACGGCGCGCCGGAGCGGGTCGATCAGCATATCCACGACGGCCTGCTGGAACGCCGCACAGAGGTCGGCCCGATGGCGCTCCAGGAGCCGGTTTCGCTCGTCTTCCGGGAAAGCGTTCAGGTAGTAGAGCACGGCTGTCTTGATGCCGCTGAACGAGAAGTCGTATCCGTCGAGGCGGGTGCGAGGAAAGGCGTGAAAGGCCGGGTCGCCCTCCGAGGCCAGGCGGTCGATGACCGGTCCACCCGGATAGTCCAGCCCGAGCATCTTGCCCACCTTGTCGAATGCCTCGCCGGCGGCATCGTCCCGGGTCTGTCCCAGCAGCGTGTGCCGGAACCCTTCGTCGACGAGCACCAGCTGGGTGTGCCCCCCGGAAACAACCAGGCACAGGTAGGGGAACGGCGGGACGGGCGGTTCGATGAAGACGGAATAGATGTGCCCTTCGAGGTGATTGACACCCACGAGCGGCACGCCGAGACCGAAGGCCAGCGCCTTGGCAAAGCTGAGGCCCACCAGGAGCGAGCCCGCCAGGCCCGGTCCGTACGTCACGGCCACCGCGTCCAGGTCCGTGCGGCGCACCCCGGCCTCCTCCAGGGCGGCCTCGACGACCGGCACGATCAGGCGCTGGTGGGCCCGCGAGGCCAGCTCCGGCACGACGCCGCCGAATCCAGCGTGTACCCGCTGCGACGAGACCACGTTCGAGCGCAGAACCCCGCCGGCGACCACCGCCGCGGCCGTGTCGTCGCACGAACTCTCGATGGCCAGCACGACCGGATGGGAAGGTTGATCCTGCATGCAATATGCCCGTAGAGGCCTGCGTTCTGGAGGGGAGACGCTGCCAGGGCCGAAAGAATGCCGCACCTCGAAGGAAGGTTTCTCGGGGTCGGGCGCAAAGCGCTTTCAGGGCTTGCAAATTACCCTGGTGGCCTCGTCAACGGGTAGAACAAAGGGGCCGGGTCATCGTTATTGACAAACACGAAGCCCCGGGCTATACTTGCACGTAACCA
>CAZKFR010000005.1:0-26164 GCA_964552015.1 uncultured Rhodothermaceae bacterium | reverse complement strand
CCGGGTCATCGTTATTGACAAACACGAAGCCCCGGGCTATACTTGCACGTAACCAGCCAGGAAGGAGGAACGCGCTATGCGCAAGGCGTTATCGATCGGATGTCTGCTGTTGATGCTCGGGCTGGCGTGGCCGGCCCAGGCCCAGCTCCGGGAAGCCGCCCATGAGTTGAAGGCCCCGGCCCGCCTCTACGATCAGGCCGGGTTCTCGCTGAACAAATTCTTCAGCCCGGCTCATTTCCGCATGAGCCATTCCTTCGAGTTTTCGGCCGGCTCGTTCGGGGGGCAGGCGAACTCCCTGGCGATGTACACCAACACCATGGCCTGGCAGTTCAGTTCGAAGCTCGCCGCCCGGGTGGATGTGGCCTTTGCCTTCTCCCCGTTTTCCGGCACGGACCTCGAAGGTCTCCATACCGGGAACCAGGGTCGTGTCTTCCTCCGCAACGCCGAACTGGCCTGGCGTCCCGCCGAAAACGTGATGCTCAACATCTCGGTGCGCCAGAGCCCGTACGGACTCTATGCCAGCCCCTATGGCTATTACAACCCGTACGGAAACCTGTACGGCGTCCGGCATAACGCCGCCGACCTGTTCTGGAACGACAACCTGCGCTGAGCGTGGGTGAAAACGGCCCCCTGGTACGTTGACGGCGCGGCATGTCCTGCCAGGACATGTCGCGCCGCTGTCTTTCATCTGCCGCACACGGATCTGGACCGGAATGCCTGACGTGACGAAGGACCGAGGCGCCATCTGGTGGAACGTGGCGATTGGAGTCGGCGGGCTGGCTGTCCTGGTGCTGCTCTATGCCCTGGCTTCCCGCTTCCTCTTTCCCCGTGTCGACCCCACGCGTGAGGCCAACCCGGCCGGGCTCGTTGGCGACATCATCCAGGTCGAGGTGCGGAACGGCTGCGGGGTAAGCGGGCTGGCGGCCCGGGCGACGCACTACTTGCGGGACCACGGCTTCGACGTCGTCGAGGTGGGCGACCATACCCGCTTCGACGAACCGTATTCGCTGGTCATTGATCGCGTCGGCGACCTGGAGGCGGCCCGAAAGGTCGCGCTCGTCATGGGCATCCCCGAGGAACGGATCCGCCAGGACATCCGCCCCGACTATTTCCTCGACGCTTCCATCATCATCGGGCAGGACTATGCCCGCTTGAAGCCGTTTCATGACGAGTAGCCGGCCTCGACGGCGAACCTCGATCCGGCCCGGGCGTCTCATGCCTTCGCGACGTGACACGCGTTCCTGCCTCAGCATTCCCCCAAACGTATGACTGCTCCCAGCAAGCCTGCCAGCCGAACATCCCCCGAACGGAAGCAAAAAAAGCGCACCGGCGGTACCCCCGTCCGTGTGCTGGCCCGTCAGGCCATCGACGCGCTGCTCGACAAGAAAGGCCGCGACGTCGTGGTCATGGACATGCGGAAGGTCAGCGGTGTGGCCGACTACTTCGTGCTCTGCACGGGCGACTCGGACCTGCAGATCAAAGCGCTGACCGACGCGGTGGAGGAACGCCTGCGGGAGCGGTGCCAGGAACGGCCCTGGCACCGTGAGGGCTACGAACACCGGCAATGGGTGCTCATCGATTACGTGGACCTCGTCGTGCACATTTTCACGGAGGAAAAACGCGCTTTTTACGACCTCGAGCGGCTCTGGGGCGACGCTCCTTCCGAGCAGGTCCCCGAGGACGGCAGCGGGGACACCGTGCAGTTGCTCCGGGACGCCGACGAGCGTCCGCAGCCGTGAGGCCCGGTACGATGGTTTCGCGCCGCATCCTCGTCGTCCTGCTGGGCGTGGTGGGATTCCTCGGGAGCGGGTGCCTGGGCGGGCGACCGGTCGAGGTGCCGCCCGACGAGCGCTTCGGGCACCGCTTCGAGGAACGCGGCCCCGAGGGGCGGCGGACCCTCCACATCACGCCCCCGGACTCGGCGCTGACCTACGACGTGTTCCCGATCGTCTACGACACGGTGCACATTCGGGTAGGACGCCCCGAGGGCAACGAGACGGCCGTGCCGGTCGAGGTGCTGGTGAAGGGCGCCTTCCCGGATGCCTGCATGGAACTGCACGACGTGCGGCAGCAACGAGCCGCGCATCTGATCGAGGTCGAGATCACGATGCGGAAACCCCGCGGGGCCGTCTGTGCGGCCGTCTTGCGTCCCTATCGCTTCTATTTCATGCTGGAAGGGCGGTATGAGCCCGGCGCCTATACGTTGAAGATCAACGGCCGGGCTCACCCGTTCAGCGTCCGCCCGGTGGCCACGGAGACGTCGTAATCCGCCTCAACGTGTGGCCGTGGGCGCGACCGGAGCACCGCCGTGGCCATTGCCCGTCGGCAGGGCCGGTTCCAGGGCCGGCGTTGCGGAGGGGTGGGGACGGTCGTCATCGTCCTCCCCGCCAGGCCGCCCGAAGAGGGCCTGCAGGCGCAGGGCCACCGAGTCGAAGGCCGAGTACATCACCGGGACGATCACCAGCGTCAGGAACGTGGCGAAGGTCAGCCCGCTGATGATGGCCGTGCCCATCGGGCCCCAGAACTGGGTGTTTTCCGAGCCGAACTGGAAGTCGGGATCGAGGTCGGTCAGCAGCCCCACGAAGTCGACGTTGATACCGAAGGTGAGCGGGACCAGGCCGATGATCGTCGTCAGCGCCGTCAGCAGCACCGGGCGCAGGCGCGTGGCGCCGGCCTCGATGATGGCATCATGCTTGGCCAGGCCCCGGTCGCGCAGCTGCATCGTATAGTCCACGAGCACGATGCTGTTGTTGACGACGATGCCGGCCAGCGAGATCACCCCGATGAAGGTCATCAGGCCGAACGGGGTGCGCGTCAGGATCAGGCCCAGGATGACGCCGATGAGGCTCAGGCCCGTGGCCACCATGATGATGAACGGCGAACTGACGTGGTTGAACTGGGCCACCATGATCAGGAAGATCAGCGCCCCGCCGATCATCAGCACCACGGTCAGGAAGCCGAAGCTTTCCTGCTGTTCCTCGTTCTCGCCGGTGTAGGCGAGGTGGTAGCCGGGCGGCAGGCTGCGCTCGTAGTCGGCCAGGTAGGTCTGGACCTGCTGCAGGATGGCCTGTCCGTTGTAGCCGGGGGCGGCGTTGCCGGAGACGGTGGCCACGCGCTCGAGATCGAGCCGGGTGATCGAGCCGAGGCCGCCGCTTATCTCCAGATCGGCCACGGAGACGAGGGGGATCTGCTGGCCCTCGTGGAGGATGGTCAGGTTGCGCAGGCTCTCCAGGCTGGCCCGGTCGGCCTCTCGGAGGCGCACCGTGATGTCGTACTCGTCCTCCCCGGTGCGGTAGGTGCTGGCCTCGATACCGTTGATGGCCGCCCGCACCGTCGAGGCGATCATAGCCGTGCTCAGGCCGAAGCGGGCCGCCCGCTCCCGGTCGATGACCACCTTCATCTCCGGCCGGCCGGTGTTCAGGTTGTCCGTCACGTCGACCAGGCCGGGGATGCGGCCCGTCTCCGCCGCTTCCACGAGCATCTGGCGGATCTCCTTCGTGATGCGCACGATCTGGTCGAAGTCGTCCCCGGAGATCTCGATGTTGACCGGCGCACCCGTGGGGGGGCCGGCCTGGTCCTGGTCGAACTCGATCGTGACGCCGGGGATGCCCTGGAGCTGGGCGCGCAGCTTGGCAAGCGTGTTCTGGCTGGATTCCGCCCGGTCCTTGTAGTCGACGATGTTGAGGGTCAGGCGGGAGCGCTCGGGGCTGGCCGCGCCGCCGCCGAACATGGCGTCGCCGCCCACGCCCACGTTCACGAGCAGGTTCTTGATGTTGGCCTTCACTTCCGGGTTCTCGTCCAGGAGCCGGTTGATGCGGTCTTCCAGGGTGAGGGCCACCCGGTTCGAGGCCTCGATGTTCATACCGAGCGGGCCTTCGGCCGTGATCATGACCTGGCGCGGATCCGTGGTCGGGAAGAACTCGACGCCGGTGGGGGCCAGGGCATACATGATGACGATGGCGAAGAGACCGCCCAGGGTGCCGTTGAGCAGGCGGGCGCGGTTGTCCGTCAGGATCAGGTAGCGGCGGCCCTGCCGGTTGAAGAGCATCCCGAGCAGCCCCACGGCCACGATCACGAGCGGCAGGATGAGCAGCTCGGCGATGGTCGAGAGGGCCACCTCGCGCGGGCTCAGGTACATCAGGCTCAGGATGACGAGCACGACCGCACCGAAGATCAGGCCGGCCTTGACGCTGGTGCGACCCCCCAGATAGATGTTTTCGAGGGTGTGGATGAAGATGCCGAGGAGGCCCAGCACGAGCAGGAGGCCACCCGGTGCGAGCAGGATCAGCCCGGCCATCGGGCCGGCCGCCGAGGCGATGAGCCCGCCCAGCACCAGCAGGGCCACGCCCAGCGTGAGGCTGCCCAGCGCAAAGGTGTTACGCAGCAGCGCCCGGCGCGGGGTATAGTCGCGCTGCAGCATCCAGTCCAGGAAGCGGCGGTAGCGGGCCACCAGGGCCGGCAGCCCCGAGCGCACGAACCGGTCGCCGATGGGCTTGAAGGCCCGTGTGTGCAGCAGGTAGAGCACCGGGATGGCGACCGAGAGCACCAGCAGCGTCCGCCAGTTGGCAAAGCCGAGCACCATCGCCAGCAGCACCATCACCACGGCGGCGACGAGCTTCGTCGTGCGGGGCAGGGGGGCACGCTTCTCGTCCTCCAGCTTCACGAAGATGCCGGTGATGACCGGGTTGATGACGATCGCCACGAAGAGCGAGCACGAGAGCGTCACGATGAGCGTCAGCGGCATGTAGGACATGAACTCGCCGATGATGCCGGGCCAGAAGAGCATCGGCACGAAGACGGCCACCGTGGTGGCCGTGGAGGCGACGACGGCCCCGCCCACCTCGGCCGTGGCCAGGCGCGCTGCCTCGAACCGCGGGTGCCCCTCCTCGCGGTACCGGTAGATGTTCTCCACGATCACGATCGCATTGTCGACGAGCATGCCGAGCGCGATGATCAGGCTGAACAGGATGACGAAGTTGAGCGTGTAGCCGAGCGCCTGCAGCACGATGAACGAGATGAACATCGAGAGCGGGATGGCGATGCCCACCAGCGTGGCGTTGCGCACGCCCAGGAAGAACAGCAGCACGGCGATCACGAAGATGAGCCCGCTGATGATGTTGTTCTCCAGGTCCTTGATCAGGTCGCGCACGAACTCGCTCTGGTCCCCGGTGATGACGATCTGCGTGCCGCTCGGGAAGGGGAAGGTCGCCAGCTTCTGCTGCACGGCCTCGACCGTCTCGAGGATGTTCTCGCCCGAGCGCTTCTTCACGTTCAGGCTGATGACCTGCACCGTACCCGTCCTCTCCTCGGGCAGCCGGACCAGGTGCCCCTCCTCGTCTTCGCGCTGGAGCTCCCGCAGGCGGGCATAGGTCGCCCGATCCTTGAAGCCGAAGATGACGTCGGCCACGTCCCGTACGTAGACCGGCGTGCCGCCGGGGGCCTTGAGGACCAGGTTCTCGATCTCGGACGGATCGCTGAACTCACCGTCGACGCGGACCAGGTAATTGAGCCGGTCCACGTCCACCGACCCGCCGGGCAGGTTGGTGTTCTCGTCGCGGATCGTCTGGATCAGGTCGTTGAACGTCAGGTTGTAGGCCTGGAGGGCCTTCAGGTCCACGTTCACCTGCACCTCGCGCTCGAGGCCTCCGATGAGGTCCACTTCGAGCACACTGGGGATGCTTTCCAGCTCGTCCTGCAGGTCCTCGGCCACCTCTTTGAGCCGGGCCAGGGAATAGCTGGCACCCAGGTTGATCGTCAGGATGGGAAATTCGTCAAAGTTGATCTCGCTGACGATGGGCTCTTCGGCGTCGTCGGGCAACTCGGCCTTGGCGATGTCCACCTTGTCCCGCACCTTCTGGAAGGCATCGTCCATCGAGACGTCCGGGTCGAACTCGACGATGACGGTCGAGACGCCCTCGTTCGAGGTGGAGCGGATCTCCTTGATCCCACTGATGTTCTGCACCTCCTGCTCGATCTTCTGGGTGACGAGCGATTCGATGTCGCTCGGGCTGGCACCGGGGTAAACGGTGGTGACGACGATGTTCGGGACCTCGATCGAGGGCTGGGCTTCTTTCGGAATCGTGAGGTAGCTGTAGAGCCCGCCCAGCGTCAGGATCACCGTCAGCACCATGATGGCGGTGCGGTATTGGATCGCGGTGTCGGTAATTTTCATGAGTCAGAACCCGGTCCGGAGGATGGTCGAAAGAGCGGGGATCAGTTGGTGGCGAGGCCGTTGCTGCGGTTGACAACCTCGACGGCATCGCCTTCGGTCACTTTGGTCTGGCCGACGACAATGAGTTCGTCGCCCGCGGCGAGGCCGTCCTCGACGATCACGCGGCCGCCGTACGAAGGGCCGAGGGCCACCGTGCGGCGGCGGGCAACGGGCTGTTCGCCCTCGCGATCGACCACGAACACCGTCACCCCGTTCTCGTCGCGGATGACGGCCGTCTGGGGAATCACGATCCGGCCTTCATAGACGGCGCGCGTGAGGTACACCTCGGCGATCATCTCGGGCTTGAGGCGGCCGTCCGGGTTGTCCAGGGCGATCTCGACGCGGAAGGTCCGGCTCTGGGGGTCGATCACCCGGCCCACGAACGTGACGCGATGCGGACGCCGGGCCATCCCGTACGCCTTGAAGCCGATCTCGACGGGTGTGCCGATCTCGATGTCGTTGGCGTAGCGCTCGGGCACACCGACGACCGCCTTGACCTGGTTCGTGTTCACGATGCGGACGACGGGCGTACCGGGCATGACCTGCTCGCCGATTTCCACCAGGTGCGCTTCGACCGTTCCGGCAAAGGGGGCGGTGATGCGGGTATACTGCAACTGCTCCTCGGCCTGGCTGAGCGTGGCTTGGGCCTGGGCCAGCTGGGCCCGGGCCTGATTCCGCTGGGTACGTACGTTCTCGAACTCGATGGCGCTGATGATCGAGTCCCGGTAGAGCGGCTCCTGCCGGCGGAAGGTGTCTTCGGCCAGGTCGTACTGGGCCAGTGCGGCTTCGACCGCGGCCCGGGCCTGTTCCACGGCGGCCCGGGCCAGCTCGTCGTCCAGCTCGGCCACGACGTCGCCCTTCCGGACGAAGCGGCCCAGCGGCGTCAGCGCTTCTACGGTGCTGGCCGTCTGGGCCGACAGCACAGCGTCGAAGGCGGTCTCGATGTCGCCGGTCAGTTCGACGATTTCGGTGAACGTGGTCGGTTCGAGCACCTGCGTCTCGACGCGGACGACGCGGCGCTCGGCCTGGGCGGGCTGGGCCTCCGGCGGGGGGGCGGCTTCGTCCGAGCCGGAGCAGGCGGTCAGGCCCAGCAGGCCCGCCAGCAGGAGGGAGGCAAGGAATCTATGGATAGGTGTCTGTTGCATGGTCATCGGTGCGTTCTTCATGGCCGTTCGGGCGAGAGGGATCGGAAAAGGCCGGTTTATTTCCGGGTGAGCTGGAATTCGGAGAGCCCCGCGTCGGGCAGGCCCACGGCTGCCTCGAAGGCGGTGCGGGCCACGAGCAGGTCGTGGAGGGCCTGCAGGTAGTTGAGGCGGCTCTGGTCGAGCTGTTCGGAGGCCTCGCGGACCTGCAGCGGGCTGGCAACGCCCTCCTTCAGCCGGGCCTGGGCATAGGTGTAGTTCAGTTCGGCCCGGGCCACGTTCTGGCGCTGCGCCGCGATCCGCTGGCGGGCCGCCTCCAGGTCGCGCAGGGCCTGCTCCACCTCCGTCTTCACCTGGAGGGCCAGTTCGTCATACTGGAGCTCGGCCTGCGTCCGGGCGATCTTCTGCTGCTGCACCTGCTGGCGCGTCTGAAAGCCCGAAAAGAGGCTCCACGAGAGCCGGAAGCCGACGTTGACGTTCCAGTCCCAGTAATTGTCGCTGAAGAAGCCGTTTTGCCGTGCCGTGAACGAGAAGGGATCATTGGGATCGGAAAGGATCACCTGGCGGTTGTCCGGCACGTTGCCGATGTAACTGATCGTGGCAAAGGCATCGAGACGGGGCAGGAACAGCGCCTTCGTGGCCTTTTCCTGCACTTTGCTCAACTCGACGTTGTACCAGGCGGCCTCCAGGTCGGGGCGTCGCTCCAGCGCCAGTTCCAGCGCATTGTCGAGCCCGATCTGAAAGAAGGCGTCCGGGTCGGAGGCTTCGAGCGAGCCGCGCAGTTCGATCGGCTGGCCGGCGGGCATGCCCAGCAAGAGGCGCAGGTTGTCGTCGGCCTGGGCGGCCGCATTCCGGGCCTGGATGAGTTGCGTCTCCAGGTTGGCGAGTTCCACCTCGGTACTGAGGCGGTCGAACTTGGGGGCGAGGCCCTGGGCGACGCGCCGGGTCATCTCGTCGAGCGTCGCGCGCATGCGGGTCACGCTCTGGGCGGCCACCTCGGCCCGGGAGCGGGCCAGCAGGGCCTGGTAAAACGCCTGCTTCACCTGGGCGATCAGGAGTTGCTCGGCCCGGGCCAGCCGACGCTCCTGAAATGGCTCCAGGTACTTGTCTGCCCCGGTTGCGCCAAAGATGGCACGGCCGTCGAAGATCTTCTGGGTGATGCTCAACGTGGCATTGAACTGGTTCGGCACGGAGAACGGGTTGTCACCCCCGGAGAGGACGGCTCCGGCTGCGTCAAGGCCTGCCTGGCGCCGGGTGAAGAACTCGGCCAGCGAGATGGGCTGGGTGCCCGGGTCGTCGTCGGTGCGGGCCTGCTCGTTGAAGGCCAGCCAGTCCACGAAGCCCAGCGAGTTGAAGAGGTTGCCGGCCTGGCTGCCCGAGAAGGGGTTGGCGGACTTGAGGTTGCGTGTGTAGCTCGAGCTCAACTCGACCTGCGGCAGGAGCTGGCCCCATCCCTCTTTGACCTGGGCCGAGGCCGTTGCTACGTCGAGGCGGGAGCGGAGGATGGCGTGGTTGTTGACCAGCGCGATCTGAATGGCTTCGTCCACGGTCATCGTTACCGGCGGGGTGCCGGTCTCGGGCGCCTGCACCTGGCGAGCGCGGGCGGACGCAGGAGCAAGCGCCAGCCCGAGGGCCACCAGGACGGCCGGCACGCACGCGGTGAGTACGGATCGGGTAGGAAACATGGTCATGTCGTCTGGGAAGACTCGGAGGAACGGGCGTGTTCGGTAAGGAGCCCGTCGAAGAGCATGGTGGTCACGAAATCGGCCATGCCCTCCGGCGAGGAATCCGGGGCACAGGTCTCCGGCGATTCGGGCTTGAGCATCCGGTGCATCTGGCATCCCTTGATGTTGCCCATGATCATGTCCGCCACCGCCGGAGGAGGGAGCCGGCGGAGTTCACCGCGCTGCATGGCCCGTTCCAGCGGCGGCACCAGCGCCGCGATCACCCGTTCCTGCTGGCGCTGGAAATACGCCACTTTGTCCGGGTCGTCGCTAAAGATCATCCGGTGCGCTTCCTTCATCAGGATCTTGAACAGATCCTCGTTCTCGTGGAAAAAGCGAAAACAATCCGTGATGAATCGTTCGAAGAGCCTGCGAATGGGTTGCTGATCCAGCTGTTCGGGCGTGAACGTGTGCCGGATGAGATCGAGCAGGTCGTCGTAGAGTTCGTCGAAGATGGCCAGCAGGATGTCCTCCTTGCCGCCACTGAAGTAATTGTACAGGGTGCCCTTTCCGAACTCGGCGCGCTGAGCGATCTCGTCGACGGTGGCCTGCATGTAGCCCTTTTCGGCAAAGACGGCCCGGGCCGCGTCGAGCATGGCCTGTCGCCGCATGAGCCGCTCACGCTCACGACGGGAAAGGGGAGGCGTGGCCGTGGTCGGCACGGTTTCGCTGGGCATGACGATGAGAAGATGGTTGGCAGGAGGGCGGAACGGCAGGATCACCCGTTGGCAAGGCCCGCGTTTCCGCCGCGACAATCGTTTCGTAGGACGTGACGGCCACAAGGTGACCGGTCAGTCAGATTGCGACCCATACGTCACAGTTGGCCGTAAGATGCACGGGGTCTGTTAAGAAATGTGAAAGACGGGCCGGTGTCGGGCGGGGCGCATCGCACGGGGAGTCAGAAAGGGTAGATCCTCGCTGTAACCCGGAGGCGGATCGGGGCGTAGACACGGCAGAACCTTCGCTCGAAACGCACTCCTGCTATGAAAACCATGGTTTTTTCGCCCGCCCGTCTGGTATCATGGATGCTCGTCATGCTGCTCGGTGTGGCCGGTAGTCATGCCGGAGGCGTTGCCCCTGATGCCCGGGACACCGTCAAACGCACGTTCAAGGTGCAGCCGGGAGGCCGCCTTGTCGTCGATATGGATCACGGCAACGTGGAGATCGAGGTGGGGCGAGACGATATGGTGCACATCGAAGTGGAGCGGATCGTTGAGGCCGACAGCCGGGAAGAGGCCAAACGCATCCTGGATGAGCACGAACTGGCGTTTGAGCAGGACGGCAATACGGTGCGTTTTCGCTCCCGGTTCGAGGATGACCGCTGGACGCGCAGGCTCTGGGGACGTAGCAAGCGCTTCAAGGTCGAGGTGCGCATCCGCGTACCGGAGCGTTTCGATATCGACTTCACCAACGGTGCCGGGAACGTGCGCGTGGCCGATGTGACCGGGCGCGTGGAGGGGCGAACCGGAGCCGGGAACGTCGTGATCGGCATGGTCCGTGGTCCGGTCGAAGTCAGTTCGGGGGCGGGGAATATCGAAGTCGACGGGGCCGTCGGGCGAATCGAGGTCAGCTCCGGGGCCGGCAACATCACGCTGCGCCGGATCGAGGGGCAGATTCTGGCGCATACCGGCGCCGGCAACATCACGGCACAGATCAGCCGGCAGCCTGCCGATGACTCGCGCCTGGAGTCCGGAGCCGGCAACGTGACCGTCTACCTCGACGAGGGCGTGGGGGTCTACGTGGATGCGGTTGCGGGCATCGGCTCAGCCGAGTGTGAGTACGGGCTCAAGATCGATGGCAAGTGGATGAAAAAGTCTTTTGGCGGACGTATCAACGGCGGGGGGCCGGAGCTGACGCTGCGCTCTGGTGTCGGTAACGTGGCGCTGAAGAAAATGTGAGCGGGGCGGGTGCCATCGTTCGATTGGACGCCGCGCCCGGCTACGGGAAACGACAGGCTTCACGCGGGTGGAGCCTGTTTTTTTACACGAAGGGGCTTGACAAAAAGATGAAACTTTGGTTAGTTAACACTGTTAAGCACGCATGAGCATGGAACCTACTCCGCGCGAAGGAACGGATCTCAGGAGGCTGATCCTGGATACGGCCCGTCACCTGCTGGTGACCGATGGATACAAGCACCTGTCGATGCGCAAGATTGCGCGGGCGATCGGCTACAGTGCCACGAGCATCTACCTCCACTTCGAGAGCAAGGATGCGCTCGTTCATACGCTGATCGAGGAGGGGATGGAGCGCATGTACGAGGCCTTTCAGGCGGTGGGAGCGGCCCACCCCGACGATCCCGTCGCACGGCTGGAAGCGCTTTGCCGCTGCTATGTCCGGTTCGGCCTCGACCATCCGGAATACTACGAAATCATGTACATGCTGCACCCCGATCAGATGCAACGTTTTCCCGCTGAAAAGTACCGAAGGGCACGTCGCAGCCTGGACATGATCGTGCATACGCTCGAAGAAGGGGCTGCCCGCCGCCTGCTCATGGTGGAGGAGCCGCTTCTGACGGCCAGCGCGATCTGGGCCACGTTGCACGGTGTCGTTACGCTGGTCTTTTCACGTCGCGTCGACGTACGGGTGGAGACGGAGCGTCTGGTCGAGGCCGCGCTCGGACAGGTCATGCGTGCCTGTGCGCCCGTTGCATCATCTGCCTGTTGAAGGAGGGTTCTGCTCCCAACGCTGTCCCGTACCCTGCCGCATCCCACAACCTGCCATGCCCGGACGCATCTATACGGCTCCCCCTGAAGACGGCGCCCCTATCCTTGGCCGCACGCTGCCCTCGCTGCTCTACGAGGTGCTGGTGAATCATCCGAACGAACGGGCCTTCAACCAGCCCCGGGGCAAAGACTGGAAACCGTTTTCGACCGATGCGTTTCGCGAAGCGGCCGAAGAGATGGCGCTCGGCCTGCGGTCCCTGGGCCTGGAGCGCGGCGATCGTGTGGCCTTTTACATGGACAGTGATGCCTACTTCTGCCTTGCAGACATGGGGTGTCTGATCGCCGGGCTGGTGGATGTGCCGATCTATCTCTCCCACGCGCCCGAGGCGGTCCAGTACGTGATCGAGCATGCCGGGGCCCGCGTCGTGGTGGTGTCGGATGTGGCCCGGCTGGACGCGATCAGCGCGGTGCTGAAGGAGACGGAGACGGTCGAAGCGGTCGTCGTCGTGGAGGCCGAGGAGGGGGGATGGTGGCCGGCCCTGCCCGATCGCATCGGGGTGATGACCCTCTCGGCGCTGCGCAAGGCCGGCCGCGCGCGCCGCGAGGCCGATCCCGGCGCGGTGACGGCCCTGCTCGACGCCATCGACCCGCACGACCTGGCCACGATCATCTACACGAGCGGCACCACGGGGCGGCCCAAAGGGGTGATGCTCACGCACGAAAACATCTCCTCCAACGCCCTGACCTCGTTCCACTGCCTGGGCGACTACCGGCCCGGACCCGACGGCGAAACGGTGCTGTCCTTCCTCCCGCTGACGCATGTCTTCGCCCGGACGATGTATTACGGGGCACTGGCCTATGGCTCCTCGATCTATTTTACCACACCCGACAAGATCGGGGAGGTGATGCCGCGCGTCCGCCCGACGATCTTCGCTACGGTGCCGCGGGTGCTGGAAAAAGTGTATGCCCGCATTCTGGAGAAGGCGTCCGAGTTGCCGCCGGTGAAGCAGCGCCTGTTCCAGTGGTCGCTGGAGGTGGCCCGGGGGTACGAACTGGGCACGAAACCGCCGGCGATGTACCGGCTCAAGCAGAAGGTGGCCGACGGGCTCGTCTACGGGAAGTGGCGCGAGGCCCTCGGCGGGCGTGTCAAGTACGTCATCTGCGGCGGGGCGGCGCTCAACGCCGACCTGGCCAACCTGTATGCCGCCGCCGGCATCATCATCCTGCAGGGGTACGGCCTGACCGAGACCAGCCCGGTCATCACCTTCAACCGGCCGAAGCGGAACCGGGCCGGCACCGTGGGACAGCCTCTGCCGGGCGTCGAGGTGATGATCGCCGACGACGGCGAGATCGTCGTTCGCGGTCCTAACGTGATGCGCGGCTACTATCGCAACGAGGAAGCCACCGAGGCCGTGCTCGAACCCGACGGCTGGTTCCACACAGGCGACATCGGCGAATTCACGGACGACGGTTTCCTCCGCATCACGGATCGCAAGAAAGACCTGTTCAAGCTCTCGACGGGCAAGTACGTCGTGCCGCAGCCGCTGGAGAACATCCTTTCGGCGGAGCCGCTCATCGAGCACGCCGTCGTCGTGGGGCCGGACCGTAAGTACGCCGCGGCACTCATCTTTCCCAACCTGGAAGCCCTGGGCCGAGAGGCCCGGCGCCTGGGACTCCCCGAAGACCTGGATCTCGAAGCGTTGCTCAACCATCCCCGCATCCTCGAACTCTACCAGCGCCTCGTCGACCGGGCCAACGAGGGGATGGACCCGTGGTCGACCATCAAACGCTTCAAACTGGTGCCGGCCCACCTGAGCATCGAAGAGGGGCTGCTGACGCCGACCCTCAAGGTGCGCCGGCGGGCCGTCTACGAGCGCTTCGCTCAGGAAATCGAGGACCTCTATCGGGAGGAAGCTTCGCTCCGGCCATCCTCCGCATCGCATTCAACCTGATCTTTCGACACGTATCATGGAAACATCGACCCTGGATCCAAAGACCCGGCCGCACGGTGCGGCCACGGCACACCGGCCTTTTCGAACCGTCACTGTCCTGGGTGCCGGCACGATGGGCGCGCAGATCGCCGCTCACTGCGCCAACGCCGGCCTGACGGTCAACCTGCTCGACATCGCCCCGCGAGATGATACGCAGCACAAGAACGCCGTCGTGGAGGCGGCCTTCCAGCGGGCGACGAAGCTCAAACCCGACCCCTTCTTTACCGACGCGGCGAAGAAGCGCATCCGGCTCGGCAACTTCGACGAGCACTTCGACCGGGTGGGCGAGGCCGACTGGGTCATCGAAGCCGTCGTCGAGCGGATGGACATCAAGCGGCAGGTGATGGCCCGCGTCGAGGCGGTGGCGCGGCCCGATGCCGTCATCTCGACGAACACGAGCGGCCTGCCCATCGCGCAGATCGCCGAGGGGCGCTCGGAGGCGTTCCGCCGCCGGTTCATGGGCACCCACTTCTTCAACCCGCCGCGCTACCTGAAGCTGCTGGAGGTCATCCCCACGCCGGACACGGACCCCGCCCTCGTGGAGCGCGTGGCCCACTTCGGGCGCGTGCACCTGGGCAAGGGCATCGTCATCGCCAAGGACTCGCCCTACTTCATCGGCAACCGCATCGGCATCTATGCCCTGATGGTGGCTCTCCGCCACTTCACCGAAGGCGACTACACGATCGAGGAGATCGACACGCTCACCGGCGAACTCGTCGGCCACCCGAAGTCGGCGACCTTCCGCACGGCCGATGTGGTGGGGCTGGACGTGATGAAAGACGTCATCGAAAACCTCTACGCGGCGGTGCCGCACGATGAGGATCGGGAGGTCTTCCGCGTGCCGGAGGTCCTGACGAAGCTCGTCGAACAGGGGGCGCTCGGCGCCAAGACCGGGGCGGGCTTCTACCGGAAAGAGGGGAAGGTCATCAAGTCGATCAACCCGGCGACGGGGCAGTACGAGGAGCCGCGCCCGATCAACCTGGAGGGCCTCGACGCCATCAAACAGGCCGGCGGCCTGGCCGACCGGCTGCGGGCGCTCTGGCAGGACGAGGGCCGTGCCGGCGCCTTCTTCCGCGACACGACGCTCCGGCTGCTCTCCTACAGCGCCCGCCGCATCCCCGAGGTGACCGAGAGCCCGGCGGACGTGGACCGCGCCCTGAAATGGGGCTTCGGCTGGCAGATGGGGCCGTTCGAGATGTGGGACGTGCTCGGCTTTGAGACGGTCGTGGAGGCGCTGCGCGAGGCCGGCCTGCCCGTGGCCGCCTGGGTCGAGGCCATGCCCGCGCACGGCGCCACGACGTTCTATCGCCAAGCGGACGGTATGCCGCAGGTCTACGTCCCGGCCGAGGAGGCGTACGTAGACGACCCCCCGCCGGCCGACGAGATCAGCCTGGCCGCCATCAGGACGGACGAGCGGCGTGTGCTCTGGAAGAACCCCGACGCGGCGCTGCTCGATCTGGGCGACGGGGTGGCACTCTACGAGTTCCGCTCGAAGGCCAACGCCCTGGGGCAGTTCGTGATGGAGGGGCTCATGGAGGCCATCGAGAGGGTGGAGAACGACCCGGACCTGCGGGGGATGGTCATCGCGAACGAGGGCAAGAACTTTTCGGTCGGCGCCAACCTGGGCGAGGTGGCCATGGCCGTCATGGCCGGGCAGATGGACACGGTGGAGCAGGCCGTGCGCGGCTTCCAGCAGGTGGTGCAGCGCGTCCGCTATGCCGCCAAGCCGGTGGTGGTGGCGCCGCACCAGCTGACGCTCGGCGGGGCCTGTGAGCTGGTGATGGCCTGCCCGAACCCGGTCGTGGCCGCAGAGACGTACATCGGGCTGGTGGAACTCGGCGCGGGCCTCATCCCGGCGGGCACGGGCACGATGCGCCTGGCCGCGCAGGCGGCGGCCCTGGCCCCGAACGGCTTCCCGAACGAGATCCAGGCCTACCTGCAGAAATACTTCGAGCAGGTGGCCATGGCGAAGGTGGCCACGAGTGCGCGGCAGGGGCAGGAGATGGGCTATGTGGCCCCGCATGCGCCGGTGGTGATGAACGCCGAGCGGCGCTTCTTCGTCGCCAAACAGGAGGTCATCCGTCTCTCCGAGCAGGGCTACCTGCCGCCGCCGGTGCAGACGCACATCACCGTGCTCGGGCGTCCGGCGGCCGCCGCGCTCGAAGTCGGGGCCTACCAGTTCCTGCAGGGGCGCTTCATCAGCGAGTACGACTTCCACCTGGCCAAGAAGCTCATCCACGTCCTCACCGGCGGCGACCTGACCGGCCCGGCGGAGGTGCACGAGGAGTACCTCCTCGACCTCGAGCGGGAAGCGTTCATGAGCCTGCTCGGCGAGCCGAAGACGCAGGAGCGCATCATGCACCTGCTCCAGCATAACAAACCGCTCCGCAACTGAGGCCGTCCGGGGGAAGTGCCAGAGACCCTTTCGTTTTGATTCTGACCAGGAGAAAAGAGCCATGCAGGCAAAAGAAGCATACATCGTCAGCAGCGTGCGGACGGCCGTGGGAAAGGCCAAAAAAGGCACGCTCCGCAACATGCGCCCGGAGGAGATGGGCGCGGTGGCCGTCCGGGGTGCCCTCGAACGGGTGAAGGGGCTTACCCCCGAGATGGTGGACGACGTCCTCATCGGGTGTGCCATGCCGGAGGGGGCCCAGGGGATGAACATGGGCCGCATCATTGCGCAGAAGGCCGGCCTGCCCGACTCCGTGCCGGGGGCCACGATCAACCGGTTCTGCTCCTCGGGGCTCCAGACCATCGTGATGGCTTCGCAGGCGATCATGACCGGCCAGGCCGACGTGATCGTGGCGGGCGGGTCCGAGTCGATGAGTCTGGTGCCCATGACCGGCTTCTACTTCCAGCCGGACCCGGGGCTGGTGGAGCATGACATCGACGTGTACCTGAACATGGGCAACACGGCGGAGAACGTGGCCGAGAAGTACGGCATCACGCGGGAGGAGCAGGACCGCTTCGCCCTCCGCTCCCACGAACGGGCCATCGCGGCCATCGAGGCCGGGCGGTTCGACGAGGAGATCGTGCCGCTGCCGGTGCACGACGTCGTCTATGCCGACGGCGCCACGCAGGCCGTCGAGGTGGTCTTTACGGTGGACGAGGGGCCGCGGGCCGATACGAGCCTGGAGGCGCTGGCCCGGCTGAAGCCGGTCTTCCGCGCCGGGGGCACCGTCACGGCCGGCAACGCCTCGCAGATGTCGGACGGCGCGGCGGCGGCGGTGGTCATGAGCGGCGAGACGATGCGCGAGCTGGGCGTCGATCCGATGGGGCGCGTGCTGGGCTTCGCCGTGGCCGGCGTGGCGCCCGAACTGATGGGCATTGGCCCGGTGGACGCCATCGCGAAGGTGCTGCGGCTGACGGGCCTCTCGCTCGACGACATCGGCCTGATCGAGTTGAACGAAGCTTTCGCGGCGCAGGCGCTGGCCGTCATCAGGGAGGCCGGGCTGGACGAGGAGATCGTCAACGTCAACGGAGGCGCGATTGCGCTGGGCCACCCGCTCGGTTGCACCGGCGCCAAACTCACGGCCACGCTTCTGCACGAGATGAAACGGCGCGGCACCCGCTACGGCATCGTGACGATGTGCGTGGGCGGGGGGATGGGGGCGGCAGCCGTCATCGAAAACCTGATGCGGTGAGGTACGGGGAGGGCAGCCAGAGGCCCGCTCTCCCCTACGGTCGCACACAATGTTCTACAGAGAGGTGTTGTCATGAACCTGCCCTTTTATGATTTCCTGGCCGGGATGCCGGTCGTTCCGGTCATCGTCGGCATCGTCGTCGTGGCGCTCGTGCTGGGCTATACCGGCGCGTCCATGTGGCTGTGGACGCTGGCGGCGGGTGTGCTGCTCTACGGTTTCGGCGCGCCGCTGTGGCTGTGGGTCGTCTTCGGTGTGGTGGCCGTCGTCTTCAACGTGGCGGCCGTGCGGCGGGTGCTTCTCACGCGCCCGATCATGCAGCTGATGAAGGCGCTCAACTTCCTCCCCTCCATCTCCGAGACGGAGCAGACGGCCATCGAGGCGGGGACGGTGTGGGTCGAGGGCGAGCTGTTCTCCGGCAAGCCCGACTTCAAACGCATCCTGAACGAACCCTACCCCGGCCTGACGGAGGAGGAACAGGCCTTCCTCGACGGCCCGGTGGAGGAACTCTGCCGGATGTGCGACGACTGGACGGTATGGCAGCACCGCGATCTGCCGCCCGACGTATGGCAGTACCTGAAGGAGCATCGCTTCTTCGGGATGATCATCCCGAAGGAATACGGCGGGCTGGGGTTCTCGGCCCTGCTCAACAGCGCCGTCGTGCAGAAGCTCTCGACGCGCTCGGGGCCGCTCTCGATCACGGTGATGGTGCCCAACTCGCTCGGTCCGGCCGAGTTGCTGATCCACTACGGCACGCAGGCCCAGCGCGACTATTACCTGCCGCGCCTGGCCACGGGCGAGGAGATTCCCTGCTTCGCGCTGACCGAGCCGGGGGCCGGTTCCGACGCCGGCGCCATCTCATCGCACGGCGAGGTGTTCCGGGGTGAGGACGGCAAGCTCTACCTGCGCCTGAACTGGAAGAAGCGGTACATCACGCTCGGGGCGGTCGCCACGCTCATCGGGCTGGCCTTCAAGCTGCGTGACCCGGACAACCTGCTGGGCAAGGGCACGGACTTGGGCATCACCTGTGCGCTCATCCCGGCCGACACGCCGGGGGTGGTGCAGGGCTACCGGCACGACCCGATGGGGGTGCCGTTCTACAACAGCCCGCTCGAAGGGCACGACGTGGTCGTCCCCATCGACGCCATCATCGGCGGGGCCGAGGGGGCCGGGCAGGGGTGGCGCATGCTCATGGAGTCGCTGGCGGCCGGGCGCGGCATCTCGCTGCCGGCCACCTCGGCGGGCGGCGCCAAGCACGTCTTCCGTGTCGCCTCGGCCCATGCGGCCGTGCGCCGGCAGTTCGGCCTCCCCATCGGCAAGTTCGAGGGGATCGAGGAGCCGCTGGCCCGCATCGGCGGGTGGAACTACCTGATGGAAGCGGCCCGCACGTACACCTGCGGGGCGCTCGACAAGGGGTCGAAGCCGGCCGTCGTCACGGCCATCATGAAGTACAACACCACCGAACTCGGCCGCAAGATCATCAACGACGGGATGGACATCCTGGCCGGCAACGCCATCTCGCGCGGGCCGCGCAACCTGCTGGCCCATGGCTACATCAACCAGCCGGTGGCCATCACCGTCGAGGGGGCCAACATCCTCACACGCACGCTGATGATCTTCGGGCAGGGCGCCATCCGCTGCCATCCGTACGCCTACAAAGAGATCAAGGCACTGCTGGAGGATGACGCCAGAGCCTTCGATCAAGCGTTCTGGCGCCACATCGGTCACGTGGGGCGGAACAAGGTGCGGGCGCTCCTGCTGAGCCTGACGCGCGGCTACCTGGCCGGCTCGCCCGTGGGCGGTCCGTCGGCGCGGTACGTGCGTAAGCTGACCTGGGCCTCGGCCTCGTTCGCCTTCCTGGCCGACGTCGCCATGGGCACGCTTGGCGGCGACCTCAAGCGCAAGGAGAAGCTGACCGGCCGTTTTGCCGACATTTTCTCGTGGATGTACCTGGCCGCGGCGACGATCCGCCGCTTCGAGGCCGAAGGGCGCCCGAAGGAGGACCTGCCGTACTTCCACTGGGCTATGCAGTATGCGCTCAAGCAGATCCAGGACGCTTTCGACGGGCTCTATGCCAACCTCCGGGTGCCGGGCCTGACGTGGCTTGTGCGCGGGCCGATGGCGTTGTGGTCGCGCCTGAACCCGATCTCGCGCGGGCCGAGCGACCGGCTCGGGCACGAGGTGGCCCGGCTCATGCAGACGCCCGGCCCACAGCGCGAGCGCATGGCGCAGGGTGCCTACGTGCCGGACGACCCGAACGAGGCGCTGGGACGGCTGGAACGGGCCTTCCGCCTGGCCGCACAGGCACAGGACGTCGAGCGCAAGCTGCGCGACGCCGTCAGGGCCCGGCAGCTCCCGAAGGCCGCGCCGACCACGCTGGTGAAGCTCGCGCTGGAAAAGGGGCTCCTCACGCCGGACGAGGCCGCCCTGCTCGAACAGGCCGAGGCGGCCCGGAACGACGCCATCCAGGTCGATGCCTTCACGCTGGACGAGTACATGCGTACGGCGATCCCGTACGAGCACGGCAGCGGCGACGGTTCCGGCGCGTCGGCGAAGCGGGGTGACCGGCCGGTGATCGCCTAGTCACGGCGGTCAGGTCCGGAAGGGCGTCAGTCGGCGCAGCGTGACATGCCGGCTCTCCGGCGTGAAGCGTACGTAGCGGCCGGGCAGGGCATCCTCGATCGCGTCGAGGAACGCATCGAGGACGGGCAGGCTTCCGGAGGGGAGGTCGTAGACGAGCGTGCTGCCCGGGTGAGGGCGTCGGTAGTGGTTGGCGTCGTGGGTTCCGCCGAGGAGCGCCGGGGCGTAGCGCTCCAGGTGCTCGGGGGTGAGTTGGGCCAGCACATGCTCGACGTAGGCCCGGTGCTCGGGCGGGGGTTCGTCGGTCGGATCGGGCGGCCCCCCTTCCAACGGAAGGCGATGCTCGGCGAGGCGTTCCTCCAGGCTCCGGCAGCCGTATGAGACCACCGTCAGCGCATCCACCGGGAGCGCCGGGAGGTCGGCCAGGCGGGGGGTCCAGGCCCGGCCATGGTGCAGGAGCACGTCGAGGTCGGACCGGGTGAGGGGACACTCCGGGTCGGGCGCGGCCAGGGTCACCTTGGGCCAGCGGCTGCCCGGGGCTTCGGAGGCGAGATGCGGGAACGCGCCTTCCAACTCCTTCTTCAGACGCAGGAGGGAGGCCGGGAAGCCGGTGAAGGCCAGGGTCAGCACACCCGAGCGGGCCACGAAGAACGCACGGGGCACCAGACGGGTGGGCCTGAGCGGGCGCGTCTGGGCCTCGAGCCAGCCCAACAGGGCCGGCGGGGGCTGGCACTCCGGGCGATCGCGCACCACGCGCACGGCCTCATTCGAAGGTGACGGTGACGTCGACGGGTTCATCGGCGAGGCCCTCGTATTGTGCAATGATCGTGGCCCCGGGTACAACGGGCACGAGGGGCGTCAGGCTCCCGAGCGAGAGCAGGTCGCCGGCGCGGAGGGTGGTGCCGGCGCGGTGGAGGGTGTCGCGCAGCCATCGGAGGGTGCCGACGGGGTCGTCGAGCCGGTGCGTGCCGCCTTCGGCCAGGATCGTCCCGTCGCCGGCCTTCAGGATAACCCGCACGGCGCCGAGACGGGCACGCGCATCGGCCGGATCCGTGAGGGGGATCGGATCACCGAGGAGGCCAAGGCGTGCTCCGGCATTGGCCGCGGTGAGGGCACGGGCATCCAGCGGGGCAGCGGGGTCGAAGAGCAGATCGGGCAGCTCGAGGAAGGGGATGACGGCATCCAGGCCCGCCAGGAGCGCCTCGTCCGTCGTCGCCGTATTGAAGGCTTCGTTGCCGACGCGCACGATCAGGTCGCCCTCGAACACCGGGCGCGCGCCGAAGAGGGTGGCGACGGTGTCGCCGGAGGGACGGAGCATATCCCGGAGCAGTACACCCCAGAGCGGTTCCTTGGCACCGAAGCGGGCGCGGCTCTCGGCGGAGGTGAGGGCCGCCTTATAGCCCACCGGCGGGCCGAGATCCGACTGGAGCCGCGTCACGAACGCTGCCCGGAGCGCCTTCGCGCCGGCCATCGTGAGCGTGTCGGGCAACGGAGGGAGCAGATGATGCTGCCGGTATCCTTCGGCCATGCGACGGGCCACGGATTCGGCGGAGCTGGTCGGCGTCGTCGGTTCTGCGGAAGGGCCGCATCCGACCAGCATGCCCCCCCACAGCATCAGGGCCAGCCACTCAGTTCGCATCGGCCGTAGCGGAGGTGGGGCGAGAAAAGACGGCCCGCCACTCGGTGTTGAGATGGCGACGGAGAAAGGCTCCCAGCGAGGACCGGCCCAGGCTGGCCAGGACCCGGTAGATCAGGCGCGGGATCACGATGATCTGTTCGCGCTCGAGCCCGCGGAGGGAGGCTTCGACGACCTCCTGGACCGACATCCAGAGCGCTTCCGGGATGACGCCCCGGTCGAAGCCCGTGAACGTGGCCGTGTCGTGGAACTCGGTCCGGGTAAAGCCGGGGCAGAGGGCCTGCACGGTCACGCCCGTGCCGCGCAGTTCGTGGGCCAGGGCTTCGGAGAAGGCGTTCAGGTAGGCTTTCGTGGCGCTGTAGGTTACGCTGCCGGGGTTGGGCCAGAAAGCCGCTACCGACGACACGTTGACGATGCCGCCGGCGCCGCGTCGCAGCATGCCCGGCAGGGCGGCGCGGGTCAGGCGCACCGGGGCGATCACGTGTACGTGGATCATGGCCAGTTGGGGCCCCAGGTCGATCTCGGCAAAGCGGCCCGTCGTGCCGAAGCCGGCATTGTTGACGAGCAGGTCCAGCGTGTCGCAGTCGATGATGCGCGCCTCGACGCGGCGGATGCCCTCGTCGGTGGCCAGGTCGGCCGGAAGCACCTCGACGTCGACGCCATACTGCGTCGTGAGCAGGGCGGCCCGTTCGGCCAGGCGCTCGGCCCGGCGGGCCACCAGGATCAGGTCATAGCCGCGTTCGGCCAGACGGCGGGCGAAGCCTTCACCGATGCCGCTGGAGGCCCCGGTGATGAGGGCGGTTCGAGCGTCGTGAGCCATGGGGGAAGGGGGATGGGTGGACGAAACACACGAACCTGTTACCCCGGTGCGACGACCGAGGTTGCGGAGGAGGTCAGGTTTCGACGGTGAACCCCGCCACCCGGAGCGCCCGGACCGCCTCCGTGACATGGTGGGTGCGGACGAGCACGTAGTCGGTGTCGAACGTGGACAGCGCGAACACCGGGATGCCGGCCTCGGCCAGCGGGGCCGTCAGGCGGGCCAGCACGCCCGTCAGGCCGAAGTCGAGCGTGCCGGCCACGCGGAAGGCCCGCCAGCCCGGTTCACAGCGGGTACCCTCCGGCACGGCGTCCTCCTCACACACGACCGACAGTTCGTTGTCCGTCCGCGTGATCGAGACGAACGACCCAGAGGCCCAGGACGGGACGGGGGCGTGCGGGTCGAGCCGGCAGACGGCCAGCCGCGTGGAGAGGAACTGCAGGCGGAGCATCGTGCGCCGTCGGGGTCGGGGTCAGGCGGTCAGGGGTTGTGCGGTCACGGCCGGCTGCATCGCCGAGTCGATCTCCTTCAGGATGTGCGCCGTGAAGTCGGCCAGCGACATGCTGCCCCGGTCCCCCTCGCCGTGGCGGCGGACGGAGACGGTGCCCTGTTCTTCCTCGCGCGCGCCGACGATGAGCATGTACGGGATCTTCTGCACCTCGGCGCTGCGGATCTTGTAGCCCACCTTCTCGTTGCGCCGGTCCACCTCGACGCGGAGGCCGGCCTGGCGCAACGCCGCGCCCACCTTTTCGGCGTAGGCTTCGAAGTCCTGGCCGACGGGCAGCACGGCCACCTGCACCGGGGCCAGCCACGTCGGGAAGTTGCCGCCGGTGTGCTCGATCAGCACGCCGATGAAGCGTTCGAGCGAGCCGAAGGGTGCGCGGTGGATCATCACCGGGCGGTGTTTCTGGTTGTCCTCGCCCACGTACCAGAGGTCGAACCGCTCGGGGAGGTTGTAGTCGAGCTGGACGGTGCCGAGCTGCCATTCGCGGCCCAGGGCGTCCTTGACCATGAAATCGAGCTTGGGGCCGTAGAAGGCGGCCTCGCCGGGCACCTCCACGGCGTCGAGGCCCATCTCGGCCGCCGCCTCGCGGATGGCCTGCTCGGCGCGGTCCCAGGCGGCCGGGTCGCCGATGTACTTTTCCTGGTTGGCCGGGTCGCGCAGGGAGATCTGCGCCTTGAAGTCGTCGAACCCCAGGGCGCCGAAGACGAACAGCGTCAGGTCGATGACGTTCTTGAACTCGTCCTTGACCTGTTCGGGGGTGCAGAAGATGTGGGCGTCGTCCTGTGTGAAGCCGCGCACGCGGGTCAGTCCGCCCAGCTCGCCGGACTGCTCGTAGCGATAGACCGTGCCAAACTCGGCGTACCGTATGGGCAACTCGCGGTACGAGTGCGGCCGGTCTGCATAGATCATGACGTGGTGCGGGCAGTTCATCGGCTTGAGGAGGTAGCCCTCTTCCCGCTCCGCATCCTCGAGCATGGGGGGGAACTGGCTCTCTCTGTAATACGGATAGTGCCCGCTGGTGCGGTAGAGCTCCAGGCGGCCGATGTGCGGGGTCACGACCGGCTCGTAGCCGCGCCGGAGCTGTTCGCGCTTGAGGAACTCGGCCAGCGTATCGCGCAGCGTGGCGCCGCGCGGGAGCCACAGCGGCAGGCCCGGCCCCACCTTCGGGTTGAAGGTGAACAGCTCCAGCTCCCGGCCCAGCTTTCGATGGTCGCGTTGCCGGGCCAGCTCGAGCCGCTCCAGGTACTCATCCAGTTCCTTCTTCTTCGGGAAGCTGATGCCGTAGATGCGCGTCAGCTGCGGGCGTTTCTCGTCCCCGC
This sequence comes from uncultured Rhodothermaceae bacterium, assembly GCA_964552015.1. Lineage (GTDB taxonomy): Bacteria > Bacteroidota > Rhodothermia > Rhodothermales > ISCAR-4553 > Rhodocaloribacter. Next base: position 1,935 of record CAZKFR010000005.1, on the reverse strand, counting down.
GCCAGTACGCCCCGGCGATGTTGAGCAGCTTGGGGTACTTGATGACGCCGGTCGAGGGGACGTGCGGGCCCCGGCAGAGGTCGGTGAAGTTGCCCTGGGTGTAGAAGGTGATGGTGCCGTCTTCCAGCTCCTCGATCAGCTCGAGCTTGTACTCGTCGCCTTTCTGCCGGTAGTAGGCCAGGGCTTCCGCTTTCGAGACGGGCCGGCGTTCGTAGGGCACGTCGCGCCGGGCCAGCTCCACCATCTTCTCCTCGATGCGTTCGAGGTCCTCCGGGCCGATCTTGCGTCCGCCGAGGTCGACGTCGTAGTAGAAGCCGTGTTCGATGGGCGGGCCGATGCCGAACTTGACGCCGGGATAGAGGGCTTCGAGGGCCTCGGCCATCAGGTGGGCCGTCGAGTGCCAGTAGGTGGCCTTGCCCTCGGGGTCATTCCAGGTGTAGATCCGGATGTGGGCGTCCTCCTCGATGGGGCGGCTCAGGTCGCGCACCTCCCCGTCGACGCCGATGGCCAGGGCGGCGCGGGCCAGTCCCGGCGAGATGCTCTCGGCCACCTCACGGCCGGTGACGCCCCGGGGGTATTCACGGGTGGATCCGTCGGGAAAGGTGAGGCGAATGATGTCGGGCATGTTCGGGGATGCTTTGGGATGGTAGAGGCCAAAAAAAAGCTCCATCGTCCGGCGACGGAGCGTTCAGAGCACGTCCGCACGCGGCTCAGCAGGCAGGCGTCGTTGTGGTGGTCGTGCGGTTCATCGTCGGTGTGGATGGCAGCATCTGACACGCCGGGTGCCCGGCTGGGTTTCCAGCGCTTTCGCTCCACCAAGGTACGCCCGAAGGAAGAGACAGACTGCAAAAAAACCGGGTATTCCCCTTGTCACTTAATCCGATCGCCACGAACGACGATCCCAGCATAGACCCTGCACCTCAAATGCGATGCTCATGGAGATGACCGGAACGCTACGAGCGCTTTGCCTGCGCTATGGGCTTCACGTCAGGCCCTGGGTCGGCACCCTGTTGCTGGCTCCCGTGAGTCTGTATTTCCTGCTCTCTTACGGCACTTATACGTTCATGGACGCCGTGGATCTGGTGTTCCACGAAGCCGGCCATGTGTTTTTTGCGCCGTTTGGACCTTTCATCCGCATCGCCGGGGGAACGATCATGCAACTGCTGGTGCCGCTCCTGCTGGCGTGTCATTTCGTGCGCCAGCACGAGCGGCTCGGGGCGCAGGTCATGCTGGTGTGGCTCGGGCAAAGCCTGCTCAACGTAAGTGTGTATGCTGCCGACGCACAGGTACAGCGTCTTCCCCTGCTGGGCGGCGATCGTGCACTCCACGACTGGGCCTACCTGCTGGACACGGTGGGGCTGTTGCCCCACAGCCAGGTGATCGGGAGTTGCTTGTTTGCGCTGGGACTGCTCGTCTTTAGCCTGGCCCTCGTTTTGCCGCGCTTTTACGTCGATTGATCGGGTTGGACCCCAATAAGGGGAAAGCAGGGAGGCGGCACGCAGGGTGAGGCGGAGACTGTCGGGTGGTGCTGCTGGTCGGTTCGGGTCCGTGCCGGTTCAGTCGCAGCAGACAATCTCGATCGTTTCGGATTCGTTTCGGAGGGCGACCGATCCCTGGCTGGTGAGGGTCTGAAGCAGGGAGCGACGGGCATGCCCGTCGGTGCGCTTGTCGAGTTTGAGCCGGCAGAGAGCGGCGCTGAGGGCCAGATACGGGTTCGTGACGGGAAGAACCAGGTTCTTCTGTGGGATATGAATTTCGTACAACATGATCGGCTTCCTGATGGCTCGCTGGGTACGTTCCACAGTGGGACGGAAGCCGGATTCGGATTCAGACGGCCTGGCATACGATGGGGGGGCAGCGGTGTGGGGCCCGCCGAAACGAAAAAGGCCGCACCGGATCATGCCGGCGCGGCCTCGGGTGGGTCCTAGTGGACTC
>CAZKFR010000004.1:97991-103250 GCA_964552015.1 uncultured Rhodothermaceae bacterium | reverse complement strand
TACATCGACTAGCCCGCCGGGTGGGACGGAAGAGGATGGCTACGGGCTGAGGACCCGCCAGGCTGGAGGGTTGAGGGGAGGCGTGCCGCGCGCGGTGAGGTGTACCTATTCCGGTATGACCACACGCCGGGAACGGCTGGAGGAAAAAAAGACCGTTCAGCGGTCGATATTGCCGCGATCGGGGTCGAGGGCAGCGGCTTTGGCGTCGAGGTCGCCCAGCAGGTCGCTGGCTACGTGGTGCGCGACTTTCTTCAGCACGTCCGGCCGGCTGTAGAAGCCTTCCTCCATCCGCCGGCGAATCTTTTCCAGACGCTCTTCACTGAGTGGAGGCAGGGCATCCAGCGCTTTACGGGCAAAGATTTTGGCCCGCGTCGGGGCTATATCCGGCCCGATGCCCGAGGTGCCGCCCGAGAGGTCGATGCGATCCCGGGGAGGGGTGCCCGGTGTCTGTTCGGGCTGGGGCGGAAGAGGACCCGGCGCCGTCTTGCCGGTTTCCTGCGGAGAGGCCGGGTGCAACGGTGTGGTGCCGTTCAGGCCAGGGGTGGTGTTTCGAATGTCCATCGTGCGGTCGGGTTGGTGGGCCGGCACCCCGTCCTGTCAGGCGGTAGGCCGGCACCGGATGGGCACGTCCATGAGGACTAACTAGCCGTGCAGGTTTTTGTTCAGCAACCGGCGTCGGAGCACCGGCTGGCGGTACTGCTGGTGGGCTTTACGCTGGCATACGACCGTCGCGAGCGCTTCATGCAGCCGGCGTTCTTCCTGTTGCAGTAACGCTTCGAGGCGCTGCTGCTGTGCCTGAAACGCTGCGACGTCCTCCGCCGAGAAAGGCGCGGAGACGGTACCCAGACGCTCGATCAGGGAGGTGCGCTCGCCCAGTTGGAGCAGGAAGGCGTCGAGGTTGCCTTCCTCCAACGACCGGCACATGCGCTCGCCGAGTTGATAGATCGTCTGGAGCAACGTCTGCGACATCTTTCATCGGAAGGGTTTACCGGTTGACGATCAAATGACGTGCCATTGTGTTACCAGAACGGGGTTTATCCGAAAAAGCCACCCAGGTATTGTTGCTGGGACTGGAAAAGGGCGATGGCTTCCTGAAGCTTCGCATATTGCTCGCGGAGCTGGTTTTCCCGAAGGGCCATGCGTTCATCGAAGTCGGTGATCTGGTCTTCCAGCCGGGTGATCCGGTCTTCGATGGAGTCGACCCGGTTGTCGATGAGCCCGTCCGAACCCAGGTACGCATCCAGGCGCGTCTTGAGGCGGGTGGCAAAGCCATCGGCGCCGGTGAAGAGGTCCCGCACGGCCGAGGCGTTTTCTTCGAGCGCTTCGGTCAGTTTGTCCTCGTCTTCGAGCGAAAGCGTGCCGTCGTCGTTGACTTCAATGCCGATCTCGGTGAGCAGGGTCGGTGCTCCCACCGGCTGGCCGGTGACCTGCCGGGCGAGATCGCTGCGCATACCGAAACGCAGGCCGGTCAGGAGGGTGTCTCCGGCGAAATCGGCCCGGATGTCCAGGTCCCCGTCGACCTGGGTCTTGCCCTGGATGAAGGTCAGGATGTCGTTGTACTTTTTGATGAAGTCGTTGATCTGGCTCTTGATGCCGTCGGTATCGGGTTTGACGGAGAAGTCGACGAGGTCACCCGTCTGCTTGAGGGTGATCGTGAGGCCGTCGAGCGCATCGGAAACCTGGTTGGAGCTCCGGTACATCGTAAGCCCGTCGAGGATGAACTGGGCGTTGAGGTCCGAGTCGGTCTCCCCGGTGCCGACGCGGGTGATCTGGCCGCCGCTCGTGCCGGAGGCTAGGGCATTATTCGTTACCTCCAGCAGGGCCAGCAGGCCACCGGCCGAGTCCGTGAACTCGAGGCGATTCGCATAGCCGGTCTGCCCGCTCCGCAGGGAGAGGCGGGAGGTGTCGCTCGTCTCGTTGACCACCGAGGCACTCCCGACCTCGGTGGACTTGATCAGGCCGTCGTCCACGGCCTGATCCATGGCATCGTTGATGGCCAGGGCGATCTCGTCGAGGATTTCGTCGTCGGTGGTTCCGGTCGGGTCGACCGTGATGGCGATGCTGACGCGGTTGTCGGGGTCAGTGTCCGTGGGACTGGCGACACGGATCTCGAAGGTCTGTGGACCGTTGGTGTCGAAGAAACTGCGGAGGTCGGTACCGGCTGCGCTGTACTGTTTGCTGACGCGCGTGTCGGTGGCGGCCAGCCGGAGGACCTGCAAGGAGTGGCTGCCCAGGGGCGCGTCGTCCCCTGCCGTTACGGTGAAAGAATCGGTGTTGGAAAGGTCGGCGGCGCGCGCTTCGAACGGGTTGGCCAGCACGTCGGTGAACGAGGTCAGGAGCGTGTGCAGGGAGGAGATCTTGCTGTCGAGCTCCGTGAGCGCTGACTTCATGCGCTCCTGCGTATCTTTCTTCGACTCCAGGTCGAACTTGGGCTGGCTCTCGATCTGGATGATCTGGCTGATGAGCAGCTCGTACGGGTCGCCGGCCTTGAAGGTCTCGAAGAGTGCGCTGACCATGGTGTGTATGTCGTGGTTGTCGCGGGGAGGCGACGGCTGTCAGGAACCCGATCAGGCCGCCTGGCGCCCGATGACCGCCTCCTTCCAGACGGACCGGAGTTCATCGATCAGTTCCTGGACCAGCGTCAGGTCCCCGCTGATGCTTTCGCGAAGGCAGAACTCGTAGATGTTATAGAGCCCCTGTGCAATTTCCCCGCCCTTTTCGAAGTTCAGGCTTCCGATGAGTTCTTTGAGGACCGCGCGGAGCTTGCTTCGGTCTTCCCGGTGGCAGGCCGCGATGCCGAGGTCATACAGCTTCAAGATGAGCTGTTCGGGGGTTGCCGTCATGATGGCCTGCTGCTGATACTGACGCATCCGAAGCGCGGTATGCATGGTTTTACTTCGCGTTGATGGTGAGGGAATGAACGGGTACGGAGGCCGGGAAGGATTTTCCGGCACGTGACCACCTTTTCCGGTGAGGGAGCGGGACGAGCGATCCCACGCTGTCTGTATCGGCCAGAGGGAAAGGGGGCTTAAATCCGTGAAGAGCAGCGTCACCGTAAGCCGCTCAGGAACAGCCGGGGTACGATGGGGGCCCGGCGAGAAAAATGGCACGCAACCGGCAGGGGAGGGGCATGACTGTTTTTTCCCGACTTCGGGTCGGACCGGCTGTGTTCCGGCGCCGACGGCCCACAACCCTTGCTTGCATGAGCCGCGCTGCACGAAAAATCGCCCGTAACCGTCGGCGGGAGCCTCGCCTCTCGCTGAGCATGATGGTCAAGAACGAAGCGGAGAACCTGGAACGGTGTCTCTCGCTGGCCCGGCCCCACGTCGACGAGATCGTCGTCATCGACACGGGGTCGACTGACGGGACGCAGGAGATCGCCCGGCGGTTTGCGGACGTCTTCGAGGAGATCGAATGGCCCGGCTCGTTCGCCGTCGCCCGCAACTATACCTTCGACAGGGCCACAGGGGACTTCATCCTGGTCCTCGACGGCGACGAGTACCTCCCGGACGATCGCCACTGGCAGCGGATTCGCAAGATCCTTCGCCATCCGGAAGTGGGTGCGGCGCAGCTTCTCGTGCGTAACCTGCTGCCCGAGGGGCAGATCCTGGCGGCCGATCGGATGTGGCAGGAACGCATTTTCCGGAATGATCCGCAGATCCGGTACGAAGGTAGGGTGCACCATCAGGTGCAGGAAAACCTCCTTGCGTATCTGCAACGCACGCAGAAGAAACTCGTCCGTGTCGAGGCTGAGATCATCCATACAGGATATGCCCTCTCGGCCGAGCGAATGGCGGAGAAGTATACCACACGCATCGCATTGCTCGAAGCCGAGTACACGCAGCCACGCTCGGCGAAGCACCGGGCTTACTACGGTTATCAACTGGGCGTCGTGTATTACGTGCTCAAGCGCTATCAGGACGTGCTCGACGTCATCGGGGAACTGGAGCACCGGCTTCTCTCGCCTCAGAACGCCTTCTATGCGCACCTGCTCGCAGCCCAGGCTGCGTTGAAGCTGGATCAGATTCCGGCTGCCCTGGTGCATGCCAATGAGATGCTCACCATCGACCGAACCGAGCCCATTGCCTACTATACGACCGGTCTGGCGTTGCTGGCCGCGCGGAGCGTTGGGGATGGGATGCTCATGCTCACGGAAGCTTACAACCTCAATGAGGCAGGGGGGCTGTCGATTCGGTTTACGCTCAACCCCGACGAACTGCTGCGTGTTCTGTCGGTCGTCTGCTTCAAGGCCGGCCTTCAGGATCACGCGCGGGCCTTTCAGGCTCTTCGAGAGAAAAAAGAGTACCATGCCCGCGGTGTGAAGGCGTTGATTGCCTCGCTGCAAACCGGCATCGTCCTGGCCGAGCGGCAGGGGGCCGCCTGAAGGACACGAGGTTTTATACCCACGCCATGGGAGAAAAACGAGCAGCCCCCCTGCCGTCGCAGGGGGGCTGCCGAAGGAAGGTTCGCCAGTTCCTTCCTTACCCCACGGGAGCTATGCCAGAACCGTTCCCATGGCGTGGGTTTCCTATTGCATCGCTTAGAAGAGCGACAGCACGGCCTGCGGCGCCGAGTTGGCCTGCGCCAGCGAGGCGATGCCGGTCTGCTGCAGGATCTGGAGCTTGACGATCTCCATCTGCTCCTTGGCGAAGTCGGCGTCTTCGATGCGGCTGCGGGCGGCCTCGTTGTTCGTGATGGCGATCGAGAGCGCGTCCTGCTTGAAGGTCAGCCGCTTCTGGCTATCACCGATGTCGGCCAGCTTGTTCGCCACGGTCGAGATGGCCGAGTCGATGACGCTCAGCAGGCTGGTGGCGGCCGAGGCCGTGGAGACGTCGATCGAGCCGGTGGCGATGCCGAGCTGGTCGACGCTCATGGTGCCGATGCTGACCGAGAAGGAGTCGGCTGCCTCGGCGTTGACCTGGAAGCTGAAGGCGGAGGAGGTGAAGAGCGAGGTGCCGTTGAAGGTGGTATCCCCCAGAATGTCCGTGACCTCTTCCGAAAGGGCCTTGAGCTGGTCCTCGATGGCCGAACGCTCGTCGGTACCCATCGTATCGTTGGCGGCCTGCACCACCTTCTCCTTCATCGTCTGAAGGATGTCCATCACACTACCCAGGCTGCCTTCGGCGACGGTGAGCATGCTCTTGGCGTCACCGATGTTGGCCAGAGCCTGGGACTGCCCCCGCACGCGGGCTTCCAGTTTGCGGGCGATGCTGAAACCGGCCGAGTCGTCTTCGGCACGATTTATGCGTTTACCGGTGG
>CAZKFR010000004.1:87008-97891 GCA_964552015.1 uncultured Rhodothermaceae bacterium | reverse complement strand
GCGATGCTGAAACCGGCCGAGTCGTCTTCGGCACGATTTATGCGTTTACCGGTGGCCAGGCGCAACTGACGCAGACCCAGGTTCTCGTTCGTCAGCTGCATCTGGCGCAGCGCATCCATCGACTGGATGTTCGTGTTGATGCGGGTAAGATCTCCAAAAGCCATGATATTTCCTCCTTTGGTGGTCTAGGTTAGGGTACAAAGCAGGCACTGAGGGGGGAATTCAGGCGCGGGACGGTGTGGCAGCACGGTTCCGCGCCGTCTTTTTTTCAGGGGGTCGCGGCAGGATTTACCGCTGCGACCATGTTGGTATTCGGCAGTCGGGTTGGATTTCTTAAATCACGTTCGAAAATTGCCTCCGGGCGGGGCTCCCGGCTTATCCGAGGAGCTGGAGGATGGCCTGCGGCGCCGAGTTGGCCTGCGCCAGGGCAGCCGTCCCGGTCTGCTGCAGGATCTGGAGCTTGACGATCTCCATCTGCTCCTTGGCGAAGTCGGCGTCTTCGATGCGGCTGCGGGCGGCCTCGTTGTTCGTGATGGCGATCGAGAGCGCGTCCTGCTTGAAGGTCAGCCGCTTCTGATAGTCACCGATGTCGGCCAGTTTCTGGGAGATCGTCGAGATGGCCGCGTCGATGGTGTTCAGGAAGCTGGTGGCCGCCGAGGCGGAGGAGACGTCGATCGAGCCGGTAGCCAGACCGAGCTGGTCGACGCTCATCGTGCCGATGGTTACCTGGAAGGAGTCTTCAGCGTCCGCGTTCACCTGGAAGTTGAAGGTCCCCGACGTGTACAGCGACGTATTGTTGAACTTGGTGTCGTTCAGGATGTCGGTGATTTCGTCGGAGAGGGCATGCAGGTGATCTTCGATAGCCGCCCGCTCCTCGGACCCCATCGTGTCGTTGGCAGCCTGAACGGCTTTTTCCTTCATCGTCTGAAGGATGTCCATGATGGTCCCGAGGCTGCCTTCGGCGACGGTGAGCATGCTCTTGGCGTCACCGATGTTGGCCAGGGCCTGGGACTGGCCCCGTACGCGGGCCTCCAGCTTCTTGGCAATGTGGAAGCCGGCCGAGTCGTCTTCGGCACGGTTGATCCGCTTGCCGGTGGCCAGGCGCAACTGGCGCATTCCCAGGTTGTCATTCGTGATCTGGAAATGGCGCAGCGCATCCAGCGCCTGGATGTTCGTGTTGATGCGAGAAAGGTCTCCGAAAGCTCCCATGGTTGTTGCCGTGGTTGAGTTGAACGGTTCTGGTCTTGGAGGTAGCAACTGGCGATTGCTGTAGCCTGTATCGTCGGCTTTCGGAACCCCTTAAGTATTTTTTTATCCCTCCCCCTGATTTTTTGGAAGGGGCCTTTTATGGCTTCCGGGAGGAGGATAACGGAGGCGCTGCTTCCACGGGGCATGCACATTCCGGTGGGCAGGCCCGGGCGGTTGAACCGGACCCTGCGGATCCGTTACCTTCCCGGCTGTCGTTCGTCATTCGATCATGCACGCGTTAGCCCATTGATGAAGGCCATCCTGCTGAAAGCCCCCGGGGGCCCCGAGCAACTGTACCTGGGGACCTGTCGCCGTCCCGTTCCGAAGAAGCACGAGGTGCTGGTCCGTGTGGAAGCCACGGCGCTCAACCGGGCGGATATCCTGCAGCGGATGGGCAAGTATCCACCGCCGAAGGGGGCCTCTGAGATCCTGGGCCTGGAGGTCGCGGGGGTCGTCGAACGGGTGGGGAAGGCGGTCACGCGATGGAAGCCCGCGGATCGGGTCTTCGGGCTGGTGGCGGGCGGCGGGTACGCCGAGTATGCCGTGCTCCACGAGGACATGGCGATGCCCATCCCGGACAAGCTCAGCTTCGAGGAGGCGGCTGCCTTGCCGGAAGCCTTCCTGACGGCCTTTCAAGCGCTGTACTGGCTCGGCAAGATGGAGCCGGGGGAGCGGGTGCTGATCCATGCCGGCGCGAGCGGTGTCGGTACGGCGGCCATCCAGATCGTCCGGGCGGCCGGTGCGCATGCCTACGTCACGGCCTCGGCCTCCAAGCACGCCCTCTGCCGCGAGCTCGGGGCCGAACTGACCATCAACTACCACGAAGAAGACTTCGTCGAGGCGGTGCGGAAGAAGACACGCGGGCGCGGCGTGGATCTGATTCTCGACTTCATCGGGGCGCCGTACTGGGAGCGTAATCTGAACGCCCTGGCCCGCGATGGTCGCATCGTGTTGCTGGCCATGATGGGCGGGACGCGCCTGGAAGCGTTCGACCTGCGCCCGTTCTTCCGCAAACGCGCAACGGTCGTGGCCTCCACGCTGCGGGATCGGGACCTAAAGTACAAGATCCGGCTCACCCGCGAAGTGGCGTCGCTGCTGCTTTACATGCTCGAGGAGGGACGTTTCCGTCCCGTGATCGACACGGTGTACAACTGGGTCAACGTGGCGGATGCACACCGGCGCATGGAGGCCAACCGGAATGCCGGGAAAATCGTGCTCCGCGTCGTCCACGACGTATGAGCCGAACGGACCCCGTCGGGCGTGCTCAGTGGAGGGCCACCTGGAAGTATTGCTGCCAGAGCATCAGGATCAGGATCAGCAACCAGAGCAGGTGGCCGATGCCGGTGGCCATGGACAGTTTTTTCTGGTGGGCTGTGGCGTCGGAGGTGGCGGCCAGGGCGGCCTGCACGCCGCGGGCAGACGGTTGCACCAGCGTGACGTGCAGGACGAGCAGGATGATCAGGAGCAGCAGGCTGCTGTGGAAGGGAGGGCCGTAGGCGCCGAAGCCGCCCCCTGAAAAGAACGCGCCCAGGGCGAACACGAGCGTCAGGACGAGGAACAGGCGAAGCTGGCGCGTCGTGCGGAGCAGGTCGTCGGCGGCTGCGTTGGCCGCTTCGCCGGAGAGGCGCAGGGCCAGGCGGGCCTGGGCGTTGAGGCGGAGGGCGAGACCGAACCAGGCCGCTGCCGTGGTAATGTGGAGGAGGACGAAGAGGGATTTCAGGAGTAACATACGTCGTCCCGGGCTGACCAGTAAGGAAACGGTGTGCCCAAGATAGGAGTTCGTCCGGTCATGTGGGAGCCCCGGGGGGTCTTACCGGGACTTTCACAGCCACCGGGCCGGCAACGGGACGACAGGGGGCCGTGCGCGTCAGGCCGTACCCCGCTGGTCGAAGAGGTGGCGCAGCAGTTTCCGCTTGGCGACGGGAAGGAGCGTCGGCTCGAAGGGAAAGTCCAGAACGCTCTCGACGAAGAACGTGGCCGGGTTGGGCAGTTCCCGTCGTTCCTCCATCAGCGCCAGTTTGATGCCCCCCGGTGGGAGTTCGATCCGCTGGTGGGGGATGGTTTTGACCAGGGTGGTACGGAGACTCCGGTAGCGCTCGTCGGCCCGGGTGAAGATCGAAAGGGTGTATTGCAGGATATGCAGGCACTGCTCACGCCGGTCGGGGACGATCACATACCCTTCTTCGACGTATGAGGGGACCAGCCCCACTTCCTCGACGTGCAGGTTCTCTTCCACGAATTCGCAGATGGTGCGTCCCTCGTCGATGGCATCCTGGATCAGGGGCAGGGCCCAGGCAATGAGTTCCTCGATGCGACCCAGGCTTCCCTCGCCTTTCTCAGGGCGGTTGTACAGGAGCCGGTGCGCTTCCAGGTCGATGCCGGTCAACTCACCCGGCAAGGCCTGGCGCAGTTCGTCGAACTGGGTGAGGATCTGACGGAGGGATTCCTGCAACGCAACGAGTTGATCCAGGTGCGGATAAATGATGTTCTGGGCGAACTGACGGCGTATCTGCCGGAGTGCACCGAGGATCTGGTAGCGGGTCTGTTCGAAGTCTGAGCCGGCACTCAGGAACGAATCGAGGCTGAGGACAGACATGGCGCGTCGCGTTTTTTCGGCGAAACAGGGACGTACGGTTTCTTTCCAACCGAATCGCGTGGGGTAACAGGCTGCTGTAATTAATGAGTGTATCGTCGGGCGAAAGGTTTCTTAAAGGGAGGCTTTGCAATTCCTTCACAGAGGATAGGCGGTTCCGCTCGAAAGCGCAAGCCCCGAGCGGTCCTGACGGGGGGAAGATGGGCCCGCTCGGGGGGGCGGGATGCGACGGCGCAGATATCGGGTTCAGAACGGATAGGCGCCGAGCTCGACAGCCAGTTCGGTGGCGGGGAAAATGGTCCGGGCTTCGGTCAGGTCGGGGTCGGTGAGGCCGGGGGGAAGGTGGGTCAGCACCAGGCGGCGAACGCCGGCCTCGGCCGCGATGCGGGCGGCCTCCGGAGCGTGGGTGTGGCCGTAGTCATTGCCGGTGGCCTCATGGACGAGCAGGTCGGCCCCGGCGGCAAGCCGGGTGATCGACGCACAGGGGGCGGTGTCCCCCGAGTAGGTCACCACGCGGCCGCTCGTTTTGCTCGCCACGCGAAGTCCCACGGCGGGTACGGAGTGTTTGCCGGGCGCAGCCGTGACCCGGAAGGCGTCGTCTTCGAAGACGAGGGCTCCCTCGGCATACGGGATCTCGGTCCAGCGCAGTTCGGGGATGTCCCAGCCGTCGAGGTCGAAGACCGTCAGGCAGCGTCGAGCCTGTTCGAGGGCCGGCGCGATGCCGTAGACCGGCAATGGAGCTTTTCGGCCGGCCAGCCAGATCTTCTCGATGAAGAGCGGGAAGCCGCTCACATGGTCCGGGTGTTCGTGGGTGATGAACAGGCCCGTGAGGCGGTCGAGGGGCAGGCCCGCGGCCAGCAGGCGCTGGATCACATCCCCGCCGCAATCCACGACGAAGGTGCCCGTCTCGCCCGTGAAGGCCAGCATGGACGTGTGGCGGTGAGGATCCGTGAGGGCGGCTCCGGTACCCAGCAGATGAAGCGTTGGCATGTGTACGTGGAAAAGAAACGAGCTAGAGGCGGAGGAAAGGCGTCGGGGAGAGGAAGACGAGGGCGCTGTCCGTAGAAGCGGCGGCTCAGGTCTGGCGGCGGACGATGAACGTGGCGAGGTCGAGCAGCGCCTCGCGGGCGTCCGTCGGGGGGAAGGCGCCGAGGAGCGTCCGGGCTTCTTCGGCCAGGGCTTCCATGCGCGAGCGAGCGTAATCGAGGCCGCCGCGCTCGGCCACGAACCGACCTACCGTGCGGATATCCTCGCGGCTCTTTCGCTTCTTACGGACGATCTTCAGGATGCGCCGCTGTTCGTCGGCCGGGGCTTCGCGCAGGGCATGAATGAGCGGGAGCGTGATCTTCTTCTCCTGCAGGTCGATCCCGAGCGGTTTGCCCACGTCCTTGACCCCGAAGTCGAACAGGTCGTCCCGGATCTGGAACGCCAGCCCGAGTTTTTCTCCGAGGGTGCGCATGCGCTCGATCGTCTCCGTGTCGTCCGTGGCACTGATGGCGCCGCAGGTCGTGCAGGCCGAGATGAGCGAGGCGGTCTTGTCCGAGATGATGCGGAAATAGGTGGCCTCGTCGATGTCCAGGTGACGGGTTTTCTCGATCTGAAGCAACTCCCCCTCGCTCATGCGGCGGACGGCGTCCGAGACGGTGTGCAGGAGGTCGTAGTCCCGGTGGTCGAGGGCCAGGAGCAGGCCGCGGCTCAGGAGGAAATCGCCCAGCAGGACGGCGATCTTGTTCTTCCAGAGCGCATTGATCGAAAAGAAGCCGCGGCGCCGTTCGGCGTCGTCCACGACGTCGTCATGGATCAGCGTGGCCGTGTGCAACAGTTCGACGAGCGCCGCGCCCCGGTAGCTCGTCTCCGTGATCCCGCCGCAGACTTTGGCCGAAAGGAGTACGAGGATCGGACGGATGCGTTTGCCCTTCTGCCGGAGCACATACCGGATGACGCGGTCGAGCAGGCCTACGTCGGTGCGCATCGCCTCGCGGAAATAGCGATGGAAGTGGTCGAGTTCGGCCTCGACGGGGCGCCGCACGTCGTTCAGCGTGACGTGGTGCCTCAGGGGGCGTGTCGCCGGAACCGCCTCACCGGGTGCCGCCGGCGTGATCTCGGGCATGTACGACGTGGTTTTCAGTTTTTTTTGAAACCTGGTAGCGCATATACGCCGCTCGGAGGGGGAAGTTTGGCGGAAACGGTCCTGGGGAGGCCGTGGTTTCGCGAGGCTATCCGAACCGATACGTGGAGCGGCGGAGCAGAATCAGGAAAAAGGGGACGCCGGCCAGGGCCGTGATGATACCGACCGGAAAATCCTGCGAGGGCAGCAGGGCACGGGCACCGAGATCGGCCCAGAGCAGGAACAGGGCACCGGCCATGAAACTGGCCGGGATGACCCGGCGGTGCGCCACGCCGACGAGCGCTCGTACGGTGTGCGGGACGATCAGGCCCACGAAGCCGATGGCGCCGGAGAACGCCACGAGCGTACCGGTTACGAGGGCGGCCAGCAGGATCAGCAGCCGCTTGACCGTCTCGACGGGGACGCCCAGGCTCCGGGCGGGCTCTTCACCCGTCAGGAGGGCGTCCAGCGGCCGGGCCAGGGCCATCATGGTCACCAGGCCGCCCAGCGAAGCCACGGCGGGAAGGGGGACGTGCGCCCAGTGGGTGCCGTTGAGCGATCCGAGCAACCAGAACAGCACCGCCCGCAACCGGTTGGGGTCCGGCGAGACGAGGGTGACGAACGACGTGATCGACGCCATCAGGGCCGACATGGCGACGCCGGCCAGCAGCAACCGGGCGACGGAGAGGCGGCCGTTCGTGCGGGCGACCAGGTAGACGACCGAAAGGGACAGCCAGCCGCCGAGAAAAGCGGCCAGCGGCATCGTCAGCGTGCGGGAAATCAGCGGCGGAAGCAGGCCCAGATAGAAGAGGGAGGCGCCGGCCGAGGCACCGCTCGAGATACCCAGGATGTAGGGTTCGGCCAGCGGGTTGCGAACCAGCGCCTGCATGGCCACGCCGATGACGGCCAGCCCGCCACCCACGATCATGGCCAGGAGGACGCGTGGCATTCGAAGGAACCACACGATCTGATCCACGACGGGGTCGGGCGCGGCACCGCCCAGTAGACGGTAACGCACTACGTGGGCGATGTCGCGCAGGGAGATCGGCTCGCTTCCGAAAGAGACCGCGATGGCCATCGAGGCACACGTCAGGGCGGCCAGTCCGGCGAGGAGGATGGGGGTCTTCCTCATGGGCAGACCTCGGAGGGCAGCGGCAACGACGGATGAAGACGACGTGCCAGCAGGCAGGCTCCGTCCACCAGGCGCGGGCCCGGACGCAGGAATAGGTCGGGGGCAAAGCTGTAGATACGGCCTTCCCGGACGGCCGGTAGCAGGTGCCAGGTCGGATGCGCGGCGAGGAGGCGCGCCGGATCGTAGTTCTCGCCGAAGGTGCCGACGATCACGTCGGGCGGGTGGGTCAGGACGAACTCGTCGCTGAGGATGGGGGCTTCGGTCGGCAGGTCGCGGGTGAGGCTCGTGCCGCCGGCAACCTCGATCAGCGTGTGGATGTAACTCTCCCGGCCGAAGGCAAAGAGGGTCTCGTCGCCGATGAGGAAAAGCACGCGGGGGCGGTCGGTAAGGGTATCGGTACGGGCACGCAGACCGGCCAGGCGATCCTCGAAGGTGCGGGCGGCGGCGTGGGCTACCTCCTCCGTGTCGAGCACCTCCCCGATCCGACGGAGCACCCGGGGGACGTCTTCCAGGCGGCGGAACGAGAAGAAAAGCATCGGAATGCCCAGGGCGGCGAAGGTCTCGGCATCCCTCGGGTTGTTGATCTGCGTGGTGGCCAGCACCACGTCCGGGCGGAGGGCCGCCACCGCCTCGAAATTCATCGGTAGTGCCGAGAAGCGGGGCAAGGTGTCCACGGCAGGGGGATAGTCGTCTGCCGTCGTGACGCCCACGAGGCGCGACCCGGCACCGGCTGCAAAGACGATTTCCGTCAGGCTGGGCGCCACGGTCACGATGCGCCCGATGGTGGGCGGCAGCTGGACCGTCCGGCCCAGATCGTCCGTGAAGGTGGAGGGGGCCTCCGGAGGAGCCGGCCGCTCGGAGCAGCCGGCCGTACCGGCCATCACGGCCAGACCGAGAAGGAGAAGCAGGGCAAGGCGTCGCACGGGCCGTTTCGGGGTAGGTGGAAAACCGGGACGCAAGATGCGGATTCCGTTTTCCAAAATACAGCCTCTACCGTATGTTTGCCGATCCTTCATGCCCGAGGTGGTTATGGACTGTGCCTGTATCTTGAACCCGGCGGCGGGCAGCGGGGCCGCGGCTCGGCAACGGGAAGCCCTCGATGCCGCCCTCCGTCGTGCCGGCTATGCCCCGGACTGGTTTGTCTCCGCTAGTCCCGAGGCGCTCGCGGACGAGGTGGCCCGGGCTGCCGCTGCGCCGGTATTGTTCGTCGTGGGAGGGGACGGGACGCTGCACCGGGTCGGCAATGTCCTGAAAGGCCTCGGTGCGTCGCCCGACCTGGGAATCATCCCCTTCGGAACGGGCAACGATTATGTGCGGAGTCTCGGTTTGCCGCGCGATCCGTTTCGGGCGATCGCCCGGATGCCCCACCTGCAAGCCGTGCCTGTCGATGGCGGGAGAGTCCGTTGGCGAGGGCCGGCGGGCGAGGGTACACGCTACTTCCTGAACGTGTCCGGGGTGGGGTTCGACGCGCACGTGGCCGGGGCGGCGTCCCGGCTACGCCCCTACCTGGGGCGATGGGCCTATGCCGCCTCCGTCCTTACGGCGTTACGGGGACGCCCGGAACCTGTCCTGCGGGTACGTGAGGGGACGTGGGAAGCTCCCGGGCGGGTGCTGTTCGAGGGCGTCGTACTGTTCGTCAGCGCAGCCAACGGGGCGTATGCAGGCGGAGGTATGCAGCTGGCCCCCGGTGCCGACCTGCGGGACGGGGTGCTGGATCTCGTCATCATCCGGGCCGCCTCGGCCATGCGTATCCTGAGCGTGTTACCCCGGGCCTTTCGGGGGCGGCATGAATCGGCGCCCGAGGTGTGCCGGTACCGCCTGCCTGCCTTTCATGTGCAGTCCTCCATTCCGCTGCCGCTCCATGCCGATGGCGAAGGGCTCACCCTGCGGGCCACGGACGTAGAATTTTCCGTTATACCCGCCGCCTGGAACCTGTTCGCGGCATAGCGCTGTTCTCGAGTGCCATCGGATTCCTATATTGCCGGAGTTCAGACAACGCAGGCCATGACCGGCGGATGGGCCGGCGGATGGGTTCGTTCCCACATGGACCGAGACAGGGATGAATGAACACGATAAAGATCAGATCGTACGTCGCCTGACGTCCCGGCTACAGGCCAGGCAGGGAGGGGAGGTCGACAGTGTGTTGCAGATGGCCCTGCAGCGCATGGTCAACGCGGGGGCGTGTCGTTTTGGCGTCTGTGCCGATAAGCCGGAGCAGATGGGGTTCGATGCCTGCAGGCTGGCCCCCCCTCTGGCCCGGATGATCGACCATACGGCGCTGAAGCCGGAGACGACCGAAGCCCAGGTACGGCGACTCTGCGAGGAAGCACGGCGGTATTGTTTTGCCTCCGTGTGCGTCAACCCCTGCTACGTGCCCCTGGCGGCCGAGGAACTGCGGGGCTCACCGGTGGCCGTTTGCACGGTCATCGGCTTTCCCCTCGGGGCGACGCAGACGGCCACGAAAGCGTTCGAGGCCGAACAGGCCATCCGCGACGGTGCCAGCGAGCTCGACATGGTGCTGAACATCGGCAAGCTCAAAAGCGAAGCCTATGCCTACGTCGAGGAAGACATCCGGGCGGTGGTGAAGGTGGCCCGGCAGGCGGGCCGGGATCGTCGCATCGTGGTCAAGGTCATCCTGGAGACGGCCCTGCTCACGGACGAGGAGAAGGTCATTGCTGCCGTGCTCGCTCAGAATGCGGGCGCCGACTTCGTCAAGACGTCCACCGGGTTCTCCCGCGGTGGTGCCACGGCGGCCGATGTGGCGCTCCTGCGCCGCGTCGTCGGGCAGGGGATGGGGGTGAAGGCCTCGGGCGGCGTGCGCTCCCGCGAAGACGCCGAGACGATGGTGGCGCACGGGGCGAACCGGATCGGCGCCAGTGCTTCGGTGGAGATCATCCGAGGCATCGTCTCCGGTGGAGATGGCTATTGAGGGACGGTCATGATCGACGAAACGAAGATCCGCCGGGCCGGTGTGTTAGGGGCCCTCGTGCTGTGTACGGTGATGTGGGCCGCCTGCTCGGGTGGGCGGGCGGCTACCGATACCACGGGCGATGACACCGAACGGCCCACCTATACGCTGGCCGACTTCGAAGACTTCGATCCGACGCCCTATGTGGATGAACCGATCATCCGGACGGCCACCGTCGAACACGATGTGCCCCGCGAGTTGATGCAGGGGCAGGCCGGCGCAGGGGTCGAGCAGCTCGTGCAGGGGTATCGGATCCAGATCCAGCAGTCGCTCAACAAGGAAGAAGCCTTTCAGGCCGAGGCGGATGTGCTGGCATGGTGGGCCTCGCTACCCCAGGAAGAACGGCCTGTTAGCGACCTGTCCGTCTACGTGACCTATCACCAGCCGTACTACCGCGTCCGCGTCGGGGACTTTACCGACCGGGAGGCGGCCGATCGACTCCTCGCGCTGATCAAACAACGCTTTCCCTCGGCGTTCGTGGCACCGGACGTGGTGACGGTGCTCCGTTGACGGGCGGCGGCGCGGGGCCTCTCGCCCGCGGCGCCCCGGTGCGCGAACGAGGACAAAAGAAAAGCCCCTCCGGGACCTCAGCCGTCGTTATCCGCACGTACTGCTTCGGATCACGAACGGCTCCCGGAGGGGCTTTCCCCGTAGGGTGTGCACCTGAAACGTCTACACCAGGGCGTCGTGTGGGGAACGAACCCGCTCACAGCGTCGGGGACCGCCTGGGAGAACAACCGTTTCAGGACCAACTGCACATCACAGATACTGCGTAACGAGCGGAAAGGATCGTACCTACAACCGCGATCGCTTTCCTACGCAAACGGTATGTACC
>CAZKFR010000004.1:62380-86908 GCA_964552015.1 uncultured Rhodothermaceae bacterium | reverse complement strand
CGGAAAGGATCGTACCTACAACCGCGATCGCTTTCCTACGCAAACGGTATGTACCTGTTCACCTGGGTGAACGAAAGGTGATCATCCCGTTATGTCGAAACCCCCTTACCCTACTGCTGCAGGGTTGTTCGAAAGATCGGGTACCATGCCGGGCTGGTAAATAGGGCGCTTCCCCAACGAGGTGTGGGTATTTTTCCCGGATGGATGCGGGATGCAGAGGAGGAGACGCGGGCAGGCCATTGCCCATCGCGCAACGACGTGCCCGGGATCAGCGGGTGACCTCCGGTTCGAGGAGAACCCGTGCACTGTAGGCAGCCCCGATGATGCCGGCTTCGTTCTGCAGGAGCGCCGGCATGAGTTCGGCCTGCGTCTGGAGCCGGTCGCCGAATTTGGCCCATTTCTTCGGGCGGCTGACGCCTCCACCGATGATGATGAGGTCGGGAGCCAGGAGGAATTCGACATGCGACAGGTAGCGCTGGAAGCGCCTGGCCCAGGCATGCCAGCTCAGGTCTTCGCGTTTCCGGGCCGCGTCGGAGGCGCGGGATTCGGCGTCGTGCCCGTCGAGTTCGAGGTGTCCCAGTTCGGTGTTGGGGACCAGCGTCTGATGGATGAACAGCGCCGAACCGATGCCGGTACCGACGGTGAGTACGAGCACGTAGTCGTGCCGGCCACGCCCGGCACCGAAGGCCATCTCGGCCACGCCGGCTGCGTCGGCATCGTTGAGCACGAACGTCGGGCAGCCGGTTGCTTCGTCGATGAGTCGCGCGGCGTTCGTGCCGATCCAGCCCTTGTCGATGTTGGCCGCCGTCAGGGCGACGCCGTGCTTGACCCGGGCCGGCAGGGCGCAGCCGATCGGTCCCGTCCAGGCAAAATGGCGGGCTATCTTCGCCACGACGCCGGCAATGGCCTGCGGGGTGGCGGGCTTGGGCGTCTTGATCCGGTGGCGCTCGGCCAGCAGTTTCCCGTTCTCGATGTCCACCGGGGCGCCTTTGACGCCCGACCCGCCGATGTCGATGCCGAGAATTTCCATGATGTATCCGGTGCGATGCGATGTCGCGATGCCATCGAAGGTACGGGCTTCCGGTCAGGTCGTCAAACGGAGAGGCCAGGCGGGCATGAGAAACCGCGAACTTGTTTCCGAATTTACAGGAAGGTGTCGGAGCCAGCGCCTATTTTCCGTCCGGCGAACGGCTCCGGTTGGAACGTCCGCGTGAACCCAACCTCGATCATCAACCAGGAAAGGATCGTTATGAGACGTATTCTGCTGCTTATGGCCTTTATCGTGAGTGCGGGCCTGAGTTCGTGCCAGTGTTCGGACAAGCCGCCGATCGGGCCCGTCGAAGGGGAACAGACGGCGGTGGTCATGCCGGGGATGACCGATCAGGCATGAGTCTATCCTGCGCCGGCGGGATCCCGTTTGCCCATGTTCATTCCGGATGAGAAGATCGAGGAAATCCGCGCCGCCACGGACATCGTGGATGTGGTGGGGGACTACGTGCGCCTGAAGCAGCGCGGGTCGAAGTACTGGGGGCTGTGCCCGTTTCACAGCGAGAAGACACCCTCGTTCAGCGTCGACCCGGAGCAAAACCTGTTCTACTGCTTCGGGTGCCACAAGGGGGGCGATGTCTTCACGTTCGTTCGGGAAACCGAAGGGGTGGGGTTCCACGAGGCCGTGCGCACGCTGGCCGAGCGCGCCGGCATTCCGCTGCCGCTCGAGGACGCCTGGTCGGAAGAGGCGGGTGAGGTCGAGGCGATCCTGCACGCCCTCCGGTTTGCGGCGCGTTTCTTCTACCATCGCCTGACGCGAGAGCCCGATGGCCGGGTCGCCCTGGACTATCTGAAGCAACGCGGCTTCACGGCCGAGACGATCCGCCACTTCGGTCTCGGCTATGCACCCGACCAGTGGGACGGACTGCTCCGTGCCGCCGCCGAGGCGCAGATCAACCCCGAGGTGCTCGAGAAGGCCGGCCTCGTGATTCCCCGACGCGAAGGGGAGGGCTACTACGACCGGTTTCGCGGGCGGCTCATGTTTCCGATCCTCTCCCACGTGGGGAAGGTGCTCGGGTTCGGGGGGCGTATCCTGACCGCGGAGGAGGGGCAGCCGAAATACATCAACACGCCCGAGACGAAGGTCTATAACAAGAGCCGGGTTCTCTACGGGCTCTACCAGGCCAAACGAGCGATTCGTAGCCGGGGCGAAGCGATCCTCGTCGAGGGCTACACGGATGTGATGGCGCTGCACCAGGCCGGTGTCGAGCACGTGGTGGCTTCCAGCGGAACGGCCCTGACGAAAGAGCAGGTCCGCATGCTCGGGCGCTATTGCCAGCGCGTGCTGTTGCTCTACGATGCCGACACGGCCGGGGTGGAGGCGACGCTGCGGGGCATCGACCTCGTGCTCGAGCAGGGGCTGGTCGTCTATGCGGTCGCCCTGCCGGGGGGCGAGGATCCGGATTCCTTCGTTTGTGCACACGGTGGGCCGGCGTTCGAGGCGTATGTGTCCGAGCACCGGAACGACTTCGTCACGTTCATCCACGAGATGGCTCGGCGAGCCGGGACGCTCGATACCCCGGAGGGGGTGGCCCGGACCCAGCGTCAGGTGCTCTCGGCCATCGCCCGCATCCCGGACCCGCTGCTCCTGGAGTCGTACCTGCGGCGGGCCAGTGAGGTGCTGGGCGTGCCGGACATGCAGCTACGCCGCGTGCTCGACGACCTGCAACGGGCGCAGGGGCGAGGTGCGAGGCGGAGCCTGCGTCCCGAACCTCCGGTGGTTCGAGAGCCGGCGCCGGCGGCCGGCACGGAGGAGACGACTCCCCCGGTCGAGGGCGAGCCGCTGCCCCAGGAACGGGTGCTCCTGCGGCTCATGATCGAGCACGGATCCCCGATGATCGAGTTCGTCCTCGGGCACATGGCGGAGGATGAGTTCACCGAGGGGCCGGCCCGGGAGATGGTGCGCTGCCTGCTCGCGATGTACGAAGACGGCGACGTGCGCCCTCGGCGTCTGCTGGAAGGTGTCTACGGGGAGGCGCTGCAACGGCTGGCGGCCGCCGTGCTCGTCGATCCCTACGAACCGTCCGAGAACTGGCTGCGGCGGCAGAACATCCCGGTGCCACGTATGCACGAAGACCCCTACGAGTCCGCCGCCAGTGCCATGACGCTCCTCAAACGGATCCGTGTGGAGGCCGTCATCGAGCGGAAGAAACGGGAACTCTACGAAGCGCAACAGGCCGGGCAGGACGTGCGACGGCTGCAGGAGGAGATGATGGCCCTGCATCAGCTGCGTCGCCTGATCGAACAGCGCGCTTTCCTCGAGCGGGAACGCCCTTCCTGAACGAAGGCACCGGGGAGGGAAGGAAGAACCTCCGTGCACCTCGGTGGTATCTTGTGTTCGTAGCAGGCCCGGAGCAGGCCCGCGGGATCACGTCGGATCATCACAACCGGGAGCGGCATGGCGCGCGAAGACCATCAACCCCAGGCACCTTCAGCCTCGCGTACGGACCCGGAACCCTTGCAGGGTGGGGACGGGGCCGTGAAGGCGGCGCAGCCCACGAAAGCCCGGGAGGAACGCGACGGCCTGACGTTTGCCGTGCCGCGTGCCACCTCCCCACGGTCCGTCCCGAAGCGCGCCGCGCTCTCCGACCCCCGCCTGTATTTCAACCGGGAGCTGAGCTGGCTCGATTTCAACTGGCGCGTGCTGTACCAGGCCCTCGACGAGCGCGTGCCGCTGCTGGAGCGCGTCCGATTCCTGGCCATCACGGCCAGCAACCTCGACGAGTTTTTCCGCAAGCGCGTGGGCGGGCTGCGCCGGCAGAAAGCCGCCGGGGTGCAGCGCCTCTCGCCCGACGGACGCACGCCGGAAGAGCAACTTCGTCTCATCAGCCGGGCCGTCCGGCCCATGTACCGGACGCTCACCGAGACCTGGGAGCAGACCCTGAAACCGCTCCTGCGAGAAAAGGCCGGCATCCATATCCGGGACTATGCCTCCCTCGAGGCAACCCAGAAGGCGGCCCTGCACCGCTATTTCATGGCGAACGTTTTCCCGATCCTGACGCCGCTCGCCGTCGACCCCGGGCATCCGTTCCCGTTCATCTCGAACCTGAGCCTCTCGCTGGCGGTCACGCTGCGCCATCCGACGCGAGGCACCGAGCATTTCGCACGTCTGAAGGTGCCCACGAGCCGGGGACGGTGGGTGCCGCTGAGTGAGCCCCTGCACTTCGTCCCGCTCGAACAGGTCATCGCCGCCAACGTACACGAGCTGTTTCGCGGCATGGAGATCGTCAGTGTCCATCCGTTCCGGATCACACGCAACGCCGACGTGCGCCGGGACGAGGAGGAGGCCGACGACCTGATCGAGATGATTGCCGAAGAACTACGGGAGCGTCGCTTCGCCGAGGTCGTACGGATCGAGGTGGACGCCGGCATGCCGCGTGAGGTGCGCGAGTTGCTCATGCGCGAACTCGACCTCGAGCCCGATGACTTCTACGAGGTCGAAGGGCAGATCGACCTGACGGACAACGTCGCCCTGGCGGACCTCGACCTGCCCGAACACCGCTACGAGCCGTGGGAGCCGGTCATCCCCACGCGCCTGCTCCACGAAGGGGAGGCGAAGGACCGGCCCAACATGTTCGCCGTGATCCGAAAAGGAGACCTCCTGGTTCACCATCCCTACGAGTCGTTCCGGGCCAGCGTGCAGCGCTTCATCGAAGAGGCGGCCGAGGACCCCCGGGTGCTGGCGATCAAGCAGACGCTGTACCGGACCTCGGACCAGTCCCCGATCGTGGATGCCCTGCGCCGGGCCGCCGAGAGCGGTAAGCAGGTGGCCGTGCTGGTGGAGGTGAAAGCGCGTTTCGACGAGCAGAACAACATCGAGTGGGGGCAGATCCTGGAAAAGTCGGGGGTTCACGTCACCTACGGGCTTGTCGGGCTCAAGACGCACACGAAGACCACCCTCGTGATCCGGGAGGAGCAGGACGGGCTCCGCGCCTACTGCCACATCGGCACGGGCAACTACAACCCCAGTACGGCCCGCTTCTATACGGACCTGGGCCTGCTCACCTGCGATCCCGACATCGGCTTCGATCTGATCAACCTGTTCCATTACCTGACCGGCTATTCTCCCGAACAGAACTACCGGAAGCTCGTCGTGGCCCCGCGCGACATGCGCAAAACGTTCATCGAGTTGATCCGGAAAGAAGTGGCCCATCAGAAAGAGCACGGTACGGGCCGGATCATCGCCAAGATGAATGCCCTGGACGATGTGGAGATGATCGGTGAGTTGTACCGGGCCTCGATGGCGGGCGTGCAGATCGACCTGGTCGTGCGGGGGCACTGCCGGTTGCGGCCCGGCCTGCCGCGCTTCAGCGAGAACATCCGGGTCATCAGCATCCTCGGGCGGTTCCTCGAACACAGCCGCATCTTCTATTTCCACAACAACGGCCGCCCGCGTGTTTTCATCGGCAGTGCGGACTGGATGCGCCGCAACCTGGATGATCGGGTGGAGGCGGCCGTAGAGGTAGAGAAGGCCCCGCTCAAAGCCCGGCTCATCCGGACCCTGCAGTTCGCGCTGGATGACCATGTGTCGGCCTGGGAACTGCGACCCGACGGGTACTATGTGCTACGCCGGCCCCGGCGAGCGGACGAAAAAGGGTTCCAGGAGGTGCTCATGGACCGCGCCCGATCCCGTACGCTCCGGGCTGATGCGCCGTGGGACATCCGGTGATCCTGCCCGTGATGGGGCCGTCGGTGGAGGAAGGCAACAATTCGGGCGGTATGACGTCTCCAAGGAAAGCCCTCGTTCCTCTGGAGATAAGGAGATGGCTTCCCTTCCTGCTAGATCGTCTTTCGGGCAGCGAGCAGCCGCGCGGGAGGCGGCGTATCGTCTGCATATGATGATGGCGCTGGCGCTGGCGCTCGGTGTCGTCTACGGGGTGACGCAGTTGCCCATCTACCAGATGCCGGTGCCGGTCGGCTGGGACTATGCGGCGCGGCAGTATGCGTTGATGTTCGAAGAGCACCGGGCGGTCGAAAAGGAGGCACCGAAGCCAGAATCCGGCGTGCCGGTCACCACCTTCGGCCGGGATGAGGAGGAGGAACCCCCGGAAGGAAAAGACGAGGAAGCGGCGAGGCAGGCCGACGAGGGCGAAGAAGCCCGGCGGCTTCCCGACGTACCGCTGGAGCGGATGGTGGTGGCGTTTGCCGATGAGATGCCCACGATTCGGGGAGGGCTCGGCGCCTACTACATCAACATCGAGTATCCGCCGGAAGCCATCGCGGCCGGCATTCAGGGCCGGCTCGTGCTCGACTTCGTCGTGGAGACGGACGGGCGCCCCACCGAAATCAAGGTCATCCAATCCCTGCATCCGTTGTGCGATTCGGCCGCCGTGCGGGCCCTCCGGCAGACGCGCTTCGTGCCGGGGCGGCAGAACGGTAAGCTGGTGCCGGTGCGGATGCGGCTGCCCGTCACGTTCCGCCTGATCGACCAGGAGGAAGCGGCTCGGCGTGTGGCGGCACGCGATACGGCAAGGTCCGGACAATGAAGGCCCGGGAACGCATCAGGGGCGTTGGGTGAGCGTGGTGGTCGGGGCGGGCCGGGACGTCGTCCGGGCTTCCTCCCAGCTGACGAAACGGTTCAGATCGTCCCGGAGCGCGCGGGTGACCGCCGCGATCACGGCCATGTCATCGACGAAGCCGAGGCCGACGAGCGCATCCGGCACGAGGTCGGCCGGGTTGACGAAGTAGATGAGGGCCCCGACGGCATAGAGGAGCGAGCGCCAGGGTACGTCCCGGTATTCGCGGCGCATCCAGGCCCGCGCCATGCGGGCGAGCACCAGCACATCCGAGCGGACCCGCCGGAGCGCCTCCGGGTGGCGCCGCACCTTGTCGACGGTCATCCGGAGCAGGCGGGCCAGGCGGGCGCGGCGCCGGAGCGTCCGGGCAGCCGCGCGGAGGGCATGGGTCAGGCCCCGGCGCAAACGGGGCGGGAGGGACGGCGGCAGTACGGTCATGGCGGGCTGGGCGACGGAGGGGGACGGACCTCTCAACGAGGAACGCGGCGGTACGTTTCCGGTGGACCCGCGGTGCGGCATCCGGGTTTCGCTTCAGGAAAGGAAACGCTATCTTCCCCGCGGTCATGCTCCACGGCGTTGCCCGACACGCCGTTCGGAGTCGAGGCCGGGCTACGTTCACGGATTGTGCGCCTGTCATGCCGAACACGAACGACCAGCGTTTCTCATCCCGACTCGGACTCATCCTCAGCGTGCTCGGCATAGCCGTCGGCACGGGCAATATCTGGCGGTTCCCTCGCATCGCCGCGGCCAACAGCGGGGACACGGGCGCCGGGGCGTTCTTGCTCGTCTGGCTGCTCTTCTTGTTCGTCTGGAGCATTCCGCTCATCATGGCCGAGTATGCACTCGGTCGGAAGGGGCGTATGGGCGTCGTTGGCACCTTCGCACGGGTGGCCGGCGAGCGCTTCGCCTGGATGGGGGCGTTCGTAGGGTTCGTTGCCACGGCCATCATGTTCTACTACAGCGTCGTGGCGGGGTGGTGCATCTTCTACTTCAAGGAGATGCTGGTAAACCCGTTGCCGCTGACCACCGAGGCGGCCCAGGGCGTGTGGGACGGTTTCCAGGGGAGCGGCTGGCCGGTGGCGTTCCACGCTATGGCCATGGGGCTCGGCGCGATGGCGGTATGGAAAGGGGTGGCCTCCATCGAGCGGGTCAACAAGGTACTCATCCCCACGCTCTTCGCCATCGTGCTGCTGGCACTCGGCCGCACGCTGACGCTCGACGGCGCCTGGGAGGGGGTCCGCTTTCTGTTCACGCCCGAGTGGTCCACGCTGGCCCACCCGCGTATCTGGCTGGAGGCGCTGACGCAGAATGCCTGGGATACCGGGGCCGGGTGGGGCCTGATCCTCACCTACGGCGCCTACATGCAGGCCCGGCATGGCGTCGTGAAGAACGCGTTCATCACGGGGCTGGGGAACAATACGGTCTCGCTGCTGGCCGCCGTGGTGATTTTCGGGACGGTGTTTGCCATCCTGGGGGCACAGATGCCGAAAGCGGAGGTGCTGGAGGTGATGAAGACGAGCGGCCCGGCCGCCACGGGGCTGACGTTCATCTGGATGCCGCAACTCTTTGCCAAGATGCCCGGCGGATCGGTGTTCGCGGTGCTCTTTTTCCTGGGGCTCTCGTTTGCGGCCTTCAGTTCGCTGATTTCGATGATCGAACTGGCCACCCGGGTGATCGTGGACCTGGGCTGGCAGCGGCGCCATGCGCTGGCGCTGGTCGGGACGGTGGGCTTCACGCTGGGGATCCCCTCGGCCGTCCACCTGGGCTTCTTCGAAAACCAGGACTTCGTCTGGGGCGTGGCCCTGATGCTGTCCGGCGCGTTCGTCGCCTTTGCGGTCATCCGCTACGGCGCCACCCGGTTCCGGCTCGAGGTCATCGACAACCTGCCGGGCGACTGGAACGCGGGGCCGCTCTGGGATCGCCTCATCACGTTCGTCATCCCCACCCTGGCCCTGGTGCTACTCGGCTGGTGGCTCTCGCTCTCGGCGACGGTCTATGCACCGGATACCTGGTACGACCCGTTGAGCCCGTTCAGCGTGATGACCTGCCTGGTACAGTGGGGCGGGGCGCTGGCGGTTTTCGTTGCGTGTAACCGCTGGCTGGCTCGCCGGACACTCGCGACGCAGATCATGGCGGACTAGCAACCACCTGCTTGCGATGAGAACGGCCTACTGGATGCTGGGTGTGACGCTGGGCCTGCTGCTTGCCGGTGGGGTCCGCGCACAGAACGTGGACCTGTCGTTCCTGCAGACGCGTGCTGAGGCGACCGGGTTCGTGGAGACGACCCGGTACGACGAGCTGATGGGCTTCCTCGACGTGCTGGCGCGGACGTCACCGCGTCTCCACCTGACGACGTTCGGCTATACGACCGAGGGCCGTGCGCTGCCGCTGATGATCTATGGGGACCTCCCTGCGTTCGAGCCGGAGGCGATCCGCCGCTCGGACAAGGCGCGCGTGTTCGTGATGGCGAACATCCATGCGGGCGAGGTGTGCGGTAAAGAGGCGATGCTGATACTGCTGCGGGCCCTGGCCGCCGGCCGGCATGCTGCCTGGGCGGACTCGCTCATCGTGCTCGTGGCACCGATCTACAATGCCGACGGCAACGAGCGCATCAGCCTCTATAACCGTCCCCGCCAGCACGGGCCCATCGGAGGCATGGGGCAGCGCCCGAACGCCCAGGGCCTGGACCTGAACCGCGACTTCACCAAACTCGACAGCCCCGAGGCCCGGTCGCTCGTGGGCCTGCTGAACGCCTACGATCCGCACGTCGTCGTGGATCTGCACACCACCAACGGCACCCTCCATGCCTACCACCTGACGTACGCCGAGCCATTGCACCCCGGCACGGACGAGCACATCGTGGGCCTGCTCCGCAACGTCTGGCTACCCGAGGTTACGGACATTATCCGGCAGAAATACGGGTGGGAGTTTTTCTTTTACGGCAACCTGCCCTGGCCGGGGTCGGAGGCCGGACGGGGGTGGTATACCTACGACCACCGGCCCCGATTCAGCACGAACTACGTGGGCCTTCGAAACCGGCTGGGCATTCTGAGTGAAGCGTATGCCTATGCGACGTTCGAGGAGCGCGTCATGGCCACGTTGCGGTTTGTCGAGGAGATCCTGCATTTCGCGCATGCCAACGCCTCGACCATCCGGTCGGTCGTGGCGGCGGCGGACCGGGCGCCGGTCGTCGGTCGTCCGCTGGCGCTGACGGCCCGGCCCGTGCCCGCGCCGGAGCCGGTCGAGATCCTTCTGGGTGAGGTGGTCGAGGAGAAGCATCCGTACACTGGCGCGGTGATGCTGCGTCGCACCGACGCCCGGCGCCCGGAGCGGATGCCGGTGTACGGGACCTTCGAGCCGGTGCTGACCGAGACGGCCCCCCGTGCGTACCTCGTGCCGCCGGAGCTGGCGGTGGTGCGCGACCGGCTGGAGGCCCATGGCGTGCGTTTCCGGGTCCTGTCCGCCGACACGGTGGCCGTCGTCGAGCGGTTCCGTATCGACTCGACGCATGTGGCCGACCGGGCTTACCAGCAGCATCATCTCCGTACACTCTTCGGTAGCTACGAGCGGGCCGAGGTGACCGTGGTGCGGGGCACCCTCTACGTGCCGGTGAACCAGCCGCTGGGCCGGCTCCTCTTCATCCTCCTCGAACCCCGCTCGGACGACGGCCTGACGACGTGGGGCCTGCTCGACGAAGCCCTTGAAGGCGCTTCGTATTTTCCCATTACGCGCTTGCCCGCCGGGGGGTGAGCCACCACGGTCCAATCCTGATCGCCATGGTACGCATCGCACTGTTCCTGACAGGCCTGCTGCTGGTGGTCCCGGTCGGGGTCCTTGCCCAGGAACCGGGCCTCGGACCCGGCGACCCGATGCCGGGGAGTGATCTGCCGCTTCAGGACCGGGGCGGACGGTCCGTCACGTTGTCGGCGCTCCGGGGCGAGCGGGCCACGGTCGTGCTCTTCTGGAGCAACACGTGCCCCTGGACCCGCGCCTACCGGGACCGGCTGGAACGGCTGGCCCGGGCCGAGGAGGGGCACGGCGTCGTCTTCGTCTTCGTGAACGCCAACGACGCCGAGGCCTTCCCTCACGAGGCCACCGAGGCGGCCCGACGCGCCGCTCCACCCGAGCGGCCCAACGTTCATTATGTCCGGGATGGCCGTTCGGCCCTCGCACGTGCCTTCGGTGCCCGGCGTACCCCCGAGGTGTTCGTCTTCGATGCCACGGGCCGGCTCGTCTACACCGGCGCCATCGACGACAACCCCCGCTCCGAGGACGAGGTCGAACAGCCCTATCTGGCCGAGGTGCTGACGGCGCTCCGGCAGGGCACGGCGCCCCCCGTAACCCGCACCGACCCGTACGGCTGTCTGATCAAGTTCGTGAAGCCGTAGGGCGGGTCCTGTGGAAGCGGCCGGCGAGGCAAAAAAAGACCCCGACCACGCCGGGCGTGATCGGGGTCGCATCTATCGGGAAGCCGGGCCGACCGGGCCTCAGCCTTTGTCCTCCTCGTCGACGACCTCGTAGTCGACGTCGCGGACTTCTTTCTCGGCGGTGTCGCCGGAGGCGGCCTCCGCACCGGTGCCCTGGGCCGCTGCCTGCTGGGCCTGATAGAGGTCCTGGCTGGCTTCGCTCCAGGCCGTGTTCAGCTGCTGGAGGGCCGAGTCGATCTGCGCCATGTCGCGGTTCTTGTGGACCTCCTTCAGCCGCTCGAGGGCCGCTTCGATCTTGGCGCGTTTGTCGGCCGGCAGCTTGTCGCCGTACTCCTTGAGGTTCTTCTCCGTGGTGAAGATGAGCGAGTCGGCGGTGTTGAGCTTCTCGACCTCCTCGCGCTTCTTGCGGTCCTCTTCGGCGTGCGCCTTCGCATCGGCCCGCATCTTCTCGATCTCCTCCGGCGTCAGGCCGCTGGAGGCCTCGATGCGGATCGACTGCTCCTTGCCGGTAGCCTTGTCCTTGGCCGAGACACTCAGGATACCGTTGGCGTCGATGTCGAAGGTCACCTCGATCTGCGGGACGCCGCGCGGTGCCGGCGGGATGCCGTCGAGGTGGAACTTGCCGATGGTGCGGTTATCGACGGCCATCGGGCGCTCACCCTGCAGGACGTGGATCTCCACGGACGGCTGGTTGTCGGTCGCCGTCGAGAAGATCTCGCTCTTGCGGGTCGGGATGGTGGTGTTGGCCGGGATGAGCACCGTCATGACACCGCCGAGCGTCTCGATACCGAGGGAGAGCGGCGTCACGTCGAGCAGGAGCACGTCGCTCACGTCGCCCGAGAGGACACCGCCCTGGATGGCCGCGCCGATGGCAACGACCTCGTCCGGGTTGACGCTCTTGTTGGGTTTCTTCCCGAAGAACTCCTCGACGACCTGCTGGATCTTCGGGATGCGGGTCGAGCCACCGACGAGGATGACCTCATCGATGTCATTCTTCGTGAGCCCGGCGTCTTTGAGCGCCTTTTCCATGGGCGGGATGGTCCGGGCGACCAGGTCGTCGATGAGCTGCTCGAACTTGGCCCGCGTGATATCCATCGTCAGGTGCTTGGGCCCGTCCTGCGTGGCCGTGATGAACGGCAGGTTGACGGTCGTCTGCGTGGCGCTCGAGAGCTCGATCTTGGCCTTCTCGGCGGCTTCCTTCAGGCGTTGCAGCGCCATCGGGTCATTGCGCAGGTCGATGCCTTCCTGCTTCTTGAACTCGTCGGCGATGTAGTCGATCAGGCGCTGGTCGAAGTCGTCCCCGCCGAGGTGGGTGTCGCCGTTGGTGGCCTTCACCTCGAAGACACCGTCACCCAGTTCGAGGATCGAGATGTCGTACGTACCACCGCCCAGGTCGAACACGGCGATCTTCTCGTCCTCTTTCTTCTTGTCGAGGCCGTAGGCCAGCGCCGCGGCGGTCGGCTCGTTGATGATACGGCGCACCTTCAGCCCGGCAATCTCGCCGGCCTCCTTGGTGGCCGTCCGCTGGGCGTCGTTGAAGTACGCCGGCACGGTGATGACCGCCTCCGTCACCTTCTCGCCCAGGTAATCCTCGGCCGTCTGTTTCAGCTTCTGCAGGATCATCGCCGAGATTTCCTGCGGCGTGTAGACGCGGTCGCCGATTTTGACGCGCGCCGTGTCGTTGTCGCCCCGTACGACTTCATAGGGCACCGTCTTGATCTCTTCGGTGACCTCGTCGTACTTGCGCCCCATGAAGCGCTTGATGGAGAAAATGGTGTTTTTCGGGTTCGTGATCGCCTGGCGCTTGGCCGGAGCCCCGACGAGGCGCTCGCCGTCTTTCTTGAAGGCCACGACCGAAGGCGTCGTGCGCGCCCCCTCCGCGTTGGGGATGACGACCGGCTCACCGCCTTCCATCACCGCGACGACGGAGTTCGTCGTACCCAGGTCGATACCAATGATCTTGCCCATAATGCCGTCTCGTTCGTTTTCGGTTGTTGTCAAAAGGAAACTGGATGGCCCCCTCGTCGGGAACGGAGGGCCGTCCCTGACGGGACACGCCCCATGTCCGGCCTTTGTGTTCATCAAGAACGGTGCCGCTTCCGGATGTCCCGCCACATTGACAGCCGCGAGGCTCCTTCCGGTGGAGGCGGTCCGGCGGGTACGTCAGAACGGCCGGACGGCACGGCGAAATTCTGAAAAGATTACAGGCACGGGGAGACGTCTCGGCGAAGGCGAGGGCCGGCGTGGCGTATCTTCCGGCTGGCCGTTGCTATATTGTGCAGTCTGTGTGGTCCACGCGCTGTCATGAAGTACGTCCCCAACACCCTGACCATCATCCGTATCCTCATCACGCCGGTGCTGCTGGTGCTGTTGATGACGGGTACGCTCTGGGGGACCGTCTGGGCGTTCATCCTGTTCGTCCTGGCGGCCATCTCCGACTACCTCGACGGCAAGCTGGCGCGGCATTTTCAGGTCGGGTCGCGCCTGGGGCAGTTCCTTGATCCGCTGGCCGACAAGGTGCTGGTGCTGGGGGCGTTCGTGGTGCTGGCCGTCCGGCTTCCCGACGTGGTGACGTGGTGGGGGGTGGCGCTCATCGCCGTGCGGGACCTGCTGGTAACCGGCCTGCGCACATGGGCGGAAGCGCGGGGGACGTCGCTGCGAACTCTGCCTATCGCCAAGCTGAAGACGACGGCCCAGCTGGTGTTTCTGATCGGCATCCTGCTGGTGATGGTTTTCGCCGAGATGCAGGGGGCTCCGGGCGACGTCGGACGTACGATCCTGGCTTCGCCCGTCCTGTACGGGCTGTTCCTGGCCGTGGTGGTCATCACGGTCTTCACCGGATGGCCTTACGTGCGCCAGGCGCTCGTAAGGCCGGATCGAGAAGGGACTTCGATCTGATGGACATGCATACGACCGACGAGAGGATGACCCGGGACGATCTGGCGCGGCGTACGGCCGGCGACCTGCTCGGCATCGGGGCGGTGGCGCTCTCGCCCGAGGCGCCGTTCACCTGGGCTTCGGGCCTGCGATCGCCCATCTACTGCGACAACCGGCTGACGATGGCCTATCCGGCCGTGCGTCGCCGCCTGACGGAGGGCTTCACGGCTCGGATCAGGGCGCAGCACCTCCACCCGGACGTCATCGTCGGAACCGCCACGGCCGGCATCCCCCACGCGGCGTGGCTGGCCGACCGGCTGGACCTGCCGATGGCCTACGTGCGATCGAAGCCCAAAGCGCACGGGCGTGGCAACCAGGTGGAAGGACGGGTGGAAGCCGGGCAGCCGGTCGTGGTCATCGAAGACCTGGTCTCCACGGGGATGTCGTCGGTAGCGGTGGTGCAGGCCCTGCGGGAGCACGGGGCCGAGGTGCAGGCGGTGCTCGCCATCTTCTCGTACGGCCTCCCGGCCGCCGAAGCCGCCTTCGCCGAGGCCGGGGTGCCGCTCTTCACGCTGACGGACTTTACCACGCTCCTGGAGGTGGCCCGTGAACAGGGGGCCCTCTCCCCGGAGGCGGTGGCGGTGCTGGAAGCCTGGCGGAAAGACCCGGTAGGCTGGTCCGAACGATGGCGAGCAGGACGATGACGGCAGAGATCATCACGGTGGGGGACGAGCTGCTCATCGGGCAGGTCGTTAACACGAACGCGGCCTGGCTGGGGGAGCAGCTGGGGCTGGCCGGCGTCGAGGTGGGGCGCATGACCACCCTGGGCGACGACCCGGCGGCGATCCGGCACGCCCTCGACGAGGCGTTCGGGCGGGCCGAGGTGGTGGTGGTCACCGGCGGGCTCGGCCCCACCCACGACGACGTCACCCGCGAGGCCGTGGCGGCCTTTGCCGGCGTGCCCCTCCGTTTCGATGAAGCCCTCTTCGAGCAGATCAGGGCGCGGTTCGCCCGGCGCGGCTACACCATCCCGGAGAGCAACCGCACCCAGGCGATGGTGCCGGAAGGCTTCGACGTGCTGCCCAACCCCATCGGGACGGCGCCGGGCCTCTGGTGGGCGACCGAGCTGGAGGGGCGGCGGCGTATCCTGGTGGTCCTCCCCGGCGTGCCGTTCGAGATGCGGACGCTCGTAGAGCGCGAAGTGCTGCCCCGCCTCCAGGCCTACGACGGCCGCCGGGTGGTGCGGCACAGAACGCTCCTCACCACCGGCATCGGAGAGTCCCACCTGCAGGAGAAAATTGGCGACGTCCGGCAGCTCCTCGGCCCCGACCTGGGGCTGGCGTACCTGCCGGGCACCAGCGGCGTTCGTCTCCGGCTGACGGCTCGTGCGGCGGACGCGGCGACGGCGGAGCAGCGGCTGGCCCGGCTGGAGGCGGCCCTCCGTGAGCGCATCGACCGCTACCTCTTCGGTGAAGACGGCGACACCCTGGAGGGGGTGGTGGGGGCCATGCTCCGGGAGCGGGGGCTGACCATCGCCACGGCGGAGAGCTGCACGGGCGGCCTCGTGAGCCACCGCCTCACCAACGTGCCCGGCAGTTCGGCCTACGTGATGGGCGCGGTGGTGGCCTATGCCAACGAGGTGAAGGTGGCCCTGCTGGGGGTCGACGCGGCGGTGCTGGAACGGGAGGGGGCCGTGAGCGAGGCCGTGGCCCGGCTGATGGCCGCCGGCGCCCGCCACCACCTGGGGGCCGACGTGGCCGTGGCCACCACCGGCATCATGGGGCCCACCGGCGGCACCCCGGACAAACCCGTCGGCACCGTGTGGGTGGGCTTCGCCGACGCCGGGGGGACGGACGCCCGGTGCTTCCGGTTCGCGCACGACCGCGAGGTCAACAAGGCTCTCTCCAGCACGGCCGCGCTCAATATGGTCCGGCTGCACCTGCTGGGTCGTCGGAAGACGCGTCCCGACGGCTGAGAGGCGTCACGGCCGTACGTCCCGCTCGCCCAGGATACGGCGGAAGAACCGCTGCCAGAAGGCGCCGTCTAGCGAGAAGGCCGGGGGGCGCTGGTGGAAACCGACGATCCGGGAGGGATCGTGCGGGTCCCGCTCGAGCACGAACTGGAAGACATAGTCGCCGCCCGGGCCCATCCAAAGGTCGGTGCGCCCGTAGCGGAGGTCGTTGAAGATCAGATCCGGGCCGTCCTGCGTCACGGCATAGAAGCCGTCCGAGAACCAGAGGAGCCGTTCGACGGGAGGCTGGTCCCGGTAAGGCAGGAGGGCCTTGTGGTTCTTCTCCACCCTGAGGAAAGCGTCGGGCGGGCCGTCGTCGAGGAGCGAATACAGGCCCACATGGTAGCCCTCCCCGTCGTCGGCCAGGGCGAACCAGAGCAGGTTGTTGAAGGGTGTCGGGGCGGTGTGGAGGCGTTCGAAGGACAGCCCCCTGGCCGTCAGGGCCCGCTCGAAGACGGCCGAGACGTACTGCTTGTTGGCGAAGGTGAACAGCAGGTAGAGGGTGCTCAGGCCCAGCCCCCATGCGACGGCCCGACGCCGCCGGGGATCGCGCCGGTCACGGCGGACGAGCAGGAGGAGCGCGGCGACCAGGGGCAGGGTGTAGAGCGGGTCGATGATAAAGATGGTGCTGAGGCTGACGGTGGCGTTGCTGAAAGGCTGGAAGAACTGGGTCGGGTAGGTGGTGAAGCCGTCGAGCAGGATGTGGGTGAGCAGGGCCAGAAAAGCGAAGCGGGTGGCGGCCAGGCGGCTCAGGGAGCGTCGCCGGTGGACGTGCGCCACGAGCAGCCCCAGCAGCGGCGCGGCGGCAACGCTGAAGAAGAGCGAGTGCGTGAGCCCCCGGTGCAGGGCCAGCGCCTGCATCTCGGAGACAAACGGGTTGACGAGCACGTCGAGGTCCGGCAGGGTGCCCAGCGCGCCGCCCCAGAGGAGGGCCCGGTTGCCGAGCTTCTTGCCCAGGGTGGCCTCTCCGACGGCGGCGCCAAGGGCAACTTGGGTAATGGAGTCCATGACTCTTCAGGCTGGTTCGAGGCTCCGTACCGGCCAGCAGGGGACGGGTTCGTCAAAGCGCCGTGAAGACCCCGCCGCCCCAAAACCCGTCCCGGCTCCCGGCGTTATCTTCCGAGGTCGGCCGGGCGCGCGGCCGAGAAGCGCTTCCGGCCCGGCTCTCGTTCATCCGATCAACCCAGGCAAGAGCACCATGCAAGACGTCTATATCCTCTCCGCGGTACGCACGCCCATCGGCCGGTTCGGCGGGGCGCTCAAGGACCACACGCCCGTCGACCTGGCGGCGCACGTCATGGGGGCGGCGCTTGAGCGCGCCGGCATCGAGGGGAAGGACCTCGACCTGTACGTCTTCGGCAACATCCTCCGGGCCGGGCAGGGGCAGCTCATCCCCCGGCAGGCCGCCTTCAAGGCCGGCATCCCCAAGGAGGTGGATGGCATCGCGCTGGACATGGTATGCTCCTCGGGCATGATGAGCGTGATGAACGCGGCGGCGCTGATCAAGGCGGGCGAGGCCGACGTCATCCTGGCCGGCGGCACCGAGTCGATGTCCGGGGCGGGGTACTACCTCTCGTCGAAGGCCCGCTGGGGGTACAAGTACTCGATGGGGCCGGCCGAGGGGCTGATCGACATCCTCTTTCGTGACGGGCTGAGCGACCCGATGAGCGGCGAGGCGATGGGCGATCAGACCGAGCGGCTGGCCGCCGAGCACGGCATCACACGGGAGGCGCTCGACGAGATCGCGCTGATGTCGCACCGCCGCGCCGCCGAGGCCACGTCCCAGGGGCGGTTCCGCGATGAGATCGTGCCCATCACGTACCGGGATCGGCGGGAGGAGAAGACGCTCGACGCCGACGAAGGCATCCGTCCGGATACGACCGCCGCGTCGCTGGCGGCGCTGCGGCCGGCCTTCAAGAAAGACGGGGTACTCACGGCGGGGAACAGCAGCCAGATCAGCGACGGCGCCGCGGCGCTGGTGGTGGCCTCGGCGGCGGCCGTCGAGCGCCTCGGCCTCCGGCCGCTGGCCCGCATCCTGGGCGGTGCCTGGGCCGCCGGCGAACCCTGGCGTTTCCCCGAAGCACCGGTCCCGGCCGTCCGCAAGCTGCTCGACCGTCTCGGCCGCACGGTGGACGACTTCGACCTGTTCGAGAACAACGAGGCGTTTGCCCTCAACAGCATCCTGTTCCACCGGATGCTCGGCGTGCCCTACGAGAAGCTGAACGTGCACGGGGGGGCCATCGCCCTGGGCCACCCCATCGGCTGCACGGGGGCGCGCATCACCACCACGCTCGTCCACGCCCTCCACACGCACGACAAAGCCGCCGGGCTGGCCGCTATCTGCCACGGCACCGGCGGCGGCACGGCCATCGCCCTCGAACGGGTCTGACCCGGTGGACTCTTTGCACGGTTCATAGTTCTTGAAGCGTCGTTGCCCGTAGCGATGTAGCCGCACCCTTTAGGTGCGCCCCTCCCTGCACGCCCGGGCTGAAGCCCGCGGCTACCCGGTTACCTCATAGCCGCATCGGTGACGCCACAGGCCCTTCCCCCTGGCCGAAGGCTGCACAGGGAGAAGTACCCCGAAGGGAGGATGGGGGTCATGACCGCTCTTGGGTCCGGTGGACAGACATAAAAAGGCGCGGGGCGGCTTCACCGGCGGCCCCGCGCTTCGTTGTGTCGTGATACCCGGCTCGCCGGCTCAGCTCGCCCCCTTCGCGAGCATCTCCTCGAGCTTCGGACGCATCTCCTCGGTGGGGAAGATGCCGATGAAGCGCTGCTGGATGCGCCCTTCTTTGTCGAGGACGAATGTGGTGGGCAGGCCGTAGATGCCTCCGTAAGCCTCGGCCACGGCCCCGTCGTCTACCACCATCGGGTAGGTGACGTTGAACTCCTCGGCGAAGGGCTTCACCACCTCGAAGCCCTCTTCGTCGAGCGAGATGCCGACGACGACGAGGCCGCGGTCCTTCAGGTCGTTGTAGAGCGCCACCAGTTCCGGCGTCTCGATGACGCAGGGGCCGCACCACGTCGCCCAGAAATTGAGGAGCACCACCTTGCCACGGTGGTCGGCGAGGCGAAAGGTCTGGCCGTCGAGCGTGGGCAGGGTGAAGTCGGGCGCCGTCTGGCCGAGGTACGATGGGGCTTTCTCGGGTGCCTCGGTTTCCGCGGCGGGCAACGTCGCTTCCTCCGGGTGTCCGGCGTCTTGTTCGTGCCGGGTGCAGCCCGATACCAGGAAGGTGAGACTTACCAGCGCCGAGAGCAGGATCGGTTT
Organism: uncultured Rhodothermaceae bacterium; assembly: GCA_964552015.1. GTDB lineage: Bacteria > Bacteroidota > Rhodothermia > Rhodothermales > ISCAR-4553 > Rhodocaloribacter. Next base: position 67,762 of record CAZKFR010000004.1, on the reverse strand, counting down.
CAACATGGCTTCAGGAGGAGGTGGGGGTGGAGAGCACGCCCACGAGGCGTTCTGTCTGGATGGCGCCGTGCGAGGTGTGGAACACGGGCTGCCCATCACGGAAAACAAGAACCTGGGGCGATTCGTGCCGGATGGCGAATCGCTCGGCAATCCGGTTCGAGAGGGGACGGGCACGCTGGACCACGACCTCGTAGACCGGCACGTCATGCTCCTGCGCTAGCTTCAGCACCTCGCGGCGAGCCATTGAACTGATGCCGCACGTGAGGCTGTGTTTGAAGAGCACGACGGGCTCGGTGTGCGAACGATCGAGCACCGCCTCGAGTTCTTCTTCCCGCTCCAGCGGGGTCAGGGGATCGTCGGGCGGGGTGAGGGCTTTTTTCAAGGCGTTTCGTAGCTTGTTGATCGGCATACGTCCCGGCATGAGTAGGTGGTTGGACGGTACACATGGTAGGGGCGTCATCGTCGACGAGGGACGACAACAAATGACGCCCCGGTTGGTTTCACCAGACATGCCAGCGTTTCATCCCGACGAAAAATCAATCTGAACCAGCAATCTGGAGACTGCGACGATGCCTGAGACGACGGAACAGCCTGTTACGGGTGCGGAGACGGTACACTGGGATCTCTCGGACCTGTACCCGGATCACGACGCCCTGGATAGGGACCTGGAGACGGCGGACCGGGAGGTCGAAGCGTTCGAACAGGCCTACCGGGGCCGGGTCGCCACGCTGGAGGCGGATGGGCTGGCCGAGGCGCTGGCTGCCTACGAGGGGCTGCACGACCGCCTGGGCCGCGCCTACACCTACGCCTACCTGTACTGGTCCACCGACACCGGCGACCCCGCCCGCGGGGCGCTTCTGCAAAAGGTGCGGGAAACGTATACGCGCCTCGCACAGCGGCTCATCTTCTTCCGCCTCGAATGGGCGGCCGTGGACGACGCCCGTGCAGAGGCCCTGCTGGCCGACCCGGCCCTGGCGAAGTACCGCCACTACCTGGAGCTCGAACGGCTCCACCGCCAGCACCTGCTCTCCGAGCCCGAGGAGAAGATCCTCGCCGAGAAGTCCATTACCGGCCGAGGAGCGTGGAACCGGTTCTTCGACGAGACGCTCGGGGCCATGCGTTTTTCGCTCGACGGGCGGGCCATGACGCAGCAGGAGGTGCTGGCGAAGCTCTACGAGCCGGATCGCGACGTGCGGCGGGCGGCGGCGCTCGCCTTCACCGAGGGGCTGGAGGCACATATCCGCCCGCTCACGTTCATCTTCAACACCATCCTGGCCGATAAGGCCTCCGACGACCGCCTGCGTCGCTTCCCGCACTGGCTCGCCGCCCGCAACCTGGACAACGAGGTCAGCGATGAGATGGTGCAGGCCCTCATCGAAGCCGTCACCGGCCGGTACGACCTCGTCGCGCGCTTCTACAGGCTCAAGCGTCGCCTCCTCGGCCTCGACGAGCTGTTCGACTACGACCGGTATGCCCCGGTGGGCGAGGCCGATACCCGGTACGAGTGGGACGCGGCCCGTGCGCTGGTGCAGGCCGCCTATGCCGACTTCCACCCGCGCCTGGGCGAGATCGTCGAACAGTTCTTCGAGAAACGGTGGATCGACGCGGCGCTGGCGCCGAACAAGCGGGGCGGCGCCTTCAGCCACGGGGCCGTCCCCAGCGCCCACCCCTACATCCTGATGAACTACACCGGCAAGATCCGGGACGTTCAGACGCTGGCCCACGAACTCGGGCACGGGGTGCACCAGTACCTCTCGCGGAAGCAAGGCGTCCTCCAGGCCGACACGCCGCTGACCACCGCCGAGACGGCCTCGGTCTTTGGGGAGATGCTCGTCTTCCAGCGGCTCATGAAGCAGGAGCAGGACCCGCGCAACCGCCTGGCGATGCTCGTGGGCAAGATCGACGACACCATCGCCACGGTCTTCCGGCAGGTGGCGATGAACCGGTTCGAGGACCGGATGCACAACGCCCGCCGCACCGAGGGCGAGCTGCCGCCCGAATGGTTCTGCGAAGCCTGGATGGACACGCAACGCGCCATGTTCCAGGGGAGCGTCACGCTGGGCGACCACTACCGCTTCTGGTGGAGCTACATCCCCCACTTCCTCCACACGCCGGGGTACGTCTATGCCTATGCTTTCGGCGAGTTGCTGGTGCTGGCGCTCTATGCGCGGTATCAGGAGGAAGGGCCGGCGTTCGCGGACAAGTACATCGGGCTCCTCGAAGCCGGCGGCTCGGACTGGCCGCACCGGCTCGTCGGCCGCCTGGGTGTGGACCTGACCGACCTCGGCTTCTGGCACCAGGGCCTCTCGGCCATCGAGGCGCTCGTCGAGCAGGCCGAGTCGCTGGCCGCCGCCTCGACGAATGGAGAAGTAGAACGATGATGCAATGGAGTAAAAGGATGATCAAACGTCTAGTTCTTATTCCGCTCGTCTTACTCCTGGGATGTGGCGAAGCACAACCCCTCGCTGACCACTCTGAAGCACCTCCGCCGGGAGAACTCTGGGACCGACAGGAAGAGTTTGGCTATACCGATGTCTATTCGACGGCTGACGTGTTGCCGGAGCCGATAGCTGGCAGGTCTGCACTTCTCCAGCAGGTGATGCGTGCCATGCAGAGGGAGTCCTGCCATGCGCGGCGGGAGTTGTTTGTCATGATTGTTATTGATGAGGCGGGCAGGGTCCTTGGGGTTCATCCGAACCGAGAGATTGGCGAAGCCTGTGAGAAAGTTGCGCAAGAAACGATTCAGGCGTTTTTGTTTCGGCCTGGAAGATTGAAAGGCCGACCGGTAAAGATGGTACTTGGCCTGCCCATTCGCTTTAGAAAACGATAGGGTACAGCTTCCGTCTCGTGCCTAACCGTGGGCGCCTGCCTGTCGTGATGTTGGCTGACGATGAGACCCTTCCTCATGCTTTCTCCGCTCGATCCTTCTAGCCTTAGTCATTATGACCCTCGAATATTATCCGGATACGGACACCCTGTACATTGCCTTGCGAGACGGCCAGAGCGCCGATGCGGCAGAGGTCGCTGCTGACTTCGTTCTTGACTTCGATGAAGAAGGCCGAGTGATCGGCATGACGATCGAACACGCGAGCGAACGGGTCGATCTGCGTTCCTTCGCGGCGATGAATGTTCCAGTACTCGTCGCGTAAGGAGCCGGTCCAACGTCAGAGCATACTGAGAAAGCGCAGGATCTCGGCGCAGGCGAGGGCGGCGTAGATGCCCAGGATGTAGCCGGCCACGGCCATGAGCAGGCCCACGGGCGCCATCGCCGGGAGGTACACTTCGGCCACGATAGGGGCGCTGGCGGCCCCGCCCACGTTGGCCATGCTGCCGGTGGCCACGAAGAACATAGGCGCGCGCAGGAGCCGGGCCACCAGAAACAGGATGGCGACGTGGATGCTGATCCACACGACGCCGGTGAGCAGGAAGAGGGGGGCGTCGAGGACGGCCTTCAGGTCGGCGCGGGCGCCGATGGAGGTGAGCAGCAGGTAGAGCGCCAGGTAGCCCAGCCGTGAGGCGCCGGGCCGCTCGAGCTTGCGCATGGGGGTGAACGAGAGCAGCAGCCCGGCCGTCACCACGATGAGGATGGCCCAGGTGGTGCCGCTGATGAGCGAGGGGGCCTCGGGGTCGAGGCGCACCGGCGGGATGGCCTCGCCCAGCAGGCGGGCCAGCACCGTGGCCGCCAGCCCCACCCCCACGATCATCGCCAGATCGGCGATCTGCACGGGGCGGCGCGTCGTGTCCAGCTCCAGCAGCTTGCGGTTCAGATCCTCGACGAAGCTCGTATCCGCCTTGACCCAGCGGTTGAAACGATCCTGAAAGGCGCTCAGAAAGATGAGCACCCCCATCCACCCGTACCCGACGACCGTGTCCACCACGATGATGGGGCCGAGGTCGACGGTGGTGGCCACCTGCGCCGTGGACTCGATGTGCTGCTGCACGGCGACCATGTTGGCCGTGCCGCCGATCCAGCTCCCCGAGAGGGCCGCCAGCCCCTGCCAGGCATCCTCGGGCAGGAACCCCTTGAAGATCAGATACGCCACCGGCGCTCCGATGACGATCCCGGCCGTCCCGGCGAGCATCATCAGCAACGCCGTTTTGCCGAGCCGCAGGATCGCCGGCAGGTCCACCGTGATCATCAGCAAAAAGAGCGAGAACGGGAGCAGATAGCGCGACATCCACGAATAGACGGGGCTGCTGTCCGGGGTGACGCCCAGCGTCGTGGCGATCATTGGCACGAAGTACGCCCAGATCACCGGCGGGACGAACTCGAACAGCTTCTTCAGGGGGGGCAGGGTGCTCAGCCAGAAGACCAGCCCCAGGATGGCGGCCAGAAAGGCGAAGAGGTGGGTCGGTTCGGTGATCGGAAAGAGGGCGTCCATGCGGCGCGAGGGGCTCGTTGACGATGCGAGGGCGCCCGGAAGATGCGACGCGCCGGGCTTTCTCGCAAATCGGAGCGGACGCCACAGAGGCGGTTATCTCCCCGGGGGTTTCACCATTGACGTTCGTTGCGGATATTCTGGAGCCCACTATCTGGGCGAAAGCGTTCCCTGTATTGCGAGGTGTAGATGTCAGGAAAAGTCGCCGTTTTCGTTTTGGTTGCCGCCCTGCTGTTCGGTGCCGGATGCGGTGGGGGGGAGATGCCGGAAAGCGTGACGACCGTCCCGCTCGGCGAAGGGGCCGTGGCGGTGGTGGTGACCGAGAGCGGGCGACCGGGGCGGACCTACGTGAACCTGCACGATAACGAGAACACCGCCGTGGAGGCTGCGCGGGCGATCCTGGCGCGGCACGGCGGGCGGATGGTGGAGCTGCGGCACACGGGCGAGCGCAACATCACGTTCACCCGGGGCGACACCACGTACACCTTCGACCCGAACCGCATGTTCACGCCGGCGGGCATCGAGGCCACGCTACGCCGCTTCGGGGCCTTCAGCCCGGCAGCCGCCGCCGAGGTCGAGCGCCTGGCGGAGGCCGTGCTCGAACGGGCCGGCCTCGACACGCTGTCCCTGGTGGTGGCCCTGCACAACAACACCGACGCCAACTATTCGGCAGCCAGCTACCTGCCCGGCGGCTCGGAGGACGGCAACGCGGCGGAGGTGTTCCTCGTGGAAGGGAGCGACCCGGACGACTTCTTCTTCGTCACCGAGCGCAGCCTTTTCGAAGCGATCCGCGCGGCGGGCTTCAACGTGGTGCTCCAGGACAACGCCCGCGCCACCGACGACGGCTCCCTCTCGGTCCTTTGCGGCCGCCGGGGCATCCCGTACGTCAACGTAGAGACCGAACACGGGCACCGGGCCGTCCAGGAGCGTATGCTGGCGTTACTCGTTCGTATTTCGTAGTGCGTATTTCGTAGTGCGTATTTCGTAGCACTCGAACCTTACG
>CAZKFR010000004.1:53004-62280 GCA_964552015.1 uncultured Rhodothermaceae bacterium | reverse complement strand
CGTATTTCGTAGTGCGTATTTCGTAGTGCGTATTTCGTAGCACTCGAACCTTACGCACTACGCACCACGCACTACGCACCACGCACCACGCTTCACCCCAGCCGGATGAGCTCACGGGGCAGGTCGCTCAGGCGCTCGGCGCCGTCGGCGGTGATGACTACGTCGTCTTCGATGCGCACGCCGCCGCGCCCGGGCAGGTAGATGCCCGGCTCGATGGTGAAGGTCATCCCTTCGGCCAGCCGCTGCTCGTTGTCGCCCCGGATGTAGGGATCCTCGTGCACCTCCAGGCCGAGGCCATGGCCTGTGCGGTGGATGAAGTATTCGCCGTAGCCGGCCGCCTCGATGACGCGGCGGGCGGCGCGGTCCACCTCGCCGGCGGGGACGCCGGGGCCGGCGGCGGCAAAGCCGGCGGCGTTGGCCTGCTGCACCACCTCGGCGATACGGGCCAGCTCGTCCTCCGGCTCGCCCGCGACGAAGCAGCGCGTCAGGTCGGAGAAGTAGCCGTGGTGGTTGGCGCCCCAGTCGAACAGCACCAGGTCGCCCTCACGGAGCGCATAGTCCGTCGGGACGGCGTGGGGGTTGGCGCTGTTGGGCCCGAAGGCGACGATGGGCTGGAAGGGCAGCTCGCCGTCGCTGCCTTCGCGCAGGAGGTGCTGGATGAGGGTGGCGGCCACCTCGCGCTCGGTGACGCCGGGGCGGACCGTGGGGAGGGTGGCCTGGAGCGCGCGCTGGGCGATGGCCGTCGCCTCGCGCATCAGCGCCAGCTCGGCGGCGTCCTTCTGCATCCGCAGCGACGCCACGGCCGCTTCGCCCGAGACGAACGAGGCGTTGGGGGCGGCCTGCTCGAGCAGGCGCAGCTCCAGCACACGCAGGCTGCGCGGCTCCACCCCCACCTGCTTGCCGTCGAGGCCGGCGGCGTCGGCGGCCCGGCAGAACGCTTCGGGCCAGGTGGCAAGCGTTTCCGTGTAGGTGAACGTCTGGAGGTCGAAGCGGACACCGCTGGCCTTCTGGGCTTCCAGTTCCGGCAGGACGAGCACGGGGGAAGCGCCGGAAGCCGAAAACAGGGCGACGACGGGCCGCTCGCTCAGGTGGAAATGCAGTCCCGTAAAATACACCAGGCTGGGGCCGGGGTTGAGGGCCAGGGCGTCGAGACCCGCGTCGGAGAGCGCTCGTGCGAGGCGGGCGTGGCGGGCAGGATAATCGGGTTGCATCATGCGTCAGAAAAAAGTGGGGTCGGGTTCGTCGGGAAGATAGGGCAGCGCTGCCAGCATGTCGAACGACCTCGCACGATCCACGAGGTCCCCCTGAAAATTCGCATTGAAAATCTGGCGAGGCCGTCCGTACCTTCCTGCGCTTCGTCCCGCTCCCCAACGCTCGTCACGAACCAACGGAGCACGTCATGCAGAACGAACACGGTACCTCTCGTCGCGATTTCTTGAAACGTGGTGCGCTGGCCGGCGTCGCCGCCTCCCTGTGGCCGGCGGCCCGCGTCATCGGGGAACGCTCGCCGGTAACCCCTGCGCTGCGCCCGGCCGGGCCGGTGGCCATCTCCAGCCGGAACGGCATGCGCGCCGTGGCCCGGGCGATGGAGGTCATCCAGCAGGGGGGCGACGCCCTCGACGCCGTCATTGCCGGCGTCAACCTGGTCGAAGAGGACCCGGACGACATGACCGTCGGCTATGGCGGGATCCCCAACGAGGACGGGGTGGTGCAGCTCGATGCTTCGGTGATGCACGGACCCACGGGGCGGGCCGGGGCCGTGGCGGCGCTCGAAGGGATCAAGTATCCCTCGAAGGTGGCCCGCCTCGTCATGGAACGCACCGACCACGTCCTCCTCGTGGGCAAGGGGGCGCAGGACTTTGCCCGGATGCACGGTTTCCCGATCGAAAACCTCCTCACGGACAAGGCCCGCGAGCTGTGGGTGCGCTGGAAGGAGACGCTCTCGAACAAGGACGACTACCTGCCCCCGCACAGTCCGGAGGACCGCGATATCGGGATGCACCTCGAGGAAATCAAACGTAAGTGGGGCACGATCCACTGCTCGGCCATCGACCTGTCAGGCAACATCAGCGGGGTGACGACCACCAGCGGCCTCTTCTTCAAGATCCCCGGACGGGTGGGTGACTCGCCCATCATCGGGGCCGGGCTGTACGTAGACAACGAGGTCGGGGCCGCCGGCTCGACGGGGCGGGGCGAGGCCAACCTGGAAAACCTGAGCGCCTTCCTCATCGTCGAGCGGATGCGGATGGGGGACAGCCCCCAGCAGGCCTGCCTCTACGCCTGCCAGCGTATCGCCGAGCATACGCGCCTGGCCCGCCTGCAAGATGACCAGGGACGACCGAATTTCAACGTCAAGTTTTACGCGCTCAACAAAGCCGGTGAGGTAGGTGGGGCCGAGATCTGGGGTGGCGACAACACCTTCGCCGTGGCCGATGCAAACGGTACGCGCGAGGTGGAGCTGGCCTACCTGTACCGGGGCACCCCGGGCGGCTGAGGAGCTGCGGCGGACGTTCACGGCGTTCGGCTCGCCCCGATCCGTCCCTCGCCTTCGACCACGAGGACGGCCCCCGGTGTGAGCGCCAGCAGCCCCTCCAGGTACAGCCGACCCTGCACGATGAGGCGGGCGCCCCGCCGGAGCACGAGCGCTCCACCACGTGCCACCTGCAGGCTCCCCTCCGGCGCCACGACGACCGTCGTACCGGCGTCGAGATGCATCATCCGGCTGAACGTCTGCGGGGCTTCCAGCGTGAGCGTGCTCCCGTTCGTCACTCGAACCGGCCCGGTGAAAGGGCGACCGCCCGTCTCAGCGCCTATCCATGAATCTTCCCGGATCACGGGCGCGACGCGGAAGTCGTCGATGAACGTGAAGGTCAGGGCGCCGTCCGTGGTGCCGGCATGCCGGATCGCGTCGAGGGCGAACCAGTCGGGGCGGTAGCCCGGGGGGTAGTGCATGAAGCCGTTGCTGTTGGGACGGGTCCAGGGCGTCAGTTGCGTGCTGGCGCCCGGGCCGTAGAGGTCGCCGGCGTAGGTGCTGTCATGGATCGTGAGGTCCAGGTCGCCGTCGGCGGGTAGGACGTCGAGGCGGTATCCGTCACGGAGGGAGACGAGTAGTCCGGTGGTGCGGAGCAGGCCCGCCTCGTACTGGGCGTGGCGACCGGCCCGTCGCCGGCGGTCGAACGGACCGATGCGCTGCCGGTTTTCGACATAGAGCGTGCGACCGGAGAGGGATCCGCGCAGGTCATGCCGGAAGCAGGCGCCGGTGGTGTACAGGTCGCCCACGAGGTGGTCGCCGGAGGTGAGCCGCGGGCAGGCGATCCAGCCCAGCAGGTCGCGCTCGAAGGCGGAGATGGTCTCGGCGCCCCGGGTGTCCCACGCGCCCCCGGCACCGGCCATGAGCACGTAGCCGAGGCAGTCCGTTCCGCGTGCCGACCGGTTGCACCGCGCCGGAACGTCGTTGTCCCGGATCGGCGCGATGTGGTTGAAGTACGGCGCCCAGAGGTCATGACCGAATTCGTGGGCCATCAGGCGGACGAGGTAATAATGGGGAAGGATGTTGCCGGGCGTGCGGTGCAGCAGGATGGAGCCGGACGTGTTCCAGTCCACCTGCACGTCATCGTAGGCCGGCAGCCGGGAGGGGCCTCCCCCCGCAGGGCCGGGTCCGCACCGGGCATCCAGGCACGAGACCCCGCTCCAGCGGTAACGACCGGCTGCGAAGTGCGCGGCATGACGGAGGATGACGAACAGGTGGTCGAGGTAGCCATCCCGGTTGGCGTCGTAGCGTCGGAAGTCGACCCCGCCGGCATCGAGCCGATCCAGGATCTCCTGCGTGAGGGTGCCGAAACCGCCCTGCGGACGGTGGTAGTGGGCCTCGGGATGGCGCGTGACGAGGACCGAGTCGATCACGTCGCCATAGAGCAAAAGCCGGCCGTGGGACTGATGAAAAAAGTACGCCGTGAGCGAACTGTCGGGGAAAGGGGGTTCGGACGCGGGCGCGAGCAGGCTGCGGGCGAAGGCGGGGAGGGTCGACGGGTCGGGGAAGCGCGGCCAGCCCCGGAACAGCACCGCGGGATCCCCGGCGGTGCTGTCATCGGCAAAGCGGACCAGGACGACGAGCCCGCGCAACGTGTCGGTGCGGGGTGGGGCGGACTGTGCGTGGGCGGCCCGCGGCGAGGCCGGGGCACACAGCAGCACCACGATCCACACGGGGAGCACGAGGAAGGAGCACCCGGCGAGATTTTCCCACGGGGTGCCCTTTCCTCGGCCCGGTGTGTTCACGTATTTTCGCGAGGAAACCATGGAGGGTCCACATGACGAAGCAGGAGGCACGACGACAGGCACAGTTGGATGATGCTCTCGCCATATACCGGGCAGGGCTGGACGCGGTTCGTCCGGACCGGTTGATGGAACGGGTCGAGTGGGAACGTCTGTTCGAGGGGATCGACACGTTCGACCGGATGCTCGTCGTTGGTGCCGGGAAGGCGGCGATGGCCATGGCCGGTGCCGTGGAGGCGCGTTTCGGTCGCCGGATCGACGCGGGCCTGGTGGTGGTGCCCCACGGGTACGTGGCATCCTTCCCGGACGACAGGCCGCGGCCCGAGCGTATCGAGGTCGTCGAGGCCGGGCACCCGCTGCCGGATGCGGCCGGTGTGGCCGCGGCGGAGCGCACGCTGGCGATGGTGCGGGAGGCCGGCGCCTCCGACCTCGTCCTGGTCCTGCTGTCCGGCGGAGGGACCGCCCTCTGGCCCGCCTTCGTGGACGGGATCTCGCTCCAGGCCGCTCAGACGACCTTCGAGCTGCTGCTGCACAGCGGTGCGGACATCCACCAGATCAACACGGTCCGCAAACACCTCTCCCGCATCGGCGGCGGGCGGCTTGCCACGACAGCCTTCCCCGCGACGGTGGTGGCCCTCGTGCTCTCCGACGTGGTCGGGGACAATCTCTCCGTCGTGGCCAGCGGACCTACCGTCCCGGACCCCACGACGTTTCTGGATGCGATCCACGTCCTCCAGCAGTTCGAGTTGTGGGAAAAGGTGCCGCCCGAGGTGCGTGCCCACCTGCGCAGCGGCCGCGACACGCCCGAGTTCGAGACGCCCAAGGCCGGCCACCCCGCCTTCCGGCGTACGCTGACGATGCTGCTCGGGAGCAACCGGCAGGCCCTCGCGGCGGCCGCTGACGAAGCCCGCCGCCGGGGGTACCGGTCCCGGGTCGTCACCGACCGTCTTACCGGGGAGGCCCGCGTGGTGGGCGAGCGGATCGCCCGGCAGCTCTGTGGGACGCCGGCCGATCCGCCGGTCTGCCTCCTCTGGGGTGGCGAGACGACGGTCACCCTGGAACGGGGGGGGGAGGGCGGACGCAACCAGGAACTGGCCCTCGCTGCCGCCCTCGTGCTCGAAGGCCATACCCGTCCGGTCGTGCTCCTGAGTGCCGGCACCGACGGGCTCGACGGTCCCACCGACGCGGCCGGGGCCGTCGTCCACCCGGAAACCATCCCCGAGGCCCGGTGCCGGGGACTCGATCCCGACATGGCGCTGCAAAACCATGACACCTACCCGTTCTTCAAGGCGCTCGACGGCCTCGTCGTCACGGGGCCGACCCATACCAACGTGATGGATCTGCTGATCGGTCTCGTCGGTGTTCCGGACCGGGCCGCCGGTTGACGCGGCCGCTCCCGTACCCTACTTTCCGACGCACATCCTGTACCGTACCCCGCCTGCCATGAGTGCTCCGCCCCGTTACTGGACCCCCGCCTTCATCGAACGGTTCGTCGATCGGATGAACCACGATCCGGACTTTCAGAAAGAAATACAGGGGTTCGAGGGGGCCATCGAACTGCGGTGTCTCGACACGCCCGACGGGAAAGACGTCTCGGCCACGTACACCTTTGACGAGGGGTTCGTGAGCGTGAAGGTGGACGAGGACGCGGCCCCCTCGGCCCGCCTGCGCGAGCAGCCGTTCGACCGGAAGCGCCTCTTTGCCCGGGCCACGGCCCCGTATGCGGTCTGGAAAAAACTCGACACCGGCGAGATGACGGCCGTGGGGGCCCTGGCTTCCCCCGACTACCGCATCGAGGGGTCGAAGATGAAGATCATGCTCAACATGAATGTCTTCAATGCCATGAGTGCGCTGGCGGCCGGCATCGAGAAGACGTACTGAATTCAGGCCGGAAATAGCGAAGGTCATGGTGATTGAAGGCATGGTTGCCCTGAGCGAACGGCCTCTCTGTAGCCGCGGGCTTTAGCCCGGGCGCTCCGGTGGGCCAGGGGGTGCACCCGTGAAGGGGGCGGCTACATTGCGTTGCACAACTGAACTCAGGCCGGAAAGCGGGTCTGGAGATCCTCGAACTCGGCGTGGAAGGCGGCGGTGAGTTCGTTCGGGTCCGGGATCAGGCCGGCGTCGGAGGCAAACCCCACGAGCACCTCCCCGTTGTAGCTGAGGATGCTCACGCCGAGCCCGACGGCACCGGAGCGGGGCACCCAGAACATGATTTTACGGAGCGGCACACCGGCCAGGTAGAGCTGGTGCCGTGGACCGGGTACGTTGGTCATGACGGCCGTGCCCATGTGGCTGAACAGCTTCACGATCAGCCGCTGGATCTCGCCCGGCGCCATGCCCACCCCCTGGAGCAGGCCGAAGAGGAGGACGGCCTCCGAGGAGTCTTTGATCCGGGTCATGCGCCGGTGTACTTCCCGAAGACGTTCGACAGGATCGGGCAGGCCCACCGGAAGGGGGAGGAAGACGAGCCCGAAGCGGTTGCCCAGGGTCGGCGGCGCGTCGGGGGGGCGCAGGTTGACCGGCACGACGGCCCGTACCTCGATGCCGTCGACGGGTTGGTCGTGGGCGATGAGGTAGCGGCGCAGAGCACCGGCCGCGGTGGCGACGAGCACGTCGTTGATGGTCCCACCCATCGCCTTGCCGATGCGTTTCACCTCGGCGAGGGGGATCGGCTGCGACCACGCGGCCCGTTTCTTGACACCCAGCGGGCCTTTCAGGATGGTGCGCGTGTCCGGCCCTTGCAGCAGGAGCTTGGCGACGACCGAGGCCAGGTCCAGGCCCTGACGGGCCCGGTGCAGGAGGTGGCGCGGGTTGAAGAGGAGGGAGAGGCTCTCGTCCACGGCGGCGCGGGCCAGGCGGGCCGTACCACGGACGAAGCCGGCGAGACCCCCCAGCAGGGACGCGCTGCCGGAGGCCGTAGCGGCCGTGACGCCGGAACGGGCCGAGGCCCGGCGGGTGGGCCGGTCGTCGGTCAGGTCGAGCAGGACCCGCACGAGCGCCATCCCGTCGGCAATGCAGTGATGGATGCGCGGGATGAGGGCGCATCCGTCCCCGTAGTTCTCGACGACGTACATGTCCCATAGCGGACGATCCGGGTCGAGCGGATGGCTCATCAGATCGCTGACGAAGTCCTGCAGCGCCTGCTGGTCGCCGGGGGCGGGCAGGGCCACCCGGTGCAGGTGCTGGTCCAGGTCGAAATAAGGGTCTTCGACCCAGTGCGGATCCCCTTCCCGATCCACGACACACTGCCGGAACCGGTCGTACGAAAGCAGCCGCTCGGTGAGCACGGCCTTGAGACGCTCCATGTCCAGCGGAGCGTCGAACATCATCACGCCGGTGATCATCATCAGGTTGGTCGGATGATCCATCCGCAACCAGGCCGTATCGACGTTCGAGAGGGGTTCGCGCGTAGACATGGTTCAATCCCGACGTTCGGAACGGTGCTTCAGCGGACTCACCGGTTGCGCCCGTATTCCTCGTGGCTGGAGACCCAGTCGAGGGCCGAGATGGCGGCGCCGAGCGAGACCTCGCCCGCCAGGGCCACCGCCGCGATGATCTCGGCGAGCTTGTTCACCTTGCCCTTGCCATAGCAGCCGAGCAGTTCGAGGCACTCGCGCTGGGTTGCCAGGCCGGTGCCCCCGCCGTACGTGGCCACGATGAGCGACGGGATCGTGAGCGAGATGTACAGGTCACCCTCGGGCGTCAGCTCTGTGTAGACGATGCCGGCCGACGACTCCGCCACGTTGGCCACGTCCTGTCCGGTAGCAATGAACATGGCCGTGATGGCATTGGGGGAATGCGCACCGTTGTTGTTGGCGCCGGAGAGGAAGGCCCCGATGGTGGCCACGTTCGTGTGGTAATACAGGCTTTCCGGCTCGACGCGCATGTGCTGAACGAGCACGTCGCGCTTGAGGACGGCCTCGGCCGTGACCCGCTTGCCCCGGGTCCGCATGATGTTCACCTGCGAGGCCTTCTTGTCGGTGGCGAAGTTGGACTCGAGGTAAAAGCGCTCGATGCCGGGGTAATTGTCCAGGATCCAGCTGCACGCGGCGAAGGTGGCGCGCCCGACCATGTTCTGCCCGGCGGCATCGCCCGTCGAGTAGTTGAAGCGCAGGTAGGCGAACCGGTTCGAGAGGTACGGGTCGATGTACAGCAGACGAGCCACGCTCGAGGTGGCTTCGGCCTCGCGCCGGATCGGTTCGAGGTGCTCCTGCACCCAGGCCACGAAGTCGCGCGCCTGCCGGGCATCCTTGAAGATGAACACCGGTGCGCGCTGCATGGCGTCGGCCACGACCGTGGCCTTGACGCCGCCGCTGAGGTTGACCACCTTGATGCCGCGGTTGTACGAGGCCACGAGCGTGCCCTCGGTCGTGGCCAGCGGGATCAGGAAGTCGCCCTGGGCGTGCTCGCCGTGTACCCGGATCGGCCCGGCGATGCCGATGGGGATCTGCGCGACGCCGATGAAATTCTCGATGTTGCCCTGCGTGATGTGGGGGTCGAACGAGTAGTGAGGGACGTGCTCCAGCCGCTTCCCGGTGAACTGCTCGACGAACTGCTGGCGTGCCCGGATGGGTTCTTCGGCGTAGTCGTCGGCCGGGTCGCGGGGGATGCGGGGGCGGTCGTCCGGCTCCTCGGCAATGCTGTCCTCGACCGAGAACCGGAGCTTGCCGAACGGTTGGCTCACAAAGCCCAGTTCCAGGGTGTGCTTGCCGGGCGGGAGCGGCGGGTGATCCACGATCAGGTGGACGACCTTCCGGAGCGGGAACGGCACCGGGTTCTCCGGCGAAATGGCCTCGGGAGCGAGCGTGGTGCCGTCGTCGAGCAGGAGGTGTACCCGTTCGAGCGGGATGTCCTCTCCGTCGATCCGAAGATGGGTCAGCCCGGTCAATTCGGCGTCGCTGAGGCGGTTCTTGAGGGAGAATCGGACGCCGGAGTCGGTGTTTTCCAGGCTGGAGACGGTGTAGAGCTGTTTGAGGAGCAGGCTGGGGATAAACATGGCCGTGA
>CAZKFR010000004.1:24410-52904 GCA_964552015.1 uncultured Rhodothermaceae bacterium | reverse complement strand
TCGGAGGCCACGTCGTCGGGGAGGATACGGTTCACGATCACGGCGTCGACGCCATAGCCGTAGAGCTGGAGGTACGTGTAGGCCCGGCGCGCCTCGCGGATCACCATCCGTTCGGGATTGACCACCAGGCGGACCGAACTGGTGGAAGGATCGGAGAGGATCCCCTGGATGACCTGGAGTCGTTCGGTGAGCGTACGCAGCTCTTCGTAGCCTTTGTCCAGGGGGAGGCCGGTGGTTTTGCGTACGGCCTTGCCGAGGGTCTGGAGGGCCACTTGCTGGAATGGGAAGGCGCGGGTGAGCCACCACTCGGTGGCCTGGGGCAGGGTCAGGAACGTGAGCGTCTCTCCTGTCGGGGCACTGTCAACGATGATGAGGTCATAGGTGCCGCTGTGGAAAAACTGATCGAGCCAGAGCATGGCCGAGGCCTCGCCCATGCCCGGCAGGGCCGCCATCTCCTCGGCCGCCACGTCGCTGACCCCCTGCCATTTGAACACGAGCCGGATCAACTCGCGCATGTTGCCCCAGTACTTTTGCATCGAGTAATACAGGTCCACCTCCTGGGCGTCGAGGCCGGGCAGGACTTGGGTGGGTTCGGGGCCGAGTGGGCGGTCGAGGGCGTCGGCGAGGCTGTGGGCGGGGTCGGCGGAGAGCACCAGCGTGCGGTGCCCGTGCCGGATCGCCCGCAGGGCCGTGGCGGCGGCGCACGTCGTCTTGCCGACCCCCCCTTTGCCCGTGAACAACAGCACGCGGGGACGTTTCCTGGGTTCGTTCATATCGCCTCGCGAAAAAGAGACGGGACTTCCTTCCATGACAACAAATCGGCACGAGCCGGGTCTAATCGTATGTTCCTGTATACGATGTCCTGCCCCATCCTGGCCACCCGTTTCCCGGAGGAATCATGGTACGTACGGTGCTGCTCGCTCTGGACCGCGAAGAACGCCTGAACATGCTCACGCATGCCGTGGGGGCCGTGCTCAGCGTGGTCGCGCTGGGCTGGCTGCTCGCCCGGGCGTTGACCCATGGCGATGCCGGATACATCCTCAGCGGCGGGCTCTACGGCGCGAGCCTGGTCTTTCTCTATACGGCATCCACCCTGTATCATGGCGTGCAGCATCCACGGTGGAAGGAGGTCTTTCGCATCCTGGATCACGTGGGCATCTATACCCTCATTGCCGGCTCGTACACACCGTTCACGCTCGTCACGTTGCGGGAGGATCAGGGCTGGATCCTCTTTTTCCTGATCTGGGGGCTGGCGCTCAGCGGGATCGTCTACAAGCTGTTTTCGAAGCGGCGCTTCCGGGCCTTCTCTACGGTGCTCTACCTGGGGATGGGGTGGCTGGCCGTGTTCTACCTGGGACCGATGGCCGCCGCGCTTCCCGTGCCGGGCCTGGTGCTCGTCGTGGCCGGCGGGCTGGCCTACACGCTCGGGGTCGTGTTCTACGCCTGGCACCGTCTGCCCTATCATCACGCGATCTGGCACCTGTTCGTCCTGGCCGGGAGTGCCTGTCACTTCTTTGCCGTCGTCTTGTATGTGCTGAACTGAGGTCGATCAGGCATCCGGTCCGAGGACCAGGTCGAAGTGGACGGTGACGTCGGGGCCGACGTGGTAGCCCAGCGTCCGTACCGAGGGCGGGTCGATGTCGTAGTCCGGCATCGAGATCGGGTGGGAGCCCGTGAACCGGAAGCGCCCTCCCTCGAGCGCTTCCCAGGCCACGTCCATCACGATCTCGCGGGTGACACCGGCCAGGGTCAGGCGACCGGTCGTGCGGAGGGTGTTCGGGGTGTCCTCGACGGGCGTGGCCGAGACCAGTTCGTAGGTGATCTCCGGGTGTTCGTTCACTTTCAACGCCTCGCGCATCAGGCGCTGCATGACGAACTTGCCCATCGACGCATCGCCTTCCAGGTCGGCCGCCGGGATCGTGAAGCGGGCGCCGGTGAGGACCGGCGTGAGGGCGCTGCCCTGGATCTCGATCTGCCCGGAGAGCGAGCCGGCCTCGGCCTTCCAGTCCTTTTTCTTGTTCGAGGTGCCCTCGACCCACAGACGGCTCTCGGGCTGTACGGTCAGCACCACCACATCCTGGGCCTGCACGCCCAACGGCAGCGTGAGCAGGATCGAGACAACGACGAGGGTGCAACGGAGGAACGAAGGTTTCATGGACAAAGGGGCGGTTTCACGAGGTGGTCGGAGGGTTCACGGGTCGGACGGAAAAATACCCCGCCCGGACCTGACATTTTGAGGAAAATGGCCGAACTTGTCCGGCCGCATCGTCGGGGCAGCACCAGCCGGCCCGGCGATGCGCTCCTGTGAAGCCGGCTCCCGGCGTTCGGTTCCGGACCGGACGCTCCGGCCGGGTCGTCCCGCGCTCTGATTGCTCACCAACGCATTCCTTTTCCACGTAATTCGCAAGGCTATGAAGCACCGAGGAAAGCGCCCCCCCGAAGCGTCCACATCGCGCCGCGACTTTTTGAAGAAGAGCGCCCTGGCGGCCACGGCCGTGGTGGCCGGCTGCTCCCCCCGGGTGGCCGAGGAGGTCGTCCGGGAGAAACCCCAGGCCCCGCCCCCGCCGTCGGTCCTCGGGGCCAACGAGCGCATCAACGTCGGGTTCATCGGCGTCGGCGGACAGGGCTTTTACGCCCACCTGCAGAGCGTCATCAACCGGAACGACGACGGCGAGAAGCGGCACGATTACGTCTACAACGCGGCCGGTGTGGCGGCGGCCGACCTGTTCTCGAAACGTCGGGACCGGGCCTTCGCCGCGCTCGAGGCCGCCCGGGCCGCCGAAGGCCGCACCGCCCCCGTCCAGGTCTACGAGGACTACCGCGAACTGCTCGACCGGCAGGACATCGACGCCGTCTTCATCGGGACGGTCGACCACTGGCATGCACAGATTGCCATCGATGCGCTGGAGTCGGGGAAGCACGTCTACTGTGAGAAGCCGATGACGCGCTACCTGGAGGAGGCTTTCCAGGTCTACGAGGCCGTCAAGCGGACGGGCCGTACGTTTCAGATCGGCTCGCAGTACTGCACCGAGGGCAAATGGCACCGGGCTGCCGAGATGATCCGCGCCGGACGTATCGGCCCGCTGGTGCTGGCGCAGGACTCCTACACGCGCAACACGCCCGAAGGGGAGTGGAACTACTACCAGATCGAACCCGAACTTCAGCCCGGTGTCACGATCGACTGGAAGAAGTGGCTCGGCCCGGTGCCCGACCGCCCCTTCAACGCCGAGCATTACCATCGCTGGCGGAAGTACTACGCCTACTGCTGCGGCATCCTGGGCGACCTGCTGGCCCACCGCATCCACCCGCTCCTCATCGCTACGGGCAATCCCGAGTTCCCGAAGCGGGTGGCCTGCCTGGGTACGCGCCGCGTCACGCTCGAGATGCTCGGGCCGGATGACCGCGACGTGACGGACAACACGCAGGTGCTCGTCGAATTCCCGAGCGGCTATTCGATGCTGGTGATCGGCTCGACGGTCAACGAACAGGGCCTCGGGCAGGTCATCCGCGGGCACGAGGCCACGCTGTACTTCTCCGGTAACACCCTCGAACTGCGTCCCGAGCGGCCCTATGCCGACCTGATCGACCCCGAACGGGAGGACAACATCGAGCCGGGGCCTTCCGTGCCGGCCCACATCCTCAACTTCTTCGAGAGCATCCGCAACGGCACCCCGCCCAACGGAAACATCGACGTGGCCATCCGGGCGCAGACCATCATCTCGCTGGCCGAGATGTCGGAGCGGCTCGGAGAGATGCTCTACTTCGACGAGACGACGCGCAAGATCACGAACGGAAGCGGGAAAGAGTTCACCCCGATCACCCACGGCACGTTCGATGTGTGAGCCGTCGAGCGGAGGGCCGCCGATGACGACCGTGAGGGCGGGGGGCGTGCGGCTGGCCACGCGGGCCATGGCGACGCGGTTCGAGCTGGTGCTGGCCGGGGACGACCCGGTCCGGCTCCGGGCCGCCGGGGAGGAGGCGCTGGCGGAGATCCGCCGGCTGGAACGACAGCTCAGCCCGTTCGACCCCCGCAGCGAGGTCAGCCGCGTCAACGCCCGGGCCGGCCGCGAGCCGGTGCCGGTGACGCCGACCCTCTTCCGCCTCCTGGAACGGGCGCGTCACCTCTGGGACCTCACGGGCGGTGCTTTCGACCCGACCGTCGGCCCGCTGATGCGATGCTGGGGCTTCCGGGGCGGAGCCGGTCCGATCCCGGGCCCGGAAGCGATCGCCCAGGCACGCGCCCGGACGGGCATGGACCGCGTGCGCCTGGAGGACGGCACCGTCGCGTTCGAGACCGAGGGCGTCGAGATCGACCCGGGCGGTATCGGCAAGGGGTTTGCCCTGGAGGAAGCCGCCCGCCTGCTCCGCGAACTCGGCGTGCCGTCGGCGCTCCTGCATGGCGGGACGAGCACCGTCGTCGCGTACGGACCGGCGCCGGACCGGCGCGGCTGGCGCGTGGCCCTCGACGAGGTCGATGCCGGGCCGCCGGTGATCGTCACCCTCGACGGTCGGGCGCTTGCCGTCTCGGCCGTGCACGGTCGGAGGGTGGAAGCGGAGGGACGTACCTACGGGCACGTCCTCGACCCGCGCACAGGCCGGCCCGTCGTCGGGGCGCGCCTGGCGGCCGTCGTCACCGCCTCCGCCACCGACGCCGATGCGCTCGCGACGGCGCTGCTGGTCCTGGGCGCCGACGGACCGGCCCGCCTCCCGGACGGCACCGCGGCCCTGGTGGATACGGGCCGGACCCTGCTCCGGCACGGCCTGTAGACGGCGGACCTCCCTCGTGCAACCATGACCTTCATGCCACGGGTGCCCGGACGGCACCCCTCATCCGGAACCGTATATCATGAAACGGACGAGACAACCTGACGGGCCCGTTGCGGGCCGTACCCTGAACCGACGCCATTTCCTGAAGAAAAGCTCGCTCCTGCCCCTGATGGGGCTGGCCGGCGGGGTGCACGAGATCGCCGCCGAGCGGCCCCGCGCCTTCGACGAAGCCGACCGCCGGGCCGACGTGATGAACGTCGGGCTGATCGGGTATGGTGCCTGGGGCCGGGAGATCGCCACGATGCTCGCCCGCATCCCCGAGGCGACGCTCCGGACCGTGTGCGACACCTATCCCGTCATGCAGCGCCGGGCGGCACGCGAAGTGCCCGAGGCCGCCTTCGTCGCTGACTACCGGGCCGTGCTCGACGATCCGGACATCCATGCCGTGATCGTGGCCACGCCCACGCACCTGCACCGCGACATCGTGCTTGCTGCCCTGGAGGCCGGCAAGCACGTGTACTGCGAGGCGCCGATGGCGGCCTCCGTCGAGGACGCCCGGGCGATGGCGCGGGCCGCCCTGGCACACCCCGACCTGATCTTCCACGTGGGCCAACAGTACCGGGCCGATCCGCAGTACCTCTCCGTGGCCAAGTTCATCCGGGGCGGGGCGCTGGGGCGGATGACGATGGCCCGCGCCCAGTGGCACGCCAAGCAAAGCTGGCGGCGCACCTCGCCCAGTGCCGAGCGCCAACGCGCCCAGAACTGGCGGCTCGACGAGACCGTCTCGACCGGCCTTCCGGGCGAGGTGGGCATCCACCTGATCGATACGGCCACCTGGTTCCACGGCAGCCGACCCGTCTCGGTCACGGGCTTCGGGCAGATCATGCTCTGGGACGATGGCCGCACGATACCCGATACCGTGCAGCTCGTCTTCGGCTTCCCGGATGGCCTCCATTGCCTGCTCGACCTCACGCTCACGACCTCGTTCGACGACCAGTACGAAGTGTTCTTCGGCAAGGACAGTACGATCCTCCTGCGCGAGAGCAAGGCGTGGATGTTCAAAGAAGTCGATGCCCCGATGCTGGGCTGGGAGGTCTATGCGCGGCGGGACAAGTTCTACAAAGAAGAGGGCATCGCCCTGCTGGCGAATGCTACCAAGCTCGACGCACAGGACCTCGGTCCCACGGACCCGATCCCGGGCGTCGAGCCCACCCTGTACTATGCGCTCAAGGAGTTCACCGACAACTTTTTCTTCGGTCCCTTCGAGCCGAGCGTGGATGCCCGGCGCGGCTACGAGGCCGCCGTCCTGGCCATCCAGGCGCACGAGGCAACG
This sequence comes from uncultured Rhodothermaceae bacterium, assembly GCA_964552015.1. Lineage (GTDB taxonomy): Bacteria > Bacteroidota > Rhodothermia > Rhodothermales > ISCAR-4553 > Rhodocaloribacter. The sequence continues at coordinate 46,804 of CAZKFR010000004.1, read as the reverse complement.
ATGAAAAACACCCGGATCGACCTCGACGAGGCGCTCTTCGTGCTCTGACGCACGCGCCGCTCGAAGCCGACCGGCAGAGCCGGCGTCATGATTCGTACCGAACGGTTGCGCAAGGTGTTTGGGAGGGGGAAGAAGGGCGCCCGTGTGGCCCTGGAAGACCTCAACCTGCGGTGCGACGACGGTCAGGTCTATGCCCTGCTGGGGCCCAACGGTGCCGGCAAGACCACCGCCCTGCGGATCCTCGCCACGCTGCTGGAACCCACCTCGGGCGATGCCTTCATCGACGCGAACTCCGTCCGCACGCACCGGCGGGAGATCCGCCGGCTGCTCGGGGTGGTGTCCTATGAGACCAGCGTCTACGAGCGCATGACGCCCCGCGAGATCGGCTTCTTCTTCGGCCGCATGAACGACCTCCCGGATGCGGAAATACGCCGCAACCTCGACTACATCTTCGGCCTGCTCCGGATGGAAGCGTTCGTCGACCGGCGGACGGAGACGTTCTCGACCGGCATGAAGCAGAAGACCGTCATCATGCGGGCGCTGGTGACCAACCCGAAGATCCTGCTTTTCGACGAGCCCACGGCGGGGCTGGACCTGCTCACGGCCAAGCGTGTGATGGATTACATCCGCCTCCTCCGCAGCGAGGGGAAGACGATCCTGTTCTCCACGCACATCCTGTGGGAGGCCGAGAAGCTGGCCGATACCATCGGGGTGATCCACCGGGGCCGGCTCGTGGCCGAGGGCAGCCTGGAGACGCTTCGGGCACAGACCGGCCACACGGACATCGAGGACGTGTTTTTCTCGCTGGTGGAGGAGGACCCCGCGTAGGCGCCGGGAGGCCCCGGTGCCCCGTTTGTTGCATGGAACGGTACGGAGCGATGCGGAACAAAGCCTGGCTCGTTTTCGGCAAGGAGATGCGTATGCTCTGGCGCGACCGCCGCCTGGTGCTCAGCGTGGGGATCATCTCGCTCGTGGTGCTGCCGTTTCTGATGGGCTTCATCGGCAACATCGACCGGCTCACCGGGGGAGATGCGGCCCTGGTCCGGGTCGTCGTGCCGGAGCCGGACTCGGTGCTGGTCGAGGCCCTCTCGCAGCTTTCGGGGGTGGCCGTCGTGTATGGTCCGACGGGAGGCGGGGGGCCGACGCTGCGGGTGGAACGACAGGGGCGCACGTACTGGCTCTACGGGGAGGGCACGGAGGAGCGCATTCTGGAGGCGGCCCGGCGGGTGCGCGAGCGCCTGGACGTACTGCGCGAACGGGACGTGGCCGAGGCGCTGGTCCGCCGGGGCCTCGACCCGTCGATCCTGCACCCCTTCACCGTGCGCTTCGTCGACACGGCCGGGAGCGGGCGGCGTTCCGGGCAGATGCTCGGGGTCCTCATCCCCTACCTGGCCATCATCCTGCTCGTCAGCAATGCCAACCGGGCCATGTACATCGCCGTGGGGGAGAAGGAGAAGAACACCCTGGCGAGCCTGCTCGTGACGAACGCCCCGCGTCATGCCATCGTCGTGGGAAAGATCCTGGCGATCATGGTCTTTGCGGTCGTCTCGTCGCTCCTGCTCGTGGCCGGGATGCTGCTGTTTGCGCGGTTCGGCTTTTCGCTGGGGGGCATGCCGGAGGACGTGCGCTACGTGCTCACAGCGGGCCAGGGGGTCCACCTCGTCGTGAACCTGGCGGGGCTGGCCCTGTTCATCGCGGCCCTGATCATGCTGCTGGGCACGCTGGCCCGGAGTGCCCGGGAGGCCAACATCTACACCACCCCCTTGCTGTTCCTGACTATCTTTCTGGCCGTCTTCTCCTTCGCCAGCACCGATTTCGGGGCGGGGGCCTATCTGGTGCCCGTGCTCGGCAACGCGCTCGCCATGCGCGACACGTTTCTGGGCGAGGGCACGTATGCCCGCCTGCTGCTCGTCGTGGCTTCGAACCTCTTGCTCTTTGGCGTCCTGGTCGCCCTGACGGTCTATCTCTACGGCCGGGAACGGGTGCTTTTCCGGGACTGATCGGTGCCGGGCAGGGCGGGCAGGACGAAGATGTGGGCTGTGCGGCTGCGCAGTGGAATCCCTTCCGGCGTGAGGGCGTGGAGGGTGAAGGCGTGGCGGCCGGGGGTGAGAGGCCAGGCCGCCGTGCGATAATCGCCGGGCAGGCGCGTACCATCGACGCGCCAGTGGACGTCGAGGAGGCCGGTTTCGGCCGCGCCTTTCAGGTGAAGCTGCTGGAACGCTGCCTGCAGGACCGGGTCGATCTGATACGTCATGCCGTCTTCCGGGTACTGGATGAGGAGCCGGTCGGTGGCCGGTGCGTCGGTGCGAGCGGCGGGGCGGTCGTCGGTGGTCCAGCGAGGCGGGAAGGGCAGGTGGTTGGCGCGCATCCACGGGTGGAACACGGGCGGATAGACGGTAAAGAGCCGGGTGTCGACGGCCTCGGGCGGTGTGCCGGCGTCGGCGAGTAGTCCCGAGCGTCGGTCGAGGCGGACGCGGCGGTGGACCTGGCACGTGTCGCGCGGGGCGGTGCCGGCGAGGAACCACTCGGTGCGCCGGGCCGGGCAGGCGCGGGCCGGCCGGGAGCCGCTCGCCGCGCAGACCGTGTCGCGTACGAGCCCTCCGGGCGGGGTGAAGGAGCCGCCGGAGCCGAGTTCGAGGAAGATCGCCTTCAGGAGCGGGCCTGCCCCGGTGACGCCGCTGACCCACCGCATCGGGCTCCCGTCGAAGTTGCCGGACCAGACGGCCACGGTGTGCCGGGGCGTGTACCCGACGGCCCAGTTGTCCCGGTAGTCTTTGGAGGTGCCGGTCTTGACGGCGCAGGGGAAGGGCAGTTCGAGCGGTCCGCCCCGGCCGAACGCCGGTGCTCGCGCCTCGGGGTCGGCCAGGATGTCGGTGATGAGGAAGGCGACGCGCGGGTCGATCCCCATGGGGGCGGGCGGCGGAACGAAGGGGTAGAGGGTGTCGCCGGAGGCCGTACGCCGCCAGCGCTCGGTGCGGAGGGGAGGCAGGGTGCCGCCCCGCGCCAGGCCCGCGTAGGCCCGGGCCAGTTCGAGGAGCCGGACCTCCCCGTTGCCAAGGGTCAGGCCGACGCCATAATGCTCGGGCGGTCGGTCGAGCGATGTGAAGCCGGCTTCGTGGAGGGCATCGAGCACAGCCGGTGGGCCGAGTTCTCGGGCGAGCCGGACCGCGGGGACGTTGTAGCTGCACGCCAGCGCCTGGCGCAGCGGGACCGGCCCGTGATAGCGCCGGTCGTAGTTTTCTGGCTGGAACGCACCGCCCGCCTCCAGCACCGGCGTCTCGATGTCGGGGAGGATCGACGCGGGCGTATAACGGCCTGAAGCGAGGGCCCGCGCATAGGTGAACGGCTTGAGCGCGCTACCCGGCTGCCGGAGCATCCGGACGCCGTCATTCTGCCCCCCGGCGTGCGCGTCCCAGAAGTCGACGCTGCCCAGGTAGGCCAGCACCTCGCCCGTGCGGTTGTCCAGCACCACGGCGGCCGTGTTGCCCACGCCGAGGTCGCCGAGGCGATCCAGGTGCCCCCGCGCCAGGGCCTCGACCCGGGCCTGCACGTCGGGGTCGATCGTCGTGCGGACCTCGACCACGTCGCCGGAGACGGTGCGGGCCAGGCGTTCGACCAGGTGCGGCGCGCGGAACGGCTCGGGCGGGTCCGCCAGCCGGACGGGCAGGGACGCCAGCTGCCGGCGTTCCTCCGGCGACAGCAGGCCTTCCCGCTCCATGGCCAGGAGGACGTAACGCTGCCGTGCACGGGCACGATCCGGGTGGCGATAGGGGTCGAGGTCGGCAGGGCGCTGCGGCAGCCCCACGAGGTAGGCCGCCTCGGCCACGGTCAGGTCGCGGGCAGACTTGCCGAAGTAGGTTCGGGCCGCCGCCTCGATGCCGGTGATCCCGTTGCCGAAAGGCGCCCGGTTGAGCCAGAGCGTGAGGAGGTCGGCTTTGGAGAGGTACACCTCCAGCCGAAGCGCCAGATGGGCCTCGGCCAGCTTGTTCGCCCAGGTCCGCTCCGGGCGTCCGCGCAGGAGGCGGGCCACCTGCATCGTGAGCGTCGAGGCACCCCGCACGATGCGCCCCGTCCGGGCGTTGTCCCACGCCGCCCGCACGACGGCGACCGGGTCGACGCCGACGTGCTGGTAGAAGCGCCGGTCCTCGGTGGCCAGCAAAGCCGGCACGACGTGCGGGCTGACGTCCGCGAGCGTCACGGGACGGCTCCGTCCCCACGGACGGAGTTCCCGCAGCACCCCGCCGTACCGATCCGTGACGAGCAGGCTGGCCGAGGGCACGTCGCCGGGATGAGATACCGGAGGCGGCCACAGTAGCGAGACCCCCAGGATAAGCAGGACGCCGGGGATCAGCCACACCATCCGGCGGCGAAGCCACCGACCCCGGACGGACGCGAAAGGAGGAGGGTGGGGGGACATGGGACAAATGGGGGCAACGGTAGACGGAAGCAACGAGCCATCGACCGGAAGATACGCCGGCGGTCGCATCGAGGTGCGTTCCGCGGTCCGGTCAGGCTATGCTACGGCCCGGCGTCAGGCCACGCGGCGCAGGGCCTGTTCGGGGCGCAGGTGCGTGATGGCCCGGCGGAGGAAGTTGGGGAGGATCGCGTCGTGGGTGCGTGTGAGGGCGTTCGGTTCCTGCAAATGCCGGAGGATGCGCTTGTATTTCTCTTCACCGTGGTGTTCGATCACGTAAGCCTTCCGTTCCGGCTTCAGGAAGTGCTTGATCATGCCCGGCGGATCGGCTTCTGGGTGGAACTGGGTACCCACCATCTCTTCCGAGAGGCGAATGGCCATGATGGCGCGTTCCAGGTCGACGTGCGGGCGGATTTTCTCGAGGGCAAGGATGCGGGCGCCCAGCTTCTCGAAGCGTTTCCGATGGGGCTGGATCACCTGCCAGGAGCGGAAGTCGGCGGCATAGAACGGGTCCGGCAGGCCCTCGAAGAGCCAGTCGCGGCGGCCCTCGTCGGTCATGTGGACCGGCAGGATGCCGAACGACGGCGAGCGGCGGCGGGTCACCTCGGCCAGTTCGAAGAACCGGCACATCATCTGGAACGAGTGGCAGATGAAGAAAACGTACTTTTTCGGGTAGTCCGTGCGGTGGTTGTACGCCCAGACTCGTTCCAGCCAGGTGAAGTAGGCCGCCTCCCAGGGCTGGCCTTCGCCGTCGAACGGGCTGCCGGGTCCCCCGGAGGAGATGTAGACGTCGTAATCGAGGCCCGGCACCTCGCCCCGGTAGCGTGCCTCGTAGACGTCGAAGGTGACGGGGACGTCATGGTAACGCCGGTCGGCGGCCGTCAGGAGCTGCCGGATGGCCCGCATGCCTTCGTTCGGCTCGTTGTTGTACAGGTCGAGCACGGCGACACGAACGGGGTTCTCCGGAGTCGACATGAGACTGACAGGGTTCGGTTCGGGTTGTACGGTGGGCGGGCGGGACCTGGTTCAGCTCCTGCTGCCCGGCTTACGCGCCAGCGCGCAACGCGTTCAGGCATAGCGGAGGATGAACATCGGCAGCGTGCCTCCGCCGGCGGTCACGTTGGCCAGGTTCGTGGACGAGGTGCGGGTCAGGCAACCGCCCACGGCCGGTCCGTTGATGTAGGGGTCGAGGTCAATGACCATGGGGACCCGTTCCCATCCCTGGGGCGTCTTGGTCAGGAACGCCTCCCGGTAGATATCGACGCATTCCTGCACGACATAACCGTGCTGCAGGGCCTCTTCGAGGGCGGCATCCCAGGTGGACTGGCTCACGTCGAAGCCGAGGGTTACTCCGGAGCCACCGTAGGCGTCGTTCGGCTTCAGGATGAAGTAGCGGCGGTTGTTGCGCACGAACTCGAGCAGGTCGATCTTCAGGCCCCGGAACGTGGTGTGGCGCGGCCGTAGCAGGCGTGTCCACGGGATGTGGCGCGCAATGGCATCCCGCTGGTCTTCCGTCAGCACGGCGGTGAACCGCTCGTCCGTCAGCACCGAGAAGATGGCTTTCTTGTGCACCATCTTCGTGCGGAACGAGTTCAGGTAACACGTCTTCTGCGCCAGGTAGCCCTTCAGGTAGGCCTCGCACTCATCCTTCATCGCATAAAACTCGTTCATGAGAAGGCGGCGATAGAGGATGTCGATGCGGCGCCCGTTGGCGTAGATCCAGCCGTCCCGGCAATCGAGGCTCCGGGGGTCGGCGATCTCGCAGGGGTAGCCGTTGCGTTCGAGGTAATCTTGGATCAACCTGAACTCGTGGATCGTGGGCACGTCCAGGTGATCGACGATGGCGAACGAGGGCTTTTCCTCGCGGCCGTCGAACTGCTCGTGGTAGATCTCCACGAGGGCGTGGAAGGTGTGCTCCAGCGGCGAGACGAACCGGACCGGGTACTTCTGGGTAAAGGCCTGAAAGACCGGCAGAGCCCGGAAGATACGCGCCAGTTCCTGGATGTACGCGATACCGGCGGGCACCTCGGCGTTGATCTCGACGAACTTGAACGAGTCGGTCGTCATGAAGGCATCCATCCGGGCCGTGGCCGAGAGGCGGATCACGTTGGTCGGGATGGAGGCCAGTTCGATCTCCCATTCCTGCATGCCCAGCTCGTTCCGCAGCACGTCGTAGTCGTTGAAGAACGCGGCCGCAATGCGGAGCACGGCCTGCCGGATGAGATAGACCGTATCCTGTACCTCGGTGTACATGGACTCGGTCAGAAACGTCGGGCGCAGGCCGTGCGCCAGCGGCCGGTCGCCAAAGAGCACCTTGCGCTCGTTCTGCAGGGCATAGAGCATCTGCAGTTGTTCCTCGGCCATCGTGAGGTTCTGCTCGAGCAGGTGGTGATAATAGGCAATGGCCGGTTGCAACGGGCTACGCATGGCTACGGGGAGGGGTCAGACAGAGGGTTCGAGGAAACCGTTCGCGGTGAACTGCCGCCTGCGGCGAGGTTCGAGGGCTTTCCGTACGAGGAAGTCGGCCATGTTCGTCACGATCCACTCGAAGTTGGCGTGGCCGACCGAGTGGTAGTCGGCGTCCGGGGCCGGGTTCATGAAGTCGATAGCGTACGGGATGCCATCGCGCACGGCGAATTCGACCGTGTTGAGGTCGTACCCCAGGGCCCGGCAGATGGCCAGCACGTCCCGCTCGATCTTTTCGAGCAGTTGCTCATCGAACGGGCCCTCGGGCACTTCGTAGTAGCGGAGGTGGGGTTCGGCGAGGGGGTTGTAGGGCATGATGTGGACCTCGCTCTGCCCGACCCCGTAGCAGCGGAAGTAGCTCTCGAACTCGATGGCTTCCTGCAGCATCATGCAGGCATCGCCCGAGTCGTTGTAGGCGGCAAAGAATTCTTCCGGGTTGTGCACTTTCGTTACCCCGCGCCAGCCGCCTCCGTCGTGCGGCTTGAGGAAAGCCGGAAAGCCGATGTAGTCGAAAAGGGCATCCCAGTCGATCGGGTACTTCAGGTTGCGGAACGAGGTGGCCTCGGTGCGGGGGGGATGTTCCTTGTGGGGCAGGATGGCGCTCTTCGGTACGGCCACCCCGGCCTGCGCCGCGATCACGTTGTCGATGAACTTGTCGTCCGCGCTCCACCAGAAGGGGTTGTTGACGATGTAGGTCCCCTTCAGAGCCGCCCACTTCAGGTACGACCGGTAGAACGGCACCTCGTGCGAGATGCGGTCCAGGATGACGTCGTAGCCGGGGTCGTCATCCATCCGGATGGCGTCGAGCAGGACGAACTCGGCCACGACGCCCCGGTCGCCGTATTCGTTGTTGATGTACGGAATCAGGGCGTCGGGGAACGTTGTTTCCATGCCCCGGAGGACGCCGATACGGCGGGGACGGTCTGCCTTTTTCTTGGCCATGGTCGATGTAGCGTTGAATGGGCGGTGGGTTGTGGGAGCCGGGGCGGGGATGAGCCGCCGAACCCCCTTCAACCGGTGCGATGCGGCGAAGTTAAGAAAGACCGGTAAAAATTGATCGAGCCGACGCAGAAATCGTTCGATTTCCGGGAGGTCCTGGTGACAAAGGGGACGACCATGCGTTCGATGCGTCTATGGTGCGTTGAACCGACCAGGACCAGGCCCGTGGATATTCGCTCGAACGTGGAAACGTCGCTCAGGGGGTGGCTGGAACGCCCCGGCACGCTGTTGCTCGATGATGCCGGAGCAGGCCCCGGGCACGCACGCCTGTACACGGCCCCGGAGCGGATGATCGAGGCGCATCGCCCCGAGCAGGTGGTGCCGGCGCTCGCCGCCCTCGATGCGGCCGTGGCGGCCGGGTTTCACGTGGCCGGCTACCTGAGTTTCGAGGCCGGCATGGTACTCGCCGGCCTTCCACCGCGGGAGCGCTGGCCCGGCCTGCCGCTGGTGTGGTTCGGTGTGTACCGGGCGCCGCACCGGCTCGGCCCGGAAGCCGTGGACCGCCTCGCTGAAGCGGGGGAGGGGTTCCGGCTATCCGGGGGGCGCTTCGCGTACGAGCCCGCGGCGTACCGGGCGAAGGTCGAGGCGGTCCGTGCCCTCATCCGCGAAGGGGACGTGTACCAGGTCAACCTGACCGGCATGTACCGTTTCCGGTTCGAGGGGTCGGCCCGTGCGCTCTATGCCACCCTTCGACGGCGGCAGCCCGTCCGGTACGGGGCCTTCCTCCGCCTGCCCGGTACCTGCGTGCTTTCCCGTTCGCCCGAGCTGTTCTTCGAACGGTACGGCGAGCAGGTACGCACCCGCCCGATGAAAGGGACCATTCGCCGGGGCCGGGATGCGGCCGAGGATGCCGCGCTGGCCGAGCAGCTCCGGCGTGATGCGAAGAGCCGGGCAGAGAACCTGATGATCGTGGACCTGCTTCGCAACGATCTTTCGCGGTGCTGCGTGCCGGGCAGCGTGCGTGTGCCGGCGCTCTTCACGACGGAGACCTACCCGACGCTCATCCAGATGACCTCGACCGTCGAAGGGACGCTGCGGCCGGGCACGGGCTATGCCGACCTCTTTCAGGCCCTGTTCCCCTGCGGGTCGGTGACGGGGGCCCCCAAGCACCGGGCCCTCCAGCGGATTCGCCAGCTGGAGCCCGGGCCGCGGGGCGTCTACTGCGGCACCATCGGTTACGCAGCGCCGGGCAACGAAGCCGTGTTCAACGTGGCCATACGGACCCTCACGCTGCAGGGACAGCAGGGCGCGATGGGCACGGGCAGCGGCCTCGTGTGGGACTCCCGGGCGGAGGACGAATATGCGGAGTGCCTGCTCAAGACCCGTTTCCTCGATGCCGGAGACCCGGACGGTGACGAGGCCCCCGGGCCGGTGTCACGGGCCGGGATGGCCGAGGCCGAGTAGGCCAAGCAGGGCCTTCGGGCCGATGCCGGTCACCCCGGTCCGCAGCCGGAGGGTGCACCAGAGGTCCAGCATGAGCATCTGAAAGGCGTGGATGGGGACGGCGATCCAGAACGAGCGGCACCGCCATACCAGCGCGCCGAGCGCCACGCCCCCGACGATGGAGAGCAGAGCCTCGGGGAGCGGCTTGCTGTAGTGCAGGATGGCGAACGGGACGGCCTGCACGAAGATGGCATAATAGCCCAGCGTGTGCGCCGTGCCGAAGAGCACAAAGCCACGCCAGAGGTACTCCCAGCCCATCCAGTAAAAGAGGAACAGGGCTTCGTAGACGAGAAACAGCGTCCAGTCGAATGCGGCGGGGTGGTAGTGCGGGTACTTGGCCTGAAAGGCCGTGCTGTCCGAGAGGATCCAGGTCCCGAGGACCACGAGGGGGACGTACAGGAGGGCCAGCGTGACGGCCAGGCGTACGTCGCCGGCCCCGAGGCCGATCTCGGCGGGCCGGCGGTGAAAGAGGACCCGGAGGCACAGCACCGGCAGGATGAAGCCGAGCACCCCCTGCATACCGAACCACCAGCCCCAGGCCAGCACACCCCGCCAGGCTTCGGGAACCAGATGGGACAGTTCCTGACGGAAGACCTGCCGGCTGCCAAACTTCATCTGCACGATCACGAACAGCGCCGTGGACGTGAGCACGAATGCCGTCTGACGATCGACGGACCGGGCAGCCGTAACCAGGCGGCTCCACTCTGCACGAAGGCGTTCTCCCATGGCGACATAGCGTTCGGAAAGCGGCACATAATACGCCAGCGCGTGCAAACAATCCGCACGCCGGCCCGGAGGCCATGGATTCAGGGGGCGCGGGGGCGTGTACTTTTTGGCGTGGGTTTCGTAGTCTAGGTCCCGCTCGCAGGAACGAAACCGTGACGCCGCATGGCAGCATCAACATCCCTGCCGACGGGAATGGATCGGCAGTTGCAGATTTACCTGGGCGGGCTTCAGGGGGAGCGGCCGTCCCTGCCGGTGTCGTTCGAGGCGCTCGAACAGGCCGCGGCCGGATGCCTGGCCCCCGAGGCGTTTGCCTACGTGGCCGGCGGGGCCGGGGGCGAGGATACCATGGCGGCGAATCGCGCGGCGTTTGCGCGGTGGCGGCTCGTGCCCCGGATGATGCGGGACGTCGCACGGCGCGACCTGCACGTGGAATTGCTGGGGCGGACGATCCCCGCACCGGTGCTGCTGGCGCCCATCGGGGTGCTGGGCATCGTGCACGAAGAGGGCGAGGAGGCCGTGGCCCGGGCGGCCCGCAGCCTGGGCGTGCCCCTGATCCTGAGCACCGTTTCCTCGAAGCCGATGGAGGCCGTGGCCGCCGCGATGGGGCCGGCACCCCGGTGGTTCCAGCTGTACTGGGGGCGTGACCCGGACGTGACCGCCAGCCTGCTCCGGCGCGCCGAAGCCGCCGGCTTCGAGGCCCTCGTCGTCACGCTGGACACGAAGCTGCTGGCCTGGCGCGAGCGCGACATCGGCTATGCCTACCTGCCCTTCCTGCGTGGCGACGGCCTGGCTAACTTCTTCACCGACCCGGCCTTCCGCGCTTCGCTGGAGAAGCCGCCCGAGCAGGATCCTGCCGGCGCCATCCGTCGCTTCGCCGCCGTCTTCTCCGATCCCTCCCTCACCTGGAAGGATCTGGCGTTCCTCCGGGAGCACACCCGTCTGCCGATCCTGGTCAAGGGGGTGTTGCATCCGGACGATGCCCGCCGTGCCCTCGACCACGGCGTCGACGGCCTCGTCGTCTCGAACCACGGCGGGCGCCAGGTGGATGGGGCCCTCGCGGCCCTCGACGCCCTCCCGGACGTGGTCGACGTCGTGCAGGACCGCGTGCCCGTCCTCTTCGACAGTGGCATACGGCGCGGTGCCGATGTCCTCAAAGCCCTCGCCCTCGGCGCCAGGGCGGTCCTTCTCGGACGCCCCTACGTCTACGGCCTCGCCCTCGGCGGTGAGGTGGGCGTGCGGGACGTGGTGCTCAACCTGCTGGCCGACCTGGACCTGACGCTGGCTCTCTGCGGGTACACGTCTGCCGCTGAGCCGGGCCGCGAGGCGCTCGTCGAACGACCCTACAGATAAACGGCAGAGCGTCGCATGGCCGAGCGATATGTGCTCATTACCGGGGCTTCGAGCGGGATCGGGCGGGCCTGTGCCCTGGACCTCGATGCCCGCGGGTTCCACGTGTTCGCCACCGTGCGCCGGGCGGCGGATGCGCGTTCGCTGGCAGCCGAAGCCTCGCCGCGCCTCCGAACGCTCCGGCTCGACGTGACCGACCCGGCATCCATTGCGGCGGCGGCCGCCACCATGGGCGAGGCCTCGGGGTCGGACGGGCTGTGGGGGCTGGTCAACAATGCCGGCATCGCGCTGGCGGCTCCCCTCGAAGCCATGCCGCTCGACGACTTCCGACGGCAGTTCGAGGTCAATGTCTTCGGTGTGATGGCCGTCACGCAGGCCTTCCTCCCGCTGGTACGGCGCGCGCGCGGGCGCATCGTCCTCATGGGGTCGATCGGCGGGATCAGCGTGATCCCGTTCGTGGGCGCCTACTGTGCCTCCAAGTTCGCGCTCGAGGCGATGGCGGATAGCCTCCGGATGGAGCTCGGGCCGTGGGGGATCGAGGTCGCCATCGTGGAGCCGGGGACGGTGGCCACGCCCATCTGGCACAAAGGGGAGGCCGAAGCGGATGCGATCCTGGCCCGGGCCGAGCCGTCGGTGGCGGCGCTCTACCGCGAGCGCATGGAGCGGCTGCGGCGGGTGGTGGCCGCCTCGGCCCGGCGGGGCGTCGACCCCGGCGTCGTGGCCGGCGCCGTCCGGCATGCCCTGACGGCAAAGCGCCCGAAGACGCGCTACCTCATCGGGCCGGCGGCCCGGCTGCGCTGGCTCCTGCAACGCCTGCTTCCCGACCGCCTCCGCGACCGGATCCTGCACCGGCTCGTCGCCTGATCGCCGAACCCTCGTTCCACAAACGCTTGCCCCATGCTGACCGGACTGGACTATTTCGTGATTGCTGCTTACCTCGTCGGGGTGGCCGCGCTGGGTATCCGGGCCGGAGGACGGCAGACGAACACCACCGATTATTTTCTCGGCAGCCGCAACCTGCCCTGGTGGGCCGTGTGTTTCTCCGTGGTGGCGACCGAGACGAGCACGCTCACCGTGATCAGCGTGCCGGCCGTGGCCTACGGCGGCAACCTCACCTTCCTCCAACTGACCATCGGTTACCTCATCGGCCGGGTGCTCGTGAGCCTCTTCTTCCTGCCTCGCTACTTCCAGGGCGAGCTCACGACGGCGTATGCTTTCCTGGGGCAGCGCTACGGGGACGGTCTGCGAGCGGCGGCTTCGGTGACGTTCCTCGTCACACGCCTCCTCGCCGACGGCGTGCGCCTCTTCGCCACCGCCATCCCGATCAAAGTCATCGCCGACATGGCGGGCTTCGAGACGAGTTATTTCCAGATCATCCTGCTCATCGGGCTGGTCACCATCGTTTATACCTACATCGGCGGCATCAAGGCCGTGGTGTGGATGGACGTGGTGCAGATGCTGATTTACGTGGGCGGTGCGCTGCTGGCGGTGCTGCTGCTGCTCGGGCAGGTACCCGAGGGCTGGTGGGACGCGGCCCGGGCCGCCGGGAAGACGAAGCTGTTCGATCCGGCGCTGGGGCGCGGCCTGAACTACGTGCTCACCTCGCCCTATGCCGCCGTGACGGCCATCCTCGGCGGGGCGATTCTTTCGATGGCGTCCCACGGTACGGATCAGTTGATCGTGCAGCGGCTCCTGGCCTGCCGCAACCTGGCCGACAGCCGCAAGGCGCTGATCGGGAGTGCCTTCGTCGTCATGGCACAGTTCGCGCTGTTCCTCTTCGTAGGGCTGTTGCTCTGGGCGTATTACGGGGGGGCCAGCCCTGAGGCCATCGGGCTCACCCGGGCCGATGAGGTGTTCCCACGGTTCGTGATCGAAGGGCTGCCGCCCGGCCTCTCCGGCCTCATGCTGGCCGGCATCCTGGCCGCGGCCATGAGCACCCTGTCCTCCTCGCTCAATGCGCTGGCGTCTTCCTCGATGATGGACCTCTACGAACGATTCCTCGGCCGGGCCCTCCCGGCTCCGAAGGCGCTCCGGACGGCCCGCTGGATGACCCTCTTCTGGGGCGTCGTCTTCATCGGGTTCGCCAACCTCTTCGAGGATCAGCAGAACCCGGTGGTCGAACTGGGCCTGTCGATCGCCTCCTTCACGTACGGAGGGTTGCTCGGCGTCTTCCTGCTCGGGCTCCTCAACCGCCGGAGCCGGCAGACGGATGCCCTCGTGGCCTTCGTGCTGACCCTGGGTACGATGGTGCTCGTCATCTTCGGGGTCCGCTACAGCCCGGTCGATGGCTGGCTGTTCATGCCGGAGGACGATCCGGCCCTGCGTGCCATCGGATGGCCCTGGTACACCGCCATCGGAGCGGCCCTGACTCTGCTCCTCGGATCCTTGGCTGCCCTGCGGCATAGGCAGGACGAAGGCACGGGTATGCCGGCACGGTGAGAGGCAGGGTTGCGGGGGGCGTACGATACAGGGTTGTTTCTTTTTTTGCTCACGAGCCACAAGGCAGGGGCATGGGACTACTGGAATGGATCGGGCTGCGTTCGCGTAAAGCGCGTCCGGTGGGTCAAAACCTGGAAAAAGGGCGTGACGATGAGGGGCCACGCCGGCGACGCCGGACCCTGGGCAAGATCGGCATCTTCTCGGTGCTGATCGTCCTCACCCTGCTGGCTTTTCCCCGGGAAGAAGGCTATCGCTACAACGTGCGGGAGGGCGAGGTGTGGCTCCGCGAGCGCCTCGTGGCCCCCTTCGACTTCGCCATCCTCAAGGACCCGGCGATGCTGGCCGAAGAGCGCGAGGCCGTCCGCCGGACGACCCCGCCCATCTTCGAGATCGATCATCTGGCGCGGGACAAGATGCAGGCCAATCGGGACACCGTGGCCGCGCAACTCGAGCGCATCTTTTCCGCCTATGCCGCCTTCCTCGAAAACCGCCTGCGCGGGCGCCGGGAGGAGGCTTCCGCCGACTCAACCCGCTTTGTGAACCTGCGCCGGAATGCCAGGCTGAAACTGACCCCGGCGCAGTGGCAGCGCCTGGCCAATGCCTACGTGGAGCGGGTGCCGGGTCTGGTCTCCTCGACCCGTACCGAGCCTACCGGGCCTCGCCTCGATGAAGAGCTGCTGGATCAGGCGTTCGCCTATGGTATGCAGATGCTCGGCCTGGGCGTGCTGGACGTAGCCATCGACAGCGTGCTGGCCGAGCATATCGAGGTGCGCGACCCCCGGGAGCATACCACCCGGCTCGTGGAAAAACGGAGCGTCTTCGGCCTGGACGAGGCCCACGCGTCGGCGCGCGAACGGTTCGAGCGGCTCTACGAAGACGATCCCGAGAAAGCGAGCCTGGCGTATGCATTCTTCCGGGTGATCTTCCAGCCATCGCTGCGCTACCTCCGGGGGGAGACCCTGCAGGCCTGGCAGCGTAAAGAAGCCGCCATCTCGCCCACACGGGGCCTCGTACGCAAAGGGGAAACCATCGTGGAACAGGGCGCGGTCGTGGATGCAGCGACCCTGCGGAAGATACGATCGCTCGAACGTGCCCAGCAGGAGCGCAGCGGCGGCCGCCTGCCCGGACGGGTCCTGCTGGGCCAGTTGCTCCTGACGCTGGCCACCTACGGTTTCTTCTTCCTGTACCTGTTCGTGCTCCGGCGCCAGATCTTCGACGAAAACCGCCGCGTGCTGCTGATTGCCCTGCTGTTCGTCATCATCATCGGGCTGTACGCCGTGGTGCTACGGCTGCCGGTCGAGGTGATGTATGCCGTGCCGGTGATCATCGTCTCGCTCGTCCTGACGATCCTGTTCGACTCGCGCGTGAGTCTCTTTGCCACGCTGACGCTGGCTTTCCTGGGCAGTCTGATGCTGCGGTTCGACTTCCTGTTTACCTTTGCCACCGTCTTTGCCGGGGCGCTCGGCATCTTCAGCGTGCGCGACATCAAGAACCGGGGACAGTTCTTCGTCAGCGCCGGCCTCGTCTTCCTGGGCTATGTGTTCGTGCTCGTGGGGGACTGGCTCATCACCGCCACGACCACGGACCAGCTGCTCTGGGATGTGCTGCTCGTGGGCATCAATGCCGTGCTGCTGCTGCTGGCCATGCCCCTGCTCTGGGTCTTTGAGCGGGCCTTCGACATCACCACGGACCTGACGCTGCTCGAGCTCTCCGACACGAACCGGCCCCTGCTCAAAGAACTCAGTCTCCGGGCGCCGGGCACGTTCAACCACGTCCTGCAGGTCGCCAATCTGGCCGAGGCTGCCGCCGACGCCATCGGGGCCAACGCCCTGCTCACCCGTGTCGGCGCCCTCTACCATGATATCGGGAAGATGGTCAAGCCCGAGTACTTCGTCGAAAACCAGCGGCCCGGCCAGAACCCTCACGATCACCTCAAGCCGCGCATGAGCGCCCTCATCATCGCCAGCCACGTCAAGGAAGGGCTGGAGATCGGGCGCAAGTACCGCCTCCCGAAGGTGGTGCTGGATTTCATCCCGATGCATCACGGTACCACCCGCATCGAGTATTTCTACCGGAAGGCGCTGGAGCAGGCCGGCGAGGGCGATCCGCCGGTACTCGAGTCGGAGTTCCGCTACCCGGGGCCGAAACCCAACACGAAGGAGACGAGCATCCTGATGCTGGCCGACTCGGTCGAGGCCGCCAGCCGGACGCTGGCCAACCCCACCCACAAGCGCCTCGAGTCCCTGATCGACATGATCATCCGCGCCCGCCTGGACGACGGCCAGCTGGAAGACTCCGAACTGACGTTCCGCGACCTGACGATCATCAAGCAGACCTTCCTCTCGATGCTCATGGCCATCTATCACGTGCGGGTCAAGTACCCGGGCCAGGAGAAGACGCAGGACGAGGAGGGAACGACGAAAAAGGAGACCCAGGGGGAGGACGAGGGCGCATCGGAGCGGGCGACGTCGTCCGAGGAAAACCGCCCGGAAGCGGAGACGAAAAAGGGGGAGGAGGGGCCGAAGGCGGCAAGCCCGCCTGCCCGGAAGACCGGGGATGCCGGAGTAGACGGCCGGGCAACGGAGGCGCTGCAGGAGCCCGGCAAACCTGGCGACGAGGCGGGCGGTTGAGACGGTGTCAGGTAGGGATCGCGTGGCGGATCTGCTCGAGGGCATCCGCATCGATCCGGAACGATAGCATCTCGCAGGGCACCTTGTCGAGGTACCCCAGCAGGCGGCGGTGGCAGGCCGGGGTGTAGAGCACCAGGTCGGTCTGGGCCAGGAGCGGTTCCACGTGCGCGGCGCCACGCTCGACCGATGCTCCGAGGATCTGTCCGGAAAACCCCGTCTGTTCCCGTATCTCGCCCGAGAGCGGGCCGATGGCATCCGGGTAGCGGGTGACGAGGCCCAGGGTCTCCGTCTCCAGCATCCGGGCGACGCGGGCCAGGGCGGGGAGGGCCGGCTGAACCCGCAGTCCCAGCACGTCGGCCCGCGGGACGGCTTCGCTGGCACGGCGTACGTCCTGCAGGCGGGTGAAGACATAGTCGGCGTCCCGGTGGCGTTCCAGGTCCTCGAAGGTGGCTGCTTCGACCGTCTGCTGCATCGCCAGGCCGATCTGGGCCGCCACCTCGTCGGCCAGCTCCCGGTAGGACGCGACCACGACCAGTTTCAGGCGCTCGCCGTCGTCCTCGAGCAGATCCCGCTGTTCGGCGAACAGGTATTCGATCTCGGCGTCATCGAGGCCCAGCCCGATCAGGCGTTGCAGGGCTTCCTGCACGATGGCGGCCCCGCGCTCCATCCGCTCGGTCTTGCTCAGCGGGGTGCGTTCGACGACCGTGTAGCCGCTCCCTTTCCGTGCCTGGAGGAGCCCCTCGGCTTCAAGCTGCTGGTAGGCCTTCCGGACGGTGTGGAACGACAGGTTGAGTTGCTCGCCCAGGGCCCGCGTCGAGGGCAGGGTGTCCCCCGTCTTGAAGCGCCCCACGGCGATCTGATAGCGCAGTTGTTCGACGAGTTGCTCGTGGAGGGGGGTCGGGGCGTCGCGGTCCAGCGAGATCATGGGTAGCGGAAGGGCAGGAGGAAGTCGGAGATCCCGTCAATCAATCGAAATCCGAGCAGGACATGAAGTAATGGCAGTGCGGGCAGCGGTACTTGCAGCCCAGGTTCACCAGATGCTCGCCGCAGTTCGGGCAATAGTCCCAGTACGGCTCCGACGGGCAGGTCCGTGCGGGGGGCGCTTCGGGATCGGGCACCGGAGGTGGGGCAAAGAGATCGAGCTGCGGTCGCAGGCGGGGGCGGCGGGGCGGCATGGCGATCAGGGTGAGGCACGACGGGCTTCCTGGAGGGCGGACAGCAAGGCCTCGTGGTCGGGCCAGGCGCGATAGGGCAGGGCGTACGACGTATAGTCGAGGGTCACCAGCAGGGCATCCGGCGTGGTGCGCAGATCCAGGATACGAGCCGTTCGAGCGGGTAGATCCCGGGCGCATTCCCAGACGCTCCGGAGTGCGGCGCCGCCGGGGACGACCTGCACCTCGGCGGGGGTCGTGCGCAGGCGGAGGTGGGTCCACAGCATGGCCGTCACCAGGGCGGCGGGGAAGCCGGCGACGAGCCAGGGCAGGGCCGCCGCGCCTTCGAGCACCGCCAGCAGGGCCCCGATCATCACCGGCAGCATACAGGCCCCGATCGGGCGGACGAGGGCCCGGCCGTAGACCAGGGCCGGCGAGGCCCCTCCGGGATGCTCCGTGCTCCGGAACACCCGCACCGCGCCGGCCCCGGTCATACCCGGTTCAACCACGTTCTTCCACCATCGCCTCCTCGGCCGGGTCGGGCTGGTGGAACGGGTAGGCGTAGTGCTTCGGCGGGTTGAACGTCTCCTTGATGGAGCGAGCCGACACCCACCGGATCAGGTTCAGGTAGGAGCCGGCCTTGTCGTTCGTCCCCGAGGCACGGGCTCCGCCGAAGGGCTGCTGGCCTACGACGGCCCCGGTAGGCTTGTCGTTGATGTAGAAGTTGCCCGCGTTGTCGGTCAGCCGGTCCGTCACCTCGGCAATCACACGGCGATCCTGCGCGAAGATCGCACCGGTGAGGGCATAGGGCGAGGTCTGATCGAGGAGGGTGACGGTCTCGTCGAAGCGTTCGTCCGGGTAGACGTAGATCGTCACGACGGGGCCGAAGATCTCCTCGCACATGGTGCGGTACTGCGGGTCGTCGACCAGGAGGACCGTCGGCTCGATGAAGTAACCGACCTCGTCCGAATAGTTGCCGCCATGGAGCACCTTGACGCCCGGTGCCTTCTTGGCCTCGTCGATATAGGCCGTGATGCTCTCAAAGGCCTTGCGGTCGATGACGGCGTTGATGAAGTTGGTGAAGTCCTCCGGCGGCCCCATCTTCAGTTCGCTGAGCTGGCCCAGGAGGGCTTCCTCGATCGCATGCCAGCGGGACTGCGGCAGGTAGACCCGGGATGCTGCCGAGCACTTCTGCCCCTGGTACTCGAACCCGCCCCGTACGATGGCCGTGGCGACGGCGTCCACGTCCGCCGACGGGTGGGCGAGGATGAAGTCCTTCCCGCCCGTCTCGCCGACGATGCGCGGGTAGGAGCGGTACGTGGCAATGTTTTCGCCAATGGTGCGCCACATGTACTGGAAGGTGGCCGTGGAGCCGGTGAAGTGAAGGCCGCTGAAGTGGGGTGAGGCAAAGACGTGCCGCCCGACGAGCGACCCGGGTCCCGGCACCAGGTTGATGACGCCCGGCGGGAGGCCGGCCTCTTCCAGCAGTTTATACGTGAAGTAGGCGGTGTAGAGCGTCGAGGAGGCCGGCTTCCAGACGACGGTGTTGCCCATCAGGGCGGGAGCCGTGGGCAGGTTGCCCTGGATGGAGACGAAGTTGAAGGGTGTCACGGCAAAGATGAACCCCTCGAGCGGGCGATACTGCATCCGGTTCCAGACGCCCGGCGGCGAGATCGGTTGATCCCGGTAAATCTGCTCCATGAAGTGGACATTGAACCGGAAGAAGTCGATCAGTTCGCAGGCGGCGTCGATCTCGGCCTGGTGCGCGTTCTTGCTGTGTGCCAGCATGGCCGCGGCGTTGAGGGTGTCGCGCCAGGGGCCGGCCAGCAGGTCGGCGGCCTTGAGGAAGATGGCGGCGCGGTCCTGCCAGTGCATGCGCATCCAGTCATGCCGGGCTTCCAGCGCGGCCTCGATCGCTTCCTGAATCTCCTTCTGGCCGCACTGATGGGCGATGCCCAGCACGTGGGCATGTTCGTGCGGCGGATTCATCGTGAGGGTGTCCCCGGTGCGGATCTCCCGGCCGCCAATGATGGCCGGCACTTCGATCTGCTGGCTCCGCAGTTCCTGCAAGCGCTTCCGTAAGGCGGCGCGCTCGGGGCTACCGGGGCCGTAGGCGCGTACCGGTTCGTTCTGCGGAGGTGGTGTGTGAGCAAACGTGTTGTTCATGGCGATTCGGAGCAGGCAAGTGTGAACGATCGGTCCGGAGACGCCGGCCGGTCCGGCGCACAGGGATGATAGGATATACAAAACAAACGTATCCTCTGCCCGTGGGATTCTTGAAAAAGAAGGGGAGAGACGGCGAGAGGGTCCCGGCGGCACTTTTTTCCGGTCCGACCCATCTTTTCCCCCCCAGGTGGTTCGATGCGGTCGGTTCTTCTTCTCGCCGGCCATAAGGAAGAACGAGGCAGGAGGCGCTCTGAACCCGTCAGGGAGGCTTCTTCGGCGAGCCTCCCCGCCCGGAGGCGGGATCGGCCGGGGGGAGCACGGTGCGGGATCGGGAAACGGCCCGTTCTTGGCATACCGGGCACGATGGTGTAACGACCGGCCGACGGGCGCGCCATGGGTTCGGGAGGCGCTCCGGCCCACCACGATACCATCACGATCATCCCAGAGAAACCCCATGAGTTCGCAGACGACCCCCGAACCGAAGAATCCTCCTACGGTGCGCGGTGAGCAGGTGTCCCGACTGGTGCAGGCTGAGAACAACCCGAAGCTGGCCGGAGCCAAGGAGGCCCTGAAGCAGAAGCTGATGCAGGCCGTCATGCAGCAGGCTCTGGAAGAGCTGGGTGATGCCGAGGCCGTCGCTACGAAGCTCATGTCTCAGCTGAACGACGATCACCGGCTCATCCAGGAAGCGAGCACGACCCTGCAGGTCCGCCTGCTTCGTGAGATCGCGGTGCGCTCGGCCCGGACGCTCGGCAAGCCCGAGCAGGCCGCGGAACAGGCCCGACAGTACATGGAGGAGGGCGATGCCGTCGTCATCGGAGCCAGCAGCGTGTTGCAGGAGCTGTTGCTTCAGGAGATCGTCCGCCGTTCCGCTACGGCTCTGGAGGATGCCGGGGCCCTGGCGCGCAAGGCCCGCGCCCGGATGGAGTCGGAGCCGGAGGTCGTAGAGCGCGGCGTGGAGGCCCTGCGGGACCTGCTGCTCGACGAGATGGCGCAGGGGGTCGCGGAGCGTATGCAGGAGAGTCCCTGGGATGCCGAGGAGGTACGTTCGCGGATCGACCTGGACCAGGAGGTCTTCCGGCAGGCCCGCGAGCACCTGTATGAGATGATCGTCTCCCTGGTGGCCGAACAGACCATGGCGGGGATGTCCGACGCCGTGGCCGTGGCCGAGGCCGCCCGGGGGCGCATCGATCGCTCGGACGAGCGCGTGCAGCAGGCCATCGATGCCCTCTATCAGATGCTCGTCGATGAGGTGGCCGGACAGGCGGCCGAACGGCTGGGCGACACCGAGACGGCGGCCCGGCATGCCCGGGCACGCATCGAGGCGGACCACCCGGCCGTGGTGGCCGTCGTGGAGGCGCTCCTCGAACGGCTGCACGCCGAGGTGGGCGAAGCAGCCACCGCACGACTCGCCGACGCCGGGGCCGCCGCCCGGGCGGCGCGAGCCCATGTGCCCGACGACGATCCGGCGCTGCACCGGAGCATCGAAGCCCTGATCGAGCGGTTGCACGGAGAGGTGGCCGAGCGCGCCGCCGAAGCCATCGCCGACGCCGAGGCGACCGCCGGACAGGCCCGGCACCGCATCGACGACGACCACGAGGCGCTGCTCCGGGCCGTCGACGCGCTGCGCGAGCAGCTGCTGGCCGACGTCGCCCGGCGGGCCACGGACAGCCTCGACGATGCCGCCCGGGTGGCCGAACAGGCCCACCGGCACGTCCCCGAGGATGCCGTCGTGCTCGACGAGGCCCGGCATCGGCTGGCCTCGCTGCTCATCGAAGAAGTGGCGCGTCGCTCTACCGAAGCACTGGCCGATGCGGGCGAAACCGCACGGGCGGCCCGGCAGCATATTCCCGACGAAGACCCCGCCCTCACCCAGGCCCGGGAGGCCCTCCGCGAACAGCTCATCGCCGACATCGCACGGGTGGCCACCGAGGCCCTGCGTGACGCGGAAGCGGCGGCCCGTGAGGCCATGACCCGGGTGGACCGGAAGGATGAGGCACTCGTGGAAGCACGTCGCGTGCTCAAAGAGCGTATGCTCCAGAATATGCTCACCGAGGCCATCCGCGAAATCAACGAGGCCGTGGCGCGTGGCGTCGAGGAGCACGAAGCCTTTTTCCGCGAGGCCGTCGAAGCGGCCAGCCGGGCGGCGGCGAGCCAGCCGGGCGCAGAGCCCGGATCCTCGGGGGATGCAGCCAGTCCCGCCGTTTCGTTCCTCCAGGAAGTGCATTTCGAGACGCCGGCTGCTGCCGGTACGGTCGATTCCGATGCCGGCGCCGAGGAAGGCGAAAGCACGTCCATGATCCAGGAAGTGTCGTCCGAAGACTTCGACGAAGACGGTGACGGGGTTGACGCCACGGATGAGGTCTTTTCGGACGCGGACGCGCTCGATGAAGCGCTCGCCGATGTGCTGGACCTGGAAGCCGACTCGATCCTGGCCTGGGCCGAGAGCCCCGAGGCCGGCACGGACGCCCGGCAGCCGGAAGAGGAGTCGGACACGCACGGTGGTCAACCGTCCGGCAGGGTACCCGAGGACGTCGTGGTGGTCGAGGACGAGGCCCGTGAGCCAGCCAGCCCCGCCACCGAGGACGAGGCGGCTCCCGGCATGACGGCCGA
>CAZKFR010000004.1:14132-24310 GCA_964552015.1 uncultured Rhodothermaceae bacterium | reverse complement strand
GTGAGCCAGCCAGCCCCGCCACCGAGGACGAGGCGGCTCCCGGCATGACGGCCGAAGCCGTCGAAGACGAGGTGGCCGAGGCGGTCGAGATGGAGGAAGTGGCCGAGGTGGCCGAGGTGGAGGAAGTGGCCGAGGTGGAGGAAGTGGCCGAGGCGGCCGAGGTGGAGGAAGTGGCCGAAGCGGCCGAGGCTGGCGAAGTCGTCGGGGAGCGTGGGGATACCCCGGTTTATTACGTCTATGGTGTGTTGCCGGTCGAGGCGCGGGATGAGGCCGAAGCCATTGAGCAACCCGGCATGGATCCCGCCCATCCGGTCAGGACCCTGGTGCATCGGGACCTGGTGGTGCTCTACAGCGAGGTGCCCGCCGATCCGTTCGGTCCCGGCGAGCGCGAGGAGCGGCTGCAGGATCCGGCCTGGGTGCGGGAGCAGGTTCGTAAGCACGGGCAGGTCATGGAGCGCTTTCAGGAGGCCGGCACGCTGATCCCGATGCGCTTCGGCACCGTGTGTGCGGACGAGGATCAGATCCGGGCTCTGATCGATGCGCGGCATGAGCACCTGATGGATGCCATGGAACGGATGGCCGGTCGCCGCGAGTGGGGCCTGCGGATCTACCGGGACAACGCGATGCTGCAGCGGAAGGTCGAGGAAGGACGCGAACGTGTCGATGAGATGCTGCGCGAGGTGGCGAGCGGGATCGGGCAGTACGTCCGCGAGGAACTGGACAAGACCGAGGCACTCGATGCGCGGGAGACGCTGGACCTGATTACGGAACACAGTGTGAAGCGGACGCATGAAGCGCTCCGGTCGATCGCCGATGAAAGCGTGGTCAAGCCGCTGGCGGGTGAGCCCGGCCAGAACGCGGAAGAACTGGTGGCCAACCTGGCGTATCTGGTGGCTGAGAGCGAAGAAGAGGCGTTCAAGGAGATGGTGACGGAACTCGCCGGCGAGAGCATGGGCCTGGGCTTCCGGTTCGAGTTGACGGGTCCCTGGCCGCCGTACCACTTCGTCGTGGGCACGAGCGAAGGCACAGCCGGAGCCTGATGCGGCAGATCCCGGCGGGTCGCCCGGCCTGTCCGGGTCCGGCAGCCGGGGGGACGTAAAAAAATCATTGCGGCGGATCAAAGGAGGAAGGCTGACGTCCTGATAGCGGCTTCCGCAAGAACCGTCCATCAGGATCGCGTGGCTCTTCGCTTCGAACAGTTCGTCGCCCTCCGGTACCTGCGGCAGGCCCGCGGGCGGGAAGAGGGTCGTCGGTTCCTCCACTTCGTCACCTACGTGTCCGTGGGCGGCGTGGCCGTGGGGGTGGCGGCCCTGCTTCTGGCGCTGTCCATCGTGCGGGGCTTCAGCCGTGAGATCGAGCAGAAGATCGTCGGCTTCGGGGCCCATGTGCAGGTCGAGAGCTTGACCGACACCCCTGTGCAGGGGGCCACGGCCCTGGCGTACGGGCTGGCGGCCGAGGAGGGCGTGGCGCGGGTGGCCCCCGTGGTGCAGGAGTTCGCGCTCCTGCGCCGGTCGGCCACGCACATCGACGGCATCGCGCTCGTGGGCACGGACACGCTGCCGCCGTATCTGGCGCGTCATCTCGTCGAGGGTACGGCACGGTTCGGCCCGAACCCTGAGGGGCTCCCCGGCCTCGTGATCGGCAGCCGCCTCGCCCGCCTCCTGGGCCTGAAGGTAGGCGACCGGGTGACCGCCTTCTCCATGCGCAACACCGGCGGCGACCTGTCCTTCTCCCGCCTGCCGCGCGTCAAGCCGTTCTACGTAGCGGGCATCTACGAGACCTCCTTTGCCAACTTCGACGAACTCTACGTCTTCACCGACCTCGACGTGGCCCGCGCCCTCCTGGAGTACGGACCCGACGAGGTCACACGCTTCGATCTGACGCTGGACGACCCGTCCCGGATCGAGGCCGTGGCGGAGCGGATCAACGAGCGGTGGGGGTATCCCATCATGGCCCGGACCATCTACGAGGTGTACCACAGCTATTTCGCCTGGGTCAACCTGCAACAGAGTATCATCCCGCTCGTGATCGGCGTCATCATCCTCGTGGCGGCGTTCAACCTGATCGGGACGCTGCTGATGATCATCCTGGAGAAGACCCGGGAGATCGGCGTGCTCGTCAGTCTGGGCGCTTCGCCGAAGCGGTTGCGCCGCCTGTACCTGTGGCTGGGGCTGCTGATTGGCGGGGTCGGGACGCTCATCGGGGAAGGACTCGCCCTGGCCCTGGCGCTCGTGCAGCAGCGCTACGGCGTGATCCCGTTGCCGCCGGAGGCGTATTACATGAAGACGGCGCCGGTGGAGATCAACCCGCTGGATTTCGCGCTGGTGGCCCTGGTGGCCCTTTCGCTCTGCGCGGCCGCCGCCTATATTCCCGCCCGGGTGGCGGCGCGCATCGAACCGATCCGTGCCATCCGTTTCTACTGATCGGCGAACACGAACCTGTACCCCCGAACGGACCCAGAAGCGTATGCGTATCGAAAAAGGACAGCAAGCCCCGGATTTCACGCTCTACGACGATCAGCGCGAACCATTCACGCTGCGGGAGGTCCTCGAGAAGAAGAACGTCGTGCTGTTGTTCTTCCCCGGAGCTTTCACGAGCGTCTGCACGACCGAGTTGAACATGGTCAACAACGACCTGGAAGCTTACGGACCCGACACCGAGGTTGTGGGGATCTCGACCGATTCCCCGTTCGTGCTGGCCGAGTTCAAGAAGGTGCACGGCTTCCGTTTCCGGCTCCTGAGCGATCACGACGCCGAGGTCTGTGCCGCCTACGGGGCCAAGTACAACCGCGATTTCACGCCGATGCGCCTCGACCGCATCGCCAGGCGGGCAGCTTTCGTGATCGACCGCAGCGGCGTCGTGCAGTACGCCGAGGTGCTGGAGAACGCCGGCGAACTGCCGGACCTGGACGCCGTCAAAGCCTGTGTGAGCAGCCTGTGAGCCAGCCCGCTGAATCGAAAGACAAGGCTGCGGCCACGCCCCGGAGCATCACGGTAACCGTGTTGCTGTTCAGCGTCCTGCGCGAACATACGGGGTGCCACCGGATGCGGCTGCATCTGCCCGAGCCGGCCACGGCCGCGGATGTGCTCGACGAACTGGCCCGGCGCTTTCCCGTGGTGGACCGCTACCGGCCGGTACTTCGTCTGGCCGTCAACGAGCACTACGAGCCGGCCTCGGTGCGCCTGGCCGAGGGCGATGAGGTGGCGCTCATCACACCGGTCAGCGGCGGCTGAACGCCCCCCGGAACCCGACCCACGAAAGGATGAACGACTTCGCCCGGGAACGCAAGGACGACGTGCAGTGGATTCGTCTCCAGGACGATCTGCTCGACGTGACCACGGCGATGCCCTTCCTGCAGACCCCCCGCGCCGGGGCCATCGACCTGTTTCTGGGCATCACGCGCCGGTGGACGGAGGATGTCGAGACGGTGGAACTGGCGTACGAAGCCTATGTCCCGATGGCGCTGAACGAGATGGCGCGTCTGGTGGAGGAAGCCCGGGCGCGGTGGCCGGTCGAGCGCGTGTGTTTCTGGCACCGCCTGGGGGTCGTCCCCTCGGCCGAGGCGAGTGTCCTCATCGGGGTGGCCACCCCGCACCGGGCCGATGCCTTTGCCGCCTGCCGTTACCTGATCGATCGGCTCAAGCAGGAGGTGCCGATCTGGAAACGCGAGCACTATGCCGACGGCCGCTGCGTGTGGGTGGAAGGCGAGCGGTCATCCTCTTCCATGACCACCCCGGGGGATCCCCCATGCTGATGCTCCGCGCCGATACGCTGGCCGAGATGATCACACCGGCGCCTGCCACGCTGGCCGGCCGGTTCGTCGAGGCCATCAACGCCACGATGGCCCGCTATGCCATCGACACGTATCGGCGGGAATCGCATTTTCTGGCCCAGGTGCTGCACGAATCGGGCAGGCTCCGCTACACCGAGGAACTATGGGGGCCGACGCCGGCGCAGCAACGCTATGAGGGCCGCGCCGACCTGGGCAATACGCGACCCGGGGACGGCTTCCGGTTCCGCGGGCGTGGCCTGATCCAGCTCACCGGCCGGGCCAACTACACCGCCTACAGCCGCGACACCGGCATCGACTACGTCGGCAACCCGGACGCCCTGGCCGAACCGCCCGCCGCCGCCGACGTGGCCGGGTGGTTCTGGCACCGCCACCGCCTCAACGCCCTGGCCGACCGCAACGATGTCTATGCCCTAACACGCCGCATCAACGGGGGCCTGAACGGCATTATGGACCGTATTGCCCTGCTCCGGCGGGTACGCACGGTGCTCCTGCGTATCCCGGACCTGGCGCCGGCTCCCGTTCGCCCGCCCGATCCGGCCGGCGGCATCATCCTCCGCCCGCCCGACCGGCTCTGAACCCCACCGGACTCGCCATGGAACACGGTGCCGAGACGCCCGCTCCCCGTTTCCCCGATTGGACGATCCCCAGTCCCAAAGAAACCGAACTCGACCGGGTGCTGCTCGAACGTACCACGGGGCGCGTTCATCGGCTCTTCGAGAGCCTGCTCGTCGATCGG
Organism: uncultured Rhodothermaceae bacterium; assembly: GCA_964552015.1. Lineage (GTDB taxonomy): Bacteria > Bacteroidota > Rhodothermia > Rhodothermales > ISCAR-4553 > Rhodocaloribacter. The sequence continues at coordinate 19,781 of CAZKFR010000004.1, read as the reverse complement.
GAGATCAACCTGTATCATAGCTATGCCAACGCCGTCTCGGTACGGCGTCTGGGGTACAACGATCACGGGCCCGTCCATGCCCGGATCACGACCTACAACGCGCTGAAGATTCTCCGGCTGCTCCACGAGCAGGGGATCCTGCCCTCTCTCGTCCGGGAAGAAATCGGGACGTTCGAGGATGCCCAGGTGGCCGTGGCCCTCGGGTGTTTCCTCCACGACGTGGGCATGGGGGTTACCCGCGAGGCCCACGAGTGGCATTCCCTCGTGCTGGCGGACCGGTTCATCGAACGGCACCTGGCCCTCGTGTACCCGGAGGGCGACCCGATGCGGGTGGCCGTCCGGGCGATGGCGCACGAAGTGATCGTGGGGCACATGGGGCACAGCCGGATCCACTCCGTCGAGGCCGGCGTGGTGCTCGTGGCCGACGGCACCGACATGACGCAGGGCCGGTCCCGCATCCCGCAGGTGCTCGATCGGGACCCCGTCGTCGGCGACATCCACCGCTATTCGGCCAGCGCCATCCGGCGTGTCGACATCACACCGGGCGAGTCGAAACCGGTACGCATCACCATCGCGATGGAGAACAAGACGGGACTCTTTCAGGTCGAGGAGGTGCTGATGGCCAAGGTCAAAACCTCGCCCATCATGGCGCACCTCGAAATCTGTGCCCTCGTGGCCGACGAGCCCCCGAGGTACTACCTGCGATGACGAAAGTCCCTGGGAAAAAAATAGTTATCCGTCTTGCCTTTGCCGCCGGGATTGTGTATTGATGAACAGGCACCCTGATGGATTCGGATACCGCGCCAGGCAGTTCTTTACGGTATCCCGGATTGGGGGACGTTATGCTTTCCTCCGGGGCCGATCTGCATTCTCCGACGCTTCGGTCATCGTTTTCCTGGGAGGCGAGTTGATGGCACGTGGTGGTTCCGGGTGAAACCTGAGCCGCCCGGAGGCCCCCTGCCCGGGTCAGTTCGTGGGTGCCGTACCTCATCAATCATCATCTCTCATGGAGGTGGCGTCATGAAAAAACGAGTATCAACGGTTACCGGTCTGCTCCTCTTGCTCATCTGGATGCCGGTACAGGCGCAGCAATTTGTCTGCATGGAGGACGGCTTTGCGTTTGTGTGGGATCTGGTCGATGACGACGGGGACGTGAGCGAGATGGCGAACTGGACGGTGGAGGCGGGTTCGACGATCTCGAACGCGTGGGACACGGTGGAGGACGCCTCGGGCACGCTGGTGAAGTCGACGCGGGTGATCGAGTTGCTGGCGCGGAACAACAACGGGGACGGATGCACGTTCGAGACGGACGAGTTCACGTACTCGGGTTCGCGGGATGGTCACCTGAGCTACAGCGGGGACTGGGTCAGCTTCTGTGACGGGATCGGCGAGATCGCGACGGGCACCTGGGCCGGCACGTTCACGCTCAGTTCGTGCTCGATCGCGTCGCAGCCGCGCCGTACGGTGGCCGCCGCACCGGCCCTCGGGCCTCAGGGCCTGGCCCGCGCTCAGAAAGCCGATGCCCTCGATGGGACCGTAAAGGTCGCCGCGCCGGTCAGTGGGAACGTCTGCATGGAGGACGGCTTTGCGTTTGTGTGGGATCTGGTCGATGACGACGGGGACGTGAGCGAGATGGCGAACTGGACGGTGGAGGCGGGTTCGACGATCTCGAACGCGTGGGACACGGTGGAGGACGCCTCGGGCACGCTGGTGAAGTCGACGCGGGTGATCGAGTTGCTGGCGCGGAACAACAACGGGGACGGATGCACGTTCGAGACGGACGAGTTCACGTACTCGGGTTCGCGGGATGGTCACCTGAGCTACAGCGGGGACTGGGTCAGCTTCTGTGACGGGATCGGCGAGATCGCGACGGGCACCTGGGCCGGCACGTTCACGCTCAGTTCGTGCACGGCTGGCGATCTGAGCCGGGGGGCGCTGGCAGGTCCGGCCATGGGGCCGGCCGCGCGGGCACGCACCGCGGGTGCCGTGACGGGCCTGCAAGGGCAGGTGCAGGGGCTCGGTGAGACGGCTCCGGCCGGTTTTGTCCTCGATGACGCCTATCCGAACCCGTTCAACCCGACGACGATGATCCGGTATACGCTCCCCGAGGCCAGCCACGTCAACGTGACGGTGTACAATGCGCTGGGGCAGCAGGTGGCCGTGCTGGCCGAAGGCTATCAGGATGCGGGGCAACATCAGGTGACCTTCGATGCTTCCGGGCTCAGCAACGGGATCTACCTCTATGTCATCCGTGCGGGTACCTTCACGGCCACGAAGCAGATGATGCTGCTCAAGTGAGGCGGAAGGCCGGAGACGCTCCCGGCCATCCTGCCTGAGAACCCGTCTCCCGAGCGGTGGGGCCGGTGCCGGTACCAGGGCACCGGCCCCTTTTTTTCCACGGGTCCGACACCGATCGAGGCGACGTGCGTAGCAGGCTCATCGTCCCGTTCATGATCATGACCTCCCTGTTGCTTCATGGTGCGTCTTTTCCTCGTCCTGCTGGTCGTCTGGCTCCCGGGCCGCGCGCTCTACGGACAGACGGTGTTTCACGGAACCGTACGGGACGCTGCCACGGGCACACCGCTACCGGCCGCCAACCTGCACGTCGAGGGTACCTACCGCGGGACGATCACGAACGAGGAAGGCTACTACGAACTTCGCCTCGACAGCCTCCCGGCCGTGCTCGTGGTACGGTACATCGGCTACGCTTCGCAGCGGCGTGTGCTGCGGCCCGGCGCCGAAGCACGGCAGGACTTCGACCTGGATCCGGTAGCCTACGAACTCGATGAGGTCGTCGTCTCCGGGGAAGATCCGGCCGTGGCCATCATGCGGGAGGTCATTGCGCGCAAGCAGGTCTGGCAGGCGGCGCTCCGTTCCTACCGGGCCGAGGTCTACAACCGCTTCACGCTGGAGAACGACACCGGCATCGTGTCGATCATCGAGAGCCTGACCGAAGCCTTCTGGGATCGGGAGCGGGGAATGCGCGAGGTGGTCAAGGCCCGTCGGATGACGTCCAATGTGGACCTACCGGCCTATTTCCCGGCCGCCTTCTTCGTCGAGAACCTGTACGCCGATGATGTGAAGGTGGGCGGGCATCGCCTGATCGGGGTCACGCATCCCGAGGCGCTGGATCATTACCGGTTCACCCTCGAAGGCACGCGCCGGATCGACGGCGCGACGGTCTACGACATCGCCGTGCAACCCGCGGGACGCCTCACGAGCGGGTTCGAGGGGCGCCTGGCCGTGCTCGACGGCGCCTTTGCCCTCCTCGACGCCGAGCTGCGCCCGGGGGCCGCCTTCCTGTTCCCGCCCCCCGTCCGGTCCTACGACGTCGTCCTCCGCCAGCAATTCTCCCGGTTTGACGGCGACGTGTGGCTCCCTGTCGATTTTCGTTCCGACGCCACGCTCGAGGTGGCTTTACCGGCGTTACTCGCCTTTCCGACGATCCGCATACGCCAGGTGTCCCGCTTCACGAATTATGGGATCAACCAGCCGGTGCCGGACAGCCTCTACCGGCAGGTGGACTATCTGGCCGTCGACACGGTGGCGGTACGGGCCGATACGTTGCTCGACCGGCCCGGGATGGGGGTCCCGCTCTCGCTCCGGGAACAGCGGGCCTATGCGGAAATCGACAGCACGTTGTCGCTGGAGGAGGCGTTCCGTCCCCGCGGTCCCCTGGCTTTTCTGGTACGGATGAATACCGGCGATGACGGTGCGGCTGCCCGGGCCGGTGGACGGGGGCATCCGCGGGTACGCCTGGAGCCGGAACTCTGGTACAACCGCGTCGATGCCTGGCACCTGGCCCTCGGCCTGCATGTCCCGCTCGGTACGCGCCTGTCGGTATCGGGCGTGGGGGGCTACAAGACCGGGCCGGACCTGTGGACGTACGGCGGGGAAGTGAGGGTGCGTCCGGGCACGGGCCGCCGCGGCCTGCTCGCCCTGCGCTACCGCGACAACATCGAACCCCGTGTGCCGTATCGGCGCCAGGATCGGTTTTTCAATAGCTTCAGTGTCCTCACCGGGGGGACGGATCTGTTCGACTACTACCGCAACCGGAAATGGACGGTCCGTGCAGGCTATGAGATGGCGGACGGGGCGGCGCTCGTGGAGGTGCGGTACAATCATGAGCGGCACACCTCGGTGCCTCGCACCACGTCCTATACCCTGCTCGGTTCGGGGGATGACCTGCGTGCCAACCCGCCGATCGAGGAAGGACAGTTGCGTTCGGTGAGCCTGCAGGTGCGTGTGGGCGAGGCCGACGTGGTCCCCGTGACGGGATACCGCCGGCTTCAGATGCAGATAGAGCATAGCGATCCGGGCCTGCTCGGCGGTGACTACGATTTTACCCGCCTCTGGCTGCTGGCCGAGTGGCGGTTCGAGACGTTCTTCCGCCGTCGCCTGCTGCCGATGGCGCTCGACGTGCGGGTCGTGGCGGCCACGCACACCGGCACGCTGCCGATCCAGCGCTACGCGACGGTGCTGGCGTCGGGGGGGCTGTGGCAGACCTTCGGCGGGCTACGTACGCTGACGAATCGGCCCTACGAAGGGGAACGGGTGCTGGCGCTCTTCTGGGAGCACCACTTTCGCACCGTGCCCTTCGAACTGCTGGGGTTGCACCGCCTTGCCGAAGAGGGGCTGGGGCTGATCGTCCACGGGGGGCATGCCCGGACGTTCGTCTCGGCCGCCCGCCGCGACGAACTGGCGGCCACGCTCGGGTTTGTGCCCCGCCGCCCGGAAGGCTTCCATCACGAACTCGGCCTCTCGCTCAACGGGCTCTTCGGCCTCTTTCGGCTCGACGTGACGAAGCGCCTCGACGCCCCGGGCCTGACGGCCGGGATCGGTCTGGCCCGCATCTTTTGAGGGGCCGGCAGCGTCCCGTCATGGGGGCGCCTCCCGGGCGACCGGGCGGGCGGGGTCGGTGATCCACTCGCTCCACGAGCCGGGGTAGAGGCGGGGCAGGCCGAGGCCGGCGTGGGCCATCGCCAGGCGGACGTGGTTGGCCGTCACGCCCGAGCCGCAGTAGCAGACGACCCGCTCCGGCGGTACCTTCCCGAGGAGCGTCGCGTACCGTGCCCGGAGCATCTCCGGCGGGAGGAAGCGGCCCTCGGCGTCCAGGTTGCCGGCGAAGGGGGTGGAGAGGGCCCCCGGGATGTGCCCGGCCACCGGGTCGATGGGCTCGTGCTCGCCGCGGAAGCGCTCGGGGGCGCGGGCGTCGAGCAGCCGCCAGGCCGGGTCCTGCCGCACGCGCTCGACGTCGCCGGCCGTCACGAGCAGCCCGGGCCGGGGGCGGGGGACGAACCGCCGCGGGGGGCGCCGCTCCTCACCGCCGCGCACGGGGTAGCCGGCGCGTTGCCAGGCAGGCCAGCCGCCGTCGAGCACGGCGACGGCGTCGTGGCCGAGCCAGGTCAGGAGCCCCCACAGCCGCGCCGCGATCGCGCCGCCGGCATCGTCGTAGGCGACGACCTGCACCGTCTCGTCGATGCCGAAGGCGGAGAGGGTGGCGGCGAGCGCATCGGGGTCGGGCCAGGGGTGCCGTCCAGTCCGGCCCGGCACAACCGGCCCCGAAAGGTCTTCGTCCAGGTGGGCGTAGACGGCGCCCGGGATGTGTGCTTCCCGATACGCCTGCCGCCCGCGCTCCGGGTCCTGGAG
>CAZKFR010000004.1:9925-14032 GCA_964552015.1 uncultured Rhodothermaceae bacterium | reverse complement strand
CAACCCGAACACGCTTACGGTCATGGCCGGCGACTTCTTCAGCCCCTCGGCCATGGGCACAGCGCGCGTGGACGGCCGGCGCCTCGACGGGCGGCAGATGGTGGCCGTCCTGAACACGCTCGGCCTGGATCTGGCCACCTTCGGCAACCACGAGTTCGACCTCGGCGCCGGAGCCTTCTACGAGCGCCTGGCCGAGTCGCGGTTCACGTGGGTCTCGGCCAACGTCCGCGATTCACTCGGGCGGCCCTTCCCCGGCGTGGAGGATACGCACGTGTGGACCACCACCGACGCGTCCGGACGCACCGTGCGGGTGGGCTTTGTCGGGGTCACGATTCCCTCCACGCAGAAGGATTATGTGACGTACGAGGACGTGGAGGCGTCGGTGCGGCGTGCGCTGGACGACCTGCGCGGTCGCGCCGATGTGATTGTGGCGCTGACGCACCTGACGCTGGAACAGGATGCCGCGCTGGCCGCCGCCTTTCCCGAGATCGACCTGATCCTGGGCGGGCACGAGCACGAGAACTACCACCTGCGCCGGGGCCCGGACGACACGCCCGTCGTGAAGGCCGATGCCAACGCTCGCTCGGTCTTCGTGCACGACCTCCACGTCGACCCGGCGACGGGCCGGGTGCGCGTCGAGAGCCGGTTCGTGCCGGTGACGGACGCGATCCCCGACGACCCGGAGACGGCCGCCGAGGTGCGGGGCTGGACGGAGCGGGCGTTCGCCGCTTTCCGCGCCGACGGCTTCGCCCCCGAGGAGGTGGTGGCCGTGGTGCCCGTGCCGCTCGACGGGCGCGAGGCCAGCGTGCGTAACCACCCCACGGGCCTGACGGACCTCATCGCCGGGGCCATGCTTCACGCCGCCGAGGGGGCGGACGCCGCCGTCTTCAACAGCGGCTCCATCCGCATCGACGACGTCGTGCCGCCCGGACCGGTCACGCAGTACGACGTGATCCGCATCCTGCCCTTCGGCGGTGACGTCCTCACGGTGCGCGTCCGGGGCGACGTCCTCGCCCGCACCCTCGACCAGGGCCAGGCCAACCGGGGCTCCGGCGGCTTCCTGCAGACGGCCAACCTGAGCCGGGACGAGGACGGGCGCTGGCGCCTCGGCGGCGAGCCGATCCGCCCCGACCATACCTACCTCATCGCCACGGGCGACTACCTGGCCTCCGGGCGTGAAAAAGGGCTCGATTTCTTCGCCCTCGGCGCACCCGGGGTTGAACTCGTCCGGAAGAACGGCGACGTTCGGACGGCCGTCATCGACGAACTCCGACGCCGGTATGGCCGCGCCGGGCGATGAACGTTCCGCGCCGCGAAGGGTTAACGGGGACGAACAACACGACTGCACCGCCACAGGGAAGCGAGCATGGGGCGTACGAAGAAGGACACCGGGCAGACGCCGCTGATGCGGCAGTATTACAAGATCAAGGAACGCCACCCGAACGCGATCCTGCTGTTTCGGATGGGCGACTTCTACGAGACGTTCGACGAGGATGCCCACACGGTGAGCCGGGTGCTGGGGATCACGCTGACGAAGCGGGCCAACGGGCAGGCTGCCGATGTGCCGCTGGCCGGCTTTCCGCACCACGCGCTCGACAACTACCTCCCGAAGCTCGTGCGGGCTGGCTACCGCGTGGCCATCTGTGAGCAGCTCGAAGACCCCAAGTACGCCCGGAAGGTCGTCAAGCGCGACGTCGTCGAGGTGGTGACGCCCGGCGTCGCCTTTCACGATCAGCTCGTCAACCCCCGGCAGGCGCATTACCTGGCGGCCGTCCACTTCGGGCGCGAACGGGGTCGGGAAAACGTCGTCGGCTTTGCCTTCATCGATGCGACGACGGGCGAGTTCAGCGTGACCGAGGCGGAGGCCGTCCATCTGGAGAGCCTGCTCGAGACGATCGGTCCGGCCGAGGTGCTCGTCGAGAAAGGGTTGCAGAAACGGTTGCAGGGGGTGCGTGGGGCGTCGTTCGTCATCACCCCCCTGGAGGACTGGGTCTTCGGCTTCGATTTCGCCTATGAGACCCTGCTCCGGCACTTCAAGACGCATTCGCTCAAGGGCTTTGGCGTGGACGACCTGCGGGCGGGTCTCGTGGCGGCCGGGGCGGCGCTCCATTACCTTGGCGAGACGCAGAAGGGACGCCTGCCCCACATCCGCCGGATCACCCGCTACGCCGGGGACGACTACATGGCGCTCGACCCGCAGACGAAGCGCAACCTCGAACTCGTGGCACCCCTGCAGGGCGAAGGGCGTGAGGGCACGCTCGTCCACATCCTCGACGAGACGCTCACGGCCATGGGGGCGCGCCTCTTGCGCAAATGGCTCGTGCGCCCGCTCCGAAACGTCGAGCAGATCCAGCGGCGCCTCGACGCCGTGGAAGCCCTGTTCCAGGCTCCCCGGCTGCGCGAGAAACTCAGGGAAGAACTGCGCCAGGTGGGCGACCTGGAGCGGCTGGCAGCGAAAGTCTGTACGGGCCGTGCCACCCCACGCGACCTCCACCTGCTGAAGCTGACGCTCCGCCAGGTTCCGGCGTTGAAGACGCTCCTGGCCGACGAACGGTGCGCCACGCTCCGCAAGCTGGCCGAGGGGCTGACCCTCTGCCAGGACGTCGTCGACCGCATCGAGGCCGCCCTCGTCGACGATCCGCCCGCCACGCTCAAAGACGGCGGTCTCATCCGGCCCGGGTATAACGAGGAACTCGACGAACTCCGCCGGATCGCCTCCTCGGGCAAGGACTGGGTTGCCCGCATGCAGAAGCAGGAGGCCGAGCGCACCGGCATCCCCTCGCTCAAGGTGGGCTTCAACAAGGTCTTCGGCTACTACCTGGAGATCACCAACGCCCACAAAGACAAGGTGCCGGACGACTACATCCGCAAGCAGACGCTCGTCAACGCGGAGCGGTACATCACGCCGGCGCTGAAGGAGTACGAGGAGAAGATCCTCACGGCGGAGGAGAAGATCGTCAACCTGGAGGCGGAGCTGTTCAACGCGCTGCGCCTGGCGGTGGCCGAGGCCACGCCGGACCTGCAGCGCAACGCCACGCTCCTGGCCCTGCTCGACGGCTTCTGCGCCCTGGCCGAGGTGGCCGAGCGGTATGACTACACCCGCCCCGACGTGCACGAGGGGACGGACCTCGACCTCGAGGACGCCCGCCATCCCGTCGTCGAGCGGACGTTGCCGGCGGGCGAGCCCTTCATCCCGAACAGCATCCGCCTCGACCCCGCGTCCGAGCAGATCCTCATCATCACCGGGCCGAACATGGCCGGGAAGAGCGTCGTGCTGCGCCAGGTGGGGCTGATCGTGCTCCTGGCCCAGATCGGATCGTTCGTGCCGGCCCGGCGCGCCCGTGTGGGCATCGTGGACCGCATCTTCACCCGCGTGGGGGCCTCGGACAACCTCGCCGCCGGCGAGAGCACGTTCCTCGTCGAGATGAACGAGACGGCCAACATCCTGAACAACGCCACGCCCCGGTCGCTCATCCTGCTCGACGAGGTCGGGCGCGGCACCTCCACCTTCGACGGCCTCTCCATCGCCTGGGCGCTCGTCGAGTACCTCCACGAGAACCCGCAGGTGGCGGCGCGGACCCTTTTTGCCACGCATTACCACGAACTCAACGAACTTGCGGACCGCTACCCCCGGGTGCGTAACTTCCGCATCCAGGTGCAGGAGCACGAGGGCAAGGTCATCTTTCTGCGCAAGCTCGTGCCCGGCGGGGCCGATCATTCCTATGGCATCGAGGTGGCGCGCATGGCCGGGCTGCCGGAGCCGGTCATCCGGCGGGCCAGGGAGATCCTGCACCACCTCGAAAGCCAGCACCTCGTGATCGAGGGCGGGGAGCGGTCCGGCGGCGACGGGGTGGCCGTCCGGCGTCCGGCGCCTGTGCCGGCCGTCGAGGGCGGGGCGTTCCAGATGTCGCTCTTCGCCCCCGAGCCGGACCCGAAACTGCTGGAACTGCGCGACCGCCTGCGGGCGCTCGACCCGAACCGCCTCACGCCCATCGAGGCCCTGCTCCAGCTGGCCGAACTGAAACGGCTCGCCGGGGGGGATGCATAAAGGTCAGGGAGATAACGGTCCACGTGTAGCCGCGGGCTTTAGCCCGGGCACGCCAGCGG
>CAZKFR010000004.1:0-9825 GCA_964552015.1 uncultured Rhodothermaceae bacterium | reverse complement strand
GCGCACCCGTGAAGGGTGCGGCTACATCGCTCTTCACCACAACGCCTGCAATAGCATGGACCCATGTTATACCGTGATACCATCTGTCGCGCCTCATCCTCATTCCGCTCATTTCTCCAGCACGAGCCGGTCGAATTCGCTCCAGTCGATGATTTTGACATCGCCCGAGGCGAGGCGGACGATGATGCCGTTGTTGTCGCTGCTGACGTCGTTCGAGCCGCGCAGTTCGAAGGTGCGCCCGTCGCGCAGGGTGACGCGGGCGGCGCGGGAGGAACGGCGCTCGATCTCGCGGATGAGACCGAATTCGATGGCAAACGCGATGTCGCCCTGCTCGCCGTTGAGCATCTCCCAGGTTTCCGCCTCGTCGTCGTCCCACCGGATATAACCGGTGAGTTTGTCGCCGTCCCGGGTGGTGAGGGTGCCGTAGAGGGGGCCGGTAGACGGGAAGTCCATGTAGGTCAGGCTACGCTCGGGCGGGAACAGGCGTAGCCGGTCGAAGGCGTTCCAGGGGACGCGTACCTGGCCGAGGGCGGGGTCCAGGACGAGGATGCCCCGGTTGTCGTCGTTGACGTCGTTGGTGCCGCTGAGGACCAGGGCCTCGCCGTTTTTCAGGCGCACACGGGCCCGACGGCTGCTGAGGCGCTCGATTTCGACGATGTCCCCGAACGGAATGCTGCGGCGCCGCCGGTCTTCGTCGCGTCCGTCGAGTTCGTCGCTGGTGAGGACCTCGTCGACATCCCAGCAGATATACCCGGTGAACGCGTGTCCGTCGCGGGTGGTGAGCGTCCCGTACAACCGTTCGCCGAGCCGGGACGAAACGCGACGGGGGGTGGCGCTGAAGTCGATGCGCTCGATGTCGCGCCACCGCAGTTCGATGAGGCCGGCCCGCTCGTCTTCCACCACGATCCCCCGGTTGTCATGGCCGATGTCGGTCGACCCACCGCGCAATTCGAGTTCTTCCCCCGAGCGGAGCGTGATCCGGGCCCGGTCGCTGCCCGCGTTTTCGAGCGTCTGGATATGCCCGAACCGTATGCCGGACTGCCGGGTGGTGACGTCGTCGCCCAGGCGGATGCGAAAGCCGAAGAGACGGATACCGCGATCGTGATCCGGGTGCGCATCGCCGCGGATGCGCTTCGAGCCGTCGAGGAGGTCCACCCAGCTCACTTCGTTCTTGTCCCACCGGATGAGGCCCTCGTAGACCTCACCGTCCGCGGTGGTGACCCGGCCGTAGAGGCGGTCCTGGTACGACTGGCTCCTGACCGAGCCGGGGATGACGAGCAGGAAGAACAACAGAAGGCAACGCAGCATGGCGCAGCAGAGAGGCGACGGAGGATGGAGGAACGCTTCCTTCAACGAGCGAGGCCACGTTCAGGTTACAGGCAAGGGGGCGATCTGTGCGTTCCGGGCGGCCCGGTAAAGTTTGGCCGAAAACCGTTTCGTGCGAAGAGATGGAGCCGAAGGGCACGGTCTGGTTCTTATCTTGTGCCGGACCAACCGGTTCTCATTGGCCCTGAATGCATGCCGGGAAGACCCATGATTCGATCGTTTCTTGGCGTAACCCCCGTCTTCGACGACACCAATTTCATCGCGCCCTCGGCCGAGGTCATTGGCGACGTGACGCTGGGGGAAGGCGCGAGCATCTGGTTCAACGCTACGGTTCGGGGGGATGTGAACTGGATCCGCATCGGCGCCGCGTCGAACATACAGGATAACGCGGTGGTGCATGTCACGAAGGGCGTGGCGCCGACCCGCATCGGGGAGGGCGTCACGGTGGGGCACAGCGCCGTCGTGCATGGGTGCACGGTGGAGGACAACGTGCTGGTAGGCATGGGCGCTGTCCTGCTGGATCACTGCGTCATCGGTCGGGATAGCATCGTGGGGGCACGGGCGCTGGTGACACAGGGCACCCACATCCCGCCGCGTTCGCTGGTCCTCGGCAGTCCGGCGCGGGTCGTGCGGGCGTTGACCGATGAGGAGGTGGAGCAGATCCGTACGTATGCACGGAACTACCTGCAGTACAGCGCCATCTACCGGGGTGTCGAGCAGCCGGAGACGAATCCCTTCTATCGGCGGTGATGGAGGGACCGTGGGGGGAAGCCGCACGGGTGCATCCCCTGAGGTGTCTCCACCCTTTTCTGTTCATCCAACACGCGGACGTCGCAGCATCATGCGCATCTTGATCGTAGGTAGCGGGGGGCGTGAGCACGCCCTGGCCTGGGGGCTGGCTCAGAGCCCGGAACACCCGGAGTTGTTCATCGCGCCGGGCAATGCCGGGACGGAGAGGCTCGGGCAGAACGTGCCCGTGGCCGCGGACGATCTCGACGGACTGCTGGCCCTGGCTCGCGAGCGTGGGGTCGATCTGACGATCGTCGGGCCCGAGCAGCCGCTCGTCGCGGGGCTGGTGGACCGGTTCGTGGCGGCCGGTCTGCCCGTGGTCGGACCGACGGCGGCGGCAGCGCGGCTCGAGGGCAGCAAGGCCTTTGCGAAGGCCTTCATGCGACGGCACAATATCCCGACGGCACCGTTTCGGACGTTCGGCCGGGGCGAGCATGCACAGGCGATGGCGTACCTGGAGGAGGTCGGGGCACCCGTCGTCGTGAAGGCCAGCGGGCTGGCAGCCGGTAAAGGGGCTGTGGTCTGCGCGACGGAGGCCGAGGCCCGCGAAGCGCTCGATGCGATGATGCGGGACGGGCAGTTCGGCGCGGCCGCTGACGAGGTGGTCATCGAGGCGTTCATGGAGGGCGAGGAGGCGAGCGTGTTCGTGCTCAGCGACGGGAAGGATTACGTGCTGCTGCCCACCGCCCAGGATCACAAGCGCGTGGGCGAGGGGGACACCGGTCCCAACACCGGCGGGATGGGGGCCTATGCGCCGGCGCCGGTCGTGACGGAGGAGGTGCTGGCACGGGTCTGCTGGGAGATCGTGGAACCGACGCTGGCGGGGATGGCGGCGGAGGGGCATCCCTACCGGGGTATCCTGTACGTGGGGCTGATGATCACGCCCGGGGGGCCGAGGGTGGTCGAGTACAACTGCCGTCTGGGGGACCCGGAGGCGCAGGTCGTTATTCCGTTATTGCAAGAAAAAACCCTGGAACTCTTCCAAGCCCTGGCCCACGGACGCCTCGGCACGGTGGTGACGCCGGCGGTGTCCGGTGCCTCGGCGTGCGTGGTCCTCGCCTCGCGCGGCTACCCGGGGCCGTACGACAAAGGCCTGCCCATCGAAGGCATCGAGGCGGCCGAGTCCATCGACGGGGTGGTGGTCATGCATGCCGGCACGCGGCGCGAGGCGTCGGGACGCCTCGTCACGGCCGGCGGCCGGGTGCTCGCCGTCACCGCCCGGGGCAACGACCTGGCCGATGCGCTCGACCGGGCCTACCGGGGCGTCGAGGCCATTCACTTCGAGGGCATGCACTACCGCCGTGACATCGGGCAGAAGGGGTTGCGCCGGCTCCACACCATGACCTGAACGGGCCGGTCTGCGTAGAAGGCGGGTCTCTCGTTTCCTTTTTCGGTGGTCCATATCGGTGGTCCATATATGAAGAACCACGTCGCAACCTGTCTCGCGATCGGTCTGCTGGTCCTGCTCCCGGCCCGGGCGCAGCCGGCCGACACCACCGTCTCGACGGTAGAGGAGGTGGCGCGGTTCGTCGAGGCCCGGGCCGTAGCCGCCGACCCGTCCGGGCGGTTGTACGTGGCCGATGCCGGACGCGACGTGGTCGTGGTGCTCGACGGTCATGGACGCCGCGCGGCCATGCTGGGAGGACCGGGCACGGGCGAGGGGTCGTTCGACGAGCCCAGCGACGTGGATCCGACCAACGGCCTCATCCTCCTGGTGGCTGATGCCGGGAACGGCCGTATCCAGCGTTTCTCCCGCGACTTCCTGTTTCTCGAAGCATTGCCCGTCGGAGGCACGAGCGAGGGGGAGGGATCGGTCGTCTCGTCCTTTCTGCCGCGCACGAACGACGTCGTGGGGGGAGGGGACGGCTTTCCCATTGCCGTCGTCTCCAGCGAAACCCAGGAGATCTATGCCATCGACGCGCGAAGGCATCACGTGCTCCACTGGGATCGGAACCGCCGTCGGGTCGGCTCGATCGGGCTCGACGGGCCGGGCCGCCTCGTCGAGCCCATCGCGCTGGCCCTCGACGAACGGAGCCTCTATGTGGCCGACCGGGGACGGGGCGGGGTCGTCGTCTTCGACCATTTTGGCGGCTTCGTCCGGGTGCTCGCTGAGGGAAGGTTGCCGGAGGTGCAGGCGGTGTCGTGGCTGGGCGATCGGCTGGCGGTCGTCCTGCCCGAGCGGATTCTGTGGTACGACGGCTCCGGACGCCTGGATCGCACCGTGGCCGTACAGCTGGGCGAGCCCCTGATCGACGTGGCCCGTTCCGGCGATATCCTCTACCTCCTCACCCCGACGCGCCTGGTTCGTACCCGAGCGTTCTAACCCGTAGCTGGCTGTGATACCCGTCTGGCTGACCGACACCGTGACGAGCGACCTCGACCGGGCGCTTCATTACACGACCCTCTGGGGACTCGAAGGGCTCGAGGTGCGCACGCTCGGGGGCCCCTCCGAGCGGGTTCCTTTCGTCAACGAGCGCAAACTTCGCCGCCGGTTGCGTGAGCACGACCTGCCGGTTGTGGCCATCGACCCGGGCATGTTCGAAGGGGATGCGGCGGATCGAAGGACGTGGCTCAACGAAGTGGCGGCCTTCGAGGAGACGCTTTCCTTCTGCCACCGCATCGGTTGCCGGATCGTCGTGGTGTCCGCTTTCTCGCAGGCAGGAGACCCGGATGCCGCCGTGGAGGCCCTGCGCCGGGCGGGGGATGCGGCGGCCCGGTACGGTTGCGTGGTGGCCGTGCTGAACGAGTGGGGGGGCGCCCACCCGACGGGGCAGGCCCTGGGCACCTTGCTGGACGCCGTGGATCATCCGTCGGTGCAGGCCGCGTGGAGTCCGGCCGAAGCCGTGCGAGCGGGGGAAGGGGCTCGCGAAGGGCTGGCGGCCCTGGCAGGACGCCTGGCCCTCGTGCGCTGCCGGGACGGGCGGGGTACGGGAGCGGACTGGGAGCCGTGCCTGCCGGGTGAGGGCGCCGTGCAGTGGGGAGAGCAGCTCGCCGACCTGGCGGCGGCCGGCTACGAGGGCCCCGTCAGCCTGGAAGTGGATCGGAAGCCGGGCCCCCGCTTCGGTTTGCAGGCAGCCACGCGCCTGATCATGATGATCCGGGCGGTGCGGCGGGGGCAGCGCTAGAACGCCACGCCGACGAGGAACATCACGCTGGTGTTGGTGAGCGTGCGGTCGTTGGCGCTCGCGTTACCGAAGTTCGTGTTCGAGAAGCCTCGCGACAGCCGGATCTCGAAGAGGAGGCGTTCCCCGTACAGGTCGTACTCGATGCCGGCCCCCAGGACGAGACCGAAGTCGGTGCTCTCGATGTTGTCCTCGGCCTGTTCCTGCTCGACGCCGCCGTCGCGGGGGGCCCAGGCAAAGCGGGCATCCAGGAGGTAGCTCAGAGCCGGGCCGGCGAACAGGCGCGGGTGCAGCCGGCTCCGTGTCTCGAAACCATAGTGGAGCAGCAGGGGGATCTCGGCATAGGTGAGCCGGAGGGTGCCCGTGGCCGGGACGCCCTCGGGGTCCTGCCCCGGAGGACTGATGAGGATCGTGTCGAACGTCGAGCGCACATCGAAGTCGAGCCGGGTCCCCTTGACGACATAGATGATCTCCGGCTGGATGCTGAACCCGTTGCGCAGGGCAAAGTTAAAGCCGAGCCCGCCGGCGAACCCCGTGTAGGGCTCGAAGTCGAAGGGAGACGTACCGCTCAGGGTGGCTGTCGAAAGGCCGATTTTGAAGGTCGGCGCGATTTCCTGGGCCCAGGAACGCGGTGCCAGCAGCACCGTTAGCAGGGCCGGCAAGAGCAGACGGGTCGGTCGGAGGCAGGCGACGTTCATGCGCGGCAGGATGCTGGTGCGTGGTACGAGACGACCGGCGCGCGGCTCGGCGGGGCGAGACGCTCCGGTATACGATAGGAAGAGCGTGGCCAGGTTCCAAGGCACAAGCGCGTACACACGGCATGCAAGACGATCCAACGCGTAGCGTAGAGGTTGCCGGTCAGCGTGGCCCCGGTACCGGGGCGGACGAGGTCCTGCGGCCGTTGCCGGTTACACTCCGCACGCGGCTCTTCGCCCTCTGGGGCCTGTGCTGGGCCAGCCTCATGACCGTCGTATTTGCCGTGGGCTTCCTGCTGGCCAACGTCGTCCGCCGGCGGGGCGAAACGTTCCGATGGTGGGCGAGCCGCTGGGGGCGGTCCATCCTGTTCGGGCTCGGTGTGCGGCTGCAGGTGACCTGCCGTGCACCCCTCCAGCCCGACCAACCCTATCTTTTCGCGGCCAATCATCAGAATGCGCTGGACATTCCGATCCTCGCGGCGTCCCTCGAGCATGCCTTTGGTTTTGTGGCCAAGGCCGAGCTGGAGAAGGTGCCTTTCCTGGGGGCGGCCATCAAACATTCGCCTTCGGTGTTCGTCGACCGGCGGGATCCCCGGCGGTCGCTCGCGAGCATCCGGCGCGCCGGAGAGCGGATTCGGGACGGCAACTCGGTGCTCATCTTTCCGGAGGGCGAGCGCACCTTCGATGGGCGGATGACGTCGTTCAAGAAGGGCGCTTTCATCCTGGCCGTCGAGGCCGGGGTTCCCATCGTTCCGGTGACGATCCGGGACGCCTGGACGGTGCTGGACGAACGGCGGCGGGTGGCCTGGCCGGGCACGGTGCACGTCGTCGTTGGCACGCCGATCCCGCTGGCAGGTAAGACGCGCCGGGACATCCCCGCGCTGATGGCCACGGTGCGCGAGCGGATCGAGGCCGAGCTGCCCCCGTCGCTCCGTGGGCCGTCGTCCATGGACGATTCATCCCACCCCGCTCCACCCGATCCGCCGGATTCCGTATCTTCGCCCGACCTTTCCACCGAACCCTGACCCTCGCTATGTCGGTATCCGTCGAACAGGTGCGGTACATGGCCCGGCTGGCTCGCCTCCGCTTCACGGACGAGGAGGAGCGGCGGCTGGCCGCGGACATGAGTAAGATCCTCGCGTACATGGATCAGTTGAAGCAACTGGATACCGAGGGTGTACCGCCGATGTCGCATGTGCTCGACCTGTACAACGTGGAACGAGAGGACCGGGCGATGACGCGCATCACACGGGAAGAAGCCCTCGCCAACGCACCCGACGCCACCGACGCCTTTTTCCGTGTTCCCCGGGTCATCGAGTGATGCTGTCCGGGCCGTATCCGATCGTTCATGGCAAAAAAGAAAAAAGCAAACAAAGTGGCATCGGTGCGCCGGATCCCGGCCTGGTTCGATGCCTGGACCCGTCTCCCGACGACGACGCAGAATGTGCTCTGCGTCCTGGTGCTGCTGGCCGTCTCCCTGGGTTTTTTCGCGCCGCTGCATTTCTCGGACGGAACGCTCATCGCCGGGGACACGGTCAACTGGCGGGCGATGGCGCAGGCGATGATCGAGTACGAGGAGGCGACGGGCGAGCCGGCCCTGTGGTCGCCCAATCCGTTCGGGGGGATGCCGGGCTACCTGATCCACTACGAAAAGGTCATCCCCCAGCTCGATGACCTGGCGGCCCTGCTCCGTGGGGTCCTCTGGCCGTCCTCGCATTTCATCTTCCTCCTGCTGGGCACCTTCCTGCTGGTGGTGTTCCTCACCGGCGACCGCCTGGCCGGCGTGCTGGCGGCCGTGGGCTACGGGTTGACGACGTACCTGCCCGTGATCCTGGTGGCGGGGCACAACACGAAGTTCGTCGCCCTCTGCTTTGCCCCGTGGCTCATACTGGCCTTTGCGTACGTCATCCGGCATCCCCGTCTGCTCGGCGGGTTGTTCTTCGCGGCGGCGCTGGCGGCCAACCTGCGGGCCGGGCACGTGCAGATCACGTACTACGTCGCCTTTTTGCTGGGTATCTGGTGGCTCGTGGAGGGGGTGCAGGCCGTGCGTGCCGGCGAGGCCGGACGAGTGGCGCGGGTCACCGGCTGGCTGGCACTGGGGAGTGTGCTGGGACTGCTGATGGTGGCGCAGCCCTACCTGCCGATCTTTGAGTACAAAGCCTACACCATCCGCGGGGCTACCGACGGCGGAGCCGCCCTGGACTGGTCGTACGCGATGCGGTGGAGCCAGGGTGTGGCCGAACTGCTCACGCTGTTCGTGGCCAACGCCTTCGGTGGTGCCACGGACTACTGGGGCCCCAAGCCGTTCACCGGCGGGCCGCACTACGTGGGAGGGATCGTGCTGACGCTCGCCGTGCTGGCGGTGCTTCGCCGCCGGGATCGGGTGGTCATCACGCTGGCCGTCAGCGCCGTCCTGATGACCCTGTTTTCGCTCGGGGAGCACTTCCCGGCGTTGAACCGCTTCATGTTCGACCACTTCCCGCTCTTCGACGCCTTCCGCGTGCCGGAGACCTGGCTCTCGGTGGTGGCGCTCATCCTTGCCGTGCTGGCGGGGATCGGTGCCTTCCTGCTCGTACGGCGCGAAGATACGCCGGCTCAGGAAGCCGAAAAGCGCCGTCAGACCCTGCTTCTGGTCGGGATCGCCGCGGGGCTGGCGTTGACCCTGTACGTGGGGAAGGACGCGCTGTTCGACTTCCGGCGGCCGGGCGAGCTGGAGCAACTGGCCGCGCGGGTGGCCCGGGCCAACGAGGTGCAGCCGGATGACCCGCGGGTAATCCGCGCCGTGGAGGACTACCTGGCCGAGGCACGGGCCCGGCGGGCCGACCTGTTCGCCGGAGATGCCCTGCGTACGTTCCTTTTCCTCCTGCTGGCCGGCGGGCTGGTGCTGGCCTATCATCGGGAGAAGGTGCCGGGCTGGGTGGTGCAGGCCGGCCTGGCCGTTCTGGTCGTCGTCGATCTCGGGGGTGTGGGACGGCGCTATCTGAACAAAGACGTTCTTCGTCCCGAGGTGGACGTCGTGCAGGCCAACCCGGTGCTTCCGTTCGATCGGTTCATTCTGGAGCAGGTGGCAGCATCGGGTGGCCCCGGCCACTTCCGGGTGCTGTCCCTCCTGGCCGACCCGTCCACGAACGCCCGCCCGGCCTATCATTACCAGACGCTGAGCGGCTATCACGGCGCGAAGCTGAGGCTCTACCAGGACTTTCTCGACCATCTGCTCTTCCTCGACGATGGCCGTCTCAACCCGGTAGGGATTGCCATGATGAACACGCGCTACCTGCTCGCGCCCGGTCCCCTCGAAGGCTACCCGGAGGTCTACCGGGAAGGGCGCGTGGCCGTGCTCGAGAATCCGGGGGCGATGCCCCGGGCGTTCTTCGTCGGGGCCACGGAGGTCGTACCGGACCGGGAGGCTACCCTGGCCCGCCTGCGTGATCCCGGCTTCGACCTGGCCCGGGTGGCACTCCTGCCGGAGCCGATCGCGTTCGAGACCACGCCGATCGACTCGGCCAGCACCGCTACGGCGACCCTTATCCGGCATACGCCCCGGGAGGTCGTCCTGGAGGTCGAGACCGATGCGCCCCGGCTGCTCGTCGTCAGTGAGGTGTACTATCCGGCCGGCTGGTGGGCGGAGGTGGACGGTACGCCGGTCCCCATCTACCGCGCCGACCACCTGCTGCGGGCCGTGCCGGTGCCTGCGGGCCGCCACACCGTGCGGATGCGCTTCGACCCGAAGAGCCACGCCCTCGGCGTCTGGACGGCGGGGGCTGCGACGGTGCTCGTCTATGGAGGGATCCTGTTGCTCCTGGGGCTCGCCTGGCGCCGCCGTGAGGGAACGAGGTGAGCGTCGACGTCAGAGGAGGCATGAAGGTACATTACACGGCCGACAACCCGCTGGT
>CAZKFR010000003.1:96725-116890 GCA_964552015.1 uncultured Rhodothermaceae bacterium | reverse complement strand
GGCGCACGGCGCGTCTTGAGACGGCTTTCGGGGAGGGAGCGGCGCTTCCAGCAGGCGGTCAACCACGAGGTCAGCAAGCGTATCGTAGAGCGTGCGAAAGCCGAAGGTAAAGGCGTTCGGCTCGAAGACCTGAGCGGCATCCGGGATAGGATGCGTGTCAGGAAGGCGCAGCGCCGCAGACATCACACGTGGGCGTTCTACGACCTCCGCGCCAAGATCGCGTACAAGTGTGCTATTGCCGGTGTGCCGTTCGAAGTGATTGATCCGCGTTACACTTCGCGTCGGTGCCCCGTCTGCGGGCATACCGAGAAGGCCAACCGCACGAGCCAGAGCGAATTTCGTTGCCGCTCGTGCGGATTGGAGGCGAACGCCGACGTGATCGGCGCAATAAATATCTCTCTCGGGGGCGCTGTCAACCGCCCCGAAGTAGCGCTCGTTGATGTCGAAACGGTTCTGAATGTTCAGTACCGGGTTGAGACGAAGAGCAGCTACAAGCCACCCTACCCTCTTCAGGGGGTGGTAGTTGACGCTGGCCCACGTCTACCTGAAGAAAGGCTGCATCGTGCCGAAACACCGGCATGAGAACGAGCAGATGACGTACATCCTGGAGGGGGCCCTCCGGTTCTGGATCGGCGAGGACGAGGGCGAGGAGGTGATCGTGCGAGCCGGCGAGGTGCTCCACATTCCGTCGAACGTCCCGCACAAAGCCGAGGCCCTCGAGGACACGCTGGACGTGGATATCTTCAGCCCTCCCCGCCAGGACTGGCTCGACAAAACGGACGACTACCTTCGCCGCTGAGCGCGGTTCGCAGGACGGCCGGGCGTTCGTTTTTGCCTTGCCCCGTGCGTCCCGAACCGGTTCCTTGCACGGGTCCGTCTCCTTCGAAGCACGGCTTTCCAACCGCATGACACGTGGCCCGACACGCTGGCTCCTCTCCGGAAGCGGCACGGCCTGCTCGGCCGGCTGCTTCGTGCTGTTGCTGTGCTGTGTGATGACCGGTTGCGGCCGTCAGTTCTCGGCGCTGGAGGAAGACACGCCACCCCTTTCGAAGACCATCCAGCCGGGGGAGATCTTCGAACTGGCGCCGGGCACCGAGATCGCCATCGCCGGCACGTCACTCCGCCTCCGGTTTGCCCAGGTCATCCGCGACGATCGCTGCCCATTCGGGCAGTCCTGCCCATCCCTGGGTTCGGCGTCCATCCTGCTGGAGACGATCGACGCCTCCAACCGGAGCGCTCATCTCGGCCTCTCGATTCCCGGCAAGGTGCAGACCCCCTATCTGGCCAACGCACTGGTCCGCCACCGCAACCTGGGATTTCGGCTCGTCGCGCTCGAACCCCACCCGCAGGTCGGTCAGCCACCGGCAGCCCAGGCCGACTACCGTGCCGCCATCCTGATCGAACCCTGAGCCGGGGAAGTTCGCACATCCTTCCCACCATGGCGCCTCCCCCGGCCCGTTGCCTGTTGTATTTTCAGGCAACCGGACCCGTCTGTTGCTCACGCATGGAATCCTTTGCTGTGCTACCCTCCGTACGCGTCGAACTCGGCCCGGACCGCGGGTATGAGGTCGTTTTCCGCCCGCTCGAGGCGGTGCCCCGGCTGATGCGGGCCGCAGGCCTGCGGCCGGGCCGTTGCCTGCTGGTGACGGACGAGACGGTGGAGGCCCTCTACCGCCCTGTCCTGGAGAAGGCTCTGCAAGCCGACGGATGGCACCCGCTCGTGATCGTCCTCCCTCCCGGCGAGACGACCAAATCCCCTGACCACCTGCGCCGGATCTACGACGCCGCCCTGACCTTCGGGATCGACCGGAAGACGCCGGTGCTGGCCCTGGGCGGCGGCGTCGTGGGCGACCTGGCCGGGTTTGCCGCCGCGACCCTGCTGCGCGGCCTGCCCCTGGTCCAGCTCCCGACGACCCTGATCGCCCAGGTCGACAGCGCCCTGGGCGGCAAGACCGGGATCAACCATCCCCTCGGCAAAAACCTCATCGGGGCCTTTCACCAGCCGGCACTCGTCTGCGCCGACCTGCGCACGCTCACGACTCTGCCGGAGCGGGCCTGGACGAGCGGCCTGGCCGAGGTCGTCAAGCATGCCCTCATCGCCGACGCCGACTTCGTCGCCTTCCTCGAAGCCCACATGGATGCCCTGCTTCAGCGACGGGCGGACGTGGTCGCCGAGGCGGTCCGCCGCGCGGCGGCCATCAAGGCGGCCATCGTCAGCGAGGACGAAAAGGAACGCGGGCGACGTGCGCTGCTCAACTTCGGCCATACGTTCGGCCACGCCATCGAGCTCGTCGCCGGCTACGGGCATTTCACCCACGGGGAAGCCGTGGCGCTGGGTATGCGTGCGGCCCTGTACCTCTCCCACCGCCTTCATCCCGACCTGGCGTTTGCCCGGGCCGAAGCCCTCGTCCGCCGCCTCCCGGTACCCGCCGGCCTGAACACCTGCCGCGTTGACGACCTGATGAATGCCATGCAGCGGGACAAAAAGGTCGAGGCCGGCACCCT
Organism: uncultured Rhodothermaceae bacterium; assembly: GCA_964552015.1. GTDB lineage: Bacteria > Bacteroidota > Rhodothermia > Rhodothermales > ISCAR-4553 > Rhodocaloribacter. The sequence goes on along the minus strand of CAZKFR010000003.1, from coordinate 114,385 downwards.
TCGCCTCGTCCTGCTCCGTCGCCTCGGGGAAGCCTATGTGACCCCGGCGGCTACCCTCGAACAGATCCGGGAAGCGTGGAACCATGTCCGGACGACCGTTCCCTGAGCCGGGAAAAGGCGGTGAAATCCACGCTCGTGCCGGGCCGGTCCGGCACCCGGGCCCTCCGGCCTCGTTCCACAGGTTGCTCACCCGAACGGCCGGTGTGCCCCGCTGCTCCGGTGGGCTGGCCCGTCTCGCTGGTGGCTCCTACCCGACCCGCTCGCTGGTTCTGGCAGGTTTTCTGCTGAAATAGAGTTTCGTACCCTGAACGAACCCAAGCCGGCCCCGTACCCCGACGCCGTGCCCCTTCGCCTGCTCATACATATCCCGCGAAAGGCCATCGTCTTTGCGCTGTATGCCCTGCTGGCCGGCATCGTCCTGTTTTTTGCTCTGACGCGCACGGAGGTGGGCCGGGATGCCCTCCGGCGCCAGATCGAGCGCCAGTTTGCCACGGCCTTTGAAGGACGCCTCCAGATCGGGCATCTGACCGGCAACCTGGTCAACACGCTGACGGCCCGCGACGTTCGGCTGTATGCACCGGACGGCGCCCTCGTCATCGCCGTCGACACGGTCGTGGTGCGGCCGCACTGGCTGCCGCTCCTGCGCCGACGGCTGAACCTGCGTTCGCTGGAGCTGGTGCGGCCGTATGCCCGGCTCCACCGCTTCGAAGACGGTCGCTGGAACCTGGCCGAAGCCCTGCACCCGCGCCGGCCGGACACGACGGCCGCCCCGCCCTGGGACCTCGCCGCCACCGACCTGCTCGTCCATAACGGCATCCTGGAGACGTCGCGGACGGGTCCGCCTCCCGAACCCGTGGCCCGGGGCCGCCTGTTCGATTACACCGCCTCCCGCGTCGACAGCCTCACGCTCCACGCCACCATCGACTGGCGGGCTGCCCTCAAACAGATCGACCTGCTCTCCTTCCGGGCACGCCTCGACACGTCGCGCTTCGTCGTGGACATGCTCGAAGGGCAACTGGTCTGGGAAGACAGCCTGTTGACCATCCCGCAGCTACGGCTCATCGCCGGGCAGACCAGCGTGTCCCTCGCCGGGTCGATCCGGGAGCCGTTCCCCCCTGCCCCCGACGCCTTCGATCGGACCGAGGTCAGCCTGAACCTGTCGCCGAGCCGCATCGACCTGGACGCCCTCCGCCGGCTCTTTCCGGCCCTGCCGCTTGCCGACGCCGTCCAGATCCAGGCTCGCCTGCAGGGCCCGCTGTCGGCCCTCGTCGTCGAGGAAATCGACCTGACGCGGGGGCGGACACGGCTGGCCGGCGGGGGCACCCTCTTCGGCCTCCCGGACTCCCTCGACGTCGAGGTGGCCCTCCGGCGGACCGTGCTGCGTACGGCGGACCTGCGGGCCGTGCTCCCTACCATGAGCGCCTGGCAACGCCTGCGTCTGGACAGCCTGGCCGCCGAAGTGTATGCGGTCGGCAAACTGTACCGGCATCCGCAGAACGACCAGCCCCGCTTCCGGCTGGGGGCCACGGTGGACCTGCAGGGACGGGTCGGTTCGGTCGTGGGCACCGTGGACCTGCACCAGCCCGTGGGTCGCGACCTGCAGTATGCCGGCAACCTGTATGTGGAAGCGCTCGACCTGGGCCGCCTCCTGCGCGGGCAGACCCCGTCAACGTCCCTTTTCGGACACCTCACCCTCCAGGGACAGGGGACGTCCCTCGACAGCCTCACCGGCACCCTCTCGGCCGCCCTGAATCCGCTCCACTGGGCCGGCCGCCGGATCGACACACTCGCCCTCGACCTGGCCTTCGACCGTGGGCGGATCGACGGTGGCGCCGACCTTCGCCTGCACGGGGGCCGTCTGGACGTCACGTTCGCGCTCGACACACACGCCCTCATCCCCACCTACCGGATCGAAGCACGAGCGGATGCCTTCGACCTCGGTCCGCTGGCCGGCGAGCCACGCCTGACCACCGACCTGAATGCCCGCCTGACGCTCGCAGGAAGCGGCTTCACCGACCCGGACCTGCAGGCCGGTATCGCCGTGGCCTTCGATAGCTCCACGGTGCAATGGGGGGACGTACGGCGGCTCCTGGCCCCGCATCGTAGCACCCTGCGCCTGGCTCGCCGGGGCGACGACGGCCCCCGGCTGTCGCTGTCGGGTGATATGGCCACCCTCCGCATCGACGGGGACCTTCCCCTGGAAGCGGTGGCCGCTCTCGGACGGCTGGGCCAGCAAACGCTGGCTGCCTCGATGGCCCGCGAGCGAACCAAAGTCTTCCATGACAGCCTCGCCGCGCCGCCTCGAAACGACGGCGACGCCCTGACGGCCTACCAGAACCGGCTACACCGGGCGTTGCGCCGGGCCGGGCTCGACACGCTGGCCCTGCATCTGACGTTCCAGCTGCGCCGGTCCGACCTCCTCTCGGCCCTGCTCCCGATGCTGCCCGCCCTCGAGTCCGACCTGCAGACCCGTCTCGACCTCGAAGCCGGCGAGGCCGCGGCACGCCTCACCGGGCACCTCGAGGCCGGCACGTTCCGCCTGGGCGGCTTTGCCGCGGACAGCCTCCGGGCCACGCTCGCGGCCCATACGGTGTTCGATGCCCCCCTGGCCGACCGCCTCCGGCTCGACCTCAACGTCCTGGCCGACTCCTCCTTCCTGCTGCAAGGCATCGCCCGCCCCCGGCTGCGTCTGACCTATGCCAGCCACCGGGCCCGGCTCGACCTGGCCTCCCGCCCCGACCACGTGGACGGCCCCCTCCACCTCCACGCCACCCTCGACGTCCTCCCGGACCGCAACCGGATCACGCTCGACACGCTCCGTGTCCGGGCCGGAAGGTATGTGTTCTACAACCCGGAGCCCGAGTTCGTCGATCTTTTCACGGACGCCCTCGTCGTGCCATCGCTGCAGATCGTGAGCCGGGGCGCGGCCGGCGATACCGTCCAGCGCCTGCGCCTCCACGGCATCCTCTCGTCCGCCCCATCCGACACGATCCATGCCGAAGCCGAGGCCGTGGTGCTGCGTCATCTGACCGACTTCATCGACCTCAAGCCCCGTTTCGGCGGCCGGCTCGACGGGCGCGTGGCCCTCACCGGCGGGCTGAAGCGCCCCGCCCTGACCGGGCGGATCGACGTGACGGCGCTCGCCCTCGACCAGCACATCCTGGGCGACCTGCATCTGACGAGCCGTTACCTGGCCGGCCGCCCGGACGTGGGCATCGACCTGCAGATCCGCCCCACCCGCACGGCGGACACAACCTTCGTCCATGGCACCAACCTGCCGGCCATCCTGACCCGCAACCACCTGGATCTGACCGGCAGCCTGCGCCTGCCCGAGCGCGGAGGCCCGCCCGGACAGTTCGATCTCCGGTACGACATCGAGCGCGCCGACCTGTTCTTCTTCGAAAAGATCATCGGCGCGCTGACGAATGTGTCCGGCTATGCACGGGGTACGGGCACCATGACCGGCCCCTTCTCCCGCCCGGTCTTCCAGGCCGACCTGGCCGTCCGGGACGGCGCTTTCGACGTGCCCGACCTGAACCTGCACCTCACCGGCGAGGCCGACGTGTCGGTCGATGCCGACGCCATCCGCATCCGCCGGGCCGCCTTCACCGACAAGACCGGCGGCACCCTCGAGGCCCGTGGCGCCGTCCTCTTCAACGACTACGCCTTCTTCTCCTTCGACATCCAGGCCCGCCTCGACCGCGTACAGATCATCGACGTGGCCTACTCGGACGACCTGCCGTTTTACGGGCACCTGTGGGCCAGCGGTACGGCCAGCCTCACCGGCCCCCTTTACAACGCCCACCTTCGCTCGAACGACGCCGTTACCACCCCCAACAGCGAGTTGTTCATACCCGTTACCGAGAGCACCGGCGGGGATGACGAGAGCTTCATCCTTTTTGCCGACTCGACGGGTCGGCTCCCGGACCTGCGCCGCCGCACGCGCCGCTCGAACGTGCTGGCCAGCCGTCCCGAGGGGGAACGGCCTTTCCTCGAAGGCCTCGACCTCGACATCGACCTCCTGGCTCCGCCCGGCTCGACGGTACACCTGGTCATCGACCCGCTCCTCGGAGATGTGATCAACGCCGTCGGCAGCGGACGCATTCAGCTGCAGCGCCGGGAGGGCGAGTTCTACACGTTCGGCACGCTCCACATCGACGGGGGCGACTACCTGTTCACGGCCGGCGAGGTGTTCGTCCGCCGCTTCCTCCTGGAGCCGGGCGGCACCATCACCTGGGACGGCGACCCGATCGATGCCCTGCTCGACATCCCGGCCTCCTACCGGACCCGCGCCTCGCGTGCCGGCCTGCCCGTCCTGGGGGACGCCAGCGATACGTCCCTGATCCCGCTCATCGTCCGCCTCTACATCTCTGGCCGGGTGACGGCGCCGGACGTCAAGCTGAGTCTGGCCATCGACCGGAGCGGGCAGAGCCGCCTCGGCGAGTACGAAGGCCTCGAGGCCCTGCTCAACCAGCCCGAACGTGCGACCGAATACGCCACGAGCGTCCTCCTGACCAACTCGTTCCGCCTCACCACCACCAACCTCGATAACGCGGCCGGTGGGCAACTCGCCTTCAACAGCCTCTCCCAGCTCGTCTCGAGCCAGCTCAACCGGTTCCTCAACGCGGCCCTGCCCAACGTCGATTTCAGCTTTGGCCTGCAGGGCGAGAACACCCAGGACCTCGACGTCACCTATGGCGTCGCCCTGCGCCTGCTCGATGAGCGCCTCATCATCCGGGGCGAAGGCGTCTACCAGGGCTCCGGCACGAATAACGTTCGCAACGAAAGCCTCCAGGGCGAATTCGTCGTCGAGATCCGCCTCAACCCCAACGTCTCGGTGGAGATCTTTTACCGGCGTGAAGGCGACGTCCTGGCGGAAAACACGGCGCTAACCAATACGACCGGCGCGGGCCTCTCCTACCAGACCGAGTTCTCGACCTGGCGAAGCCTGCTGCGCAAGCTCTTCGGCTGGCTCCTGCCGGATCGCCGGACGAAGCCCCCGCAGCCGGACGAAAACGTGGCCACGGGTGAGCGATGAGGTATGCAGATTTTTGAGCAAGAACGCCTCGCCAACCTCGCCTGGTCCGCCGGCATGAAACAAGCCCGCTCCTTCAGGGTTGATTCGCCCGTGTGATGGTCCCTCCTTCCGTGGGTCCTTCCCATGCCAGGTCCCGCACCTCCTTCATGGCGTTCGCTCCGCTCCCGTTTTCCGGTCCCGTAACGTTTCGGCACCGTTATCTGTACGGACCCTCCCCCCGGATCGTTGGCGTCCATCCGGTCGAACGGCCCCTACAACCCGTCTCTTTTACAACCTATTTCTGACACAACGTGGCAAGAACCAAGAAGACCAGAAAGAACAAAGACCTCAAGACGAACGCGGCCCCAAAAACGGCCACCTCGACCGGCAAGAACAAACCGTCGCGCCAGGAAAAACCGGCGCGCAAGACCCGGTCCAAACGCCAGGAAAAACCGGCGCGCGAGCCGCGCAAGGAAACGCCGCGTTCCGTGCCCGGGACGCCGGAAACCATGAAGCGTGCCATCCTCGGCTTCCTGCGCCGTAATGGACAGAAAGCCTACCGGCCGAAGGAGATCGCCCGGCATCTCGGCGTGAAGGAGCAGGAAGCGTACGCCCTCTTTCAGGAGACGCTCACGCACCTGGCCGAACAACGTCTCGTGGCCCGTAGGAAAGGCAACCGGTATGCCTATCGTCCGCAGCCCAAAAAGCTGGTGGGCACCCTGAGCGTGCATCCGCGGGGCTTTGGCTTCGTCACCGTCGAGGGGGAAGCGGACGACTACTACGTCCCGGCCAACCGCATGGGCACGGCGCTCGACGGCGACCGGGTGCGTATCGGCCTGGCCGCCCACCGGCGCGGCGACCAGCGCCATGAGGCCGAGGTGCTCGAGGTGCTCGAACGGCGGCGTACCCGTACCGTGGGCACCTTCCTCAAGAAAGGGCACTTCGCCCTCGTCCGCCCTGACGACACCCGGATCGTGCACGACATTTACGTGCCCCGCGAAGCCTTCCATGGGGCCCGGAACGGAGACAAGGTCGTCGTCTCGATCGACCTGTTCGACGACCCGCACGCGCGCCCCGAAGGCCGGGTCCTGCAGGTCATCGGGCGGGCCGACGACCCGGCGGTACGTGTGCTGGCGCTGGCCCTGAGTATGGACGTCAAGGCGGAGTTCCCGGAGCAGGTGCTGGCCGAGGCCGACGCCCTCCGGGCCGAGATTCCCCGCGCCGAGAGGTCCCGCCGGCTGGACCTGCGCCACAAACGCATCTTCACCATCGACCCCGTCGATGCGAAAGACTTCGACGACGCCATCCACATCGAGAAGCTCGACAACGGCCACTACGAAGTGGGCGTCCACATTGCCGACGTGAGCCACTACGTGCGCCCCGGCACCGCCCTCGACGAAGAAGCCCTGGCCCGCAGCACCAGCGTCTACCTGGTGGACCGTGTCATCCCGATGCTGCCCGAGAAACTCTCGAACGTGGTCTGCTCCCTGCGCCCGCATGAGGACAAGCTCACGTTCTCGTGCATCATGGAAGTCACGCCGCGCGGGAAGGTCGTGCGCTACCAGATCCGCGAGACGATCATCCACTCGAAGCAGCGGTTCACCTACGAAGAGGCCCAGGCCATCATCGAAGGAAAAAACCAGCGTCATCCCTTCGCCGCCGACGTCCGACGCGCCAACAAACTCGCACGCACGCTCACGCGCAAGCGGATGGCCTCCGGCTCGATCGACTTCGACCTGCCCGAAGTGCGGGTCGTACTCGACGAGCAGGGCCACCCGGTCGAGATCATCCGGAAGGAACGCATGGACGCCAACCGGCTCATCGAGGAGTTCATGCTGCTGGCCAACCGGACCGTCGCCGAGCACATCGGGATGCGAAAGAACCCGAAGCCGTTCGTCTACCGCGTCCACGACCAGCCCGACGAGGAGAAGATGCGGCAGCTGGCCGACTACATCCGCGCCTTCGGATACCGGCTGGACCTGAAGGACGGCAGGGTGGACCCGAAACAGCTCAACGACCTGTTGCAGGCCGTCAAAGGCACCCCGCAGGAACCCGTCATCGAAGAAGCCGCGCTCCGGGCGATGGCCAAAGCCCGCTACGACACAAACAACATCGGGCACTTCGGCCTGGGCTTCAAGCATTACACCCACTTCACCAGCCCCATCCGACGCTATCCCGACCTGATGGTGCACCGCCTGCTGAAAGCGTACGCCACCGGCCAGAAGAACGCCGATGTGGACGATCTGCAGGCCCGGTGCGAACATGCCTCCGAACGCGAGCGGGCCGCCGTCCAGGCTGAGCGGGAATCCGTCAAACTCAAACAGGTTGAGTTTATCGCGAACCATGTCGGCGAGACGTTCGACGGGGTCGTCAGCGGCGTGACCAGCTTCGGCATCTTCGTCGAGTTGACCGATCTCCTGGTGGAAGGGATGGTGCACGTGCGCGACCTCGACGACGATTTCTACGAGTACGACGAGCGCAACTACCGGCTGGTGGGGCTCTCGTCCGGGCGTACGTTTCGTCTCGGGGACGCGGTGCGCGTCACCGTGGCGGCGGCCAACCTGGAAACGCGCGAGATCGACTTCGTGCTGGCCGAATGAAGCCGCGCACGGCGCGATTTCGCACAATTTTTCGCGTCGGACGCAGCCCGTATGGCGTAAGTTGATGCGGTCATAGGGCCCCTGTGGGTCCGTCCCTCCTTCACCCGATCCGACCGCCGCGCACCTGCCATGATCCACGTCCGAGACCTCCCGCCCCCGGAAGACCGTTATCCCATCCGTCGTGCCCTCCTCTCGGTCTACGACAAGACGGGCCTCGTCGATTTTGCCCGGCGCCTGCACGCCCACGGCGTCACGTTGATCTCGACGGGCGGCACGGCGCGGGCGTTGCGCGAGGCCGGCCTGCCCGTGCACGACGTGGCCGAGGTGACGGGCTTCCCCGAAATCCTCGACGGCCGGGTCAAGACGCTGCATCCGGCCATCCACGGCGGTCTTCTGGCCCGACGGACCGCCCCCGACGACCTCGCCCAACTCGACGCGCAGGGCCTCCCCCTCATCGACCTGGTCGTGGTCAACCTCTATCCCTTCCAGGAGGCCACCGTCGGGGACGACGTGAGCGATGCGGTGGCCGTCGAACACATCGACATCGGCGGGCCGACCATGGTCCGCGCCGCCGCGAAGAATTTCTTCTTCGTGGGCGTGGTCACCTCGCCCGAGGACTACGCCGTGGTGGCCGACGAGATGGACGCCCATCACGGCACCCTCTCGCTGGCAACGCGCCGCCGCCTGGCGCACCGGGCCTTCGCCCTGACGGCCGCCTACGACCGGGCCGTCGCCGACTACTTCGCGCGGACGACCGCCGCCGAGCCCCAGGCCGCCATGCCGCCGGCCTTCTCGGTGACGCTGCCCCGGGCCCAGGCGCTTCGCTACGGCGAGAACCCGCACCAGGCCGCGGCCCTCTACGGCGACCCCTCACCCTACTTCGAGCAGCTGCACGGCAAGGCGCTTTCGTTCAACAACCTGCTCGACCTCAACGCGGCGCTCCTGCTCATCGACGAGTTCCGTGACGCACCACCGACCTGCGCCATCCTCAAGCACACCAACCCCTGCGGCGTCGCCACGGCCGACACCCTCCCCGACGCCTACGCACGCGCCTTCGCCACCGACCGGCAGTCCCCCTTCGGCGGGATCGTCGTCGTCAACCGTCCGCTGGACCGGGCCACGGCCGAGGCCATCGACCGGGTCTTTACCGAGATCATCCTGGCTCCGGACTTCGAGGAAGGGGTACTCGACTTCCTCAGGCAGAAGAAGAACCGCCGGCTGATCCGCACGAAGGCGCCGGCCCGCACCGATACCGCCTTCGACGTGCGGTCCGTGCTGGGCGGCCTGCTCGTGCAGGAACGGGACCCCGTGCTCGGGGACGCGGCCACCCAGCACGCCACGTACCGCGTCGTCACCGAGCGCGCCCCCACCGAACAGGAGTGGCGCGACCTCGACTTCGCCTGGCGCGTCGTCAAGCACGTCAAGAGCAACGCCATCGTATACGCCCGGGACGGGGCCACCCTCGGCATCGGCGCCGGCCAGATGAGCCGGATCGACAGCGCCGAGATCGCCATCCAGAAAGGCCGCAAATCCGGCCTGGATTTCACCGGTTCCGTGGTCGCCTCGGATGCCTTCTTCCCCTTTGCAGACGGCCTGCTCGAAGCGGCCCGGCATGGCGCACGCGCCGTCATCCAGCCCGGCGGCTCCATACGCGATGACGAAGTGATCGCGGCCGCGAACGAACACGGCATTGCGATGGTATTTACAGGAAAACGCCACTTCCGGCACTAGCATCCGCCGTGGAATGTAGTATATTCCGGCGGCACGGAGTGTGCCCCCTTTCCTCCCACTTTCAGGTTCCGCCGTCCGGCTACGCGTTCCCGGCCGGACCTCTCAGCCTCTGTGAACTCCATGGGCTTCCTCAATTTCGCGACCGACGTTGCCATCGACCTGGGCACGGCCAACACGCTGATCTACATCAAAGGCCGGGGGATCGTGCTGAATGAGCCGAGTATCGTGGCGCTGCACCGCAGCACACGCAAGGTGATTGCCGTGGGCCACGAGGCCCAGCAGATGCACGAGCGCACCCACCGCGAGATCGAAACGATTCGCCCGCTCAAGGACGGCGTCATTGCCGACTTCGAGGTGGCCGAGCAGCTCATCCGCCACCTGATCCGAAAGGTGCAGACGAGCTGGATCACCTCCATCCGGCGGATGGTCGTCTGTGTACCGAGCGGCATCACCGAGGTCGAGAAGCGGGCCGTACGCGATTCGGCCGAGCATGCCGGCGCACGGCAGGTGTACCTCATCGACGAACCGATGGCGGCGGCCATCGGGATCGGCCTCAACGTCTCCGAGCCGGTGGGCAACATGATCGTCGACATCGGCGGGGGCACCACCGAGATTGCCGTGATCGCCCTCAACGGCATCGTCATCGACGAGTCCATCCGCATCGGCGGCAACGAGCTCGACAACGCCATCGTGCAGTACTTCAAGCGAAACCACAACCTGCTGATCGGACAGCGCACGGCCGAACGGATCAAGTGCGAGGTGGGGAGCGCCATCGAACTCGACCCCGAACTGGAGGTCTCCGTCAAGGGCCGCGACCTGGTCAGCGGGATCCCGAAGGTTCGCAAGATCTCGTCGGAGGACGTGCGGGAAGCCCTGCGCGAGGGGATCAGCCAGATCGCCGCCGCGGTCATCCGGTGCCTGGAACGCACCCCGCCGGAACTGGGCGCCGACATCCTCGAACGCGGCATCATGCTGACGGGGGGCGGCGCGCTGCTCAAGGGGCTCGACACCCTCATCAAAGGGCGTGTGGACCTGCCCGTCTACGTCGCCGAGGACCCGCTGACGGCCGTCGTCCGCGGCACCGGAGCCGTCCTCGAGGAACCGGAAAAGTACGAGAAGGTGCTCACCTGAGCGCTGTGATCCGCCCGCCCGACACCCACCGGCATGAACGTTCAACTCTGGGAGCGCCTCCGCGACTGGGTCCTGCTGTTCGTCCTGCTGACCCTCTCGGTGGTCACGCTCCTGGCCCGGAACGAGCCGGTGGTGCGCCTGCTCCGGGCCAGAGCCCTCGAAGTGACCGGACAGGTGGAGCGTTATTTCGCCTGGGCCGGCAGTTTCGTGCGTGCCCTCGAGGAAAATGACCGGCTGCGGGCCGAAAACATTCGCCTCTCCAGCGAGGTGGCCCGGTCCCGTGAGGCTCGTCAGGAGAACGCCATCCTCCGCCGTATGCTGGGGCTGGTCGACACGCTGGACGTTCCGGTCCGGCCCGTCCACATCCTTTCGAAAGACAGTCAGCGCCGACGCCTCCTCATCGACGCCGGTTCGGCCGAGGGCGTAACCGAGGACATGGCCGTCATCGATACACGCGGTATCCTGGGGCGCACCGAACTCGTCTCCACACATTATGCCGAGGTGATGACCTACCTCGACACCGACTTCCGCGTGCCGGCCCGTATCCAGCCCCTGCGCGTCGATGGCATCCTCCGCTGGGAAGGGAACGACCCGGATCGACTCCTCCTGGAGTTCGTCGTCAAGACGGAACCCGTGCAGAAAGGGCAGACCGTCGTCACGAGCGGGTACAGCGGCATCTTTCCGGCGGGCTACCCCATCGGCGTGATCGACTCGGTCGCCGCCCGCCCGGGGCGTAATGAATTGCTCATCTACGTCCGCCCCTTCGCCCGCCTGGACGACGCCACCTTTGCCTTCGTCGTCATGCAGAAACCGCAACCGGAAAGAACCCTGCCACGCCCGCTCGTTACCGGCACCTCCTCATCCGCACGGTGAGCGCGGCATGCAGGAACATTTCCTATATTCCCGCTCGCATTTTTTCCCTATCTTTGCGACGATTTAATTTGTCCCATACGTATTCTTCCGGCTTCCTTCTCCTACGGGCCTCCCCTTTTTTTCGCCCCCCCTTCATGCATGCCTTCGCCACGACCTGCGCGTCCCCTCGAGTCCCCCGGGGCTCTGCACGGCTGGCGCCTGGCTTACCGACCCGTTCTGCACGGGCCTTACGTCATGCGCCGGTTTTCTCCGATCGGTGCGCCCTGCAGAGCCGCGTTGGCCTCCTCCTGCTGACCTGTCTCCTCGCGTGCGCGCCTCAGCACATCCGGGCCCAGACGCTTCCATCCCGCCTGGATGCGCTCTTCGACGCCCCCCGGTACGAAAATGCCTGGTGGGCCGCACGGATCGTTGACCTGACCGACGGCACGATCGTCTACGAACGCAACGCCCGACGCAGCTTCATCCCGGCCTCCAACACCAAGTTGTACACCACGGCCGCCGCGCTCGAACAACTCGGCCCCGACTACCGCTATCAGACGGTCCTCTACGCGGACGGCCCCGTCGCGAACGGCGTACTCCGGGGCAACCTGATCGTGCGCGGTTCGGGCGACCCGTCCATCGGCGGGCGCTTTACCGACGGGGATCGCACGGCGGTCTTTCGAGCCTGGGCGGACTCTCTCCGCGCCGCCGGCATCACACGCATCGAGGGCGACCTCATCGGCGACGACGACGTCTTCGACGATGTCCCGCTGGGCTACGGCTGGAGCTGGGACGATGAGACGTACTGGTACGGGGCCGAGATCAGCGGGCTCTCGTTCAACGACAACTGCGTCGACGTCACCATTGCCCCGACCACCCCCGGCGCGCCGGCACGCATCTTCTGGGAGCCCGACAGCACCGATTACGTCCGCGTCGTCAATCAGACGCTGACCCTTCCGGCAGACTCGTCGCTGGACGAAGGCTACGAGCGTCTGCGGGGCACCAACATCCTCCGCCTCTACAGCCGCGTTCCCGCCGACCGGCCGGACACCGAGTCGCTCACGGTCAACAACCCGACACGGTATTTCGTCCACGTGCTCCGGGAAACCTTGCTGCGTCAGGGCATCGCGGTCCAGGGGCGGCCCGTTGATGTGGACGACCTGTCGATCAAGCCGGACTACGAGGACGATGCGCTCCTTCGCGTGGCCACGCATCTTTCTCCGCCGCTGGCCCGTATCGTCGAGGTCATCAACAAAGAGAGCCAGAATCTCTACGCCGAGCAACTGCTACGCACGCTGGGGGCCGAACGGGCCGCTTCGGACAGCCTGTCCTTGCCCGGCTCGGCGGAGCGGGGCCTGGCCGCTGTCATGGAAACCCTGGTGCGCGCCGGCATCGATACGAGCCGGGTCCAGCTCGTCGACGGCTCCGGCCTGTCGCGACTCAACCTGGTCACGGCCGAGATGACCTCCCGGCTGCTGACCTACCTGTGGCACCACCCGGACCCGGCCGTCCGGGAAGCGTTCCTGGGCTCGCTTCCCGTCGGCGGCGAAGACGGTACGCTCGAATACCGCTTCCGGGATACGCCTGTGCGGGGCCGGGTGCGTGCCAAGACCGGTACCGTCGGCAACGTGAGCACGCTGAGCGGGTACGTAACGTCCACGGACGGAACGCCGTATGCCTTCGTGCTGATGGCCAACCACTATACGACCAAGACCCGGGATGTCCGGGCCACCATGGACGAGGCCGTCCGCCTGCTGGTTGACCCGGCCCCCCTTCCTACCAGACGCCCCTGACCTGCGAACCGAGCCCACCGGTACGTTTTTATCGAAAAAAAATCCTGCTCCATCGAAGGACGTGGTTTTTACATGTAACAACAAGTATTTTGCGATCCCTCTCGGGGGAGCCTTGCAGGCTACGCCGTGTATGGCAAAATACACAGATTTTTTCCTATTTTTTTCTTTAAAGAAGTTACAGGGCCTCATCCTGCCTGCGGCACAAGGCTCTCGCGCCGCAGGCAGTTTGAAACAGCAATTTTACAAGTGAGTAGCTACACCAACCCACGAACATTGGAATCACGAATGCATCGTTTCTCGCCGGGCCTACTGCATGGTACCACCGTCGTCGGCGTGCACTGGAACGGACAGGTCGCGCTGGGTTCGGATGGTCAGGCCACGATGGGGGATACGGTGATGAAACACCGCGCCCAGAAAGTGCGGGCGCTGCACGACGGAAAGATTCTGGCCGGTTTTGCCGGCGCCACGGCCGACGCCTTTACGTTGTTCGAGCGGTTCGAGGAGAAACTGCAGCAATATGGCGGCAACGTGATCCGCTCGGCCGTCGAACTGGCCAAGGACTGGCGCACGGATCGTTTCCTCCGCCGGCTGGAAGCCCTGCTGGCCGTGGCCGCTCGCGACCGGCTGCTGCTCATCAGCGGCAACGGCGACGTGATCGAGCCGGACGACAACGTCCTCGCCATAGGGTCCGGCGGGCCCTATGCCCTGGCGGCCGCTCGCGCCATGATGAAGCACGGGCAGGACCTCTCGGCTCGTACCATCGTCGAAGACGCCCTGCATATTGCCGCAGATATCTGCATCTATACGAACCACCACACCACCATTCTCGAACTCACGAACCATTGACCCCGACGCAACAGGGAATCGATTTTCATCCCCGCCATCGATTACCCGTTCTTTTCCAACGATGTGCCTGACGAGCCCGCCCCACCCCGGACATGTCCTGTAACAATAAGCCCGTACGGGCTTCCAAAGGTATCCCCACCTTCGTCCGGAACGCGCTCGTCAGGAGAAGACCAACCCAAATCCATAGTCCCATGCGCTACGCCAAATACTCGAATGTCCCGTCGCGTCATCAGAATCGATGTGCCGCTGTTTTCGTTGATTTCGACAACCTGTTTTCGCTCCTCACGGAACGCCTCGAGGACCGCTCTTACCCCGACGCCGTCATCACGGAGGCGATCGACGAACTGCGTCGCTACCTGATCGAGGAGTTGCGCACGCCCACGCACCTGACCAACGCCTACGCCGACTTCAGCGCCCTCAGCGGAAACGGCTCGTTCATCCAGCGTTCGCTGATCCTGCAGGACGTGGACCCCCGTTTCACGGCGGGTGCCGTGCAGGACAATGCTGCCGAAGTGCAGCTCTGCACGGAATTGATGGAGGTACTCCACCGCCGTGAGGACATCACCACGTTTGCCGTGATGACCGGAGACCGCCTCTACCTCCCTCTGATGCAGCACTTGAAGCACAGCGGACGCACGGTGCTGCTGGTCACGCTCGATCCCCCTTCCTCCGAAGCCCTGTCCTACCTGGGCGAGGAAGCGTTTGTGGACCTGTGCAATCTGCTCAGCGAGCCCACCCAGCGCCTGCTCCTTGGCGAAGGAGCCGCCCGCAACGGCTCGGTCGGACGGGAACCCCGTGAAGGCATCGAATACCTGGCCATCACCGATCTGGCAGCGCGCCGGACGCTCGAGATCATCGAAGAGTACTTCGGGCAGTATGAAGAGGTCTACCTGACGCCGCTTCTGCGGAAGCTCTCGGAGCTCCTCGACGACGACGAGCACGACCCGAAGACCATCATCAACGACCTCGAAGCCGCCGGCGCCGTCTGGCTCGAGAAACGGCGTGGTTTCCCCTACGACTACACCGTCCTCCTCGTCGACACCGATCACCCCGACGTCCGCGAGATCCAGCAGGCCTTCTATGAGCGCCAGGAAGCCGAGTCCGACGATGCGTACTACGAGGAGGAGCCGTACGACGCGTACGACGACTACGCTGAGGAGGACTACGACACCTACGCCGAGGACGAATACACCGAAGACGACCTCGACGAGGACCTCGACGACGTAGAGGACTACGAGGACGAAGAACCCTTCGAGGAAGACGAGCCGGTGTCCTACGACGACGAACACGAGGCCCCCGAAGCCGAAGAAGCCGACCGGCGCTGATACGCACCCGGCACGCTTCCGTGCAGGTTTTTTCGCGCGCTTTTGCAGAAC
Source organism: uncultured Rhodothermaceae bacterium (assembly GCA_964552015.1). Lineage (GTDB taxonomy): Bacteria > Bacteroidota > Rhodothermia > Rhodothermales > ISCAR-4553 > Rhodocaloribacter. The sequence continues at coordinate 99,039 of CAZKFR010000003.1, read as the reverse complement.
CTCGACGTCCTCCGTGCATTACCAGGGAGGCGGCTCGTTGCCGTCTCCCTTTCTTCGTTGTCCTCCCGGTGGCGTGCCCGTTCCCGACGGCATCGCTGCCCGGCCCGGGCAAGCGCCCACGTAGCCCATCGATCCTGGACCATGCATAAAGAACTGACACCCCGACAGATCGTCGCTGAACTGGACAAATACATCATCGGTCAGCATGAGGCCAAAAAGAGCGTAGCCATTGCGCTGCGTAACCGCTGGCGCCGCCTCAACGCACCGGAGGAGATGCGTGAGGAGATCATGCCGAACAACATCATCCTGATCGGCCCTACCGGCGTGGGTAAGACGGAGATCGCACGGCGGCTGGCGCGGCTGGCCGGGGCTCCGTTCATCAAGGTCGAGGCGACCAAGTTCACCGAAGTCGGTTATGTCGGCCGGGACGTCGACAGCATGATCCGCGATCTGACGGACATCGCCATCAACATGGTGCGGGAGGAACACACGGCCGCCGTGCAGGACCGCGCCCGCGAACTGGCCGACGAGCGCATCCTGGACCTGCTCATCCCGTTGCCTCGCAAACCGGCCTCGGAACTCGTGCCCGGGGCCGGCTTCCTGATGCGCCCGTCCTCCGAGCCGGCCGGCAATCATGACGAGCCCGGCGACGCCGAGATGCGCTCCCGCACGCGCGAAAAGTTTCGAGAGATGCTGCAACGCGGCGAACTCGACGAGCGCGAAGTGGAGGTCGAGGTCGCCTCGGACCAGACCCCGATGCTCCAGGTCTTCGGCCCGATGGGGCTCGAAGAGATGGGCGTCAACCTGCAGGATCTCTTCGGCAACCTGGGCGGCAAGAAACGCAAGAAACGGCGCATGAAGATCCGGGAGGCCCGCGAGGTCCTGGCGCAGGAAGAAGCCCAGCGCCTGATCGACATGGACAAGGTGACAAAGGAGGCCATCGAGCGGGTCGAACAATCCGGCATCGTATTCATCGACGAGATCGACAAAGTCGCCGCCCGGTCGTCGTCGAAGGGTAGCGGCCCCGACGTGTCGCGCGAGGGCGTCCAGCGTGACTTGCTCCCCATCGTCGAGGGCTCCAGCGTGATGACCAAGTACGGCATGGTGAAGACGGACCACATCCTCTTCATCGCCAGCGGCGCCTTCCACGTGGCACGGCCGAGCGACCTCATCCCTGAACTCCAGGGCCGTTTCCCCATCCGCGTCGAATTGAAGAGCCTCAACGAAGAAGACTTCTATCAGATCCTGACCCAGCCGAAGAACGCGCTCCTGAAACAGTACCAGGCCCTTCTGGCTTCCGAGGGCGTCGAGATCGTCTTCACGGACGAGGCGGTGCGCGAGATCGCGCGGATCGCGGCCGAGGTCAACGAACAGGTGGAAAACATCGGAGCGCGGCGCCTGCACACCATCCTGACGACGCTGCTGGAAGATATTCTCTTCGAGGTACCGGACCACCGTTCGTCGGACCAGGTTGTCGTCGATCGGGAGTTGGTCCAGGCAAAGCTCCAGGCGGTGGTCGACAACCGGGACATGAGCCAGTATATTCTCTGACCCGGTGCTCGACAACACGGCCAGGCCATGGTTTCCCACTTGCTGCCGCTGGAGGACCCCGGTGCCGCTGCCCGTTGGGAGGCGCTCCGCGTGCAGTCCGGTGCGTCCGATCCGTTCACGGCGCCGGCCTTCGTTCGGGCGGTGGCACAGGCCACGGGACGGGAGGCGCACGTCCTGCTCCTGACCGACGCGGGTACGGACGAGGCGGGTGTACCGGTGTATCGCCACCGGCGTGGTCCCTTTCGTATGGCCCGGGTCCCCCCCCTGGTCGCCTACACCCCGATCGTCTGGCGCCGCCGGCCGGATGAAGCGGCCCTCCATACCCGTACCTCCCCCTTCGAAGCCCTGCTAGCCGCCCTGGAGAACCGTTTCGATGCCGTCGCGCTTCACCTGCCTCCGGACTGCTCGGACGTCCGGCCGGCGCGCTGGCGAGGATGGCGAACCACGCCGCTCTACACCTACCGGCTTACCCTCCAGGCTGCGGAGGACCCCACCGGCACCTGGTCGGCCTCCGCCCGGCGCACGTTCCGGCGATTTCAAGACACGTACGACCTCGACCCGGACACGCCCGACCCGCAACCGCTGCTCGATCTCCTGGCTGCCAGCTTTGCCCGCCAGGGGCGTTCGCTCCCGGCTCCCGCGCCCCTGCTCGCGGGCCTCGTGGCGACCCTGCAGACAGCAGGCCTGGTGCGAACGTACCTCCTCCGCCGCCGGATCGACGGAACGCCCGAAGCCGCACTCGCGCTCCTGCACGAGGGTTCCA
>CAZKFR010000003.1:93628-96625 GCA_964552015.1 uncultured Rhodothermaceae bacterium | reverse complement strand
CCCCGGCTGACTTCGTACTTTCGCATCGAGATCGTTCCATCGGTTCCGCTTCGCCTGTATTATTGGATACGTGGCGTTTAAGCCATCCGGGCCCCGTACGAATACCTCGGTAGTCCATACACCACCACGTACGCACGAGGGACTTCATGCGTCCTGCATCGACCCGATCCTATGCCGAGCCCACCCTGGCCATCCTGGGAGGCGGGCTCCTTTTCTTCCTGCGCTTCGGGTATGATTACGGGCGTGGGGACCAGGATGAGTTCCTTCCTCTGGTCCTGCACCATCTCGACACCTCCCTCCTGGCCCGGGACTGGTTCGTGCAGACCCAGGTAGAGGGGATCGGCATCCGCACCTATTTTGCGGGGCTCGTCGAAGCACTGGCCAGCCTGATGCCCCTGTGGCTGGCCGTCCTCCTGCTGTACGTACTGACCTGGATCGCGCTGGGGGGCGCGGTCTACGCCCTGGCCCACCGGCTGACCGGCGATCGGATGGCGGCCATCCTGACGGTACTGGGTGCGCTCGTGCTGACGCCGCAGTGGACCCTGGGGGGGAACGACCTGGCCCACCGGCTGCTCGTGCCCAGCATGGTAGCCTGGGCCCTCGGGCTGTGGGGGCTGACGGCCTTCTTCAACCGGCGCATCCTGTGGGCCGCCGTGCTCCTCGGCATAGCCACCTGGATGCAGGCGCTCGTGGGCCTGCATCTGGCCCTCCTCGTCACGGCCCTGCTCCTCGTGGCGCTCTTCCCCCGTGAACACCGTCCGCTCGCCCGCCGCAACCTGCTTCTGTTTGCCGGTGTCTTCGCAGCCAGTGCGGCCCCGGCGCTCGGGCCGCTGGTCTACCAGCACGTGCATCCTCCTCCCCTGCCGGCCGGCGACCACGTTTCGCCCTTTTATATCCAGGCCGTCTTTCGTGCCCCGCACCACTACCTTCCGGATGCCTTCCCGCTCCCGGCCGTCCTTTCGTTCGGACTGATCGCCGGCGCCGGACTCCTCGCGTTTTCGTTCCCTCAGGTGCGCAAACTACTCACCGCTCCCCGCGAGACGGGCCTGCTCCTGCTGTTCATCACCCTGGCCTGCCTGATCGGCTACCTGTTCACCACCGTCTGGCCGGTATTCTTCATCGTCAAGTTGCAACTGTTCAAGACGACCGTGCTGGCCAAGTTGCTGTTCGTCCTCATCCTCTCGGCCACGGTCTCACGCCTGATGCCGACGTTCTTGTGGCGAAGCGCGGCCCGGTGGCTGGCGGGGCCATGGCCCTCGTTCATGGCACTGGCAGGCTGGACCATCGTCTGTGTGGGCCTGATTACGGGCAACCCGTTCATACGCTCGCGGGCTCTGCCCTGGGAGCACGAGAAAACACCGATGGCCCAGCTGGAGCGGTGGATCCGAACCCAGACGCCGACCGAAGCGATCGTGGCCGTGCCACCCTCGTGGGATGGTTTCCGCACGCGCGCGCGCCGGGCCATCGTCGTCAACTTCAAAGCCTTTCCCTTTCGGGAGGATCATATGCAGGGCTGGTACAGGCGCCTGCTCGACATGGCACCCATCGCCCCGCCGGAACGAGGCGGCGCCGCGCTGCTCCCGCTCCTCGACGAGGCCTACGAGCAACTCCCCGCCGGAGCGCTGCTCGAACGATCCGAGCGCTACGGCTTTTCCTACGTCGTGCGACAGACCCCCCTCCCGTCGTCCCACTCCTTCGAGCGCGTCTTCCAGGCCGAACCGTGGGTCGTTTACCGCATCCGTCCACGGGAGGACCGATGATGTGGTTCGATCCCCGGCGGCTCTTTTCCAACCGGTTCGTTCCGGGCGGCTTCCGTGCCTCGGTGTTCACCCTCCTTTCCGGAAGCACGTTCGCGCTGGCGCTGGGCTACCTGGCTCGCCCCCTCCTGACGCGCCTCTATACCCCCGCCGATTTCGGCCTGGCCGATGTATTCATCGCCCTGGTGGGGATCCTGATGCCGGTCGCCTCGCTACGCTATGAAGATGCGCTGATGCTCCCGGAGGACGACCGGGACGCGGCCTCCATTCTCGGGCTGGCGGCCCTGCTCACGAGTGCCTTCGCGGCCCTGATGCTGCTGCTCATCGTACCGGGCGTGGCCCTGGCCTCCCGCATGGGGGCCCCGGACCTGGCCGCCTGGCTCTGGCTGATCCCGCCCACGCTGCTGATCCTCCGTGCAAGCAAGCTGGCGGAAATGTGGCTCACCCGACAGAAACGGTTCAAACCCGTATCGGCGGGCCAGGTCGTGCAGAGCAGTACCATGGTGGCCGTCCGTGTGGGGGCTGCGCTGCCGCCCTGGCATGCCGGCCCCGGCGGGCTCATCGGGGGGTTCGTCGCCGGTCATGCGGTAGCCGCCCTCCTGCTCCTGACGGCCGCGTTGCGCCACGGCGCGCACGCCTTGCGTGCCGCGTTCCGAATCGAAGCCCTCCGTGCCACGGCCTCCCGCTACCGGCGCTTCGCGGTGTTCTCCATGCCCTCGACGCTGCTGGGCGCCCTCATGAGCCGCCTGCCGTTCCTGCTCCTGCTCTTCTTCTTCGACCGGACCATCGTGGGGCATTTCGGTCTGGCGTTCAACGCCGTACTGGTCCCGCTGAGTCTCCTCGGCGGGGCCGTGGCTCAGGTGTTCTTCGTCCACGCCGCCGAGGCCGTACGGGAGGACACCCTCGCGCCCCTCACGACCACCGTCCACCGCCGCCTCGTCATGGCCGGGCTGTATCCTACCCTGGCCCTCCTGCTTGCCGGACCGGACGTGTTCGCGGTGGTCTTTAGCGAGACCTGGCGGACGGCCGGCACCTACGTGCAATACCTCGCCCCCTGGCTGTTCTTCACCGCCCTGTCCGTCCCGCTGACGCGCCTGTTCGACGTGCTCGAGCGGCAACGCCTCGATCTGATGACGAGCCTGATCCTGTTTACGGTGCTCCTGAGCGCCCTGCTGGTCGGCGGGTTTGCCGGCGACCCCGAGCGTTGCCTGCTCCTGCTCGGGCTGGCCGGCGGTGCCAC
>CAZKFR010000003.1:7829-93528 GCA_964552015.1 uncultured Rhodothermaceae bacterium | reverse complement strand
CTCCCGTCACCGATGATGATGAGCCGGTCTCCCTCGTGCAACTGCGTATACCCGCTGGGCACGAAGTGCTTCTTGCCCCGGTGCACCAGCGCCACCTTGCATCGCGGCGGCAGGTCCAGGTCCTGAACGTCCCGCCCGATGAGCGTGCCCGTCTCGTCGTCGGAGCGCAGCGTCACCGCAAGGTAGTGGTCGGGGTCCAACAGGGTCTCCTTCAGTTCCACCACATCCCCGGCCTTGCGCCAGCGCTCGATAAAGTCGCTCTCGTCCATCCGGGAGGCCAGGTAGGCCAGCGTGCGCAGGTGCTTGCCCGGCTTCTCTTCCGGGCTGACCAGGAAAAAGATCGCATAGACCCGCTCCCGCTCTTCCGTCCCCTCAGCCGGTGTACCGGCGTCCTCCCTCGCCGCGTCGTGTTCTGTGCTCGACGCGGTGCCCTCCGGAAGGACGTGCGCCGCGTCGAGCAGAATGCCCTCCCGGCACCGCACCAGGACCAGCTCCGGCTCCTCGATCTCGGGTACGCGCAGGTGGGGCAACGCCACACCCCGCGTTACCGGCATGCCACCGTGACGGGCCCCGTCGAGGAAGCCACGGACAAGGCTCGCCGCCGTGACCGGAAGCCGCTGGGCAAACGCCGCAGCCACCTCCTCGACGAGGTCTTCGAAGGGCATGGGCGCTTCCAGATCGAGCACCTCCGAGCGGACGACCAGCTCTTCGAACGACACCTCCTCGGCCTCCGCCTTCTCCCGGGCCTTCGGGGGCAGGAACACCACCACCCGGTCCCCCGGTTGCGGCGTCACCGACCCCTCTTCCGCATGCACCAGCAGCTCGCCGCCCCGGATCACGAACAGCAGCACCACATCCCCCTCGTACTCACTCAGCAGCGCTTCGTAGGGCATCTGCTCGGTCAACTCGATGACGTCGAACTCCCCTCCCTGATTGAATCGGTCGTTCAGCATCGAAAAGGTCACCTTGCCTCCGAACAGGGGCCGACCCCGGAGGTGCGCCGGCAGGGCGCTGTGTTCCGACTCCTCCTCGAAGCGCCCGGCCAGCTGGTAGACCGACGTGCTCTCGAAAATTTCGGCAAAGTGGAGGGCCGCCAGCGCGTTGACTTCATCGTTGGGCGTCAGCGCCAGAAACCTCCCGATCCCGCTGAGATCAAGTTCATCGATAACAGATTCGGAAAGCGCATTGACGGGAACGGCGGGAAGGTGGCTGCGACGGGCCCGCTCGATGTTGTTGACGTTCGAGTCGATCAGCATCACCCGGTAGCCGAGGTCCTGCAGCAACACGGCCAGGCGCCGGGCCCACAGGTGCGCGCCCAGGAAAAGCAGGCCCTGCGGATTCGGCTCGGCGAGGCCCAGGTAACGCGCCAGCGGGGTGATGGTCAGGCCATAGACGGTCACCGTGCCGACGATCACCAGGAACACGAGCGGCACCAGCCCGCCGATCTGGTCCGGGAAGATGGATTCCAGGCGGAAGGCAAACAGCGAGGCCACGGCCGCCGCCACGATGCCACGCGGCGCCATCCACGAAAGAAACACCTTCTCCCGCCAGTTCAGGTTCGTCCGGATCGTCGAGACCCACACCGCCACCGGTCGGACGAGCAGAATGAGTACGCCGAGGAAAATCAGGGCACGCTCGTCGATGTAGGCCAGCGCCGACAGTTCCAGCCGGGCACTGAGCACGATAAAGAGGCTGGCGATCAAGAGCACCTGCAGGTCTTCCTTGAACTCGGAGATCCGCCGCACCGGCACGTATTTCTGATTCGCCATCATGATGCCCATGAGCGTCACCTCCAGCAGGCCGGATTCCTCCTGCAGGACGTTCGACAGGGCGAACGTGCCGACGACGACCATCAGCGCAATCGGACTCTGCAGGTAGTCCGGCACCAGACGCCGATGCAAGAGCAGGATCAGCAGGGCGGCCCCGATGACGCTGATCCCCACACTGATGGCGATCGTGAGCAGCAGCCCCTCGATGGCGTGCAGAACCGCGTTCCCGACACCGCCGGCCTCGCCCACCACCGCCACCGACTGGTTCAGCAGCAGGATCGTTTCCAGCACCAGCACGGCCAGGATGGCCCCGACCGGATCGATCGTGATCCCCTCCCATTTCGCCACCGTGCCGATGCGTCCCGAAGGACGTACATGGCGCAGCAGCGGGATCACCACGGTAGGCCCTGTCACCGTCAGGATGGCACCGATCAGGATCGAGAGCGGCAGGTTGAACCCGGCGATGTAGTGAGCGGCCAGACCGGCCAGGACCCAGGTCACCAGTACCCCCATGGTGATGAGGTTCAGAACCGCCTTGCCCACCTCCCGCAGTTCGGACAGACGCAGGCTCAGCCCGCCCTCGAACAGGATGATCCCAATGGAGAGGGAGACGAAGGCGAAGAGCCAGTCTCCCTGCAACGATGACGGCGGCAGCAACCCTGTCACCGGCCCCGCCAGGAAGCCGAAGATCAGCAGTAAGAGGATGGACGGCACCTTGAACCGCCAGGCCAGCCATTGTGCGCTGATGCCCAGCACGATCACGCTCACGATGCCGATGACGATATGCTCCATGATGGCTTGTTCCCTACCGGCGCCCAGCAGCGCACGTCGTTTCGAGGTCGGGTGCGGCCGGATGATAACCATGCGCGCGCACTCAGGCAATCCCGGGACAGGACCGTCTTTATCGAGCCGCGCCGGCCAGCCGCCCGGCTCTCGACAAAAAAGCCGACCCCTCTGCGAAGGGCCGGCTCGAAAAAGAGCACGTCGCGCCGGACAAACTCAGAGGATCGACCGGAACGTCGGCGGCAGGTGCGAGGCGGCGGGCGATGCGCCGGCTTCTACCGGGCGCTCGGGCTCGTCCACCTCGGGCGCCTCCTCCCCGCAGAAGCGGTCGTAAGCGCGAATCAGATCCATCGCGATGGCGCTCGCCGAGCGCCCTTCGATGTGGCGGCGTTCCAGGACGAACACCGGGTCGCCTCCCCGGAAGAGCGCAATGAACGGTGACGAGGGCGGAATACCGGCCAGGTACTTGCGGGCCTGTGCCGTCGCTTCCAGGTCCTGCCCCGCAAAGACCGTCACATACCTGTCCGGTTGCACGGCATGCTGCATGGCCAGCGCTACGGCCGGACGGGCGTTGGCCGCAGCACATCCACAGACCGAGTTGATCACGAGCAGCATCGTGCCTTCGTCGGCCGCCTGGAAGGCTGCATCCACGGCCTCGGCCGTCGTCAGTTCTTCAACGCCAAGGCGCGTCAGTTCGGCCCGCATCGGGGCTACCAGAGCTTCAGGGTACGGCATGGTCGTTGGGTGTCTATGGGCGATACGGGTGGTCTGTCGGGCATTCCCCTTCGGGAACCGGCATTCGAACGTGGAGCCCCGGCATTTGATCCTTCGGCGCCCTCAGTGCCGCTTGCGCCAGTACCGGGCCAGGCCGTGCCAGCTTGCTTCCACCCCCGCAAATCGCTCGTAGGGCAGGATGCGCTCCGGACCGAGCTCCCGGCGCACCCCTTCGAGCATCTCCGAGGCAAACGTCCGGGCTTTGCCGACGTCGTCACCCGGACGGTCGAGGTCTTCGTAGACCCGGCGGGCCCATGCTTCGAGCCTCGCACCGAGGGTATCCAGATGCCAGGACACGTCCTCGTGCGGACCGAAGTGGGTCGAGAACAGCCGCTGGGGTTCCCAGAGCCGCACCACGTCGAGGCTGACCCGCCAGGCTTCGAGATGGATGTCGGGCGGTGGGGTCACCGGCACGACCACCGGGTCGCCGGATACACGCATCCCGCCCACGTCGCCGATGAAGGCGGTCCTGCTGGCCTCGTCGAGGAAGCTCACATGATGGACGGCGTGGCCGGGCGTATAGGCCACCTGGAACGTGCGTCCCCCCAGGTCGAGCGTCTCGCCGCCCCGCAGGCGGACCACCTGGGCCTCGGGCACGGGCCGAACGTCTCCCCACAGCGTATCCATCGCCTCGCCATAGATGCGCCGGGCGCTGGCCAGCAGGCGCGCCGGATCGATCAGGTGCCGGGCTCCGATCTCGTGCACGTAAACTCGCATACCCGGCCGCTCGCCGGCCAGAAGCCCGGCCGCCCCGGCATGATCGAGGTGGATATGGGTCAGCAGCAATCCGGTCACGTCCTCCAGCGAGAAGCCCGCGCGCCCCAGGGTCCGACGCAACCCATCGAGTGCCGACGCCGGCCCCGGATCGACCAGCAGAAGACCTACCTCCGTCTCCAGCACCCCGGTCGCGATCAGATGCGGGGCCCCCATGTATTCGAGATCCACATACCAGGTTCGTGGCGCAATCGGTACGGGAGCAGGCATCGTATTCGTCGGAGTGGGTGAGGGGGCGAGTAGGCGCGTGGGAAATTCATGATCCCCCCCGTCAAATCCAAATGGCAGCCGGATTTTCCAGCGGCACAGGGCAGGCACTCAAGCAAAGCGACCAGGCCCGAGGACGCGGAAGCGTGTGCGATGCGGAAGGACGGGAGGAGCCTCGCCGGGATAGCACGGATCGCCGGGAAGCGCAAGGACAGGCTGACCGTCTTCGCCTTCGACCATGAGCGGGTGGATGGGGCGAATCGGGCGGACGATCGTCGCCAGCACGGCTTCCACCGACCCGGCCCCGGCCAGCAGTTCGAGCGAGGCCAGCGTCGGCGGCGCCAGGAGCACATCGCCGGCACGAAACCGATCGAGCATCACCGACGGCACGACCCAGAGGCCCTCGGTCGTCTCCCGGTCGTCGAAGGTGGCCTGCTGCCCCACCGGGGCCCGGGCCAGGAAAAAACGGGTGTCGTACCGACGAGCCTCGAAGTCGGGCGTGACCCAGCGAGCGAACGGGTGCAGCGCGGCCAGGTCCGGCATCAGATCGTACGTGCGCAGTAACGCGCTGAAGGCTTCGCCCCGCTGGAGCCCCTCGAACACCGCACGTGCCGTGGCATGACCGGGCACACGTCCCGTACGGTCGCACGCCAGCAGCAGCCCGCATTCCTCCGCCGCCTCGCGGATCGCCGCCACGGCTCCGGCAGCCGCGTCTTCCAGCGTGTCCGGCCCCTCCGTCAGCCGGGTGCCCGCCCGTCCTGCCCGTACCAGCCGGGCGGCCAGCACACCATCGGCCTCATCGACCCGACCGCCGGGAAAGACGTGCATCGACGGCATGAACGCCATCCGCGCGCTGCGTCGGACCATGTAGACCTCGAGCCCGTCCGTCCCCTCGCGGACGATAAGCACCGTGGCCGCCGGATGCACGGGCTTTTCGCGGACTTCGGCCATGTCGTTGTTACGCATCGGCGCTCAGGGACGGATGTACAGCATCGGTCGTGTGCGCACGGCGCCCCCCACCTCCAGACGGTACAGGTACACGCCGGAGGCCAGCGCGCCGGGCGTGAACGCGACCCGGTGATCGCCAGAGGGACGTACCGCATCCACCAGCGTTGCCACCACCCGGCCCAACCCATCGAAAACCTGGAGCCGCACGTGCGCGGGAGCAGGCAGGCTGAAGCCAATATACGTCGTGCCCGAGAACGGCTCGGGATAATTCGGATGGAGGATCAGACCGGCGAGCGGATCCTCTCCGTCCGTCCCGGTGGCCCATTCCGGACCGGGCCAGTAGGCATTCACATAGGCGGCGTTGTTGGCGCTGCGCTCCGCACAGTCCGGTTGCATGTGGGGTCCCCACGGCGCCGAGGCCCGCATGAGCTCTTCGCCGGCCGGCCCGTCCACGTGAGCGCAGCCGCCCAGCCCATGGCCCTGCATCTCGTGCGCGACCAGATAGCGCGCCCAGGCCGCGAGCCCCGCCGGCTCCACCGCCGCCGACCAGAGCACCCCGCCGGTCCTGGGCGCCAGGTCCGGCGACGGCTCCTGCGGCAGGAACATGTTCTGATAGCCGTAATACCGCCAGCCCGTCTCGTTGATCGGGTCACTCTGCGGAAAGACCACATACAGGAAATCCGCCCCCACCTGCGCTTTCGTTTCATGCACCGGAGCCGGTGACGCCCCCTCCGGTCCGTATTCCCCCTGAAACACCTGGTAACTGTCCAGGCTCAGGTTGTACGTCCCGTTGATCGGCGTCTGCGGGATGCTGTGAAACGTATAGAGCAGATTGAGCGGTACTGCCTCACTCGACGCGATGCCATTGGCCTCCCACACGGCCATGTACTGCTCCTCGATCAGCGCGGCCGTCTCCTGGATCGTCTCGTCGGTCCAGGAGACGGTCGGGTCGTCCTCGGGGAAGGCCAGCAGCACATACAACCCGTCCCGATTCAACACGTCCGGGTCGATGGCCTCCGGGTCGGAGACGTTGAACGCCACCACAGGCCCGTCGGCCTCCCGGGCGGCGTGCGCCGTGCGCGCAGCGCGTATCTCCGCATCGGAGATCGTGCCCCCGGAACCATGACGGGCAGGTGGCCCTCCCTCCCGGTTCACCTCCCCGCTGTCTCCCCAAACGAGGCAGAGCACGAGGAGCATCCACAGCCAGCCCGAACTACGCCGCATGGCGACCTGCCCGATTGTTATGCCCTGTTCTGCCGTGACCTTCCGGACAGGGCATGCGGTTCAAGAAAACACACGATCAACAGGGTCACTCACAACGCGACCCAACGGGCTGTTCCCGCCTTCCAACCCGCCCTTCGCCCCACACGGCCCCTGTACCGACCGTAGTGTTCTCCGGCCAACATCGTCACTGGCACGAAGGCGGCACCTCCTTCCGCATCTCGAGCACCTCGATCACGTCGAACTCACGCTCATAGGCGCCCGTATGCCCGTAGCGTCCCCGGGGCCCCGGGATGCCCACGACCCGGGCATACATGCGGTCGTAGGGTTTCTCCGCCCGTTCCGCGTAGCCCGCCTGGAGTCTGCCGCCCTCGTCGCGCCTCACCCACCATACCTCGTCTATGCCACAGGGCTGGAACAGACTCACCTCGAATCCGAAGGAAACCACGCCCTCGTATTCAGCGGGGAGCCCCTCGAACACGTCCGGAGCGTCTCCGGCAGGACCGAAGATCGTACACCCGGCCAGCCCCAGGAGCAGCGTCATTACCATCAGGTTCCGCTTCATGGCTCTGATCGTTTGAACGGTGGACGATGGCACATGAAATCGACACCCGGCGGCCCCTCACTCACGCCTCGGTCGCGGAGGCGACCAGCGCCCCCGCTTCCTCTCGGCGCTTCCAGGTGCGCACCATCCCGAAGAGACCGGCCACCATGAGCAACACCGCAATGACTTCGGCCTGCGTCACCGAGAGGCCGAAGAGGTCGAACCGCACGTTGACCCGAATCAACTCGATGGCGAACCGCTCGAGGCCGTTGAGGAAGAGGTACAGCGAAAAGAGCCATCCGCTGAGGAAGGGATGCTTGCGCAGGCGCCAGAGGACGGCAAAGAGCAGCGTGGCGGCCACGAACTCGTAGATGGGCGTCGGGTAGACGGGCGTCTGGCTGAGATCACGCCCGAGGATGTTGTTCGGGTACGTCTCGGCCCAGAGCCAGGTGGGCAGCCAGCTCGGGCGGGCCGAGAGGTCGGCGGGAACACCCCAGTCGCCATCCCCGGCCAGGTGACAGCCGATCCGCCCGATGCCATAGGCGATCATCAGGCCGGGGGCCACCGCGTCGGCGACGGTCCAGACGGGCAGGCCCTGCCGGCGGACGTACCACGCGATGCCGAGCGCGGCCACGATGAGCCCCCCGTAGAAGGTAAAGCCGCCGGTAGAGAACAGCATCCCCAGCGGGTTGGCAAAGAAGTCGGGGAGGTTCTCCAGGATATGAAACACCTTGGCCCCGACGAAGCCGCCCACCACGGCGATGATGGTCAGATTGCCCACGATCGTCCCGGGGCTGGCCTGCCGGTAGCGGCGGCGCTTCCCCTTCTCGCCTTCTTCGGGGATGCGGACGGCCGGCAGGCGCCCTTCGGCATAGAGCCGATCGAGTTCACGGCGCGTGAGCCAGGCCGCCACGAGGAAGGCCAGCGCCACCATCGCCCCGAACGAATAGATCGGGATCGGAAGTTCGAACCCGAAGAGGTCCTTGAAAAGATCGCTCAGTCGAGGGTACATGGGTCGCGTCGGTTAGGCGGTGTGGGGTTCCCGGGCAGGCGCGAGGCCCCGCAGATGGTCCGCCAGCTCCTCGAGGGGCACCTCGACCTGAGCACCGGTAGCCATCGTCTTGACCTGCGCGCGGCGGGCGGCCAGCTCGTCCTGCCCCAGGATGACCGTGCGCGGTGCCTGCTGGCGGTTCGCCTCACGCATCTGGGCTTTCATGGAACGGCCCTTCAGGTCATAGGCCACATGCAGGCCCTGGTTCCGGAGGTCCCGGGCCAGGCGCACGACGAAGCGGGCCGCCTCGTCCCCCAGCGCCACGAGAAAAACGTCGGGCGGCTCAGCAGCCGGGAGTGCCGCCTGCCGCGCCGCCAGGGCGATGAACAACCGTTCGATGCCGGCGGCGAACCCCACGGCCGGCACGGGTGCCTTGCTGCCCAGTTCGCACGCCAGCCGGTCATACCGTCCGCCGCCGGCCAGCGCACTCTGTGCCCCCAGGTCCGGGCTCTCCAGTTCGAAGGCCGTCCGATTGTAATAATCCAGCCCCCGCACCAGGAAAGGGTCCTCGACGAAGTCGATACCCAGATCCTGAAGCAATCCCTTGACCTCTTCGAAATGTGCGCGACTGGCGTCATCGATAAAATCGGCCAGGCGGGGTGCCTCGTCGAGAAGCCGGCGCTCTTTTTCTTCCTTGGTATCCAGAATGCGGAGCGGGTTGGTTTCGAGGCGACGACGGCTCGTCTCGGTCAACTCACGCGCATAGGGGGCCAGGTACGCCCGGAGCGCCTCGCGGTACCGCGGGCGGCTTTCCGCGTCGCCGAGGGTGTTGAGGCGCAAGGTCATCTCCTCGAGCCCGAAGGCCCGGTAGACGTCCATCATCAGGGCTATCACCTCGACGTCCACCCGCGCATCTTCGCTGCCGATGAGTTCGGCTCCGAACTGATGGAACTGCCGGTATCGCCCTTTCTGGGGCCGCTCGGCACGAAAACAGGGGCCGATGTAATAGAGCCGTTGCACCCCGCCCCACTGGTCGAGGCGGTGCTGGAGGTACGCCCGCATCACCGGGGCCGTGACTTCCGGGCGCAGGACGTAGTGCGTGTCGCCCCGCTCGAAAGCGAACATCTCCTTGGTCACGATGTCCGTCTGTGCGCCCACGCCGCGTGCGACAAGTTCGGTCGGCTCGAGAATGGGCGTCCGGATCTCCCGGGCATGGTAGCGGGCCATAACCTCGCGAATCGTGGCCTCTACGTACTGCCAGGCGGCCACCGAAGCCACCCTGGTGCCATCCGATTCGTAGGCTTCCGGCAGGATGTCGAACGTGCCGGTGATGTTGCGAAAGGTTGTCTTCACGGATCCGTGCGTGGTCTACGTCAGGCCGATAACGGCCGGGGTCATCCTTCCATCAGGGCCGCCTCGGCCTCCTCGATGAGGCGCAGCACCTCGTCGGGGTCATGCGCGGCGAGCAAGGCCTCCCGCAACGCGGCGCGGTTCATCAGGCGGGAAATGCGGCTGAGCACCTTGATGTGCTGCGTCTTGGCCTCCTCCGTCCCCACGAGCAGAAAAAGGATGCGGACCGGCAGATCGTCGATGGCGCCAAAGTCGACGGGCTCGGCCGTGATGGCGAGGGCGGCGATCGTCTGGGTGACAGCCGGGGTCTTGGCATGGGGCAACGCCAGCCCCTTGCCCACCCCGGTCGACATCACCCGTTCGCGGGCCCAGACGGCCTCGCGCAAGGCTTCCGGATCGCGTACCGCCGGATGCCCGTGCAACAGGTCGATGGTCGCATCGAGCACCTCTTGCTTGGTTCGCCCCGGTAGCCCAACCCGCACGGTCTCGGGCTGTAACAAGCGATGTATGTCGGTCGTGGAGGTTGCCAGCATAGCGATCCGCCTCCTGGGCGTACTAGGAAGTTCAAACGTCAGATGAGAACGAACGACGCCCCGGCCGGTTCGCCGTGCAGGTCTGCTGGAACGTTTTTTACACGGTGTTCTTCCGGTACTTTTTTGACCAGGTTCCGTCCCGGGTTCACGTTACGCCTTCGGCCGTGCCCTCAACGGCGCGGAGGCGATCCAGCACGTACTGCATGTCGTCGGGCAGGTCCGCCGAGAAGTCCATGAAGGCTCCGTTTCGGGGATGGGTGAACCCCAGGGTCGCCGCGTGCAGTGCCTGCCGGGGCATACGGGCCAGCAGGTTCTGGAAGAACGCACGCCGCTTCCCGCCCGTGGGGCCGGCATGGATCCGCTGGCCGTCGTAGGTCGGATCGCCCAGAATCGGATGGCCCAGGTGGCGGGCATGCACGCGGATCTGGTGCGTGCGCCCGGTCTCCAGACGAAACTCGACGACGGACGTATAGGCCAGGCGCTCGACGACGCGGTAGTGCGTCACGGCCCGCTTACCGTGAGGTACGACGGCCATGCGCTTGCGGTCCCTCGGGTCGCGCCCCAGGTGCGTCTCGATCCGTCCCTCCGGCGGGTCCGGGCAACCCCACACGATGGCCCGGTAGCGGCGTCGGATGGTACGCTGCTCGAACTGCCGCGCCAGGCGCACGTGCGCCACGTCGTTGCGGGCCACGACCAGGAGGCCGGACGTATCCTTGTCGAGCCGGTGCACGATCCCCGGTCGGATCGACGGATCACCCGGCGCGGCCGGAGCCGCGTTGACGAGCGAAAGCCCCACGTCCTCATCCGCCTCTTCGTCAGCGTCGTCCAGGTCCTCGATCGAGAGGACCCCACCGCCCACATGATACAGCAGCGCGTTCACCAGCGTGCCGGTGCGGTTGCCATAGGCCGGGTGAACCACCATGCCGGCCGGCTTGTTGACCACGATCAGGTCCTCGTCTTCATACACGATGTCGAGCGGAATCGGCTCGGGCGTCACGACCAGCGGTGGCGGCCGCATCACGCGGCAGACGATCACGTCGCCGGCCTGGACGGTACGGGACGGTTTGGTCACCACCCGCCCGTTCACCGTCACACGCCCTTCCTGAATTCCCCGCTGCACCTTGGCCCGTGTCGCGTTCTGGATCGAGCGTGCCAGGTACCGGTCGAGCCGCTCCCCTTCCCGGTATCCCGGCGGCAGCGTAAACGTCAGGCAGGCCTCTATTTTGGGTTCCGGTTCGGACACGTCTTCCTGGTTACGATCCCGTGGCCACGTGGGTCTTGCCGTAGGCGGCCACCGCGTCGACGACCGCGTCGATCTCGTCCCGGGTGTTGTAATACGTGGGGGAGAACCGGAGGTGCCGGTTCCGTACGGCGGCATATATGTTCTGTCGCTGGAGATGTTCGAGCAGCGCCTCAGCGTCCGGATGGGCCACGGTGACGATGCCGGAGGTAGGCTCCGGCGTCGCTCCGATCCGTCGCAGCCCCAGGCGCGCCAGGCCGTCGGCCAGGCGTCGCGCGTTGTCCAGCACGCGGGCCTCGCACCAGGCCGGCCCCGCCTCGAAGTACACCCCGAGCGCGGCATGCAGGGCGGCTATGCCGGGTCCGTTGGTCGTACCGATCCGGAAGCGCCGCGCATCCGGGTAAAACGCGAGCTCATAGTCGCAGAGATGCTCCCAGTCCACAGGCCCGTGCAGCCAGCCGGCAGGCGGGTGGATCCGCTCGATCAGCGCCGGGTGGACATACAGGAACCCCATACCGGTAGTAGCCATGAGCCACTTGTGCCCGCCACAGGCCAGCACGTCGATGCCGCAGGCCGCCACATCGATCCGGAGCGCCCCCAGCGCCTGGATAGCATCGACGCAGAACAGGATGCCCCGCTCCCGGCAGAGCGCCCCCAGCGCCGCCAGATCGGCGCGAAAGCCGGAAAGGAACTGTACGGCGCTGACCGAGAGGACCCGCGTGCGCGGCGTCAGCACCGCGGCCACGTCGTCCGGCGTAAAGGTCCCTCCGGGTGCCGGGATGAAATCCACCTGGACACCCCGCCGGCGCAGGTTGAGAAACGGGAACACGTTGGCGGGGAATTCGCAGGCGGGCACGGCCACCCGGTCCCCCGGCTGCCAGTCGAGCCCCTGCGCCAGCACGTTGAGGCCGTACGACGTGTTGGGCATGAATTCGACCCACTCCGGCGTGGTGCCGATGAGCCGTGCCAGCCGCGCCTTCGTCTCTTCCATCACCGGCATGAACGCGAAAAAGTTCTCGATGTGCGTCCGATGCCGCTGCTCCAGATACCGGTCGATCGCAGCCAGGACGGGACGGCTCAGCGGTGCCATGGCCGCATGATTCATATACACCATCGTCTCGGTATGCGGAAACAGCGTCCGGAGGTGCTTCAGGTCCATCGATGGGTCCGGGATAGGTGTTTTTCTTGCAGGGTACGCAACCAACTGCCCGTACCCTCGTCTACCGGGGAAAGATAGGGGCTGCGTACGACGAAGTCCCTGTCCTGTCTGGTATCTCCAGATAGCCCGGCGCCATGGTGGGGGTGCCGGGCTTTTTTGTGCGCCGGCCGTGGTACGACACGGCGGAGCCTCAACCGGCCCGAAAGAATTGCTTGCCGGCCATCTGCCGGATCAGCCCTCTGAATTCCAGGTTGAGCAGGTAAACGAGCGCCGTGGAGACATCGAGGCCGGTCCGCAGACAGAGCGTGTCGATGTGCACCGGGGACGTATCGAGGGCCTCGTAGAGTTGCCGTTCGATCGGATCGAGGTCGGGCGGCGTAGCCGACACGGACGGCCTGCTTTCCTCCCCGATCACCGGTACACCCAGTTCTTCCAGCACATCCTCGACGGTCAGCACGAGGCGCGCATGCCCGCGCTGGATGAGCCGGTTGCATCCGGCACTCGCCGGGCTGTGGATGGGCCCCGGCACGGCACACACGTCCCGGTTCTGTTCGATGGCGAGCCGCGCGGTGATCAGCGCCCCTCCCGTCTCGAAGGCCTCCACGACCAGCACCCCCATCGCAAGGCCGCTGATGATCCGGTTACGGCGCGGAAAATTCGGGGCGTCGGGCGCCGTGCCGAGCGCATATTCGGAAAGCAGGGCCCCCTGGGCCATGATCGCCTCGGCCAGACGCTGGTGGCGTGCGGGATAGATGCGGTCGACGCCGGAACCGAGCACCGCCAGCGTACGCCCCCCCGCCTCGAGGGCTCCCCGGTGCGCGGCGGCGTCAATGCCATGGGCCAGCCCGCTGACGACGGTAAAGCCATGACGCGCCAGGCCGGCGGCAAAGTCGTAGGCAGCGCGTCGGCCATACTCGGTGGCCCGGCGCGTGCCCACGATCGCCACGGCACGCGCATCGGCTTCGGTGAGACGGCCTCGCACCCACAACAAGGCGGGCGGGTCGTAAATCTCCCGTAACAGCGCCGGGAACGACGGATCCCAGGCCGTCAGCAGCGTCGCCCCCACCCGCTCGGCCCGTCGGAACTGCTCCGTCACCGCCTCGTGCCCGTCGAAGGCCGCGATGGCGGCGGCCGTCTGCGGGCCAAGGCCGGGCACGGCGGCCAGCGCACCGACCGGCGCCTGCCACACCGCAGCCGCCGAGCCGAAACGGGCCAGCAGCGCCCGTATCCGACCGGGGCCCACACCGGGCGCCATCGAAAGGGCTACGAGCGCCTCCCGCTCCTCACGATCCCCCGACGAATCCTGCTCGAAAAGATCCACCACCCGCTCCATACCGTCCTGTTCCTCCATGGACGCCCTGCCGACACCGCCGCCCGCACCGGGATCAACCCCTACACGGGTATCGGAAAAATCCGACATCGCACGCTGCCTGCGTCCGACATACCGTTGTTCCCCGCTTTGTTTTCTTGTGAGCGGTTACCCGATACACCGGCCCGAGGCTCGAACATGCCGTCATCGTTCATGATAAGAGAGATGAGATCGGGCCGGCTACAAACCATAGATTCTCTACCGATGGCAACCGCCTTCCAGGAGGAATCAGGCTGATACGATGAGAGACCCCATGTATGGAAGCCTGTTCCTTCGCCGAAGGCCGTATCGGGCCGGGTCACGCCTCCGCCCGTGCTCCGATGCGAAGGCGGCCTCTCGTGGACGCCCCTGTCACGTCTACGGGGGGCCGCCCTGCCTTCGGCACAAGCCGGGCTCGTTCCCGGGGCGACGGAGCCTTCGTTTCCACCCGGCCGCCCCTATCGGACCAGCATCAGCGTGCGGACAGCCCGGAACGTCTCGCCTTCGACGTGGAGGACATACAACCCGCCGGCCAGCTCCTCCGCCGTGAAGGTGAACGGATGGACGACGTCGGGGGCCAGCGGGCCGTCATGCAGGCGGGCCACCTCACGACCGAGCACGTCGAACACCCGCACCGTCACGTTCTGCTCTGTGCGAACCATCAGGGTGAAACGTGTCTGCGGGTTGAACGGGTTGGGGTAGGCCTCCGAAAGGACATAAGCACCCGGCAATGGCACGAACACCTCGACGTTCTCGCTGTAGCTGAACGTACCATCGAAGTCGGTCTGCCGGAGGCGGAAGACAACCGGCCCGGGTGGGAGGTTGTCCACGCGGTAGGTGTAGCGCTGCGCCTCGTGCGTCGTCCCGGCCCCGGGCACAAAGCCGAGGACCGTCCAGTCGGTCGCAGGCGCCTCGCTCCGGCGCATCTGGACCTCGAAGCCCGCGTTGTTCGTCTCGCTGTAGGTCTGCCAGGCCAGCATGACCGCCGGACCATCCACCCGCGCATCGAGGCGACCGAGTTCGACCGGCAGCACGCCGCCGCACTGCTCTTCGGCGGCCCGCTGGCCCCAGCGACCGTCTTCGCCACGGCTATCTACGGTGCCCCGAACCTGTGCGTACTCGTTGAAGATCCAGAACGTGGCCTGATCGTCGAAGTCGAGCACCGTGGCCGTGTAGTCGCCCCAGCGGTTTTTGGAGCCGCCGAACGTTCGCACGTAATAGTCGTCTCCGACCCGCAGCGTGAGCGTGCTGCCGGTCGCCCCCGTAACCGGGTTGAAACCGACGTAGAAGGCGCCGGGAAACATGCCGGCGTTCGAGGCCGCAAACCCGATGACGCCGCAGGCGTCGTTAAGGTCGATGGAAGGAAAGAACGTGTACGTACTCGTCCCCAGATCCTCGGCCCCCACGTAACCGCTCGTCGCAACGGCCAGCGTACCGGTATCGATGCCGGCAAAGAAGACCGTTTCGTGCCCGGCATCGCTCCCCGTGGGCGGGATCATCGTCGTCACGCCCCAGAGCCGCTGTTCCGTCCCGTTATCATGCCAGACCGCATCCAGCAGGCGCCGGTCGTTTGTCTCAACGCGCGTGGCCGTACCCGACTGCGGCGCATCCGAGAACCCCGTACCTGTATCGTCCACGTTCCCGAGGTTGATGAAAGAGCCCGAAAAGGACGCACTTCCACCCCCCAGCGGATTGTCCACGCGGATCACCTGGTAGAATTCATCCACACTATTGCTTAATCCGCTATACCCCACGAGCCACGTGCCAATGCTGCCCCCCGGATTGCTGTGTACCTGCGCCGGCATCATGGTCACATCAAACAAACCTGTTGCCGTTGCCGGATCGTAGACGAAGATGTCGCTCCCGGTAATCGTTCCGGCGTAAAATTTGGCCTTGTCCACCGTCCAGAGCCGCTGCCCGGTATTCGAGGGAGAGCCGCCAAAGGTAAAGTAGTTGCAGGTGATGTAGACGGCTTCCTCGTCCACGGCCAGGCCGGGATAATCGCACCAGGAGTCCTGGCTGTCAATCGTCAGGAGCGCGTCGATGGAGAGGGCCGTCCACGTACCCGAGGGCGTTCCCACGGGCGAAGCGGCGAGCAGGATCCGCGAGGCGTTGGCCGTGGCCCCATCGGCCATGTCCTCTTTCTCCAGCGTCACCACCACGAAGCGGTTATCGAAAGGGTCGTAGACCACCTTCGGGTCGAACGTGAACGTCGTCGCCCCGAAGAACGTCTTCAGGCTCTGCAGGGCCAGCCCCGAGACGGCGCCGGTGGCTTTGTCGTACGAGGCCAGCGAGACGTTGTTGACGACCACCACGTCACTCGGTCCCGCCGCACCGTGCGGGTCGGGCGGAATGAAGATGGAGCCTCCCGTGGTCGTGATATTGTCGTCAAAGTCCTGTGTCTCGAACGAAATCAGGGGGGCGTTCGCGCGAGCCGCAGCGGGGGCCACTGACCAACCGGCCTCCGGGGCCACAGCCATCGGTTGCAGATTGGAGCCACCGTCCACGAGTTCGAGCGGTTCGGTGGGTTCGTAGGTCAGATTGACATAGCGAGCGGCATAGGCCCGTTGCTCGGCGGAGGGCTGTACGGCATAGAAAGTACCACGCAGGGGCGTCGTCGGAGAGGATCCCCCGACGTACACCACGCCGGGCGGACGCTGAGGCTCGGGCCGGTCTGCCACCTTCATCTGGCGCTGCGCCCGGGCGGAGCCAACCGCGCTGAGCGTGAGAAGCAAAACGATAACGGCCGCCCGTATGGGCCGCAGTACGAACCGGTCGTCGTGCGTAGCTGTGGGTTGCATCGTCTACCTCCCTGCCGGTGATACGGGTCGTAATTCCTCCGGGGCCCTTTTCAGTCCGTTCGTTCCAACGGCGACGGCCCGGAGCACCGTGACAGGCCACTTCACACCGACCGATCCGACTGCTTCATCCCGAAGCCTTGTTACGGGCTCTCCAGGAGTAATCCCTACCCCGGAGGCACTCCAGTACGGATAACGGGTCCTTGCACAACCAGCCTCGCCCAGGAGACACGACTACCGCGTGCAAGACACTGAAAAATATGCGACGGACGCTCCAGAAATGCAACCAAATGGCACCACGTTCCTGCGCGGGGTGCCTTCCGAGCACAAACCGTCCTACCGGGAAGCAGAAGCCTGCGCCAGCCTTTGCTCCTGAAACCGGGCCACCCCCTGATCCAGAAACGCCACGAAGGCATCCCGCTTGGCGATACCACTTCGTTTGAGCAGCAACCGCTCCGTGACGGGATCCACCACGGCATAGGTGGGAAGCGCCACGGTACCGGTCAGGCGAAGCTGATAGTTGAGGAATTCTTCGCCACGGGTCAGGTCATCGGTGTAGAGGCGGAGGAGCACGTAATGTTCTTCGAGTCGCCGGGCCACGTCGGGATGGGGAAACACGTTGGCTTCCATCTCACGGCAGTTGGTGCAGGTATAGCCTGTGAAGTCGATGAACACCGGCTTGCCCGTTTCGCGTCCCCGCGCCATCGCGCCCTCCAGGTCGTCGACGAACCACCGGTCTTCGTCGAGCCCGGCCGTGCGCCCGGACCCGGCGAAAGCGCCCACCAGGCTCACGTCGGTGCCCTGCCGGGGCGGGAGGTACGCATCGAGTCGGTTGAGCGGCGCGCCGAAAAGACCGGGCAGCATATAGAGCGCCAGGCCGAAGCAGGCCATGGCCGCCAGCATCCGCCCCACGCCCACCTCCTCCACGGGCGGATCGTGTTTCAGACGCAGCTTACCCAGCAGGTACATCCCGGCCAGCGAGAAGATGACGACCATGACGGCGATGGCGAGCGGCCGCGAAATCAGCCCCCAGCCCCAGACCAGATCGGCGTTCGAGAGAAACTTGATGGCGGCAGCCAGCTCGACGAAGCCCAGCGTCACCTTGACGGCCTGCATCCACCCCCCCGAGCGCGGCAACGCCTCCAGCGCACGAGGAAAGAGGGCCAGCAGCACGAACGGCAACGAGAAGGCCGTGCTGAAGGCCACCATCCCCAGCAGGGGGTAGAGCCAGGTGCCCGCGGCTGCCGCCGCCAGCAGGCCCCCGACAAACGGAGCCGTACACGAGAACGAGACGAGCGTAAGCGTCAGCCCCATGAACAGTACACCGACGTATCCCCCGTGTGCCTGGCTCTGCCGGTTCATGTAGTTGAGCAACCCGGAGGGCAGGCGAAGCTCGAAGAGCCCCAGCAGCGAGAGCGCAAAGGCGATCAGAACCAGCGCGATGAACAGGTTGACCCAGGGATTGGCAGCGAGCGACTGCGCCCCGGCCGCCCCCATCGCCAGGGCCATCACCAGCCCGAGCCCGGTGAACGTCAGCACGATGGAGGCACCGTAGATCCCGGCCATCCGGACGGCTTCCCCCCTGTTTTCGGCGTGACGCGTGAAGTACGAGATCGTCAGCGGGATCATCGGGAAGACGCAGGGGGTCAGCAGCGCCGCCAGCCCGGCTCCGAAGGCGAGCATCAGAAAAGCCCACAGCCCCTCATCCGCGCCGAAGCCGGCTCCTTCGGCCTCCACGAGGCTACCGGCGTCGGGCGTCGTGATGCTCCCCGGCGCGGCAAACAGTCCCTTCCCGGTCTCCCCGGCGTCGAGCACCATATCGACGGGGCACGTTCCTTCCGTCGGATGAACCGGGTCGCAGGCCGGGTCCACCACCACCGACACGCGGAACGGCGCCCAGGCCGGCGGCAGGCATACGCCCAGGTCGTCGTTGCAGATCTGATACCGGGCACGGCCCGCCAGCGTGTACGTCCCGCTCGGTACGTCGTCTTCTACCCGGTACGTGGCCGAGAACCAGGCCTGATCCTTGAAGTAGCGGACGTCGATCCGAAAGTTGGGGTCGAACGCGTCCCGGGGTTCGGCCTGCGTGACGCCGCCTTCCAGCCGGAACCCGGCGGGCGGTTCCTCCAGCTCGATGCGCACGCCCTGGCTGGGGGGCGGCGAATCCATGGCATACATCTTCCATCCCCCGGCGATCTCCGCCGAGAGGAGCAACTGCACCGACCCGCCCGGCGCCAACCCCGGGGGAAGCGCCCGTGCCTGCCATGTCACGTAGTCGGCCGGGCGCCCGATCTCCTGAGCCAGCGTCAACGGAGCCAGTACGCCCGTCACAACGAGCACCAGTACCCAGCGAAGAACGGCTTGCATCACGAAAAACGTAGGATGGAGGGGATCAGGCATCCGAGGCTTGGAGAACGGGACGTTCCCGGCGTTACAACACCCAAAAACAAGGGTGCTCGCCTCCGTCGGAAACGAGCACCCCGTCCAATTGTTGCCAGCTCACGCCGTCAGGCTTCCGTCTGCGAGGCCTCGGGAACGACGCGCAGCTTCACCTGCGCGACCACCTCCGGGTGCAGCTTGACCGAGGCCGAGTACACCCCGACGTGTCGGATGTCCTCGTCGATCGAGATCTTCCGGCGGTCCACCTGGATGCCCTGCTCGGCCAGCGCCAGGGCCACCTGCTGCGCCGTGATGCTGCCGAAGATGCGGTTTTCCTCACCCACCCGGGCCGGGAGGACGACCTCCATAGTGGCCAGCTGACGTGCCAGGTTCTCGGCATCTTCCTTGAGCTGCATCAGCTTACGGGCCTTCTGGCGGCGCTCTTCCTGCCAGGCCTTGACCACATTCGGCGTGGCCAGGCGAGCCAGACCTTTCGGAATCAGGTAGTTCCGCCCGTAACCGTCCTTGACGGTCACGATATCACCCTCGTTACCGAGGTTTTCTACGTCCTGAAGCAATAAGACTTTCATGATGCTCTGGGCTAGGGAGGCGCGCACGGGCACGCCTCGACGTGAACCAGGATCGGCGTCGGTACGCGACCGGCGCAACTCAGCGAACGGCGTCGGCCACGAACGGAATCAGGGCCAGATGCCGGGCCCGCTTCACCGCCCGCGTGAGCTGCCGCTGAAACTTGGCCGAAACGCCGGTGATGCGCCGCGGCAGGATTTTGCCCTGCTCGTTCAGATAACGCTTGAGCAACTCGACGTCCTTGTAATCGACGTAGACCGGCTCGGCTTCACGTGCTTTTTTGTCTGCCATGGTATCGATTCGGTGTTGATCGTGGAGGAGAAACGCAGAAACCCGCCTCAGGCTTCCGGAGCCGTCGCCTTCTTGCGCGCCTCGTAGTGACGGAGCATCTTCGCATCCATCCGCAGCGTCAGATAGCGGAGGATGTTATCATCGATCTCCATCGCGCGTTCGAGGCGGGGAATCAGCGAACCCGGCGCTTCGAAATACATGTTGACGTAATACCCGTTGCGCTTTTTCTTGATCGGGTATGCCAGGCGACGGGTCCCCCACTCGTCCACCTCGAGGATCTTACCACCGTGCTCCTCGATGTACTTGTTGACCCGCTGCACCATCTGCTTGATCTGCTCATCGCTGATGGCGCCATTGATGATGTACGTAAACTCGTACGTGTTGGTCTTCTCGGCCATAAGCCCTCCCTGTGGATGATACGATTCAGTGCCCCGGCCTCACACGGACCGGAGCAGGGATTGCACAGTCTTTGAAAATAGCATCTCCAGCACCGTTTTACCACCCACCTCTCTCGGCTTTGCAAGATATCCACGGAGCCGCGTGCTCACATACGGGCCAGACGGTCCGCATAGTCCGCCGTGCGAAGGGCTTCGATGATGGGTGCCAGGTCCCCGTCAATCACCCGCTCGAGGGGATGGTTCTTGTGCTCCCCCTCGAGGCGGTGGTCCGTCACACGACCCTGCGGCCAGTTGTAGGTGCGGATCTTCGCCGAACGGTCGCCGGTGGAGACCATCGAACGGCGCGCCTCGCTGCGTTCCGCCTCCCGCCGGGCACGCTCCATCTCGTAGAGCCGTGATCGGAGCACCCGCAGGGCCTTCTCCTTGTTCTTGTGCTGGCTCTTCTCGTCCTGACAGGTCACGACCAGCCCGGTCGGCATGTGCGTGATCCGTACCGCCGAATCGGTCGTGTTGACACTCTGCCCACCCGGCCCGCTCGACCGGTACACGTCGATCTTCAGGTCGTTCGGGTTGATCTGCACGTCCACGTCCTCCGCCTCGGGCAACACCGCCACAGTGGCCGCGGACGTGTGGATGCGCCCCCCCGATTCGGTGGCCGGGACCCGCTGCACCCGGTGCACACCGCTTTCGTACTTCATGGTCCCGAAGGCATCCGGCCCTTTCACGGCAAAAACGACTTCTTTAAACCCGCCCACGGGGCCAGGCGACGTATCGATGACCTCCACGTTCCAGCCCTGGGATTCGGCAAAGCGCGTGTACATCCGGAACAGGTCGCCCGCAAACAGAGCCGCCTCGTCCCCTCCGGTCCCGGCACGGATCTCTACGATGGCATCCCGGGCATCCTCGGGATCCTTCGGGATGAGTTTGAACCGGAGCGCCTCTTCGACGTCGGGCAGACGGGCTTCCAGGTCCTCCAGTTCGGTTCGCGCCATGCGTACCAGTTCGGGATCGCCCCCCTCCCGGATGAGTTCGCGGAGATCCTCCCGTTCCTGCAACAACGCCTCGTACCGCCCGATCGCTTCGACGACGTCCTTGAGCCCGGTATGCTCACGGCCCAGCGCCGCCATCTGCGTGGGGTCCGTGGCTATCTCGGGACGGGACATCAGGTCCGTCACCTCCCGAAAACGGGCTTTGATCTGTTCCAGTTTATCGCGATCGATCATGGCTCGAAGGGTAAAGACCGGCAGCCCGGCAACACCTGCGGCACCGTGCCAGCTACTACGGCGGGCATGAACGCCGCCCGGAAGGGAAGGTTCATCCCGCGTCTACCGGACCGGGATGCAACCCTGCCCGATCCCGCGTGGTTCAAACGACGCACTTAACTCTGCGTACCGATGAGTGGCATCGCCGGTCTTTACTACCTGGACGGGCGCCCGGCAGAACGGGAGGCCATCGAACACATGTTGGCCGCCCTGGTACACCGCGGGCCGGATGCTGAGGGTGTGCAGTGCGTGGGGCCGGTCGCGTTCGGTCACAGGCTCCTGCATACCACTCCTGAATCGCTGCACGAAACCCAGCCGCTTACCGCGCATGACGGCGCCTCGTTGCTCACCGCTGATGCGCGCCTGGACAATCGTGAGGAGCTCATCCGGGCACTGAGCCGCTCGTCTCATACCCATGACGTCCATACCGATGCCGATCTAATTCTGGCAACGTACCTGGCATGGGGGGCGGAGTGTCCCTCCCACCTGATCGGAGACTTCGCTTTCGCCGTGTGGGATCCCGGGGAACACCGCCTGCTCTGCGTACGCGACCACCTGGGCATAAAGCCCCTGTACTACGTCTATTGCCCCGGTCGCCTCTTCGCATTTGCCTCCGAAATCAAGGCCTTGCTCCGCCTCCCGGGTGTCTCCTGCGAACCGGACCCCCTGGCTGTTGCGGAACATCTGCTCGTTCCGGTGGCACCCTCTCACACGCGTACATTCTTCCGGGACATCAGGGCTCTAGCACCGGGACATTGCCTGATCGTAACCCCCGAGCGTCTGACGACGGTACCCTTCTGGAGCCTGGACCCTGAACGCGAGATCCGTCTCGGCTCCAAGGAAGAATATGCCGAAGCGTTCCGCGAACTCTTTACGGAAGCCGTCCGCTGCCGCCTTCGCAATGCATTCCCCGTAGGCAGCCTGCTTAGCGGAGGACTCGATTCATCCTCCATCACAGCAACGGCTGCCAGACTGACCGACCAGGCCGGGCTCCCCCCTCTCCATACCTTCTCGGCTACCTATGAACGGGTGCCGGAAAGTGACGAACGCCCCTACATACAGGCTGTGCTCAACAGATACCCGACACTCGTGCCCACCTTTTTCTCGGCCGACAGTGCCAACCCGGCCGGGTACCTGTCCGAGATGCACTATCACCTCGACCGCCCGAACTGGGCTGGCAACCTGTACGTGAACTGGAACCTGTGTGCCCGCGCTCGTGAACGCGGCATTCGCGTCCTGCTCGACGGGTTTGACGGAGATACAACCGTTTCATATGGGCTCGTCTATCTTGAAGAACTCAAAGCCCGCCACGCATGGATGTCGTTGCTCCGGGAAACGCTCGCCTACGCGCGCCGATCGGGCTATCCCGTGTGGAAGGCGCTCCAGCGCACCTTCCGTGGTCCGCTGTATGACTCCCGTCCCGTGCAGCTTCTGCGCCAATGGATCTCCCCCTTACGAAGGCCCCGGCCTGTTACGTCCCTCCCCCACTGGCAGCGTTTTCTCCATGACGACTTTTACCAACTGATCGCGCCCCATGTGGTAACAGCCCCACCGGCTCCGCAAACCGAACGCGAATACCATTACCGCCGCCTGACCGCTCCTCTGCTGACCCGGTTCAACGAGATGATCGAGGCAACCGGAGCGGCCTTTGCCCTCGAGCCACGCTTTCCCTTCTTCGACGTACGCCTCGTCACGTTCTGCCTGGCGCTTCCACCGGAGTTGAAACTTTGCCGTGGGTGGACCCGCTTCATCCTCCGTGCGGCCATGCAGGACATCCTCCCTTACAGCGTCCAGTGGCGCCCTGGAAAGACCAGTGTCGCCCCGGGGTTCGTGTATGCCCTGACCCGGCACGGAATCTCCTTCCTGGATATGCTATGTGAATTCGACGCCTCAGGGACGGCTGGACCGTACGTAAATCTTGACACCTTCAAAAACACAGCTTATGTTGCTAAAAAAGCAGACCATAACCAGGATCTCATCACCAACCTGTGGCGTCCTGGAACACTCCTCTTCTGGCTTCGGGACTCGCGTACTGTATACCCGCTGGAAACGTAAGGGTCCTCTGCCAAACATCCCGTTCCTGGCGGGGATAAGTTCCATTGCGTTACATGCCACGAAGACGTGCCTGATCCATGTCCAGCACTCACACATCAGATAAGCCCCAAGATCGCCGCCCCTATACGCCCCCGCAACTCGAGGTGTATGGCGACGTCCGAACCCTCACCGCCGGACAGGGCAAACCGCCCAACGACACGCCGGCCGGCAACGGGTTTAGCTGAGTGCAACGCCACGCGCTACGGCCCTGCGCGTACCCGCTACTCGACCGTGACGCTCTTGGCCAGGTTGCGCGGCTGATCCACGTTGCATCCCCGCATGACGGCGATGTGATACGAGAGCAACTGCAACGGGACGACCGTCAGCAGGGGCGAGAGAAACTCCTCGGTCGCCGGGATGCGAATGACATACTCGCAGAGCCGATCCAGCTCCCCGTTCCCGTGGTCCGTGATGGCAATGACGGACCCCTTCCGGGCCACGACCTCCTCGATATTGGAGACCACCTTGTCGTAGGTGCTGTCCTTCATGGCGATGAAGACCACGGGCATGAACTGATCGATGAGCGCGATGGGCCCGTGCTTCATCTCGGCCGCCGGATAACCTTCGGCGTGGATGTACGAAATTTCCTTGAGCTTCAGCGCCCCCTCGAGGGCCACGGGGAAATTGTACCCGCGCCCGAGGTACAGGAAGTTCGTGGCATAGCGATAGACACGGGCAATCTGGCGGATCTGCGCGTCGCAATTCGCGAGCACCTCCCGCACCTTGCCCGGAATCTCGGCCAGCGCCCGGATGTAATGCGCCATCTCGGCCTCGCTGAGCGTGCGGCCTTCAGCCAGTTTGAGCGCCATCATGGTCAGCACGGCCACCTGCCCCGTGAAGGCCTTCGTGGACGCCACACCAATTTCGGGTCCGGCATGCAGGTACACCCCGGCATCCGTCTCTCGGGCAATGGTCGAGCCGACGACGTTGCAGATGCCAAAGACGGGCACCTTCCGCTTCTTTGCCTCACGGACCGCCGCCAGCGTGTCGGCCGTCTCGCCACTCTGCGAGATCACCAGCACCACGTCGCCCTCCCCGAGGATGGGGTTGCGGTACCGGAATTCGCTGGCATATTCGACCTCGACGGGGATACGGGCCAGCGATTCGATCAGGTACTCGCCCACGAGCCCGGCGTGCCACGACGTACCACAGGCCGCGATGATGATCCGGCGTGCGGAACGGAGCTGGTCCATGACATGGAGGAGGCCGCCGAGCTTGAGCGTGTTCTCGGACGGTAGGAGCCGCCCTCGGAGGCAGTTCTCCAGGCTCTCGGGCTGCTCCATGATCTCTTTGAGCATGAAGTGCTCGTAGCCCCCCTTCTCGATCTGCTCCAGGTCCCACTCCAGTTCGTGTACCTCTTTCTCGAGCACCACGTTGTCGATGGTGCGCACCTCGAAGCCGCCCCGTCGGATGATGACCAGTTCGCCATCGTTGAGATAGACCACCTGGCGGGTGTACTCGACGAGCGGTGCCGCATCCGAGGCCAGGAAATACTCGCCCTCGCCGACGCCCAGGATGAGCGGGCTGCCCTTCCGCGCCGCGATGAGCAGGTCCGGGTCGTGGGCGGAAACGACGGCGATACCGTAGGTGCCCACCACGAGCTGCAGGGCCTGCCGGACCGCCTCGGCGAGCGGCACCTCACCGCCCCGCCACATCTTGTCGATCAGGTGTACGAGCACCTCGGTGTCCGTCTGGCTCTGGAACGTGCGTCCCTCGGCCGTAAGGATTTCCCGCAGCGCCGCGTAATTCTCGATGATCCCGTTGTGCACCACCGCGAAATCCCCGCCAGGGTTGGCATGGGGATGGGCATTGACGTCACTCGGGAAACCGTGCGTGGCCCACCGGGTGTGCCCGATACCCAGCGACCCCTCCAGCGTAACCCCCTCGAGTTGACGGGCCAACTCGTTGACCTTCCCCTGCTTCTTGTATACCGTCAGCGCCCCGTTCATGATGGCAATCCCCGCCGAGTCGTACCCGCGGTATTCAAGGCGCTGGAGCCCCTTCAACAGCACATCTGCCGCCGGACGCGTTCCGATATACCCAACAATTCCACACATAATTTTTTTCTCTTAAGCTGTGAACCGCTTTCGTTTACGCCTGACCGAACGTCGATCCGCCACACATGGACGGCGATTCTTGCGGCATGCAGGTTCGTTGACGACGAGCGTACGGTCCTCTCCTTCTCGTCCCGGGAGAAGTTCTTCCAAGCATCGTTTCGACCAAAAAAGAGGGATCTTAACTCGGAAGATGACCTTCAGGCCATACCCTGACCCGAGCGTACCGGTTCCGAGGTACGCACGCGGCGCCCGAGAGCTCCGGCGATCAGGCGGACCTGCTGCATCAGCGATTCGAACTGTTCGAAATAGAGCGACTGCGGTCCGTCACTCAGGGCATGAGGCGGATCGGGATGCACCTCCACCATCAGGCCATCGGCGCCGGCGGCCACGGCGGCCCGCGCCATCGGGATCACGTGGTCTCGGAGCCCGGTGCCGTGACTGGGATCGACCACGATGGGCAGGTGGCTCTTGGCCTTGATGACGGGCACCGCCGAGAGGTCGAGCGTATTGCGGGTGTACGTCTCGAAGGTACGGATGCCCCGTTCACAGAGGATGACGTGCGGGTTCCCCTGCGAGAGCACGTACTCGGCGCTCATGAGCCACTCGCGGATCGTGGCGGAGAGCCCACGCTTCAGGAAGACCGGCTTCTCCGTGCGCCCGAGTTCTTTGAGCAGGGCAACGTTCTGCATGTTCCGGGCGCCGACCTGGAAGACGTCCGTATACGGCGCGATCCGTTCGATCTGTGCCACCTCCATCACTTCGGTGATGACGCGGAGCCCGTGCCGGTCGGCGGCGGTGCAGAGCAGACGCAGTCCTTCCTCGCCCATGCCCTGAAACGCGTACGGTGACGACCGCGGCTTGAAGGCCCCGCCCCGCAGGAACGTGGCCCCGTGCGCGGCCACGCTGGCCGCCACCGCCTCGATCTGTTCCTCGCTCTCGACCGAGCACGGACCGGCCATGACGACCACCTCGTCGCCACCGATGACCACCCCGCCCACGTCGATCTGCATGTTCTCGCCTTTCCAGGCCCGGCTGGCAAACTTGTACGGCTCGGTGACCCGGTAGACCTCCGCCACCCCGCCGAGCACCTTGATGTGCCGCACGTCGAAGTCCGGCTGAACCCCGATGGCGCCGAGCACCGTCTGCTGCACACCGCTCGAGCGGTGCACATCGAACCCGTAGCCGTTAAGGTGCTCGATAACCGCCTGGATCTGGGCCTCCGTAGCCCCCACCTCCATCACGACAACCATACGCAGTGCCTCGCTGTCTTGCGCTCTACGGCCCGAGTATACACCCGCACGCCGGTGCCCTGCAATCCCGAAGGCCCCGGACGGCCCGGTTAAAAGCGCTTTCGGCGCCCCCGCCTCAGCCGAGCAACACCAGCCGGTACGTCTTACGTCCCTTGCGGAGCACGAATGCCCGTCCCTCGATCGCCTCCTGACGTGTGAAACGCTGCTGCTCGTCCTCGATGCGGCGGTTGTTGACGTAGGCACCGCCGCTGCGGATGAGGCGGCGCGCCTCGCCCTTCGAGGCCACCAGCCCGCTCTCGGCCAGCAGGTCCACGGCCCCCATGCCTTCCCCTTCGAAGGCGGCTGCCGGCAGGGCCGCCGACGGTACGTCCTCGAAGATATCGCGGATTTCGGCCAGCGAGAGGTCATCCATCGCACCGCCGAAGAGCACGGCCGACGCCTTCTCGGCCCGGGCCAGTTCCGTCTCCCCGTGCACGGCGCGGGTCACTTCGCGAGCGAGCGTCCGCTGGGCCTCGCGCTGCTCCGGCGCCGCCTCGGTCCGGGCCGCCAGTTCCTCGATCTCCTCCCGGGAGAGCCACGTGAAGTACTTCAGGTACATCACCACGTCCCGGTCATCCGTGTTGAGCCAGAACTGGTAGAACCGGTAGGGTGAGGTAAGGCCGGGGTCGAGCCAGACGGTCCCGGCCTCGGTCTTGCCGAACTTGGTGCCGGCCGAGGTCGTCACGAGCGGGAAGACGAGTCCGTGGGCTTTGCCTCCGGCGAGGCGTCGGATCAGGTCAGCCCCGGCGAGGATGTTGCCCCACTGGTCACTGCCGCCCATCTGCAAGGTACAGCCGTAGCGCTCGTGCAGCACGTAGAAGTCGTACGCCTGCAGCAGCATGTACGTGAACTCGGTGTAGGAGATGCCGTCCTCGGACGTGATGCGTCGCTTGACGGACTCTTTCGAGAGCATGTAGTTCACGGTGAAGTACTTCCCGACATCCCGGAGGAAGTCGATCAGCGACAGGCTCCCGAGCCAGTCCAGGTTGTTGACGATCCGGGCGGGGTTGGAAGCCACGTTGAAATCGAGGAAGTGCGCGAGCTGCTTCCGGATGCCTTCCAGGTTTTCGGCTACTTGCTCGCGGGTGAGCAGCGGTCGTTCCTGGCTCTTCCCGCTCGGATCCCCGATGAGGCCGGTCCCCCCGCCGACGACCGCGATGGGCGCGTGGCCGAACCGCTGGAGCCGGGCCAGCGCCATGATGGGCAGCAACGACCCCACATGCAGGCTGTGCGCCGTCGGGTCGAAGCCGATATAGGCGGTGACCTTCTCCCGCGCCAGCACCTCGGGCAACTCGGGCGTGGCATGATAGACCATGCCGCGCCAGGCGTATTCGTCGTATACGTTCGTGACGGGTCCGTTCGTCGTGTCGGTAGCAGGCTCGATCTTCGTTTCCATGATGCGATGCGTTGAGCGAAAAACCGGTACCGGGCCCGGCATCCCGGGCGATCGCGTTGTATTCCTCCGCCGCACAGGGGATCCGCCCTCCACCAGCTTTTCGCCATCGCCCGGCGGAATGCCGTACGGCCCTCCGTTTCGCTGCCGGTTTGCGGTTACGCCTTCCGGCTCGTATCGTGGAAGCATGAGGCCGCGTGCGCTGCCGTGCCGCGGTGCCGTCTCCGTCGTTTCACGTCCTTCGACGCCAGCCCGACCCCGACGCCATGGAACCCGCTCCGATCCGTCCTCCCGAAGGCCCCGCCCGGCCGCGCGTGCCCGACCAGCTGGAGATGCCCGAGCACTACCTCGAACGCCTCCGCGAAGCCCTGGCCGACGAAGCCGCCGACCTCGACCGCGTCCTCGAAGACGCCCGCCTGTTCGCTCTCAGCTATGCGACCCGGCGACTGGGCGTCTCGCACCAGACCCTCGTGGACCTGGCCCGGCTCGTGCTCTGACGCACCCGGCAGCCGCGCTCAGCGATAGCGCTCCAGCGTGAACTTCTCCCCGAGGTAGCGCTTACGCACTTCGGGGTCGGCAGCCAGCGCCTCGGCCGTACCCTGCTTGAGGATTTTGCCCTCGTAGAGCAGGTAGGCCCGGTCCGTGATGGCCAGCGTCTCGTGCACGTTGTGGTCCGTGATGAGCACGCCGATGCCCCGCGCCTTCAACCCGGCCACGATGGACTGAATGTCTTCCACGGCGATGGGATCCACCCCCGCGAACGGTTCATCGAGGAGGAAGAAACGCGGTCGCGTGGCCAGGGCCCGGGCAATCTCGGTGCGCCGCCGTTCGCCTCCCGAGAGCATGTAGCCCCGCGAGCGTCGTACCTTTTCCAGCCCGAACTCGGCGATCAGTTCATCGACGCGGGCCCGGCGCTCGGCCCGGCTCATCGGCTGGTATTCGAGCACGGCGTGCAGGTTGTCCTCCACCGTGAGATGCCCGAAGATGGACGCCTCCTGCGCCAGGTAGCCGATGCCGCGCCGCGCCCGCTGGTACATCGGAAGCCGCGTGATGTCCTCCTCGCCGAGACGTACCTGCCCCCGGTCCGGCCGCTCCATCCCCACGATCATGTAGAACGTGGTCGTTTTACCCGCCCCGTTGGGACCGAGCAGGCCCACGATCTCCCCCTGCCGCACCGTCAGGCTGACCTCGCGCACGACCGTACGCTTCTTATATCGCTTGACCAGATGAACGGCTTCGAGCGTGAGCCCGTCCTCCATCGTACCGGGCGATGACGCACCCGGTGCGGGCAGGGCGGCCGTGCTTTCCGGCGACGGCCCACCGACAGGAACCAGGTCGTGGACGTGCCGCCACACAGGCGCGGCCCGATCCGGCTGCCCCGTGGCTTCGTACGCCTGCGCCAGCAACACATGCGGCAACACGTCGGACGGCAGGCGACGGGTGAGGTCTTCCAGCAGCGGGATGGCCTCCCCGGGCCGCCCTTCCCGAAAGAACGCCAGCGCCTGCTCGATTTCGGCTATCGACATGGATTCCTGAACTTCATGGTAAAACCGCCCCGGCTCAGCCTCTCACGGCACGCCTCAGCCGGACGTTCCCTGCACCGTGACGGGCGCCCCGGCCGGAGCGTTCAGATGACGATCCAGCCGCTCCTTCCAGGTCGCGGGAAACAGCGTCTCCGGACGAGGCCGTCGCTCCGGCTCCCAGCGAAACCCGTCGAGCCGCAACGCTTCGGGGATCTGCCCCGCATCGAAGTATGTGCCCTCGACGCCCCGGTAAAACCGAATGTCGCGCAGTTCTCCGTCGCCTTCGAGGTCGAACACGATGCGGTCCGCCGACGCCTGCACGGCGCCGCCGAGGTCGTCGGTATCTTCGTTGCGCAGGTAATGAATGGCTTCGGCATTCGGTCCGACGAGCAGCGTGCGGAGCGTATCCTGCACGAACAGGCCGGTGATCGTGCGCCCCTTGAGCTGCGAGAGCCGGTCGAGGAGGGTATCCCGCCGGGCCACGAACGCCTGCCCGGTGATGAACAGCGTGTCGAGGGCCCCGCCCCGTGCCGTGATGCGGAGGGTGTCGCCGGTGGCCTGCGAGGTGTCGAACCAGGCGGCCGGACGCCCGAAGAGACGCGTCTCCTCGCGCACGTCGCTCGCCGCCCGCGTGCGGCGCTCGTAGACGACCGAGTCGGCGGCCGCGGCAAACTCCGGCTGCCAGATCTGCACGTCGCCGACGGCAATCAGACGCTGTAGCGAATCCTGGCGCACGATCTCGAGGCGCTCGGCCCGCACGAGGAGCGTGTCCGAGAGGGCCCCGCTGGAGTCGGCCCGGAGTTGCACGAGTAGAGGCCGCCCTTCGATCCGGCTGAAGGCGGCCCGGTTGTCGTTGTACGCCCGGGCACCGAAGAGGAACGTGCGGGTCGTCGAGTCCTCGGCCGCACCGGCGTCTTCGTCCCCGCCCAGCCGCTCGATGAAGACCCGGCCCCGGGCATCGGCCACCTCGGTCTCGCGGAAATAGACGACCGTGTCGGCTTCGAGGAAGGTACGATCGCCGGTCAGGCGAACCTGATCGAAGAAAACGGCGCGCTTCGCGTCGGACCAGTACGACCCGGCCCGGCTCGTGAGGACGGAGGCGCTGTCGACGAGCGTCACGCCTTCCTCGAAGACGGCCCGTTTCTCGTCGGTGTAGTACCGCCCCGAGGGCGCCCGTACGACCACGTCGCCGTCCGACAGCACCACGCCGCCGTCGGCATCGCCCACCTTGTGGCGATGATCGTAGCGCACACGGAGCGCGCGGAGCGTGTCGCCCCGCTCGACGATGACGACATCCCCGAGAAAAAGGTACGCTTCCTGGGCGATGAGCTCGAGCGCGCGCCCCGCCCGGAGACCCGTCTCCCCCTGACGGAGCCGCACGTCGCCGACGAGTTCGAGCGTGTCGGCGGACTGTTTGCGCAACTCGTCGGCGTGCAACAGTTCGACCTCCCGCACGGCGCGGGTGGTGTCGCGGCTCGAAGCCGCCGCCATCGAGTCGGGCACCTGGGCACGGGCCGGCCGACCGCCGGCCGCAACCAGCAGCACCAGCAGGACGGCACCCGCACGGGACCAGGCTATACGAACGGGCACACGGCTCATTCCTCCTCTACCCTCCGCCTACCCGTTACGCGGCGCAGCCGGTACGTGGCCAGGTCCTCATCGGCCTCCAGGGCGTACCCCTGTACCACCTCCTGTTCGGTCGTGATCCGCACGAACCCCGGCGTGGTCACGGTGCGCGCCTGCTCGTCCCAGCGCAGGTCCTCCGTCTCCAGGCGCCGTCCGCCCGGGGTTTGCACCACAACGTCTCCCTGTGCGTCGAGGCGTTTTTCGTCCTCGTAATAGTAGATGCGTTGCGCCGTGAGTGTGGCCGAAGGCTGGCCTTCGTCATCGAACAGGCGTAGCGTGACCCGGCTCGAATCCATACCGGTCAGCAACATGTAGGTGCTGTCCTCCCGCTCATACTCGGCCATGTAGTCCGCCGTGATGACCATCCGCGGACGGCCATCCTGACTCACGTAGAAGTGCGTACCCCAGCTCTCATGGTCCGGTACGTCCTCCCGGACGACCTCGGCCACCTCGGGTGCTCCCTCCTGCGCCCCGCACTGCCCGACAACGAGCCCCAGCAGGAACGGCAACCCGACAAGGAGAACACGCATGGACACACGATGAAAACGGACTCTTGAAGGCAGGGCCGGAAGCGGGTTTTCCCTACCGGCGCTTGACGCCTCTGCAACGCCTCAGCGGACGCCCTGTTCGCAGGCGGGGCCTCGCCCCCGGAGCAGGCCGACGTGCCCGGCCCTGCCCGGAGAACCACGGGGCCGGGGTTACATCTTCGAACCTGCCGTGTTTTGATGCTGTCGTCCCCCGGTTCCTTGCATGCCTTCCCTCATGTGCTTTTTCGCTACCCGTCGAACGAGCCTGTTAAACCTTCGTGCCTACCGGCGCGCCCGGCATCTTGCCTCCACCATCTTCTGGATCACCCGTCGCGCCCCGCGCATCCCGAACGTCACGCTGTCGGGTCAGTTACGGGCCTGTGCGACGGCCATCCCCACGTACATCGAACAGGCCTGGTTGTGCCGGCATGATCCGATCCAGTACCAGCAATCCTTGCAGGTGGCCCGGCAGGCGACACAGCAGCTCGGCCTCTGGCTCCAGGTGGCGTATGCCTGCGACCACCTCTCCACCGAAGAACACCGGCGGCTGATGCAATGCCGGGATACGGTCGAGCGCCTCATCGGTCGTCTGAGGATGCGCGCAAAGCCTGCCTGATTCCCCACCCGAGGCCCCGCCCGACACGGCGGGGCTTTTTTTATCCGGCGCCCGCGTATTTCGCGTCCGCTTGAAAAACAATTCGCGGGGGCATACTTACATTGGCTCCGTTCCAACCACCCATCTCCAGGTACCGTGGCACAGTTGATCGATGGCAAGGCGCTGGCGGCCGAGGTGCGGGCGGAGGTCCGCGCCGACGTGGAGGCCTGGACGGCCGCCGGCCACCGCCCCCCCTGCCTGCGCGTCGTCCTCGTGGGCGACAACCCGGCCTCGGCCTCGTACGTGCGCGGCAAGCAGAAAGCCGCGCTCGAGGCCGGCATCGACGCCCAGACCCTGCACTTCGACGCCTCCATCCCGGAGGCCGAGCTGCTGCGTGTCATCGACGAGCTGAACCGCGACGACGGCGTCGACGGCATCCTGGTCCAGCTCCCTCTGCCCGACCACATCGACGAGCAGAAGGTGATCCTGGCCGTCGCGCCGGAAAAGGACGTGGACTGCTTCCACCCGGTCAATGTCGGGCAGCTCGTCATCGGGGAGCCGCGCTTTCTGCCCTGCACGCCGGCCGGGATCATGGAGATGATCCGCCGGCACGGCATCGCGACGCGGGGGCGGCGGGCCGTGGTGCTGGGCCGCTCGAACATCGTGGGCAAGCCGATGGCCAACCTGCTCCTCCAGAAGGGCGTCGATGCCACCGTCACGGTCTGCCACAGCCGGACGCAGGACCTGCCAGCGCTGACGCGGGAGGCCGATCTCCTGATCGCCGCCATCGGGCGGGCGCATTTCGTCACGGCCGAGATGGTCAAGCCCGGTGCCGTCGTCATCGACGTGGGCATCAACCGGGTGGAGGACGCCACACGCCCGCGCGGCTACCGGCTCGTGGGCGACGTCGACTTCGAGGCGGTGCAGGAGAAAGCCGGATGGATCACGCCGGTGCCGGGCGGCGTCGGCCCGATGACCATCGCCATGCTGCTGAAGAACACGCTGGCTGCTGCCCGCCGCTCCGATGCCTGACGTCCCTCCGTCCCTGCGCCCGGTCTTCGAGGACCTCGTGGCGGCCCGGGAGACGGTGCGGGCCGTCGCCCGGCACACGCCGCTGATCCGCTCGAAGACGTTCTCGGAGATGGCGGGCTGCGACGTGTTCCTCAAGCTGGAAAACCTCCAGCGCACGGGCTCCTTCAAGCTGCGCGGCGCCTACCACCGGATCAGCCGGCTCGCGCCCGGAGAGAAGGCCCGCGGTGTCGTCTGTGCCTCGGCGGGCAACCACGCGCAGGGGGTGGCCTTCTCGGCGGCCGCTCACGGCATCGCCAGCACCGTCTTCATGCCGGTCTTCGCGCCGCCGGCCAAGATCCAGGCGACACGGGCCTACGGTGCGGAGGTGCGCCTGGTGGGCCGTATCTACGACGAGGCGTACGAGGCGGCCCGCGCCTTCTGCGAGGAACACGGCAAGACGTACATCCCCGCCTTCGACGACGAAGCCATCATCGCCGGGCAGGGCACCCTCGGCCTCGAACTCTACGACGACCTGCCGGACGTGGACGTGGTGCTCTGTCCCGTGGGCGGCGGCGGGCTCATCGGCGGCGTGGCCGTGGCCCTGAAGCACCTCCGCCCCTCCGTACGGATCGTAGGGGTGGAAGCCGAAGGGGCACCCGCCCTGAAGCGCTCCCTCGAGGCCGGCCACCTCGTCCCGGCCACCAGCCTCGCGACGATCGCCGACGGGATCGCCGTCAAGACGCCCGGCCGGCTGACGTTCGCGCTGGCACGGGCCTATGTGGACGAGGTGGTGACCGTGCCCGACAGCGACACGGCCTATGCCCTCTACCTGCTCCTGCAACGGGCCAAGCTGCTCGTCGAGCCGGCCGGCGCCGTCGGGCTGGCGGCCCTCCTTGCCGGCACCGTGGCCTATCCCGGTCGGCGCGTCGCTGTCATCCTCAGCGGCGGCAACGTGGACCTGGGCCTGCTGACGCAGATCATCGAGCGGGGCCTCCTGCATACGGGCCTCCGTGCCCGCATCGCCGTGGACATGCCCGACAAGCCCGGCAGCCTCCAGCTCCTGCTCGACATCCTGGCCGGCCTGCAGGCCAACATCGAGTCGGTCGAGCACGACCGCTTCACCACGGCCGTCCCCATCGGGCACGTCCGCATCACCATCACCTTCCGCACGCCCGGCCGGGAGCACATCGACGCCATCCGGCAGGCCCTGGCCGAGCGCCACCTCACCTGCCAGGTGCTGACCTGACCGGCGCCTCCCTCCTCAAAGGGCCCGGAGCACGGCCATGTGGTGCGGTCGCAGGCGCGCCCCCTCCCCCGGACGGTACCGCCCCAGCGGAAGACTCCGCCGGAACTCGGGCATCCGCTCCCAGGCCTGCGGAGCCCCGGCCACCGCCTCCGGCAGCGTGAAGACGACACTCTGGTTCCCCGCATTGAACAGCACGAGGAACGTGTCGTCCAGAATGGGCTTGCCCCGGGCGTCCACATCGGCGATCCGGTCGCCCCGCAGCAGCATACCCAGGGCATGCAACGACGGCGACTGCCAGTCCTCCAGGGTCATCTCCCGCCCCTCCGGATGCCACCACGTTACGTCCTTGACGCCGAACTCGTCCACCTGACCGGTCAGAAAGCGGTGACGACGAAAATTGGGATGGGCCTTCCGAAAGGCGATGAGCCGGCGTGTGAATTCGAGGAACGCCTTTTTCCGTTCGTCCAGATCCCAGTCGTACCAGCTGATCTCGTTGTCCTGGCAGTAGGCGTTGTTGTTGCCGTGCTGGGTGCGCGAGAGTTCGTCGCCGCCGAGGAGCATGGGCACGCCCTGCGAGACGAGGAGCGTACCGAGCAGGCTCCGCTTGAGAGCCTCCCGTCGGGCCAGGATGCGTTCGTCGTCCGTAGGCCCTTCCACACCGCAATTGGTGCTGTAGTTTTCGTTGTGCCCGTCCCGGTTGCCTTCGAGGTTCGCCTCGTTGTGCTTTCGCTCGTAGCTGACCAGGTCCTCGAGCGTAAAGCCATCGTGGGCGGTGACGAAGTTGATCGAGGCGAAGGGACGGCGGCCCGAAAGCTCGTAGAGGTCGCTGGAGCCGGCAATGCGCGTGGCGAAGTCGCCGGCCACGCCCGCATCCCCCCGCCAGAAGCGGCGGACGGCGTCCCGGTATTTGCCGTTCCACTCGGTCCAGAGCCAGGGAAACTCCCCGACCTGATACCCGCCGGGCCCCACATCCCACGGCTCGGCGATGAGCTTGACCTGGCTGAGCACGGGGTCCTGCTGGATGACCTTGAAGAAGGCCGAGAGCATGTTAATCTCGTAGAGATCGCGGGCCAGGGCGGCGGCCAGATCGAACCGAAAGCCGTCGACGTGCATCACCTCGACCCAGTACCGCAGGCTGTCCGTGATGAGCTGGAGCACGTGCGGGTTGCCGGCATCGAGCGTGTTGCCCGTCCCGGTAAAGTCCATCAGGAAACGGGGGTTGTCCGGGTGCTCCTTGTAATAGGCCCGGTTGTCGATGCCCCGGAAGGAAAGGGTGGGGCCGAGGTGGTTGCCTTCGCCGGTGTGGTTGTAGACGACGTCGATGATGACCTCGAAGCCGGCAGCGTGCAGGGCGCGGACCATCATCCGGAAGTCGTCCACGGCCGTGATGGGGCCGTTCGTTGAGTACGTCGGTTCCGGGGCGAAATAGGCCAGGGTGTTGTAGCCCCAGTAGTTGGCGAGGCCGGCCTCGACCAGGTGCCGGTCGTTCACCTTGGCATGGACGGGCAGGAGCTGGATCGTCGTCACGCCCAGGCGCTTGAGGTGCTCCAGGATGGGCTCGGAGGCCAGGCCGAGGTACGTCCCGCGCAGGGCCTCGGGCACCTCCGGATGGCGCATGCTGATGCCCTTGACGTGCGTCTCGTAGATGACCGTGTCGGACCACGGGATGCACGGCGGCTGGTCGTCGCCCCAGGCAAACCCTTCGCCCACGACGGCGCCGAGGGGCGCATACGGCGCGCTGTCCTCCGCATTGAACGAGAGGTCCTCGCGAGGGTCGCCGGGCGTGTAGCCAAAGAGGCTGTCATGCCACCGCAGCGGCCGGCCGACGGCCCGGGCATAGGGGTCCAGCAGTACCTTGTTCGGGTTGAAGCGATGCCCCTCCTCCGGGCGGTACGGGCCGTAGACGCGGTAGCCATAGAGCTGGCCGGGTCGCAAGCCGGGCACGTAGCCGTGCCAGATCGGCCCCGTGCGTTCCGGAAGGGCGACCGTATGGGCGGGTGCCGCATCGTCCGGATGATCGAACAGCACCAGTTCCACCCGTTCGGCATGAGTACTGTACAGGGCAAAATTCACCCCGAGCCCGTCGAACGTGGCTCCCAGCGGAAAGGGTCTGCCGGGGTACATGGGTCGTCCCGTACTCATGCTTCGTTTCCTCTCGTGCAGCGCTCTCGGTCCCGGGTACCACCTGCGACTCCGCCGGCGCCATGCAGGCCGGGCGAATATACCCAAGCCCCGGGAGCCCTGCAATCGAACCCAGGAGGTGGGGAAGATGTCCCATCCCCAAACAAGCAGGCCGCCCACCGGAACGACAGCAAGGTGCTCTCCGGCAGGCGGCCTGCTTCCTGCCCGCATCCGGCCAACCCCGGCACCTATCCCGATGCGCGTACCGGATGAACGGGCAAATCTATGTTCAGGGAGGTCTCTTCGTGGCCGCCCCCCCGACTACGTTCCCACCAAAACACAGGGAGGCGGCCGGGCCGATCGCTTTTGACGACGACCGGACCTCATCCCAAAGCCCGTGCCATCTTCCCGGGAGCGTCCGCCGGAGCCTTCCTGCATGCCGCATTGTCCATCCGATTGATCAACGATGACCTGTCGCCTGCTCAGCCGCGCTCCGGGATTATCTTTCGGGACGGTTTCGTAGGTTACCGCTCCCTCCCGATTCATGACATGCTCACGATGCTCTGGTTCCAGCGTACCCTCACCCTCGTGCCACGCCCTCGCGGCTTTCACCTCATCACCGAAGAGGTCGTGCGCCAGCTCCCCGAGTTGCGCCAGCTCCAGACCGGGCTCGCGCACGTGTTCATCCTGCATACGTCGGCCTCGCTGGCCCTCAACGAGAACGCAGATCCGGACGTGCGGCACGACCTGGAAGCCTTCTTCAACCGCGCCGTACCCGAGAACGCCCCGTACTTCCGCCACACCGTCGAGGGGCCGGACGACATGCCGGCCCACATCAAGGCGGTGCTCATCGGCCCGTCCCTCACGCTCCCCATCGCCGACGGACGGCTTCGACTCGGGACCTGGCAGGGGCTGTACCTGTGCGAACACCGCGACCACGGCGGGCCGCGACGCCTCGTCGTGACCCTCCTGGGCGAGGGGGCCGGCTGACGGCCCTCATGCGTCGCGTTCGTCCTTCTTTCGGAGCAGGCGGTAAACGGTCGCGCGGGTGATACCGAGCCGGGCAGCTGTCCGGTTGACGTTGCCGCCACAGAGGGCGTGGGCGTGTGCCACCGCCATCATCTTGATCTCTTCGAGCGGCAGGATCTCCGCTTCCTCGACCCGGCGCAGGCGGTCGACGGGATGCTTCGAGGAGCGTTTCCGGTCGAGGAGCCGGTCCATAACCACCTGAAGGCGGACGGCGTCGTCGAGGCCCCGCGTGACGAAGTCGGTCGCGCCGCGGCGCATGGCCTCGTGCGCCCGGCTCACGCTCGAGCGCGGGAGCGTCATCACGACGGGA
This sequence comes from uncultured Rhodothermaceae bacterium, assembly GCA_964552015.1. Classification (GTDB taxonomy): domain Bacteria; phylum Bacteroidota; class Rhodothermia; order Rhodothermales; family ISCAR-4553; genus Rhodocaloribacter. Next base: position 55,350 of record CAZKFR010000003.1, on the reverse strand, counting down.
AGCCCCGGCCGGCGCGCCCGGATCCGCCGGAGGATCTCCAGCCCGTCCGCCCCGGCGAGGTCCAGTCCGCAGAGCACCAGGTCGACCGTCTCATCCAGACGTGCCACGACCTCCTCGCCGCGCCGGAAATGCCGGACTTCCACCTCGCCGCCGAGGGCCAGGTACCCCTGAAGCCTGCGGACGTAGGCTTCGTCGGCGTCGATCACGAAAACGCGCAGGCGCATGGAGCGGGCTCCCGGTCGGTCAGGGCCGATCAGTACAGGGACATGTCGAACGTGCGGCGGTGCCGGCGGGTGATCTCGTGGTCCTCGCCCAGGAGGTTGAACAGGGCGACGCAGGCCTTGCGGGCGGCATCGTCCTCGTAGTACCGGTCCGTGCGGATGACGTCGATGAAGCGAGCGAGGGCCTCGTCGAAGTCCCGGCGGGCCAGTGCGTCGAGCGCCGCGCGGAACGTCTCGCGGGCCGGGCCTTCCGGGAGGGACTCCGGTGCCTGCTGGCGGCGCAGCACGTCGGCCACCGTCTTGACGGCCTCGGCGAGGTATACGTAGCGCGGTTCGGCGGTCGCGGCCCCCTCGGCCAGGCGGGCGGCCTCCTCCGGATCTTCGAAGACGACGAGACGAGCCAGCAGCGCACGGGCCTTCGGGTTCGTCGGCTCCGCAGCAAGCACCTGCCGCAGCAGCGCCTCGGCCCGCTCCGTATCCCCCTCCTCCATCGCCACCTCGGCCTCCTCCAGGTGTCGCTTGTTCTCACTCGGAAGGGCCTTATCGAGCCACTGGCGGATGGCCATCTCGGGCAACGCCCCCACGAACTCATCGACCACCTGACCGTCGACGAACAGCTTGACCGCCGGAATGCCCCGGATGCCGTAACGCATCGACAGCTCGGGGTATTCGTCCGTGTTGACCTTCACCAGCGTCCAGCGGTCGGCCTGCTCGGCCGCCAGCCGCTCGAGCACCGGGCCCAGCACCCGGCAGGGCCCGCACCACGGCGCCCAGAAATCCACGAGGACCGGCTTCTCATGGCTCGCACGGAGAACGTCTTCTTCAAAGTTTAGAACCGAAACCGCCATTTTCCTCCCTCCGATTGCCTAACTTTGCCAACGTTTACACAGCCTTGGATACCTCCGCCTGTGCGGTCGCCTATCGAAGGCTTCTTTTTTTGCCACGGTTTTCCTGCTTACCTCGATGCCCCGTACCGGATTCGCTTTCATCGCAATTTTGATTTTACTCGCCGGCTGCCAGGCCTCCTCCCACGAGGCCGCGCTTCCCTACGACCCCTCCACCGACTCCCTCCGCTTTGCCGGCGAGGTCCACCTCCGGAACATCCGCCAGCTCACCTTCGGCGGGAATAACGCCGAGGCCTACTGGCGCTTCGACGACCGGCAGCTCGTCTTCCAGAGCGACTGGAGCGCCATCAATGACCAGGGCTGCGACCAGATCTTCGTGATGAACGCCGACGGGAGTCCGCTCGAGGACGGCCAACCCTACCGCATGGTCTCCACAGGAAAGGGCCGCACCACCTGCGCCTACTTCCTCCCCGACGGGCGCATCCTCTACGCCTCCACCCATGCCGCCAACCCGGCCTGCCCCCCTCCCGTCATGTTTGAGCAGGGACGGTACGTGTGGCCCATCTACCCCGAATACGACATCTACGTCACGAACGCAGACGGCACCGGCACCGAGTTGCTGATCGGCGGGCCGGGCTACGACGCCGAGGCCACCGTCTCCCCCGACGGCAAGTACATCGTGTTCACCTCCACCCGCTCCGGCGACCTCGAACTCTGGCGCTACGAACTCGCCACGGGCGAACTCCTCCAGCTCACGCACGACCTCGGCTACGACGGCGGCGCGTTCTTCTCGCCCGACTCGAAGAAGATCGTCTGGCGGGCCAGCCGGCCCACGGGCGAGGACGCCAACGTCTACCGTGATCTCCTCCAGAAAGGCCTCGTCGAACCGAAAGCCCTGAACCTGTTCGTGGCCGATATCGACGGCAGCAACGCGCGCCAGATCACCGACCTGCCGGGCGCCAACTGGGCCCCCTTCTTCCACCCCTCCGGCGAGAAAATCATCTTCACCTCCAACCACCACACCGTCGAGCAGGGCGGCCGCCTCTTCGATCTGTTCATGATCAACCTCGACGGCACCGGCCTCGAACAGATTACCCACTCCGGCACGTTCGACGCCTTCCCCATGTTCTCCTTCGACGGAAAGAAACTCGTCTTCGCCTCCAACCGGAACGCCGACCGCTCGCCATCGCGTGATACCAACATCTTCGTGGCGGACTGGATCGAGAACCCCGAGCCGGTCGATCTCCAGTTCACTCCGACCCGGTGAGATGCCGGCTCGTACCCCGGCCAGGCGGGCGGATCGGCAACGGTCCGCCCGTTTGCTTTTGCCCCAGCCCCGCAGGGCCGCCCCCGCCTTTTCGCAAGTAAGAAAAGATTATGTTTAGCCTAAACTAAAAACGGGACGTGGCGTATACAGCGCGCTTCCATCTTCTTCCCCCGAACAAGACCGCTGTTCCTATGCCATATCGCCTGTTTCTCCTGTGGGTCATCTGTTCCATCCTCATCACGGGGTGTGGGCAGACGGCTTCCCGGTCCCCCGAGGACCTGGCGAACCGAACGATCCGTGTGGTAGCCACCACCAGCATGATCGCCGACCTGGTGCGGAACGTGGGTGGGGACCGGGTGGAGGTGACGGGCCTGATGGGCCCCGGCGTGGACCCCCACCTCTACAAGGCCAGCGAAGGGGACGTGATGCGGATGGCTTCGGCCGACGTCATCTTCTACAACGGCCTCCACCTCGAAGGGAAAATGTCGGAGATCTTCGAGCAGATGGAGCAGCGAGGCATCCCCACGTTCGCCATCACGGAGGGGATCGACTCGACGAAGTACCGCCCCTCCGCACAGTTTCAGGGCAACTATGACCCCCACGTCTGGTTCGACGTCTCGCTGTGGATGGAGGCGGCCCATTACGTGGCCGAGGCACTGGCCTCCATCGACCCGGCCCATGCCGACGTCTACCGGGCCAACGCCGAGGCCTACATCGAGCAGCTGAAGGAGCTGGACGCGTATGTGCGGCAGCGGGTGGCCGAGGTGCCCGAGAGCCTCCGGGTCTTGATCACCTCGCACGACGCCTTTGGGTATTTCGGGCGGGCCTACGGCTTCGAAGTGCGGGGGCTTCAGGGCATCAGCACGGCCACCGAAGCCGGCACCGCCGATGTGCAGGCGCTGGCCGACTTCGTGGCCTCCCGGCGCATCCCGGCCCTGTTCGTCGAATCGTCCGTCTCGCCGCGGGGCATCGAGGCCGTCCGCGAGGCCGTACGGGCGCGGGGCTTCGAGGTCAAGATCGGCGGCACCCTCTACGGCGACGCCCTGGGGTCGCCCGATTCCCCTGCCGGAACGTATATTGGCATGGTCCGCCACAACGTGGATACCATCACCAGCGCCCTGCTCGGCGGGGATGAAGCCTCGCCGACCTCCCCCTGAGCCGCCCGGTTCCCTGACCCGACCTGCCTACTCCCGATGCCTGAAACGACGTATGCCATTGAAGTGCGCGACCTGACCGTTGCGTATCGGGACAAGCCGGTGCTCTGGGACGTGGACCTGGAGGTACCGCCCGGGGTGCTCATGGCCATCGTGGGGCCTAACGGGGCCGGCAAAACGACCCTCATCAAAGCCATCCTGGGCCTGGTGAAACCGGCCGCCGGTGAGGTGCTCATCTACGGCGAACCCTACGAGAAGCAACGCGACAAGGTGGCCTACGTGCCCCAGCGCGGCAGTGTGGACTGGGACTTCCCCACCTCCGTGCTGGATGTGGTGATGATGGGTCTTTATGGCAAGCTGGGGTGGTTTCGCCGGCCGGGTCGCCGGGAGCGGGCCCTGGCGATGGAGGCCCTCGAAAAGGTGGGGATGGCGGCCTTCGCCAGGCGGCAGATCAGCCAGCTCTCCGGCGGGCAGCAGCAGCGCGTCTTCCTGGCGCGGGCCCTGGTGCAGGACGCCCTGGTCTATTTCATGGACGAGCCCTTCCAGGGCGTCGACGCCACCACCGAGCGGGCCATCATCGACCTGCTGCGCGACCTCCGCGCCCGGGGCAAGACGGTGGTGGTGGTGCATCACGACCTCCAGACCGTCCCCGAATATTTCGACGCCGTGATGCTCCTCAACGTCCGGTGCATCGCCAGCGGCCCCGTCAGCGAGGTGTTCACGGAAGAGAACCTGCGCCTGACCTATGGCGGCCGGATCGGCTTCCTCCGGGCCACTGCGCCCACCAGCACACGATGACCGACACGCAGCGCGAAGACCGGCATGGATCTCTGGGTTGACTACACGCTTCGCACGGTGGCGCTCGGGGCCGCCACGCTGGGCATCGTGAGCGGGGCGCTGGGATCCTACGCGGTATTGCGCCGCCAGAGCCTGCTGGGCGACGCCATCTCCCACGCCGCCCTGCCCGGCATCGCCCTGGCCTTCCTCCTCACGGGCAGCAAGATGCCGCTGGTGCTCATGATGGGGGCCGCGGCAGCCGGCTGGCTGGCGACGTTGCTGGTGATGGCCGTCACCCGCATGACGCGGGTCAAGTACGACAGCGCCCTGGGCCTGATGCTGTCCGTCTTCTTTGGCTTCGGGCTAGTGCTGTTGACGTTCATCCAGAAGCGGCCGAACGCCAACCAGGCCGGGCTCGACACCTTCCTCTTCGGGCAGGCGGCGGCGCTGGTCACCCGCGACGTCGTGACGATGGGGGTGCTGGGGGCCGCCGCCCTGGCCCTGATGTTCCTCTTCTGGAAAGAGTTCAAGCTGCTCTCCTTCGACCCCGAATTCGGCCGCACCCTCGGGCTCCGCATGGGCGGGCTCGACGTGCTGCTGACCACGTTGCTCGTCGTCGCCATCGTAATCGGGCTTCAGACGGTGGGGGTGGTGTTGATGAGCGCCATGATCATCGCGCCGGCCGCCTCGGCCCGGCAATGGACGGACCGGCTGGGGCTGATGGTGCTCCTCTCCGCCCTCTTCGGCGCGCTCGCCGGGGTCAGCGGCGCGCTGGTGAGCAGCACCACGGCCAACCTGCCCACCGGCCCCACCATCGTGCTCTGTGCCAGTGTGCTGGTGATCGTCTCCCTGTTCCTGGCCCCCAACCGGGGCCTGGCGGCCCGCTGGATCCGCACCTGGCGCAACAGCCGCCGCCTGCGGCAGGAGGCCGTCTTGCTCGACCTCTACGCCCTCTCGGCCCAGCACGAGGAATCCGGCCACCCCCACCACGAATCCGTGCTCGACGTCATGCGCGACGAGCCCGGCCGCACCCGCCACAAGCTCAAAGCCCTCGCCCAGCAGGGCTACGTCCGGCGGCACGGCGAGCACCACTGGTCGCTCACGCCCCGGGGCGAGGCCCACGCCCGTCGCCTGCTCGACCGCAACGGCGAACCGCCGCCCCCTGCCGACTCCCCATAGTTCCCCGCCCGCTTTCCACCTTCCCGCCCACGTATCTGCTCCCACGCCTGCGACCGATTGCCCGGCATGACCCCCGAACAGGTTGAAATACAACTGGTAGCCATCGTGGTGGCGGCGGCCTGCGCCCTCCCCGGCGTATTCCTCGTGCTCCGCAAGATGGCCATGATGAGCGACGCCATCAGCCACGCCATCCTGCCCGGGATCGTTATCGCCTTCTTCATCACCGAGGACCTGTCCTCTCCCTGGCTGATCCTCGGGGCGGCCCTGACGGGGGTGCTGACGGTGGCCCTGGTGGAGCTCCTGAACCGGAGCCGCCTGGTCAAGGAAGACGCCGCCATCGGGCTGGTCTTCCCGGCCCTCTTCAGCATCGGGGTCATCCTCATCGCCCGGTACGCCGGCGACGTGCACCTGGATACCGACGCGGTGCTGCTCGGCGAGCTGGCCTTCGCCCCGTTCGACCGGCTGGTGGTGAACGGGTTCGACCTGGGTCCCCGGGCCCTCTATGTGATGGGCGTCATCGGGCTGCTCAACGCCGCATTCATCACGCTCTTCTACAAGGAACTGAAGCTGGCGACGTTCGACGCCGGGCTGGCGGCCGCGCTGGGGTTCATGCCCGGCCTGCTCCACTACGGGCTGATGACCCTGGTGTCGCTGACGGCCGTCGGCGCCTTCGATGCCGTCGGTTCGATCCTGGTCGTCGCCCTCATGATCGGCCCGCCGGTGACCGCCTACCTGCTCACCGACCGACTCGCGGTGATGATCGGGATCAGCATGGCCCTGGGGGCCGTCGCCGCCGTGGCAGGCTACTGGCTGGCGCACTGGCTGGACGCCTCCATCGCCGGCGCCATGGCCACGGCCGTGGGCCTGCTCTTCGGGCTGGCCTTCCTGTTCGCCCCGGACCGGGGCGTCGTCTCCGTCGTGCGCCGCCGTCGCCGCCAGCGGTGGCGCTTTGCCGTGAAGATGCTGACGATCCACCTGCTGCACCACGAGGGCGGCCCCCACGAGGCCCGTGAGTGCCGGGCCGACCACCTCCAGGAGCACCTGAACTGGGAGGCCCCCTTCGCCGAACGGGTGCTGCGCGAGGCCCGCGAGGCGGGGCTGATCCGCAAAGAAGACGGCCGTCTGCACCTGACGGAGGCGGGGCGCGCCCTGGCCCGCGAAGCCATCGTGCAGGCGTGAGACGGGCCTGCGCCTGGCCCCGCCTCCCTAAAACACGTACCGCAGGCCGAACTGGAACTGGCGCGGGGGGCTGGCATTGCGGCGCACGAGCACGCCCGTGTCGGCCGCGCCCACCTGGATCTGGTTGCTCTGCGTCGCATTGTTCGTGTATCCGCTCAGGTTTTCCGGCGCAGAATACCAAGACGGTTATTCTTGAAATCAATCATAACCACATCGTTCAGGAAAAACATATTTCCCATGATTCCCAGAAGATTTTCCTCGCGAAAAAACTCCCCCTGAATAGGCCAGTAATAAACCTTGATCTTATCTGATACGTTTTTATCAGCCACCGATATGGAAACATCATTTTTCACAGGAGCACCCGGGATAGGTATCAGACGCCCCCATGAATGAATGAGTAGTGTGTCTATGTCATTGGAAGTCAGATCAGCGACTCTTGACCATTCCAAACTATCTGCCATGAGAAGAGGAAAAATGCTCGACCCCGTATCGAACATTACATAACGCAACTCATCTCCCAATTTGATGGGCACTTTTATGCCTCCTACGACCTCAATGGAAATGTCCAGTGTGTCGAACTGACGGAGTTGATCGTCCCCTAACGCATCGACCATGCACAATCGTTTACCGGGGTAGTCTAACATAAGAATATTATCCCTGAATAAATCTCGTCCAATAGTACCAATATGCTTGGGTACCATGGACCCCACCGAATCTTTCGGGACCTCATCACTAAATCCCACCATAACATTGGTATTCCTATGCCAGACGTAGGAAGAGCCCATTTTCAGCACTATATCCTTGAGTTCATAAACCTTGTTTTCATCAAAATAAACCGAACGTGAACTGTCGATCTTGGCCCTCAGCCACGGGTACGAATCGAAATAATTCTTCAACCCATTCTCGTACAAAACGGACCCCTCTGACCCAAGATCGAGTTGCGCTATAAACCTGTCCCGAATTCCTTCAATTTCGAAAGGTACTACCATGGCCGCCCTTTCGAATTCACGACCTGATATTTCGCGCTTTACCCATTCAAAGGGGATCCATTCCCCACACCCCAGGTCAGGAATCGCTGTTTCCTCCTGCGTTCGACACCCTACCACGAAGAGCACCAGCACGAAGAAAGACAGATAAGTTCTCATAGGATTCTACCGATTGTGACCCAAGCACTAACGAGCGCATAGAGATGCACATCGACAAAACAGTACGTAACCACCCTCGGTCGTGCATCTAGCCATAACGTGGCTGCTCTGGATGGCGATGTTCACACCCTTTAGAACACGTACCGCAGGCCGAACTGGAACTGGCGCGGGGGGCTGGCATTGCGGCGCACGAGCACGCCCGTGTCGGCCGCGCCCACCTGGATCTGGTTGCTCTGGGTCGCATTGTTCGAGTACCCGCTCAGGTTCTCCGCGTTGAAGACATTGAACACGTCGGCGCGGAACTCGAGGTGGCCGCCGCGGACGGGGAGGCGGTACTGGAGACCCACGTCGAAGGTGTTCGACCAGGGCAGGCGGTCGCTGTTGCGGCCCTCGCCGGGCTGACGGTCGCTGTTGCCCACGTAGGCATCGCCGAAGGAGCGGCCGTCGCCGTTGAGGTCGGTGGTGCCGAAGAGCGTGGCGTCCGGGATGCGGTTGATGGGCTGGCCGCTCTGTAGCAGCGCCGCCACGCTGAGCCCCAGGTTGCGGACGGGGTAGTAGTAGAAGATGGCGTTGATGACGTGCGTCCGGTCGTTGATCGATGGCCCCCATTCGGCCTCGAAGTCGTTGGCGTCCATCGCCCGGAAGTTGATGTCTTCGGTGTTGTTGCGCAGGCGGGAGAGCGTGTACGAGAGCCGGTAGGCGAAGTCGTCGCCGCCCCGGTCCTTGAGCAGGTTGAAGCTCGCCGCCCAGTAGCGGGCCCCGCCGGCCGTCTCGGTCATGACGATGTTGCGGGCGCCGCCGGGCACGGGGCCGACGGGCCGGGTGGCGTCGGCCTCGGCGGGCGTGCGCACGAGCGCCCGGAGTTCGTCCGGCGTCTTGCCCGCGATGTCGGCCCGGGTGAGGCGGTAGGGCGCCGGTGCGTTCAGGTTACGCAGGCGGAACAGGTTGTACGACCGCGTGTGCATCAGGTCCACGTAGAACAGGCGATCCGGGCCGAGCTGGAGCTGGTAGCCCAGCGAGAACTGATGCGTGTAGGGGTTGTCGTAGCCGTCCGGGTTGAGGATCCGGCGCTCGTTGCTGAAGACGTCCTCGCGACGGGCCCGCACCTCCTCCGGCGTCGGGCCGCCCAGGTAGGGCACGCCCTGGAAGTCGGCCGTCAGGTTGCCCTCGAAGGTAACGCGGTCGAGGTCGGTGTGCGAGGGCAACAGGCCCAGCTCGATGAGCCGGCGCAGCTGCTGCTTGAAACCCTCGGCCGTGGAGTTCTGCTGGAGCGCATCGCTGTAGATGGCATAGACGATCTTGTCATAGAAGATGCCGTAGCCGCCGCGCAGCGCGCTCCGCTCGTCGAGCTTGTAGTTGAAGCTGAAGCGCGGGGCCAGGTTGTTCCAGTCGCCGGTGGTGCCGCCGCCCTTCGAGAGATTGTCGTAGTCGTAACGCAGGCCGAAGGTCAGGTTGAGCCGGTCGCTGGCCGAGACGAGGTCCTCGACGTAGAAGCTCCAGATGTTCTGACGCGCCCCGAAGGCCTTCGGGCGGAGCTCGACGCTGTAGTTGAGCACCTCGGGGTTGAGCGGGACCAGGTCCTCCGGGCGCAGGCTCTTACCCCGGTTCATCGCCCGGAGCTGGTCGAGCTGGGCCTGCGTCAGCTTGACGGTATAGTTGCCGTTCGGGTTGCCGCCGCCGGTGAGGGAAAAGTCGGACGAGACGAGCTCGGCGCCGAGTTTGAAGGTGTGGTTACCGCGTGTGGCCGTGAGCTTCTGCTGGACCTGGAACGTGTTCTCGAGGTCGTCGAACAGGAAGCCGGGGTGCCCGAGGACCGCCACGGACAGTTCCTGCGGGTCGAGGACGGACACCTGCGGCCCGTCGCTCGCGCGGGCGTAGTTCCACCGGAAACGGCTGTACTGGAGGTTCGTCTCGGCCACGAAGCCATCGCCCGTGTACGTGTTCATCAGCGCCACGAGGACGCTGTTGCGGTCCTGCGTGTTGGCGGCCGAGGGAAACGTGGTGCCGCCTTCGAGGCCACCGCCCTGCCGCTCGATCTGCACCAGCCCCACGTTGGCCCGCACGGTCGAGCGAAGACGGTCGCTCCAGCGATGGTCGATCCGCGCCGACGTGTACGTGAAGTGGTTCTGCCCCTCGACCGTCTCGGTGAGGCCGAGCTGGGGCACCCGCAGCAGGTTGTCCTTGAAGTCGGTCGTGTGCTCGACGTTGACGAAGAAGAACGTCCGGTCGCGGCGGATCGGGCCGCCGAAGGCCACGCCCCCCTGCTGCCGCATGAAGCCGTCCTTGACCGGGTTGCCCGAGAGGTCGCGCTGGGCGAAGCGGTAGGCCCCGTCGAGGGCCGGCCCCGGGCGCATCAGGTAGAAGGCCTCGCCGGAGAAGCGGTTGCTGCCCGACTTCGTGGTGATGTTGAACACCCCGTTGCCCGTCCGGCCAAACTCAGTCGAGTAGTTGTTCGTGAGCACGGTGATGTCCTGCACGAAGCCCGTCGGGACGGCGAATTTCTGCCCCCCGAGGAAGTTCTCGTTGTTGTCCATCCCGTCGATCATGTAGTTGGCATAGAGCGAGTTGGCGCCGTTGACGCTCACGTTGGGTGCTTCAGGGAAAAAGCCGGTTGCCTGTGTCACGTTGGGGAGGCGGTAGAGCACGCGCGTAACGTCGCGTCCTTCGACGGGGAGCAGTTCCACCTCCTGTTCGCGCAGCGTCGCCCCCACTTCGGCGTTGACGGTGTTGATCTCGGCAAAGCTCGTCTGTGCCGTGACGGTCACCTCGCCGAGCTCGATGGTCCGCACGGGCACCAGTAACAGGATGATGCTCCGCGTATAGTTGGCCCGGAGGCGGATGTCGTCGGCGCGGGCCTCGTAATAGGTATCCGAAGCCGGCACGTACACGTCGTAGAGTCCGGCCGTGGTCACGGCGGGAAAGCGCACCTTGCCCTGCTCGTTCGTGACATCCGCCTCGCCGTATCCGATGGCTTCGTTCTCCAGGTACACCGTCACGCCGGGCACCGGCGCCCGGGTACCGAAATGAAGGACGGTCACTTCGAGCCCGGCCTGCGCGTACACACTACCGGCCAGCATCAGACCCGAAAACAGGAACAGGAAACCACGTACGTATTGCATCGTGCGCCAGGATGGGGATGAGGTATACCCGAAAAAGCGGCCATCCCGGGAGAGGAGGCCACCACGACCGGGGGTTGGTTGCGTTGACCGGGGTGGTGTTACGCTCCATCAAACTACCGATGGCATGGGGACGGGGCAATGCCACGCGCCCGATCCATACAAAATGAACGGGGGAAGGCGACCGGCACCTTCCCCCGTCGAAAGCCGAAACCCGTACGGTCTCAGGGTTTCCTGCCGTAAACCGTCACGCTCACGATGGCCCCGCCCCGCCGGCGATAGGCGGCCAGCTCGTCCGCGTCGACGTATTCGAGGATCACTTCGTCCGGCACCGGGATGACCTTCTCCTCCAGCACCCGCACCTCCTCGAAACCGGCCTCGCGCAGCCAGTCCAGGTAGGTTGCCTCCTCGACGGCGCCGGCGACGCAGCCCGCGTAGAGCTCGGCCGAGCGCCGGACGGCCCCGGGCAGCCCGCCCCGCACGACGATGTCCGAGACGGTGAAATGCCCGCCCGGGCGGAGCACACGAAACATCTCCGCGAAGGCCCGGCGCTTGTCCGGCACCAGGTTGAGCACGCAGTTGCTGATGACCACGTCGACCCGCTCGTCCTCGAGCGGCAGCGCCTCGATGTCGCCTTCGACGAAGCGGACGTTCTCATAGCCGAGCTTCGCGGCGTTTTTGCGGGCACGGGCCACCATTTCGGGCGTCATGTCCACACCGAGCACCTCGCCCCCGGCCCCGACGAGCGTGCGGGCGATGAAGGCGTCGAGGCCGGCGCCGGAGCCCAGATCGAGGACGGTGTCGCCCGGGCGGATGCCGGCCAGCTTTGTGGGCAGGCCGCAGCCCAGGCGCAGGTCGGCCTCGGCCACGTAGCCTTCCACATCGTCATACGCCTCGCCGACCATCGAGACCTCGTCTCCGCAACAGGCACTGCCACAGCCACAGCCCGCCTCGTCGGACGCGGCCAGTGCACCGTACTTCGCCCGCACCAGCTCCCGGATCGCCCCGGCCTCCTCTGGCGTCGTGGTCGTCTCCTCCGTCGTTCCGCCGCAGCAGTCGGTGTCGCAGCAGGGCTTCGTCTCGGCGGTAATGACGACTTCCCGCGTGTGCCCGGTCCGCCGGGCCTGTACGTCTATGGTCATGGTTCTCTCCGTTGATGATGGATAAAAAAGGCCGGGTGCTCAGCAGACATCCTCCGGCAGAGACAACGCCTCGAAAAACGCCTCGAAGGCGGCCCGGGCACGACGGAGTGCCCTCACGTCCAGGCAGTAACAGACACGCGGCCCCTCCACTTCGCCGATAATCAGACCCGCCTCCTTGAGCACCTTCAGGTGTTGCGAGACCGTGGCCTGGGCCAGCGGCAGAACCTCCACCAGATCGCCGCAGATGCACGTCTGCATGGATGCCAGCGCACGCAGGATCGCCGGCCGCGCCGGATGGGCCAGCGCCTTCGCCAGGGCGGCCAGATCGACGTCCGCTTTCGCGAAGGCTTCCGTCTTGGTCGTTGCCATGAGAGCACCCGTCGTTTTATCGTTTATCGTAAATATACGATAAAACATTCCGAAGTTGCATCGGAGACGAAAAAAACTTTTCCGGCGGAACTTCCCCCTTCGATCCGGCAACAAGCAGCCGACCGTGCGAACCCGGCCCCTGGAGCCCTTGAACACGCCGCCCCATCCGTTCACCCGCCGCCCCCACCGGACGCTCATCGGGCTCTCCGCGCCCGTGCTCTTCTCCCTTGTGGCCGAGCCGGTGACGGGGCTGGTGGACACGGCGTTCGTGGCCCGGCTGGGGGCGACGCCGCTGGCGGCCCTCGGTGTGGGCACGATGGTGCTCTCGAGCGTCTTCTGGATCTTCAACTTCCTCGGTGTCGGCACGCAGACCGAGGTGGCGCAAGCCCACGGACGGGGCGACACCACGCACGCCCGCCGGATGAACGGCCTGGCCCTGGCGCTGGCCGCCGTCTTCGGGGGGATGCTCCTGCTCGCCGGCTACCCGCTCTCCGGCGCTGCCGCTACGGTGATGGGCGCCGCGGGCGATCTGCACGAAGCCGCCGTTACGTACATCCGCCTCCGCTGGTTCGGGGCGCCGGCCGTCCTCCTGACCCTGGCCTCCTTCGGGACGCTCCGGGGGCTGCAGGACATGCGGACGCCGCTCTACGTGGCCGTGACGGTCAACGCGCTGAACATTGCTCTGGACGCCCTGCTCATCTTCGGGGCCGGGCCGGTGCCTCCGCTGGGCATCGCCGGGGCGGCGGCGGCCAGCGTCGTGAGCCAGTGGATCGGCGCGGCGTGGGCCGTGGGCACCGTGCTGCGGCGCCTCGGCCGCCCGGCCCGCCTCCCCATGGGCGAGGCTCTACGCCTCCTCCGCATAGGCAGCGACCTGTTTGTGCGGACGGGCCTGCTGACACTCTTCCTCGTGCTGACGACGCGGACGGCTACCCGCATCGGAGCCGAGGGCGGCGCGGCCCATCAGGCCATCCGGCAGGTGTGGATGTTCACCGCCCTGTTCCTCGACGCCTTCGCCGTCACGGGGCAGAGCCTCGTCGGCTTTTTCATAGGCGCGGGCGACCTGGCGCAGGCGCGGCGCGTAGCCCGGGTGGTCTGCGGCTGGAGCCTGGGCACAGGCATCGCGCTCGGCCTGGCGATGTGGCTCGCCGAAGGGCCTGTGATCCGCCTGCTGGTGCCCGCCGAGGCCGTCGCCGTGTTCGTTCCGGCCTGGCATCTGGCGGCCCTCTCGCAACCGCTCAATGCGCTCTCGTTTGCCACCGACGGCCTCCACTGGGGCACGGGCGACTTCCGCTACCTCCGCAATGCCATGATTGCGGCGACGACGCTCGGCACCATCGGCATCTTCCTCATCGACGTGCGGCACCCGCAGGCGCTGGCGCTCGTGTGGGCCGTCACCCTCGGCTGGATCGCCGTCCGGGCGGCCTTCGGCGTGGCGCGCATCTGGCCCGGCGTGGGCCGGAGCGTCTGGGCCGGCCCCGCTCAGCGCGTGAACGAGCGCGTGCCGTCGGGCTGAATCACGTAGCGAAACGTGTAGTAGCGGGGCGGGCCGACGGGTGTGCCATCCGGGCTATCCTTGTAGAAGCTGAGGAACTGCACCTTGGCGTACTTGCCGTCGCGGGTGCGGAGGACGAGCACGCGGTCCGGGATAGGCACGATGGTATGCGTATCGAACTGGTAGAGGTACCAGGCCTTGCCGCTGCCGGTGGGCAACGTCGCCTCGTACCCCTCGGCAGGTGCCTCATCGAGCGCGTCGAAGGCCTCGTCGACGTACTGCCCCGTTCCGTTGACCCGCACCTCGACGCTGTTGAACGCCAGGTCCCAGTCGTCATCCGCCTCGTTGACGACCACGACCGGACTGTTCTCACGCAGGCTGAAATAGACCCAGCCGTCGGCGGTCACATCCAGGTTTTCGACCCGCTTCTCGATGGGCTGCGCCATCGCGGCCGTCAGCCCCAGGAAAAAGGCGGCAAGCAACACGGACAGGCGTCGCATGGTACGTCCTCGTCGATGGTGAGTGCATCTGATCAGTCCTGCTAACGCCGGCCCGGTCGCGGCGTGCCGGGCCGGACGTGAAACCGGGATGAACACCGGCGTTCAGGCGTTTAGGTCGGTACGCAGGGTAAAGTAGAAGGTGCTGCCCTTGCCGACACCCTCCGACTCGACCCAGGCCCGCCCGCCGTGCGCCTCGGCGATGCGCCGCACGAGCGCCAGCCCGATGCCGGTGCCGTCCACGCCCGTCTCCAGCCGTTCGAACAGCCCGAAGATGTGTTCGTGGTACTCGGGGGGAATGCCCATGCCGTTGTCGCGGACCCAGCACCGGACCCTCCCGTCCTCCAGCCGGGCGCCCAGTTCGATGCGCGGGTGGGTCTGCTCCCCCATGAAGCGCAGGGCATTGTCCACCAGGTTCTGGTAGACCTCCCCGATCCGTACCGGGTCGCACGTGATGACCGGCATGTCGTCCTGGATCACCACCTCGACGTCCCGTTCCTTCCCCGCACCGATCACGGCGCGCACGGCATCCTGCGCCACCTCGGACAGCGGCACGGCCGGCTGCAGATGGATGATGCGCCCGGCCCGCGAGAGCTGGAGGAGTTCGTCGAGCAGGCGCGCCAGGCGGTCCGCGGCCCCCTCAATGTAGTCGATGTCTTGCTGGACACGCTCCTGACGCCCCTCCTCCAGGTCCTCACGAAGCATGCCGGCGAAGCCCTTGATCGTTACGAGCGGGGTCCGCAGGTCGTGAGAGACGGTGTACGTGAAACGCTCCAGCTCCGCATTGCGGGCTTCGAGTTCTTCGATCAGGCGCTCGCGTTCCTCGGCTACTCGGGCCCGCTCGGTCACGTCGATAGCGACACCGATCAGGCCGGAAACGGTCTCGTCGTCCTCGATGACGGGCGTCATATGGGTCTCGAACACGAGATCGTCGAGATGAGCCGTCCACGATACGGGCACGCCGGTGAGCGTGCGACGCAGCGCCTGCACGACGTCCGGATAGCCCGCATACAGCTCGAAGGCCGACTGCCCGACCACTTCGCCGGGTGCGAGCCCCAGGCTCGCCAGACCCTTCCCCTCCGAGAGCGTGAAGCGCCCCTCCCGATCCAGCGCGAAGAGCACGACGGGCACGTTCGAGACCACCGTGCTCAGCTGGGCCTCCCGGGCGCGCAAGGCCTCCTGCGCCCGTTTCTGCTCGGTCACGTCGCGCGAGATGGCCACCAGCAACGCCTCGCCTTCCAGCTCGAAGATTTCCGCCGAGACGAGAAAATCCCGGACCTCACCGTGGGCCATGACAAACCGGAACGGCATCTCCCGGATGCGCCCTTCCCGTTCCAGCGCCTCGACCATGCGCTGCCGCTGATCGGCGGACCAGATGCCGATGTCAGCCATCTTCTTCCCGATCACCTCATCCCGGCGATGGCCGCTGATCCGTTCGAAGCTCTCGTTCACGTCCAGGATCATCCCGTCACGCAGGCGCGTGATGGTGATGGCGTCCGGCGTAGAGCGAAAAGCACGGGCGAACTTTTCTTCGGAGTAACGCAGCGCCCGCTCGGCCGCCAGCTTCTCCGTGACGTCCCGGGCCACCGTGATCAGACACGTCTCCCCCCCCACTTCCAACCGTTCGGATGAAATCAGACAGGTGCGACGCTGCCCATCCCGCCTCGTAATCTGGACTTCCCAGTCCCGGACGTGCCCTTCGGCCTCAACCATTGCGATGAAACGCGCACGCGCCTCGGCGTCTGTAAACCCCAACTCGATGGGCGTGCGTCCGATGGCTTCGGCCCGGCTGTAGCCCGTCAGACGCTCGAAGCCCGCATTGACGTCGAGATAATACCCGTCTCGGAAACGCGAGATGATCATGGCATCGGGGCTCAGCCAGAAGGCCCGCGCAAACTTGTACTCCGACTCGCGCAGAGCCTGTTCGGCCATGTCCCGCATCGTCACGTCGCGGAAGCTCCACACCCGTCCCGTGACGACGTCCCCCTGCCGCTGCGGCCGCGAATAGCGCTCGATGACGCGCCCGTCCCGAAAGTAGAGCACGTCAAAGCTTTCACGTTCGGGGGCAGCGTACAGCGCCTCGGTCTCGGCCAGGAACGCTTCGGGGTCCTCCAGTTGATCGAGCACCTTCTGCAACAACGCCTCATCCGAAGAACGCTCGATCGTCTCCGGGTCGAGGTGCCAGATCTCGCAGAAACGCTGGTTGTACACGACGGGCCGGCGCTCACGACTCACCACCAGAATCCCGTCGTCCGTGGCTTCGAGGGTCGAGCGCAACAGCGAGAGGGAGGCTTCGGCCTCGGCCCGCGCCTCTTCGAGCTCGGTCACGTCGGCCAGCACCGAGTGGATGATCGGCTCGCCCTCGAGCGTCATGGGGCGGGACGTGATCTGCACGATGCGCCGCGCCCCATCGTGACGAACCAGGGTACGCCGGACGGTCCCGCCCTCCCCGCGCTTCAACGCGACGAGACGGGCCCTGGCCTTAACCTGATCTTCGGGGACCAGGTAGGCGAGGCCGCTCGCATGAAGGGGCTGATCTTCCGACGCCCGCACCAGGTCCCGGAAGGCCCGGTTGGCATAGATGAGCGTACCGTCCATCCGTAGCAACGTGATGGCCACCGGAGCATCATCCAGCAGACGCCGGAAGCGCTCGGCGTCACGTTCCGCCTCCCGGCTTTCCGCCGACGTTTCGCCGTCCCGGCCGGCCATGGCCAGTCCGACCGCCAGCATCCCGGCGATACCCGTCAGGAAGAAACCCGCTATCGTTTCTATGATCCCCATAGCCTTCGATCCCCTCACGTACGTACGCCGGTGACCCTTCCTTCACACGCCGGCGTCCTGGTTCAAGTCAGGCGGCATCGGCCGGTTCCTGCTCCTTGTATTGCAGTTCGTAAAGCTTGCGGTAGAGACCGCCCAGGGCAAGCAGTTCCTGATGGGTCCCGCGCTCGCGGATCTGCCCGCGGTGCATGACCAGGATCTGGTCGGCATGCTGGATGGTCGAGAGCCGGTGCGCGATGACGAGCGACGTGCGACCCCTGAGCAGCCGTTCGAGGGCCGCCTGGATGGCCTGCTCCGTCTCCGTATCCACGCTGGAGGTCGCCTCGTCGAGCACGAGGATCTCCGGGTTGTAGACGAGCGCCCGGACGAACGAAAGCAGTTGGCGCTGTCCGTGCGAGAGGGACAACCCCCGCTCCCTGACGTCGTGCTCGTACCGGTCCGGCAGCCTTTCGATGAACCGGTCGGCGCCGATCTCCCGGACGGCGGCTTCCACCCGTTCCCGCGGGATGCTTGCATCCTCGAGGGTGATGTTGCGTGCGATGGAGCCCGAGAACAGGAACACGTCCTGCAGGACCAGCCCGATGTGGCGGCGCAGGTCGGCCAGGCGCAGGCGCCGGATGTCGACGCCATCGACGAGGATCTGCCCCCGCTGTACCTCATAGAAACGGAGCAGCAGGTTGATGATGGTCGTCTTGCCGGCCCCGGTGGCCCCGACAATGGCGACGGTCTGCCCGGGCTCGGCCTCGAACGAAACGTCGCGCAGGATCCAATTCGGTTCGCCCCCGTCCTCGGGCGGCGGGTCGTAGGCGAACCACACGTTACGAAACGCAATATGCCCCCGCACCCGGTCGAGCCGTACCGGGTCGGCCGGTTCCGGCAGGGCCTCGTCGTGATCGAGCAGGTCGAAGATTCGCTCGGCCCCGGCCATGGCGCTCTGGAGCGTGTTGAACTGGTCCGAGAGGTTGCGAATGGGCTCGAAGAACTGACGGGCGTACTGGATGAAGGCAATCAGGACGCCGAGCGTGACGGTGCTCGTCATGGCGTTGACACCGCCCACCCAGATCACGAGGCCCAGCGCCGTCGAGGCGATCAAGTCGATGGCGGGCCAGAAGAGGGCGAAGTAGAAGATCGTCTTGATGTGCGCCTGCCGGTGGTCGTCGTTGATCTGCCGGAACCGCCGCAGCTCCTCGCGCTCGCGGTTGAAGAGTTGCACGATCCGCATGCCGGTGATGTGCTCCTGTAGGAACGCATTCAACCGGGCCACCTGCTTGCGTGTCTCCCGGTACTGCTCCCGCACCTTTTTCTTGAACCACATCGTGGCCCAGAGCATGACGGGCACCACCGCGAGCGTCACCAGCGCCAGGCGCCAGTTGAGCGAGAACATGAAGTAGGCAATAAAGACGATCCGGAACAGGTCGCCCAGGATGGTGACGACGCCGGCCGAGAGCACCTGGCTGAGCGACTCGACGTCGCTCGTGACGCGGGTGATGAGCCGGCCGATCGGCGTCCGGTCGAAGAACGCAAGGGGTTGCCGCTGGATGTGACGATAGACCTTCGTGCGCAGGTCGTAGATGGCCTGCTGTCCGATCCACTGCGTCAGGTAGCTGTTGACGAAAGCCAGCACGCCCTCCCCGAGGAGTACCAGGACCAGGAGGAAGATCATGTGCTGGAGCCCGTCCAGATCGCCGGCGACGATGTGCCGGTCGATGGCCAGCTGCACGAGCTTCGGACGGAGCGGACCGAGGAAGGCCACCGTCATCACCGAGAGGAACGCCAGCGCCACCCATCCCCGGTAGGGCATCAGGTAAGCGATGATCCGGCGTAGCAGCCGGCCATCGAAGGAGCCGCCCTCCTCCCGGTCGTCGTTTCTGGCGGGTGTCTTCCGCGCGTCGGCCATGGTCCTTTACCGGTCGCCTCCGGTCTCGTCGCGTGCTTCGGCGGCGGCGCGGTGGCGGCGCCCCGTCCGCAAAACGTATCGCCTTAACTCCTGCGCCGCCTCGGTGTTCTCAAAGACCGCCCGGGCCTCGGCCACGAGCGGGGCGGGGTCCTCGTAGCGGGCGCTGAAGTGGCCCAGGAGCAGGCGGCGCACGCCGGCCTCGCGCGCCACCTCGGCGGCCTCCCGGGCGGTAGTGTGCATCGTCTCGAGGGCCCGTGCGCGCCGGTCCTCCCCGAAGGTGGCTTCGTGGTACAGCAGGTCGGCCCCCCGGGCCAGCAGGCGGCCCGCCTCACAGGGCCGCGTATCGGTCACGTACGCAAAGACCGGCCCCGTCAGCGGTGGCCCGACGACGTCGCCCGAGGCCACCACGCGCCCGTCCGGTAGCGTCACGTCGTGCCCTGCCTTGAGGCGCCGGAAGTGCGCGTAGTCGCTCACTCCGAGGGCGCGGGCCGCCTCCACGTCGAGCGTCCCGGGACGGGGCTTCGCTTCGAAGCGGAAGCCGAGCGTGAACAGGGTGTGCTCCAGCGGCCGCGCCGTCACCACGTACGACTCCGTCTCGAACACCTTTACCGGCCCGCACCCCTCCTCCAGTTCGACGAAATCCACGTCGAACGTGAGCCAGTCGCGGTCCAGCCCCGGCAATGCCTCGAGTGCCGCCGCGAGCCCCTTCGGTCCGACGATCGTCACGCCGTCCTGAAAGCGGAGCATGCTCATCGTCGCCAGCAACCCGGGCAGCCCGTAGAAATGGTCGCCGTGGAAGTGCGAGATGAAGATGGCATCGAGACGGGGACTGACGAGCCCGGCCCGGACCATCTGGAACTGGGTTCCCTCGCCACAATCGAACAACAGCGTGTGCCCGCCGTGCCGCAGCACCAGCGCCGAAAAATGGCGATCGCGCACGGGCACGGCCGATGCCGTCCCCAGGGGGATGATGTCCGTCTGCATAGGCGTTCTGAAACGGTTGCGAAGTGCGTGGTGCGTGGTGCGTGGTGCGTGGTGCGTAAAGATCGATTTTCACGAACTACGCACTACGCACTACGACAGCGCCGCGATTTCCTGTTCGAGCAGTTGTTTACGGTAGAGGGCGGCATAGAAGCCGTTCTGTTCGAGCAGTTCGGCGTGGGTGCCGCGCTCGATGATCTGCCCCTCGTCGAGCACGAGGATGAGGTCCGCCTCCTGCACCGCCGAGATCCGGTGGCTGACCAGGACGATGGTGCGCCGACCGAAATGGCGGCGCAGGTGCCCCAGGATCTCCCGCTCGGTGTTCATGTCCACGGCCGAGAGGGCGTCGTCGAGGACGAGCAGGCGCGGGTTTCGGATGAGCGCGCGGGCGATGGACGTCCGCTGCTTCTGCCCGCCCGAGAGGGTGATGCCCCGCTCGCCCACGAACGTCTCGAACCCTTTCGGGAAATGCCGGACGTTCTCGAGGAGCGCCGCCTCGCGGGCCGCCGCCTCGATGGCTTCCTGCGACGCCTGCAGATCCCCGAAGGCAATGTTGCCGGCCACGGTGTCGCTGAAGAGGAACACCTCCTGCGGCACGTAGCCGATATGGCGACGGAGCACCTCCAGCGGGATCACGCGCACGTCGTGCCCGTCGATCTCCACCCGCCCTTCCGTCGGGTCGAGCAGGCGCGGGATCATCTCCACGAGCGTACTTTTGCCCGAGCCCGTGCGCCCGACGATGGCCACCGTCGCCCCGGCCGGCACCTCGAAGTCGATGTCCCGGAGGACCCACGGGCCGTCGGGCGTGTAGCGGAACGAGACGCCCCGGAACGCCAGCGCCCCCTCGATCGAGGTGATGCGGTGATCGGTCGCGGGGCCGTCGGCTACCCCGGGGGTGGCGTCAAAGATCTCATTGAGCCGTTTCATGGACGCGGCGGCCCGCTGCACCATCGTCGTCACGAACCCGACCGAGGCCACGGGCCACGTCATCAGCGCCACGTAGATGATGTACTCGGCGATGTTGCCCAGCGTGATGGCTCCGTCGATGACGAGCCGTCCCCCCACCCACACGACGATGATGGTGGAGAGCCCGACCAGGATGAGGAACACCGGCTGCCAGGCCGCCTCGACCAGGGCCAGGTCCAGCGTCCGGGCGCGGTAGCGGTCGCTCTCGGCCTCGAAGGCCCGGGCCTCGTCCTCCTCCCGGGTGTAGGCCTTCAACACACGAATGCCGGCGAGCGCCTCCTGAACGCGGCTCGTGAGAACCGAGTACTGCTGCTGGAGCGCGTCGCTACGGCTGTGCACCATCCGGGCCACCAGGAACACCGACAGGGCCAGGAACGGCATCGGGATCAGGGCAAAGAGCGTCAGGCGCGGCGAGATGACGAACATGGTGGTCATGGCCATCACCACCACCACGACGGCCCGCGTCACATACATCAACGCCGGCCCGATATACCGGCGGACCTGCTCGATGTCGCTCGTGGCCCGCGTGATGAGGTCCCCCGTGGGGTGCTTCAGGTAGAACCCGAAGTCGAGGCGCTGCAGGTGCTCATAGAGGCGGTTCCGCAGGTCGTACTCGATGTGACGCGACGCCACGACGATGGTCTGCCGCATCAGGAAGGAAAAGACGCCGCTGAGCAGGCTCAGGAGCACGATCCCCCCGCCGAACCCCAGCAGGGTGACGAAAAACCGGGCATAGAGATACCCCTGCACCGGGGTGCCGGCGAACACGTTGTAGAGGGCCACCATCCGGGGGATGCCGTCGACGGCCTGGCGCACCACCATCGGGACGACGATGGCGAAGGCGGCCGAGGCCATCGCACAGAGCAGACCGGGGATGAAGAGATGCCTGTACTGCCAGTAATAGTGGTTGAGGCGTGCGAGCGGCCGCATGCAGGGGCGAAACAGGGTTGGACAAAAGGCACCACGGGAGGCGCCGGCACGGTCGGAGGGTGCAAACGCGAGAGGCCCGGCACGGATCCGTGTTTCCCGGGACATTCTCGGCCTGCGGGTGCGGCACGACCGCGCACCTACCAGCCGGGCACGCCGAGCCGGACGGAGAAATCACTCACGACGTGCCAGCTGCGGGTCAGGGCGTCGTAGGCCACGCCCCCGCCGAAGGCGATCCAGGCCCCGCCCATCAGCCGGGCCTCGCCGCCCCCGCGGAAGAGCAGCTCCTCCACATGGCCCTCCGCGCCGCCCCGATGCGTCTCGGCCTGCACCTCCAGGAACACCTTGTAGGCGTTCACCCCGGCGTAGAAGCGGGTAGAGAGCGTGGCGGCCACCACGTCCAGGCCGCCTTCGATCGGGTCGCGGGTGAGGCCACCCCGCCCGCCCACGAGCCATTGCCCCCAGGTCCCCAGCCCCCGGGCGTAGGTGAGCCACACAGCGGCTTCGTCGGTCCGCAGGTTCTTCGCCAGCGAGTCCGGCGAAGCCAGGCGTACGGCCAGGGCCACATCCAGGACCTCCCGGTTCCACCGACGGTCCGCCTGCGCCGCCAGCACGGCGCGCACGTGCTCGTTCAGGGCCTTCACCTGCGCCAGTTGTTCGGACGAGAGCACGGTAAGCGGCACCGCCCCCGGCTGGTCGTCCTCGCCGGGCGGCCCGATGGCGTCGGCATAGATGGCGTTGATGCGTGCCGTGAGGGCTGCGAGACGCCGCAGGAGGAGTTCATCCGTCCGGGGATCCGCCTCATCGATCAGGCTGGCGCGCAGGCCGAAGGCCAGGGTCGAGGGACCGCGTCCGCCTTCGTCACGCCGCGTGGCCGCCGAGAGGCGCAGGCGGTACAACCAGGGCCGTGCCCGGTAGGCCGAGAGGGACAGGTCCTTCCCGCCCACGAGCAGGCCCGGCGAGAACTCCACGGCGAAGACCTTCGGAAGCACCAGGTCGCCGCCGGTGCCGGTCAGCCCGGCCACAGCCCCGGCGAGTTCCCGGACGGTCGCCGGCCGGAGGAGGGCACCCGGGTCCCGGGTCACGAGGTGGAAGGCCGGCGCCTCCGGCACGGCCACATCGAGACGATACAGGGAGGCCAGGTTCGGATCGAGCGGCTCGCCCGGAGCAACCACCTGCGCCCACGTCACCCGGGGCAGGGCGAACAGGACCGCCATCCCGAAGAGAAGCAGACGGATCATGCGGGCACCTCCGGGTCGGCCGCATCCGCGCGTACGAGGCGGGCGAACAGGTTGAGCGTGACCGTGGGCTCTTCGGTGATACCGCCGCCGGGATCGGCCGGCACCGCCACTTCCCCGAGTACCTGGTCGTCCTGGCGTATCCGCAGCGTGGCCCGGTACCGGCGTTCCGGCGGCAGGGGGGCCACGGTCACGATGGCCTGCACGATACGCCGGTGGTTGCTCCCGACCGGCTCGGGCAGGGCATACACGTCGTCTCCGGTGAAGTCGCCGTGGCGCCGCAGGACCACCACGCTGGCGTCGGCTTCCCACAGGCGAAACTCGTAGGCCCCGGGCTGGGCAAAGCCTGCACGGACTTCGGCCAGGAGCACCCCGCCCTCCGGATCAAACGTGATGTGGTCCATGTGTCAGCGGGTTCGAACGGGTTACGCAGCCGGCGGCTCAGCCCGTGGAGGTCCATGGGGTGGACGCCGTCAGCATGTCATCCGGAATCACCAGTTCCGCCGGGATCCCTTCCCGAAGGAGCCGGCCGGCGAGGCGGAGGAGCCGTCGCTGCTCGGGCCAGGCCAGCCGCGCAG
Source organism: uncultured Rhodothermaceae bacterium (assembly GCA_964552015.1). Lineage (GTDB taxonomy): Bacteria > Bacteroidota > Rhodothermia > Rhodothermales > ISCAR-4553 > Rhodocaloribacter. Next base: position 31,602 of record CAZKFR010000003.1, on the reverse strand, counting down.
CCGCTTCGGCAGCCGGCAACCATCGAAACGCCGCATGCTCGCCGTTCAGCACCGGGTCCGCCCCGATCTCGGCAGCGAAGGCCGGAATGACGTTCACCCGGTCGTGCTGCCACTCGTAGAACGTGTTCACCGAGGGCAGGCACCAGAAACGGCACGGCCTCCGTCCGGTCTCCTCCATCAGTTCACGCACCGCAGCCTGCCAGGCCGTCTCACCCGGCGCGATCTTTCCCCCCACCATCCGCCATTGCCCGCCGTAGATCCGTCCTTCGGATCGCTGGAGCAGGAGGAACACCGGCTCCGACCCCCTATCGAGCCGGTACGGGTATACATCCACGACGCGGATGACCATCTCGGGCATGGTAATTCGCTGGCGACGCCAGCCTGGTAATGTCCGGCTTTCAGAACGAAGCATGCCAAGCTAAGAAAAATTTGATACATTGATCGTCATCTCCCTCGCTTTTCTGGTTCCGCTTCATGGAAGCTCCCAATTCCGACCGGGCACGGATACATGCGCTCGAGCGCGAAAATGCCCGGCTACGCCGTGCCGTCGAGGAACTGTCCCTCCTGAACGACCTGGCGCGGGAAATCAGCCAGGCCCACGGCCTGGAATCGCTCATCCACACGATCATCCGGCGGGCCCTGAAGGCCGTAGGCGCCGAGCAGGGCGTCATCACCCTGGTGGGAGCCGCCTCCGACGACCCGACCCGCACCCTGATCCGGACCTCTTCGTCCTCCGGCGACCACCCCACCTACCAGGCCGAGGGGCCGCTCCTGGGATGGATGCACCTGCACCAGAAACCACTTCTGATCAATGAACCTCGTCACGACCCCCGCTTTCGGGGAACATCCTGGCCGGCCAACATCAAATCGATGCTCTGCGTGCCGCTGCGGGCCCAGTCCCACCTGATCGGGATCCTGACCGTCTACAACAAGAAACAGGGCATCCACTTCAACGAAGAGGATCAGCGACTGCTGAGCATCCTGGCGTCTCAATCCGCCCAGATCATCGAGAACGCACGCCTCTATGCCGAAGAACAGCACCTCCAGCGGTTGCGGGAAGAATACCGCATGGCCTACAAAATCCAGCAATACCTGCTCCCGGGCGAAACACCGTCTGTGCCGGGCTACGATCTGGCCGGCATGACGCGGCCGGCCACGGAGGTGGGCGGGGATTTCTACGACGTGATCCCCCTCGAGGAGCACCGCCTGGCCCTCTGCGTGGGGGACGTTTCGGGCAAAGGGCTACCGGCGGCCCTGCTGATGGCCAGCGTGCAGGCCACCCTCCGGTCCCTGTGCCTGCAGGGGCAGGCCGCCCCGCGAGACATCGTGTTCAACGCCAACCGCCTCCTGTGTCGCAGCATTCAGAAAGGCAACTTCGTTACCCTTTTCTTCGCCGTGCTCGACCTGCCCACCCACCGGCTCACCTACGTCAATGCCGGGCACAACCGACCCCTGCTCCGTACCGCCGGCGGACAGGTGTCCGAACTCGGGACCGGTGGCATCATCCTCGGCTTCACGCCCGCGTTCGACTTCGAAGAAGAAACCATCGTACTCGACCCGGGGGATACGCTTCTGGTCTACTCCGACGGCATCAACGAAGCCATGAATGCAGACCGGGAATGCTTCGAAACCGCCGCCCTGACCGACCTCCTGCACCGGCATGCCGGCGAGCCCGCCCGGCGCCAGATCGACCATTACCTCGCCGCCGTCGACCACCACGCAGGCCCGGCCGTCCAGTCCGACGACATGACCCTGCTCGTCCTGCGTCGCCGGCTGACCCCCGAGGTGTGAACCGTTCTATCCGGGTCATTCGTTACGCGGCCTCGCTTGACTTCGGGGGCCGATTATCGTACCCTGAACAGATATGATTTTCAATAACATAAAAACAACGAGGATATCATGCCTTTTTCCATCGAAGAAGCCTACCACGCCGCCGTGATCCACATCAAGGGGAAATTCCTGGGTGCGCTCGAAGAAGACGCTTTTCGGCAGGCCATCGACGACCTGAAGAAAAAAGGGAAAACGCGCCTGGTCATCGACCTCTCCGGAGCCGACCTGCTCGACTCGACGGCCATCGGGCTGCTGATCAGCACGCTGACGACCATGCGGCGAGCCGGCGGTGATGTACGCCTGGCCGGGCTCCAGAAACGGGTCAGGAACCTGTTCCTCATGACCCGCCTGCTCGGGCCCGTCTTTGACGATTACGAAACGGTCGAGGCGGCCCTGGAAAGTTTCGAGAAACAGCCGCTGGCCCCCTCCGAGGCGTAACGGGCTCCCCTCATGCGTCCTCTTCGTCCGGGGGCGTTTCCGGAAGTTTCGGAGCGTTGGGGTCGAAGAGCATGCCCGTACAGAGACAGTGCTGACGATTCGTTCGCGTGAGCACGTCGTAGTTTGGACAACTCTGGCAGCCTCGCCAGAACACCTCGTCCTGGGTCAGTTCGGAAAACGTCACCGGCCGGTAGCCCAGCTCCGTGTTGATCTTCATGACGGCCAGGCTCGTCGTGATGCCGAAGATTTTGGCGTCGGGGTACTTTTTTCGAGAGAGTTGAAAGGCCCGGCGCTTGATGCGCTTGGCCAGCCCCATCTTACGGAAAGCCGGCGCCACGATGAGGCCCGAATTGGCCACGTACTTGCCGTGCTCCCACGTCTCGATGTAACAGAACCCGGCCAGTTCCTCGCCGCAGAGCGCGATGATGGCTTTCCCCTCCTCCATCTTCATGCGGATGTAGGCGGGATCACGCTTCGCGATGCCGGTGCCCCGGATCCGAGCAGCGTCCTCGATAAGCCGGCAGATGGCCTCGGCATACGGGAGATCCCCGGGACCGGCCACCCGCACATCGATGGTCGGCATGGGCTCGACGGCAGCAGAAGAATCCGCTTCAGGGAGCATGGGCGTTACGGATCAAGAGGTGGAACGAAGAAGATGGCGATGTTCAACATCGCATGATAACGGTAGTTTCTCCCCGGAAGCGCTTCGAAAAAAAATGTGCCGACCCGCCGGTCAGGCGGGCTTCGTACCGGCATCGCGCCGGGCCGGGAACGCCGGCGGGACCGGGGCGTGGTGCGTGAGCCAGCGCGCCAGCGTCTGCGCCAGTACCTCTTGCTTGAACGGCTTGGCGATGTAATCGTCCATCCCCCCCTCCAGGCAGCGCTCCCGTTCGCCCTCCAAGGCGTTGGCCGTCATGGCGATGATCGGCAGACGCTTCCCCGCCTGCTCGCGTTCGCGGATACGTGCCGTCGCCTCGAAGCCATCCATACCCGGCATCTGGATGTCCATCAGAACCAGGTCATAGTGGGTTCGCTCCAGCGCCGCGAGGGCTTCCTGTCCGTTCGAGGCCACATCGGCACCATACCCCAGCCGCTCCAGATGACGCACGGCAACCTTCTGGTTGACCAGGTTGTCCTCCACGACCAGGATGCGATGCGAGGGCTGGTCGGTCACGACGGCGGATGGTTCGGTGAGGGGCCGTGGGTCCGGCACCCGGGGCTCGGCGCGCTGCAAGCCCAGCAGTCGCCGGTACAGATAGGATTGACGCACCGGCTTGGTCATCGTCGCGTCGATCCCTGCATGTTGCACCTTTTCCTGGTAGTCCGTGTCCAGGTAGGAGGTCAGCAGCAGGATGGGTGTCGTCTGCCAGCGGGCCTCGGCCCGGATCCGCTGGGCCACGGCCAGCCCGTCCATCTCGGGCATCATGCCGTCCAGGAGGATGAAGTCGAAGCCGGGCTCCCCCTGTTTCGCGAGCGCCTGCAGGGCTTCCGGACCGGAGGCGGCCGTCACCGGCTCCATGCCCCACATCCGGGTCACCTGTTCGAGGATGAGCCGGTTGGTGGCATGGTCGTCCACGATGAGCAGGCGGCAGCCGGCCAGTTCGTCGCGGTCGGACGAGGCGGCCTCCGCCGTCTCGCGTAGCAGGGAGACCGTGAAGAAGAAGCGCGATCCCCGGCCCGGCTCGCTCTCCACGTCGATCGTCCCCCCCATCATCTCGACGAGCTGGCGCGAGATGGCCAGCCCGAGGCCCGTCCCACCAAAGCGCCGGGTGGTGGAGCCATCGACCTGGGTGAAGGACTGGAAGAGCCGGTCTCTCTTCTCCGGGGGGATGCCCACGCCCGTGTCCTGCACGTCGATCCGCCAGCGCACCGTGCGCCGCCCGACCTCCTGCACCACGGCGCGAACGACCACCTCGCCTTCCTCGGTGAACTTGATGGCATTGCCGAGGAGGTTGGTCAGCACCTGTCGGAGGCGGTAGGGATCGCCCTTCACGGTCGTGTGGCGCTCCTCGACGTAGCAGGCCATCTCCAGCCCCTTGGCCACCGCCCGGGGCGCGAGGAACTCCACGCAGTCCTCGACGACCTCCTGCAGATCGAACGTCACCTGTTCGAGTTCGAGCTTGCCGGCCTCGATCTTGGAGAGGTCCAGGATGTCGTTCAAGAGCGTCAACAGCGCCTCGCCGCAACGATTGATGGCCCCGACGTAGTCGCGTTGCTCCTCGTTGAGCGGGGTATGCAGCAGCAGTTCGGCCATGCCGATGACGCCGTTCATCGGCGTCCGGATTTCATGGCTCATGTTCGCCAGAAACTCACTCTTGAGCCGGCTGCTCTCCACGAGTTGGGCGTTGGCCTGCTCCAGGTCCTCTTTGAGGCGCGTCAGTTCGGCCAGCGCTTCTTCCAGGTTACGTTTCTGGGCACGCAGTTCCGCCGTGCGGGCCTCCACCATCGCTGCGAGCATCTCGTTCTGCACCTCGATCTGGCGGACACGGTACCGGTAGAGGCCACGCCCCAGCAGCACCAGCCCCAGACCCGAGAGCAGGAAAAACCACCAGGTCTGCCAGAACGGCGGCCGGATCGTGAACGAAGCCGTCACCGGCACGGACCACGCGGATCCGGCCCGGCGTCCCTGCACCTCGAGCCGGTAGCGCCCCTGCGGCAGGTTCGCGTAGCGGATCTCATGCCCCTCCAGGGGCTGCCACGTATCGTTGTAGCCGACGAGCCGGTACCGGAGAGCCAGGCGCTTCGGACTGTCGAACGAGAGGACGGCCAGCCGCACCTGAAGGTCACGCTGTTCATAGGGCACGACCGCAGCCTGCCCGGGATCGACGAACGTGCCGCCCAGCCGCATCGTCCGGATCCTCAGCAGCGGCGGGTCCCCGAACGTCAGGTCGTACCGCGGGTCGTAATGGCTCAGACCACCGGCCGTGCCGAACCACAGCGTCCCGTCGGCATCGGCCCAGAACCCCCCGGCGTTCGACTCGTTGCTGGCATAGCCTTCCGCCGGCCCATAGTTGATGAACCGCTCCCCGTCGAAGCGGTCCACGCCCCGGGCCGTGCCAATCCAGACGTTGCCCTCGTGGTCGATCCCGACGGAATAGACGGCATCGTGATGGAGGCCGTCTTCGGTGGTGTACGTCGTGAACGATTCCCCGTCGAAGACGGTGAGGCCGTGCGAGGTATGATACCCGAACCAGAGGCGCCCCGCCCGGTCTTCGGCCAGGAAGTAGGGCGACGGAGCGGCCAGACCGTCGGCGGTGGTGTACGTATGCCAGGACGTCCCGTCCCACCGCGAGAGCCCGTGGTCCCCCGACACCCAGACCTGCCCCCGCCGGTCCACGAGGAGGCGAGCGTCGGTAAAGACCTGCCCCGGCACCTCGACCGGAACGAATCCGCCTGCGTCCCTGCGATACACGCCGTTACGCTGCACACTGACCCACAGCCGTCCTTCCCGGTCCTCGACGATGGCCATGACACTGCCCCCCACGGGGAAGTCGCGGACGCGATGGAAGGCCTGACCGTCGTAGTAATCCAGGCCGGAGAGCGTGCCGATCCAGAGGGTGCCGTCCCGCCCGAGGCCGAGTGCACGGACGAACCGGTTGCTCAGCCCATCGGCCTCGGTGTAGGTGTGCCAGCGGGTACCATCGAAGCGGTTGAGGCCTCCCTGCGTACCGACCCAGAGATCCCCGCGGAGGTCGCGTACGATGGGTCGGACGTTGTTCGAGGCCAGCCCGTCCTCGACCCGGTAGGTGACGAAGGCCCGGCCGGCGAACCGGGCAAGCCCTCCGTAGCCCCCCACCCAGAGGCGCCCTTCATGGTCTTCAAGCAGCGCACTGACCCCGCCAAAGGGCAACCCGTTGGCGGTGCCGATGAAACGCACCCGTCCCGCCTCTAGGGCCGCCACCCCCTGGATGGTACCGACCCAGACCGTCCCGTCCCGGGCTATCAGCACGGCCCGTACCGGCATGCCAGCGAGCCCCTCGTCCTGGCCATAGGAGGCTACCAGACGGCCCTCCTCCAGCACGAGAAGGGCCGTTTCCGTACCGACCCAGAGCCTCCCACGCGCATCGTGCGCCAGCGCCCGCACCGGACCCGCCGGCACCGCCTCGACCCGTACCAGGCGATCTCCTTCCCGGCGGAACACCCCGTTCGCCGTACCGACCCAGAGGCGCCCCCGACCATCGACGTGCAACGCCTCCACACGCTGGGGCGGTGCTCCCGGAACCGGCACGAAGCGCCCTCCTTCCCGCCGGGCCAGCCCCTGCCCTGTCCCCACCCAGAGGCGACCCGCATCATCCTCCGCCAGCGCAAAGACCTGACGCCCCGGCAACCCGTCCGCCTCGGTGTAGGTGACGAACGAATCCGGCGCCACCAAGACGCTCAGCCCGTTGCTCGTCCCGATCCACAACAGCCCCTCCTGATCCTGAAGCAGCGCATGAATCAGGTCGCTGGTCAGGCCCTGGCGAACTCCGTAAACCTCAAAGAGCTGCCCATCGAAGCGGTTCAGACCGGCCTGCGTGCCGATCCAGAGATAGCCTTCGTCATCCTGCATCAGCGCCTGCACGCCGAGCTGGGACAGCCCGTCATCGCCGGTGTAATGCTGGAAGTAGTACTGCTGGGCGCTCGCCGATCCGGAAACCAGCAGGACCCACCATACCAGCCCATATCGCCACAGGGGGAGGGTGGCAGATAATCTTCGACCCATGGGGTTGGAGCCAGAGAATCTATCGCGGGGGCATCACGTTTCGGCCGCCTTGCCTCAACAAATATGCCTCCCGTTCCGGACAGCCGCCCCCTTTCATGCCGAGACTCCCCCAATACCTCTTTTTTTTGCCTCGCCATGCCCTTTCCAACGTGCAACACACCCGGAAAAGCCCGTGCCAACGCCCTGCCGGCCTCATCCCTCTGTAACGGAAATTTTTACCTTGCCCGTGCCCCTTTCCCACGGGGCGTCCCTCCAGGAGCAAAGACGGAAGCCCCCCTCAGACCGACGTGAGCACGACGGACCGGGCCACCTCCCGCCCCCGGAGGAGCAGCGCATGAAGACGGGCACGCTCCGGTGCGGGCAGGGACAGCACGACCGGACCGCCGCACGTCCGGATCAGCATGAGTTCGGGTTCGAGGCGATTGACGAACGACCGGGTGGCGGCATACCGCCGCTCATGCCGGTGGTAGCGCAGCGCCGGGATACAGGCGACCGTTTCGATGGTCTGCAGGGGCACACGGACCAGCCGCCGTCCCTGCCGGATGAGCAGCGCCCGGCCCGCCACACGCACGCGTATGGGTGGTTTCCAGCCGACGAGACAGGTACCCACGACCACGCCCAGCACGGCGAAGGTCCCGAGCCCGTACGCCCGTGCCAGCGACGGATTCCCACGGATCGGCGCTTCGAAAACGGCCCAGGTCAGGTATTGCAGCAACACGAGCCCCAGCGCGATTCCGGTCAGCACCAGGTAGTAGACGGCCTCGGCCTGCCGCGCATCGCCCAGGCGACGCTGCAGCCATCGACCCAGCAAGGAATGCGGCGGATGAAACCGGCGAGGAATGTAGACGTCGAGCGACACGTACGGTGATCACAGGCTGTTCAGGCTCCTACCCAATGCGGCAGGGCCGGCGGTGTTCCAGCCGACCCTGCCGATCAGCCGGCCTCGGACGACGGTGCGCCCCCGATAGCGTCGCCGGGCCGGTCCGTCGTGGGTTGCGCTGCCGGCCGAAACGTTTCCGTGCCATCCGCCCCGGACCCGGTGCGTGCAGGGCGGTAGCGCTCCACCGGCTGGCCGTAGGTGGCCAGATCCAGCGTCCACTCCTCCCGGTAGGCCTGGTAGGCGGCAACGATCAGCGCCGTGGCCGGCACGGCGATGAGCAGACCGAACAGTCCCATGAAGAAGCCAAAGACGAACAGCGAGAGCAGGATCAGAACCGGATGGAGGCCCACACGCTGCCCCAGAATGTTCGGCGAGAGCACACTCTGCTCGAGGAACGATTCGCCCAGCAACACCGCCACGACGATGATCAGTTTCACGACGCCGCCGAAGACGAACGCAAGGAGGCCGCCGATGAAATACGTAACGATGATCCCCAGGTTGGGAATCATGTTCAGCACGCCGGCCATGATCCCGATCAGCAGGGCAAAGGGCACGTCGAAGAGGACCAGCGCCACCGATACGAGGGTGGCCACGATGGCGCTGACCGTGAGTTGTCCCCGCAGGTAGTTGCCGACCACCACACCGGCCTTCAGGAGGTAGTCGCGCCGCCCGCCAAAGGTGGGGAAGATTTCGATGAGCCGATCCCGAATCGTGGGAAAATCCTTGAGGGTGTAGAAGAAGAGCACCGGCACCAGCGCCACCACCATGATGACGGCCACGATCGAACTGAGCGACTGAACCACCCCGCGCGCCGCGTTGGGTATGCTGCTGGCCAGCGCCGTCGCCTGCTCCTGCACGGCCTGCGTCAGCTGGCGAATCAACTCGCTCTTGTCGATCAATCCGGTGGCTTCGAGTTGATCGAGCAGCGTCAGATTCAGCAGCCAGGTCCGGAGGTTGCCGACCCCGCCCAGGATGCGCTCCGCCAGCGCTTCGAGCTGCCCGACGATGCTGGGCACGAGCATCAGCAGGAACAGCGCCACGACGCCCACGACGAGCAGCGTCACCACAAGGGCCGAGCCCCAGCGGGGCACCCGGAAGCGCGTATGCAGGTAGTCGACAACCGGGTTACACAGATAGGCCAGCAGGTAGGCGGTTACGAACGGGATGAGCACGCCACTGAGGATGTTCAGCAGCCACAGCAGCACCAGCAGCCCCCCGGTCAGCAGCAGGGCCCGCGTGGCACGGTGCCCCCGGAGGGGCCAGAGCAGCAGCAGGAACGCCGCCCCGAGCAGCACCGGATTCAGGAAGTCCTGCATCTGGTACAGCAGGGCCAGAAACAGCGCCACGCCCCCCGCAAAGAGAACGATCTCGTAGGCCGAAAACCGTGCGGGGGCCTCTGCGTCAGGGCGCTCTCGTTCCCGTAGGGCCGCGTCGTCCATGGTGCTACTGCTTGCTCCCGTCGGTCGCCGATGCCGCGGCGGCCTCCAGTTTGGCGGCCAGGGCGCGCAACCGCTGCTCCCATTCGAACAAGGCCTGCTCGCGCTCCTGCAGACGTCGCTCCGACTCGGCCAGCGCCCGTTCCCGGAGTTCAAAGGGCGCCAGGTCCATGGTGCCCCGCTCCTCGAAATACCGTTTGAAGAGCCAGTTGTGCTTGCCGGCTTCCATGAGTTCGGCGAAGCGGAAGGCCCCCAGGGCTCCCCAGTTGGTCATGTTCTCGGCGTTTTGCGTCACCGCCCGCAGGTCGCCGGCAATGGCCTGCAGCGTGTCCGCCGTGGCCAGCAGGCTGTTGTAGACGGCCGGGTCGTTGAGCATCCGGGCGAGGGTGCCCTCACCCCGGTCCACCTTGTCCAGGATGTCCTGCACGCCGCGGGTGGCCTCCCCGGCCAGGCCAACGAGCGCCTCGGCGTTGTTGGCCAGGTTGTTGAGCACCCGGCGCGTCTCGTCGGTGGTGGCCACGAACCCGTCGTAGAGCGCCGGGTCGTAGATGAACTTGCCGAGGGTGCCCTGGCCCTCCTGCACATCCCGCATGATCTGTTCGAACGCCACCGCCGCCGACTCGAACCGCTGCACGGAGGCCAGCGCCTTGTCCGTGATCTCGAAGAGGTCGAACGGGTCGACACCCGGGATGAAATCCTCCTCCCCCACCGGTTCCCCGATCTCGGCCGAGGGCACCAGCACCACGATCTGGTTACCCACGAGCCCGTCGCTCTTGATCTGGGCCTGCGTATTATGCCGCACCAGGTGGCGTGCTTTCTCCGAAATGGCCATCGTCACGACGATCTTCTTCCCCGGCGCTTCCGGCAACTGCACGCTCTCGACGCGGCCCACGTTGACGCCCTGATACTGCACCGCCGCCCCCGGCACCAGCCCGGCCACCCGCGTAAACTGCGACTTCACATAGAACGTGTCGCTGAACAGAAACGTACGGTTGGCCAGGGCAAAGAGCGCCAGGATGAACAGAGCCACCCCGGCCAGCACTAAGATCCCGACCCGTGCCTGTCGTGACATGGTTACCCTCGGTCTTGCCTCGTGAAACGTTCTGGAGTAAGGGCGGCAGGCGCCGGCATCGGCTCACCGGAATATACCGACCCCCGATGCTTTTGTTTTCCCGCTCATATCCCAAAAAATTCCCGCAACTCGGGCACGTCGGACCGTCGCAGGTCGTCGAGCGTTCCGCTGGCCAGGAAGCGACCGTCGTACAGAAAATGGGCGCGGTCGGTGATGATGTCCGCACAGAGCAGGTCGTGCGTGATGGCCACCGACGTGATGCCCCGCTCATCCCGGAGGCGTACGATCAGTTCCGAGACGGTGCGCACCGAGACCGGGTCGAGGCCGGTCGTGGGCTCGTCATAGAGCAGGATGCGGGGCTCGAGGATGATGGCGCGGGCCAGCCCGATCCGTTTCTTCTGCCCGCCGGAGAGCTCGGCCGGGTAGCTCGGCGCCTTGTCCCGCAGGTTGATCCAGGCCAGCGTCTCCTCGATGCGGTCCCGGCGCTCGGCCGGTGTAAGATCGGTGTGGCGCTCGAGGATGAAGTCCATGTTCTCGAAGACGGTCATCGAGTCGAACAGGGCACCGCTCTGGAAGAGGTAGCCGATCTGCAGGCGGAGCGCGTCGAGGTCGTCCCCTTCGAGCTGGTCGACGCGCCGGCCCATCACCCACACCTCGCCCCGGTCGGGCCGGAGCAATTGCACGATGTGCTTGATGAGAACGCTCTTGCCGGAGCCGGACCCCCCCATGACGACGGCCGTCGTGCCCGCCTCGACGGACAGCGAGATCCCCTTCAACACCTCGTTCTCCCCGAAGGCTTTGTGCAGGTCGCGCAGTTCGATGAGCACGTCTTCGGGCGGCGGCCCGCTTTCCGAGGAGGAGGCTACGTCGTGCACCGTCGGTTCCGCCATCTTCATCACCTCAGACGTTGCCGAAAAGCATGATCGAAAGGCGCACGAGGACCACGTCGGCCAGAAAGATGAGCAGGGACGAGACGACGACGGCCTGCATCGTGGCCTGCCCGACCTCGCGCGTGCCCCCCCGTACGGTGTAGCCCAGGTAGCAACTGACGATGCCCACGATGAACCCGAAGATGCTCGTCTTCATCGTGTCGACGATGATGTCCGAAAAACGGAGCGAGGAGAACGCGGTGTCGAAAAAGATGCGGTAGTCCATGTTCGAGGCCAGCACCGACTCCAGGTAGCCCCCCAGCAGGGCCACCGTGTCCGTCCACACCGTCAGGATGGGAAACATGATGACACAGGCCAGGACCCGCGTGATGACCAGGTAATGGAACGGTTTCAGCGCGGCCACTTCGAGGGCGTCGATCTGCTCCGTGACGCGCATCGAGCCGATCTCGGCCCCGATGCCGGCGCCCAGACGACCCGCCAGCACGAGCGACGTGATGACCGGACCGATCTCTTTCACGACGGAGAGCGCCAGCATGCTCGGCAGCATGGCTTCGGCCCCGAAGCGAGCCATCGTCCCCCGGCTCTGCATCGAGAGCACCACGCCGATGGCCAGGCCGGTGATGGCCGTGAGCAGGAAGCTCTTCGTACCCACCTCGTCCATCTGGTTCAGCAGCTCGCGGCCCTCATAGGGAGGGCGCCAGAACCGTTTGAAGAACTCGAACACGAAGAGCGCCAGTTCACCGGCCCGCTCGGCCAGTTCGGTCAGTGGGCCGGACATTCCGGAAGCCGTCTTGCCTGGACTCATCACGCGGGCTGTTTCCGTTGCTTGATAAAATCGTGATTCCGCTCCGGACGCGGCCGGGATCGGGGAACGGTATCCTTCCGTCGCGATTGAAGCGGCGTCCTGTTGCCATGCCTTAAAATAGGCGCTCGTCCCCTGCGATCAAACCCCCGGCGGGTCCGGTTCGCCGCATGACGGTTCTGCTGATCCTCTCCGGCCTGGTGCTGCTCGTCCTCGGCGCCGAGGGTCTGGTCCGCGGCAGCGTGGGCCTGGCGCTGCGCCTGGGGCTGACGCCGCTCGTCATCGGGCTGACGGTGGTGGCCTTCGGTACGGGCAGCCCCGAGCTGGTCGTAAGCCTGCGCGCCGCCCTCGACGGCGAGAGTGGGCTGGCGCTCGGCAACGTGGTCGGGTCCAACATTGCCAACATCGCTCTGATCCTGGGCCTCTCGGCCCTGATCCGTCCGATGAACGTGCAACTGCAGGTGATCCGCCGCGAGATCCCCATCATGATCGGAGCGACGCTCCTGCTGGGACAGTTCCTCCTCAACGGGCACGTGGGCCGCCTCGAGGGTGCGATGCTGGTGCTGGGCATCATCGCCTACACCGGCGTGACCTACCGGCTGGCCCGGCAGGAGACGAAGGAGACGCCCTTCGACGAGGAGATGCCGGCGACGCCCGCACAGCCGGTCTGGGTGAGCCTGCTCCTGGCGATCCTGGGCCTGGGGGGGTTGCTCCTGGGAGCCCGCCTCTTCGTCGCCGGGGCCGTCACGCTGGCCGAAACGCTGGGCGTCAGCCGGGCCGTCATCGGCCTGTCGGTCGTGGCCGTCGGCACGAGCCTGCCGGAACTGGCCACTTCCGTGGTGGCCGCCATCCGGCGCGAGGGCGACGTCGCCATCGGCAACGTCGTCGGCTCGAACATCTTCAACATCCTGGCCATCCTGGGCGTGACGGCCCTCGTGCAACCCATCCCTGCCCTGGACCTCCGCCCGCTCGACTTCGGAGCGATGCTGCTGGTCAGCCTCATCATCCTTCCGCTGATGCACTCCGGCTTCCGCCTCAACCGGCTCGAAGGCGGCCTGCTCCTGATCGGCTACGCCGCGTACCTGTACACGCTCTGGCCCTGAGCCAGCGCCCACCCGCGCCGCCACACGCCCTCGACGAAGCCCGTTCGGACCGGACCAAGAAAAAATTTTTTTCACCCCCCACCTTCCGGGAACCGGTTCATTTTCAGAAGGTTGCCGCGGCACATCGACCTCCTTCTCACACCCTTCCCGTAATCCCGTTCAGCCTGCAGGTGAAGCCATGTACGAACAGGAAGATCGCATCGGCGGATCCGACTACAGCGACATCACGCTGCGGACCGCACCGACGGTTTCAAAGGATCGGTGGGTGCACCACGCGCGGATGAAGATGATGCGCGGGTACGCCCTCATCGTGAGCAACACGCGCCACGCAGCCAACTTCTTCATGCCGGGCAAAGGGTACGAGGCCTGCCCCTACCACGTGGCCCGCAAGATGATCCGGGAGGGCCTCGTCGTCGAGGGCGGGCAGCACACGCTGGGCACGCTCTACCTGCTGGCCCCGCACGCGGCCGCCTCGCCGACACCGGCGCCGAAGGTCGACGACGACGAGGAGCCCGCCTCCGACCTGGATACCCTGCTCGCTGTGGCCGAAGCGCTGCCGGCCGAAACCGAAGACCTCGACGAAAGCTCTGACGACGAGCCCTTCGAGGACGACGTCTTCGACGACGAAGAGGAGGCGTGAGACGATCGCCGGGCCCGGCTTTCACGCCCGGGCCCGGCGCTGTACCACCACGACGGTGACGTCGTCCGTCCACACCCCTTCGTGACCGAACGCATACACGTCCTCCAGGATGGCCTCCACGAGCGCCTGCGCCTCCAGCTCGCGATGCCGGACGACGAAGCGGCGCAACCGTTCGATTTCGTACAGCCCCTCTTCGCGGTTGCGACGCTCGATGAGGCCATCCGTGTACAGGACGAGCGTATCGCCGGGAGCCAGGTAGGCGTAGGCCCGGTAGAGGGCCAGCTCCCGGAGCGGGCCGATGACCGTGCCCGTGGCGCCGAGCGGTTGCACCGTGCCGTCGCGCTTGACCAGCAGGGGCGGCGGGTGCCCGCAGTTGACATAGAGCAGGTTGCCGTTCTGCTCGACCTCACCGTAGAAGAGCGAGATGAACCGCGAGGAGAACGTGCTCCGGTGGATCACATCGTTCAGCTTCTTGATCGTGTAGACGATCTTGCGCTGGTCTTCCAGGCCCATCCGTAGCCCGGTGACGACGTCCCGCACGAGCAGCGCCGCCGGCAGGCCGTGGCCGCTGGCGTCCCCGATGCTGACGCCGATCATCTCGTCGCTGAGGCGGATGAAGTCGTAGAGGTCGCCGCCCACGCGCTCGGCGGGCTGCGAGCGCCCCGCGAAGAGGAAGCCGTCCATGGAGGGGGGCGTCGTCGGCAGCAGACTCTGCTGGATCTGCGCGGCCTGCTCGATGTCGCTGCGCAGGTCGCCCGAGGCGAGCTTGACGTTGAGGGCCGCACGAACGGCATTCACGCAGAGCAGCACCTCCTCGTGCACCCAGCCCGGCATCAGATCGTAGACGAAGAGCCAGCGCCGACCCGAGCCCGTGACCACGAAGGCTGCCACCTGCTCCCCGCCCAGTTCACCCGGCGACTCCGTGTCGAACAGATAGCTGCCGTGACGAAGCACCCGGCGGACGGGCGCCGCCTCCAGGCTCAATTCGGTCGGGAACGCATCCTCGGCATCCCGCCTCCGGAGGACGAACACCCCGTCCTCTTCCTCGTACAGCCGCCCCCGGTGAAAACGGAGTTCCTCCCCGAACGAGAGTTCCAGTTCCAGCAGCACCGTGGGGAGCAACTCGGTGTCGTGGGCCGCATCCCCGATCCGGGCCAGCAGGGCGTCCATCTTCCGGTAGAAGTGCTTCGGATCCATGGTAGGTAGGCGGGGGTGGATGATTGGGTGGGTGGGTGTTTGGGTGGGTGGATGATTGGGTGGGTGTTTGGGAAGTGGGTGTTTGGGGATGGGAGGGTGCGGGAGGAGCGGGCAAGGGCTGCGTGCGCTGGCGGGTGGCGGCGGCAGCCTAACCGGTGGTTTCGGCCTGCTCGCATCGGCCTCCGGACCACCGACGGGTCCCCTCGTCGCTAATAGGCATATTCCCACTTCAAGTTGATCCGGATCACCGAGCCGCGCCGGAGCAGGCGTATCAGCAGCCGGTCGATGATCTCGTACTCGAGCGTAACCTGCGTGGGCACCTCCTCGGCCAGCGTCGTCCCGCTGCGCCGGAACGCAATGGGCTGGCTGACAGCCACGTAGAGCCGGGGCGAGACGTACTTGCCGGCCGTCAGCGTGGCCCCGTCGAGGCCGTTCTGTTCGATCTCGATCACGTCGAGGCCGAGGCCGGTCCCGGCCAGGTCCTCGATCAGCCCGGCGATCTGGCCGAGCGCCAGGCCGGCCGCGGGGTCCAGCCAGGGCCGTCCCCCCGACCCGCTGCTGCTCGCACCACCACCGCCGAGCTGGAGCGCCTCCCCGGCCGGGCGGCCAAAGGCCAGGTAGGAGATGATGTCGGCAAACTCCATCTGGGGGTCGGACCCCAGCGTCACGTCCAGGTTGTCCAGCCGCCCCTCGACGGCCAGCGTGATGGTCACCTCGTTCTCCCCGGTACCCCGCGCCCGGACGACGTACTGCGCCTGGATGTTCATGATCGGGTCGGTAGCCGGGCCGTTGAACGTGAGCGTCCCGCTCTGGATGTCGAACCGCTTGCCGAACTGGACGATGCGGCTTCGCTCGGGGATGACGGTGATCGTGCCAAACACCAGCGGGTCCTCGTAGGGGGCCTTCTGTACCTCCAGGTTGCCCGTAAACTGGATGTCCATGGTGGGATTTTTCTTCGAGCGCAGCCAGGTGTCGCGCTCCATCCGCACCGTCAGATCCGTGATCGTCAGGGCCCGGTAATAGTCGAACGTCGTGGTGTCGGCCTCGGTCAGGCGCAGGCCGAAGCGCACCTCCAGGGTTCGCTGGTCCTCCTCGGTCAGCTCCACCGGCTCGAACTCGGCGGCCGCCTCCTCGGTCAGGAAAAAGTCGGCGCTGACGAGTTCGACGTCGCCGCTGAGCACCGGGCTGCGTGTGGTGCCCCGGAGGTTGAGGTCGGCATCGGTGCGGATGCGATACTCGCGCGAATCGATGGCGAGGAAATCCGACGCGCTGAAGGTGAGGTCGAATTCTCCCAGGGTCAGGTCGGAGAAGTTGATCGTTCCGTGGCCGATGAGCGAGCCGCCCCCCGAGCGGGCCTCGACGTGATCCAGCAAGAGCCGGCTCTCCTCGAAGGTCCCGTCCAGCATGATGTCCGTATAGACGAGGCCCTGGCGGCTCTTCCCGAGCAGGGGCAGGCCGAGGCGCCCGTTTCGCACGCCGAGGGTGCCATCGAAACGGGGGCTGCCGAAGGTGCCGCGCACCTGGAGCTCGGCGGTGAGCCGCCCGTCGAGTTCGCTGACGACCTCCCGGTCCATGAACGGCATGAGCCAGCTGAGCGCAAAATCGTTTGTGGACAGGTCGAGGCGGACCGTTTCCTGCGCGGCCTGCCGGGCTTCGAGGTACATGCCGGTCCGCGCCGAGTCCGGGGCCACCAGGCGCAGGTCCATGGGGATCGTACCCGTAAGGAGGAGTTCGCTGCCGCGCTCGTCGGTGAGCCGGCTCTCCAGGGCCAGCTGGAGCGCCTCGTAATGGAGCGTCGCCTCCATGTCGCCGACCGCCTCGCCGAAGAGCGACAGGTCGAACTGGAGGGATCCATCGGCCACGGGGGCCGACGGGGCCCCTTCGAGCACGAGCCAGCCGTCGAGCCGCCCCCCGAGGCCTTCGTAGCCGAAGAGGTCGGTAACGGCCCCGAGGCGGAAGCGCTCGATGGTGAGGATGAGACTCTGCTGGCCGTTCAGGTCGATCTCGCCGTCGAGGGCGATCTGCTGGGTGATCTCGTCCGTGCCGTTGGGCGAGCGGGCGTAGAGCAACAGGTTGCGTACGCGGTAGGTGTCGCCGGCATAGTCGAGGGTGGCCGGCTGCTGCAGGCGCCACAGGTCCCGGTCGAAGCGGAAGCGGAGCGAGTCCAGCGTCAGGCGCTGGCGTCCCGGCACGAGGTCCACGTACCCGCCCAGGTAGCCATCGCGGCGCGGGTCGAGTTTCGACGTCACTTCGAAGGTAAGCGCCTCGGGCCGATAGCCCACGCTGACCTGCGTGCGCTCGATGGAGACGTTGGGGAGCGAGAAGAAGGCGATGTCGGAGCGCACCTCGGCCTGCTGCACGGTGCGGTTGGCGTCGAGTTCGGCCAGCAGGCGCACGCGCAGGCCGGCCACGCGCATGGCGTCGTAGACGAGGCTGTTGACGTCCAGGCGGGCATCGAGGCGCAGCCGCCCGGCAGGGCCGGTGAGGCGTCCCTCGACCTGGCCCTGCCCCAGCAGAAACGGGTCGGCGGCGACCCAGTCCCGTAGCGGGGCCACGGAGACAAGGTCGGCGGCAAAGGTGAAGTCGGTCGTGTGCACGCCGGCCGTGTCGACGAGGGCCACCGGACCGTGGCCGTGCAGATCCAGCACGTTGCTACGCAGCACGAGCGTGTCGACCCGCGCCAGCCCCTGTGCGAGCGCGAAGCGTGCGTAGGCCGTGTCGAGCGTGACGTGGTGGAAGCGTGTGGCGCCGGCCTGCATCCAGCCCTCCCCCTGCATCGTGCCCAGGCCCGCCCCGTGTCCCTCGAACGCAAACGCCAGGTTGAGCGCAGCACGCAGCGTATCGCGGCCGAGCACCTGCCCCAGGTCGAGGTCCTGCACGTCACCGCGGAGGGTGTAGGCGGGCACCTGCTCGAAGGGGCGACCTGCGGCGAGCAGGTCCACGGTGCCCCCGGCCAGTGCCAGCCGCGACGTCAGCCGCGCCATCCCCTCGCGCACCTGCACCGCCACCTGGCCTTCGGGCAGCGCCGCATCGTTGATCCGCGAGTCGGCCAGGTCGAGCCGGGCCTCCAGGTTCAGGTCCTCCGGCTGCCGCCCCCGTCCTTCCAGGCGAAACGTGCCGTTGAGGTCTGTCCGGAAGGCAGGCTGCCCCAGCAGGGCGCCGACGTCGAGGGCGTCCAGACGCCCGGTGGCGACGCGATAGACGGGAACGCCCGTGAGGTCACGCACCGTCCCCGCCAGCTCCGTCCGTCCACCGGGTACGGCCAGCATCAGCCGGTAGGCCAGCGTGTCGGCGGCCCACCCGGCCGTGAGCGAGGCACGCCGTATCGGCTGAAGGTTGACGCGGGACGAGTCCAGGTCGAGCCGGACCTCCAGGCGCAGCGTGGCCGGGTCGAACCCGCGCAACGTCAGCGCCAGGCGTCCGTTCAGGTCGGTGTCCTGCCCCGGCAGCGCCGCCAGCGTCCCCACGTCGAGGTTGCGAAACACGGCCTCCTCGACCGCCAGCGCCGGCGTGGGGTCGAACGGGCGGGCCCGCCCCGTGAGCGACACCGTGCCGCCGCCGAGCCGGGCGTCGCCCTCGAAGCGCAGGGTCCCTCCGCGCATCGAGGCCCGCAGGTTCGCCTCCTCGACCCGGTACACGTCGTACGTCGTCGCCCGCAGGTGTGCCCCGGCACGCAGCGTCATCGTGGCCGGATCGGTGCCCCGTCCGCGCAGCGTGAAGGTGCCGCTGAGGCGGCTCTGCGTGGTGTCCCCGAGGGCGGCCATGTAATCCAGGTTTTCCACCCGCCCCTCGCGGATCGTGTAGACCAGCGTATCCCCCGGGGTAGCCTCGCCGCGGAAGGCCAGCACACCGTCCTCCGGGAACGCCACGCGGGTGTCGAACGTGAGCACGCCGCCGGTGAGCCGGGCCTCCAGGCGCCCTCTCGCCACCCGGTAGGCGTTGAGCGAGCCCGGCGCCAGGTCCAGACGCGCCCGGAGGTCGGCCGTGTCCGGGTCGTAGCCCTGTCCGGCGAGGTGCAACGTGCCGGCGAGGTCGCTCGTGCGGGTGGTGTCGCCGGTCAGCACGCCCAGGTCGACGTGGCGGAAGGCGGCGGTCAGGTCGTAGGCGGGGTCCTCGGCGAACGGACGAGCCGTACCCGTGAGCGACAGGTGCGCCCCCGGAACTCCTCCGCGGAGCTCGAGGCGCACCTGTCCGTCGTCCCATTGCGTCGCCAGCGTCGTGGAGTCCAGCGGGCGTCCGGCCACACGGGACCCGGCGAGCACCGCCCGGAGTGTGCCGTCGAGACGGTCGAGCGACGCCCCCTGCAGGTCCACCTGCATCTCACCGTTCAGGAGTGCGTCGGCGTCCGACCCGGCATAGTGGCCGAGGTCGAGCCCGCGTACCCGGGCCTCGAGCCGGTACCGGAGCGAGTCGGCCAGGCGGGGGGTGACCTGCCCGGCCAGCCGGATCGACGCTCCGTCCGACGCCTGCGCCGTCACTTCGAGCGTGGTCAGGTCCAGCGTCCCCCCGGCCCGTACCGTGCCCGTCAGCTCGAGCGACGGATCCAGCGTGGGAACGAACAGCGCTACGTCGCCGAAATGCAGGGGGTCGGCGGCCAGGGTAAAGTCGAGGGAGTCCGGTCCGGGCGGTGCGCCGAAGCGGGGCAGGATGCCCCGGGCCACCAGATGGCTTCGTTCCGAGGTCAGTTCGAGCCCCCGGACGTCGAGGCGGTCCGGGTGGAGCGACGCGCCGAGCCGGAACGAGACGGGTGTTGTCATGCCGGGCGGGATGAACACCCCGGCGACGGTATCCAGGCGGGCGGTGACGTCCCCGGCCACCCGGAGGCTATCGAGGCGCACGTCCAGCCCGCGCAGCGCAACGAGCGAGTCGCGGCCCGGGGCATGAAACCGGGCCCGAGCCTGCCCCCCCCGCAGCCGCAGGTGGTCGATGACCACAGCCAGCACCGACGCCGCCGTGTCCGGTGCCGTCGTGTCGGCCGGAAGCACGTCCAGCAGGTTCCAGCTCCCATCTGCCTGCTGCGCCATCGAAACCGCCGGGTTGACCACCTCGATCCGTTCGAAATGGAGCGTCTTGCGCAGCAGCGGACCGAGCCGGTAGCGTGCCGCCACCGTATCGACCTGGACCAGCCGGAGCGTGTCGCCCTGTATCAGCGCCACGTCGTAGAGCGCCAGGTGGGAGAGCAGGTTACCCCGCACGCGCCCCACCTCGACGCGGGCCCCTTCGAACAGGCTGAGGCGATCCAGCACGAAGCGCACCATGCGTGTGGCGCCCCACTCCGTCTGAAAGAGCATCAGCACCAGCACCAGCAGGCCGAGCACCCCACCCAGGCCCCATCCGAGGCCGCGCAGCACCCGGAAAAGCATACCGCGCCGGGGCGACACCTCGGGCGTAACGGACGGGGCTGGTTCAGGGTGATGCATGCGTGCTGACAACGGGATGGTGCGGTGCTTCAAAGCTGCAGCAGCCGGTTCAGTTTCCAGGTTACGAGGACCTGCTTATCCGTCTCAGGAACAGGAAGCCAAGATCCAACCGGCCGTGCAATCTCATTCTCTCTACGCCACGAAATACAACAGGCACCCCCGGAGAAAAGGAGGTGCCTGCAACGTGAGCCCTGAAAGCTCGCGAGAATCAGCCGATGTGCATCTGGAGCTCTTCGCGGCGGTGTTTCTGGCGGAGCTTACGCAGCGCCTTTTCCTTGATCTGGCGCACGCGCTCGCGCGTGAGGCCGAAGCGCTGGCCGATCTCTTCGAGGGTCAGTGGGTGCTCCCGGCCAATGCCGAAGTAGAGGCGCGTGATCTCTGCCTCGCGCGGATGCAGCATGCTCAACGCCCGCTCGATGTCGATCTTGAGCGACTCGTCCATGAGCGTCTCGTCCGGCGCGGTGTCTTCGTCATCCGGCAGGACGTCGAGCAGGCTGTTGTCGTCGTCCTCGTTGAACGGTGCGTCCATCGAGAGGTGACGCCCGGTGTGCTGCAGCGCCTCGCGCACCTTTTCCACGTCGACGTCGAGCTCCTCGGCCAGTTCCTCGATGTTGGGCTGCCGCTCGTGGATCTGCGCCAGCTTGGCGCTGGTCTTGCGGATCTTGGAGATCGTGCCGATGCGGTTGAGCGGCAGACGGACGACGCGGCTCTGCTCGGCCAGCGCCTGCAAGATCGCCTGCCGGATCCACCAGACGGCGTAGGAGATGAACTTGAAGCCGCGCGTCTCATCGAAGCGCTGGGCCGCCTTGATCAGCCCGTAGTTGCCTTCGTTGATCAGGTCGGCCAGCGTCAGCCCCTGCCCCTGGTACTTCTTGGCCACCGACACCACGAAGCGCAGGTTGGCCCGGGTCAGCTTGTGCAGCGCTTCCTGATCACCCTGTTTGATGCGACGCGCCAGTTCCACTTCCTCCTCGGGGGTCAGCAAGGGGATCTGACCGATCTCCTGGAGATACTGATCCAGCATCCGTTGCTGGCGGGGGACGTACATAGAGCTTCGGCGGTTTGGTTGGTTGTAGCGGTCCTGTATGCGAGGTGCTTCGTGCTCGTTTTCTGGGGTCGTCGGAACCGGCGGGCCCGCGATGCGGGAAAGCATCGAGACGGGTGCGGGCCGGCGTCGATGCACGCCGTGTTCGGCCGCCTTGTTCCCGTCAATCCGATATTTCAGGCAAGCTTATGTGAAACCGGCGGGATTGGTTCCGGCGAGAGCCAGTACGCCCTCGGCCAGCGCCCGTTCCTCGCTCATACGCGGAACCTTTGTCTGGGCACCGAGCCGGGGATGATGCTCACGCAGCCAGGCGTGGAACGTGCCGGGAGGCAGGGGGATCACCTCGGGCGGGTCGAAGGCGCCCGGCTCCCGCCGGATCTGGTAGTGCCGGTTGACCCGTTGCAGGTAGGCATCGAGCGCCCCGGCGAAGTCCCGCAGGTCGGCGGGCGGCACCTCGAACTCGATGAGCCACTGATGGGCCGGCAGGCGATCGACCCCGACCGGACGAGGCGTCACGTGGAACTCCCGCACGCGCGCGCCGGTGCGGGCACAGGCCTCCTCGAGCGCCGCCCGGGCCTCCTCCCCGAAGACGGCCTCGCCATAGGTGTCCAGCATCTCGCTCGTGCGCCCGGCCACGACGATCCGGTACGGGTCGCGCCCCGTGAACCGCACCACGTCGCCCACACCGTAGGCCCAGAGGCCGCTGCACGTGGTGACGTACATCCGGTAGCGGACGCCCGGCTCCACCTCCCCGAGCGCATACCGCCGCGGCGCCGACGGCGAGGGGTCGTCCATCCGCACGAATTCGTAATAGACCCCGTTGTCCAGGTGCAGCAACAGGTCTTCGGACGTCAGGTCGTACTGGAACGCAAAGAACCCCTCGGAAGCCCCATAATGCTCCCAGAAATCCACCGGCCGCCCGATCAGGGTCTGGAGCAACGCGCGGTACGAGCGCAGGGCCACCCCGCCGGAGAAATACACCTGCAGGTTGGGCCATACCTCGGCGAGCGTCGTCGCCCGGGTACCGTGCAGCGTGTTATACCGGTCGATGACACGGCGAAACAGGACCAGCGCCCAGGACGGCACCATCGCGATAGCGCGGATATCCATGCCGACGGTGCGTTCGACGATGGCATCGAGTTTTTTCTCCCAGGAAGGCTGAAAGAGTACCTCGTTCGGGATGGCCTGGTACCATCGGCGCACGAAGGCCGGTGCATAGAGGGCCTGCAGACCGCTCACCTCCCCCACGTACGTACCCGGATACCGCGGATCTTCTTCGACGCTGCCCGGCACGCTGAGGAAGCGCCCACCCCAGAGGCGCAGATCACCGCTCCGGGTCAGGTAGTGAAACGCCGAGGCCAGGCTGTAGCGGCGGTTGTAGCGCAGCATCGCCTCGCTGACCGGGATGATCTTGCCCGCCGAGGCGGTACCGCTCGAGACGGCGAAATGCCGGATGGTGCCGGGCCAGAACACGTCAGCCGCTCCCCGGCGCACCCGTTCGACGTCGTCCCGGATGTCCTCGTAGGCATGCAGGGGCACCCGCTCCCGGTAGGTCGCCACGACGTCCGGCCGCCCGGCGAGTTCGGCAAACCCGAAGCGGCGCCCCCACGCGGTACGGGACGCCCGGCACAGCAAGCGCCGCAGGAGTGCCTCCTGGGTCGCTTCGGGTGCAGCGATGAAGCGTTCCACCGACCGTAGCGGCCCGCCCGGCCAGGCCAGGAACACCCGGCGGGCCAGGGCCCTTCTCATTCTCTTCTCCGGCATGAAATGTAGGGTAAACCGTGTCACGCGAGGGCCGCGACGGAGACCCTACGCACGGATTCCGGCGTACGGCACGGCTACCATGTTTTCCCGGCAGCAACAAAAGTTCCTGCCCCGAGGAACGGAACACGCTCGTTTCATCCTGAAATGTTCTCAAAACCGTCTCGGAAGGGCGATTTAATTGACTTTCGCGCCGTGTGCTGGTAGATTCAGAAGGATACAGCGCGTTGTCCACGGCCTCTGGTACCCTCCTCTATGATCCGAGCCCTCCTGTTTGTGCTGGCCCTCGTGGCCGCCGTTCTGGCCGTCGTCCTGAAGCAGCCCCTCCTGTTCGTCATCGCCGGCGTCCTCGTGGTGATGGCGCTGGCGGCGCTGGTGGCCTACCTGCGACGGCGTCATCGCCAGGCCCAGGTGCCCTACGTGTCGACGACCGCAACCCGGGATGAGTTGAAAGAGCTGGGCATCCTGGAAATCCGGCCCCGGGAAGGTTCTTCGAACCGCCCACCGGCCGTGGCCCCGACCGGAGCAAACGCCCCCGACGTAAAAGCAAACGCCCC
>CAZKFR010000003.1:0-7729 GCA_964552015.1 uncultured Rhodothermaceae bacterium | reverse complement strand
AAGCAAACGCCCCTGAGGCGGAAGCCCCTGCTTCGGAGGCCCGGAAGGACGAAGCGCCCCTCCCCGTGCAGGAAGCCGTACCGGAAACGCCCCCCCCCGACGACGAGGATGAGGATATGCTGATCGAGGTCAAGGCCAGAAACCCGGCCCGGTTCGTCGCCGTGGCGGCGGTCGCCGAGGGCTACGACGAAGATGCCATCCTGCCGGTGCTTCAGGCGCTTCGGGCAGCGATCGGCGCCACCACGGTCTGCCTGATGCGCCAGGAAGAAATCGCCCTGCGCTATCACATCCTGGGCATCGTCAGCCAGAACGGGTATGCGCGGAGTCCCGGCCGCTTCTCGAGCCGTACGTCCCTTCTGCCCGCCGGCCATGCGCCGGTCTGGGTGCGGCGGGTCCATGAAAACGACCTGCCGGCCAAGAGCCTGGGGTACTACCGCGAGCCCATCGCGGTGCGGCGCGTGGCCCTGGCCCCCCTCGCGCTCGAGAGCACCGACCTGTTCCTGCTGGCCGATGCCATGGACGACCAGGTCTTCGAGTCCCCGCGCGCTCAGGTCTTGCTCGCCCAGGGCGCCCGCCTGCTGGGCACGCTGCTGGGCACCGAGCGGGCCCCGGTCGACATCCCGCCCCCCCAACAGGACACGCCGCGCCCGCGCCGGGAAATCATCGCCGAAGAGATGACGCGCGCCCGCACACGCCGTCACCCGCTGGCCCTGGCGCTGGTCTACCTCGAAGGCCACGACCCCCTGCGCGACGCCTCCCCCGAGGTCATCGCACGCACCGAAGCCGACCTCAAAGGCCACCTGCACGAGATCGTCCCCACGGCGCGGATCGAGCGGTTCGGCGAACTCATGTACGGCCTGTTCTACCGCGAACCCCTCGACGACGTCGAAGCGTGGGCCCTGGGCCTGAAAAACAGCCTCGACGGCGCCGGCTTCGACGGCGACATCTACGTGGGGGTTGCCCTGCTGCAAGAGCGCCACCAGACGGCCGACGATTTCAAGCAGGAAGCCACGGCGGCCCTCTACGAAGCCTACGAAACCGGCAAGTGCACCATCATCGAGTCGTAATTTCTCTGTCCATTCCGCACGCCAGCAACCACGTCTATGACTCTCGGAAAAGTCGTCGGTACCGTCTGGGCCACCCGTAAGGACGAGCAGCTCGTCGGTATGAAGCTGCAAATCGTGCAGGAAGTCGACCTCGACTACCGCCTCAAGGACAACTTCGTCGTAGCGGTGGATAGCGTCGGAGCCGGTGTGGGTGAGATCGTCCTGTTCGCCACCGGTTCGAGTGCCCGGCAGACCGAGTTGACACGCAACAAGCCCGTCGATGCCGTCATCACGGCCATCGTGGACAAACTCGACGTACCGCTGCAGGCCGGCGCGCTCGCGCAGCAGCCCGAACCCGTGCCGTCATGAACCTGGCCCGTGTCATCGGCTCGGTCTGGGCCACGCGCAAATATGCTTCGCTGGAAGGGCGTCGGATGCTCTTTGCCCAGCCCCTCACCTTCGGCGGCGAGCCCGTTGGCCGCCCCATCGTCATGCTCGACACGGTGGATGCCGGCCCCGGCGACGTGGTGATCTATGTGACCTCGAGCGAAGCCGCCATCCCGTTCCACCCCGACCTGACACCGACCGACGCTACCATCGTCGGCGTCGTCGAGCGCATCGACCGGCTGGGCTGGACGTGGCAGGCCCCCACGGCGTCGTCGTCCGGCTGAGGACCGCACGGTGCCATTCCCTTCGCACGATCCATCGGTCCCCGGAGGCGGCCATCCCGGAGAGAGGCTCACTCTTCCCGGATGAGCGGCACGAAACGGAACCCGTCCATCTCACGGCGCTCGAAGTCGTCTTCGCCCCGCCGGATGATCAGGTTCATCGTCTGCCCCCGCTCGTCGCCGATGGGGATGACGAGGCGCCCACCCCGGTGCGTCTCGTCGGGGGTGCGGAGTTGCTGCAGCAGGGCTTCGGGGATCTCGCGGGCACCGGCCGTCACGATGATGCCGTCGTACGGCGCAAAGGCGGGCCAGCCCAGGCTGCCATCGCCCAGCCGGGTCGTGACGCGGTAGCCCAGGCTCTTGAGCAACGCCCGCGTCCGTTCGAGCAGGGGCCGGATGCGTTCGATGGAATAGACCTCGGCGCCGAGTTCGCACAGGACGGCGGCCTGGTAGCCGCTGCCGGTACCCACTTCGAGGATGCGGTCGCCCGGCCGCACGTCCAGCAGCATCGTCTGATAGGCCACGGTGAAGGGCTGCGAGATGGTCTGCCCGAACCCGATCGGGAGCGCCTCGTCGCTGTAGGCGCGGCTCGCCAGGCCGGGGTCGACGAACAGGTGCCGCGGGACCCGCTCGATGGCCGCCAGCACCCGCTCATCGTCGATGCCTTTGACCCGCAGCGCCTCGACCAGCCGTGCCCGGCGGCGGCGGTACTGCCAGTCGTCCGCGTTCGGTGCGAAGGAATCCATCGGCCATTTCGGTTCAGAACAGAGGAAGGGCCCCCGGCGCGGAGCGCGGCGCGGATTCGGCCGTGCCGACCGCCTCCGTCTCCGCCGGGGCCTGGGGAGAGAGCGCCCGGGTAAGATACGAACGCAGATCGCTCACCGGCACATGCTGGGTCAACACACCGTTTTCCGCCACCGAAATGGCGCCCGTCTCCTCGGAGACGACCACCACGAAGGCGTCGGTCTGCTCGGTCAGGCCAACGGCTGCGCGATGCCGCAGGCCCAGGTGCGGGCTCAGGTTCATGCTCGTCGAAACGGGCAGGATACAGCGGGCCGCCTCGATGCGCTGATCCCGGATGATGACCGCACCGTCATGCAGCGGGTTGCGCCCGAAAAAGATGGTGATGAGCAGGTCGCGCGACACCTGGGCCTGTAGCACCTGCCCCGTCTCGATGTAACTGCGCAGGCCGGTCGTCCGCTCGAACGCGATCAGCGCGCCGATGCGTTGCTTGCTCATCTCGCTGGCGGCAGCCACCACCTCGTTGACGACCGTCTCCCGGGCCGGCGAGCGCACGAAACGCCGGATCAACGGGTTGCGCCCCAAGAGCAACAGCACCCGCCGGATCTCGGGCTGGAACAGGATGATCAACGCCAGCACGAACACGTCGTTGATGGCGTCGAAGAGCGCCCGCAGGATCGTCATGTTCGCCGCCGTCACCAGCACCTGGATCAGGTACAGGGCCAGAATACCGAAAAAGATCTGCACGGCGATGGTGCCGCGCATGAGCAGGTACAGCTTGTACAGGAGATAGGCCACCAGACCGATCTCGAACAGATCGACGAGGCGAATCGGTATGACCCAGGGGATGACCGTCAAGGCGGATTACGTCAGAGGTCGCGGAATACGGACGCGGCAAGATACGGCATGCATGCGGAGGGATCGAGTCTCGCGTTCGTCCTGCCGTGCGCACGGGTCAGGATCGGCCGGGATGGTACCATCCGGCGGCGGCGGCGAGGCCGCGCAGCATCTCGACCGTCGGGCGGACGTCGTGCGTACGGACGAGGGTGGCCCCCCGGAGCACGGCCACGGCCGTCGCCCCGAGGGTGCCATAGAGACGCTCCATGACCGGCGCCGGCGCGTCCTTCGTCCCCAGCACGACGCCGATGGTGCTCTTGCGGGAGAGGCCCACGAGCACGGGCCGGCCGAGGGCCAGCAGGCGATCCGTCGCCGCCAGAAGGCGCAGGTTCTCCACCGGCGTCTTGCCGAACCCGAAGCCGGGGTCGGTCACGACGTGGCGCACGCCGGCCGCCTCGGCCCGGGCCACCGAGGCCCGGAGCGCGGCCGTCACGTCGGCGACCACGTCGTCGTACGCCCGGGCGTGCGGCATGTCGCCCGGCCGCCCGATGGAATGCATGACCACGAGCGGAGCGCCGAAGGCCGCCGCCACCCGGGCCATCTCGGGATCGTACCGGAGCCCCGTGATGTCGTTGACGAGGTGGGCGCCGGCCTCCAGCGCCGCCCGCGCCACCGCCGGCTGGTACGTGTCCACCGACAGGATCACCCCCGGCAACCGCTCCCGCAGCGCCGCGATGACGGGCACTACGCGCTCCGTCTCCTCCTCCGGCGTCAGCGGCCGCGCCCCCTCGCCGTAGACGGCCCCGCGCGGGCGGGACGAGGCGCCGCCCACGTCGATGATCGCCGCCCCCTCCGCCACCATCTCGACGGCCCGCCGGACGGCCGCCTCCACGTCCATGTACCGCCCGCCATCCGAGAAGGAATCCGGCGTGACGTTCAGGATGCCCATGACGTGCGCGCCCTGGGGCAGGCCCGGCCGGCAGTCCAGCCGCAGGCCCCGGCAGTCGAGCACGAACGCCTCCTCGGGAAACACGTCGGGACGGAGATCGGGAAAGTCGGACAGGTGTATCATGGCGTGAGGCGGTGCATCAACGGAGGGTCAGGCTTCCGCGCCCGGCACGAACGTGGGCGCATCGGTCGGGATCGTCGCGATGCCGTCAGGCAGGTCGACGGCCGGGAGCGTCAGGCCGGGGTCCTCGCCCGGTACGAGCGGGTTGGGCTCGGCCCAGAGCGTCCCCCGCGGCGTCCGCATGACGACGTGGTCCCCTGCCCGTCCGAGCACGTACGACCCGTTGAGCGGCACCTTCCCGAACGGCGTATCGAGGACGTACGTCGGGATGGCAAAGCCGGTCGTGCGCCCCCGCAGCGCCTCCATGATCGCCATGCCCCGCTCGATGGACGTACGGAAGTGGGCCGTCCCGCCGATGAGCTGGGCCTGATAGAGGTAATACGGCCGCACCCGCATCCGGACGAGCCCCTCGCACAGCGCCTTCATCGTGTCCGCGTCGTCGTTGATACCACGCAGAAGGACCGTCTGGTTGCCGACCGGCACGCCGGCCCGGAGCAGCCGGTCGATGGCTTCGGCCGCCTCGTCCGTGAGTTCCTTCGGATGGTTGAAGTGCGTGTTGACCCACACCGGATGGTGCTTCTCGAGCACGGCGCAGAGCGACGGCGTGATGCGGTAGGGCAGCGTCACCGGGAGCCGCGTACCCAGCCGCACGATCTCGACGTGCGGGATGGCCCGGATCGCCCCGAGCAGTTCGTCCAGGTGGGCATCGTTGAACGTGAGCGGGTCGCCGCCCGTCAGCAGGACGTCGCGGATCTCGGGATGGGCGGCGATATAGTCGATGGCGGCCCGGTGTTCGGCCCGGCGCATCATGTACCCGGCGTCGCCCACCATACGCTTGCGGAGGCAGTACCGGCAATAAATGGCGCACTCGGCCGTGACGCAGAAGGCCACCCGGTCCCGGTAATTGTGGATCAGGTTCTTGACGGGCGAATGGGCCACCTCCTCGAGCGGATCGACGACGCCGACGAGATCCGGGGCCAGCTCGCTCATGCGCGGCACCATCTGCCGCCGGATCGGGCAGTTCGGGTCGTCCGGATCCATGAGCGCCGCATAGTACGGCGTGATGTTCCACCGGAAGACGTCCCGGGTCGCCTCGATGGCGGCCCGTTCGTCCGGCACGGGGTTGATGTACTGCCGCAGCGCCGCCTCGTCGTGGATGCGGTGCTGCATCTGCCAGCGCCAGTCGCGCCACTGCGGGTGCTGTCGATCGGGTTTCACGAGGTTATGAAATGAGGTGGCGATTCGTGGTCGGTCGTCGGATAACCATCGGGAGGATGCCGGAGCCGAACCCGTCACCGGGGGGCACCGTTCCGGCGGCGCGTGGCCAGGGGCAGACCGAGCCGGCGGAACCCCCGGCCCAGCACGTCGGCCAGGAAGTCGGGATAGGTGCGCCCCATGAGTTCGGCCAGGATGGCGAAGGTGCCGTCCGGCGCGAAGGTGGGCAGCGGGTTGATCTCCAGGAACCACGGCCGGCCCGTCGCATCGACACGGAAGTCGAGCCGGGCGAAGTCGCGGCACTGGAGTTTGTCGTACACCCGGAGGGCCAGATGCTGGAGTTCCTTTTCGAGCGACGGCGAGAGTGTGCCTTCGAGCGTGTAGTCCCAGTCGTGGGCGGGCAGGCCGCGCCGTTCCAGCGCATGCAGGCCGATGCGGGTGGTCGTCTCCACGGCCCGCTGCAGCACCGGCAACGCCTCCGGCGGATCGTTCCCCACGACGGCGACCGTGAACTCACCCCCGCCGGCGACGAACACCTCGACGAGCGCCTCCTGGTCGTAGGCCGACACAACCCGCGCCACCTGTTCACGTAGTGCCGTCAGCGTCTCGACGCGGCTCTCGGCCGTGATGCCTTTCGACGATCCCTCGTAGCGGGGCTTGACGAACAGCGGAAACGGCCCGGGCAGGTCCTCCGCGTCGACCTCGTCCGCCGAGGCATAGACCCGGTACGGCGGCGTCGGCACCCCGGCCGCCACGACCAGATCCTTCGTCCAGGCCTTGTCCAGGCTGAGCGAGAGCGTCAGCGCGTCGGAGCCGAGGAACGGGATGCCGGCCATCTCCAGCAGGATCGGCGCGTAGGCTTCGCGGTTGCGGCTCCGCGCCCCCTCGGCGATGTTGACGGCGGCGTCCAGTTCGAGGCGGTCGAGCTGGCGGAGCAGGTCGTACGCCGTCCCGACCGGCACGGGGGCATAGCCCAGGGCCGAGACGGCCTCCGCGAGCACGGCCACCGTCTCGGGCGGCTCATACTCGGCGTCGGCATCCGGGGCCTCGCCCGGCATCCAGGGATAGTCTTCAAACAGGTCGTAGATGAGTCCGATGCGCATCGTCGTGGTTCCGGCATCAACGAAAAAACCCTCACGGGCCCGGCAAACTACGGCAGGTTCCCGTTCCCGGCAGGACGCCCGGCCGGAATCCTTTCGGATTTCGACGGGCAACGCCTCGCGTGTCTTTCGCGCATCCTCCTTATTTTTCAGGTCAACCCGCGCTGTCATCCAGCCTCCTCCCCACCCTTCAGCAACACGGCCATGCGTACCCTGTTCCTCACGATGCCGCTCCTGCTGGCCGCCTGCCAGGCGCCGGCGCCACCCCCCGCCGCCTTCCCGAACGGCGAGATCGTCGACCTCACGTATGCCTTCGACGAGAACACCGTGTACTGGCCCACGGCCTCCGGCTTCTCCAGGACGACGGACTTCGAGGGTTACACCGAAGCCGGTTATTATTATTCAGCCTATTCGTTCTGCACGGCCGAGCACGGCGGCACCCACCTCGACGCGCCCGTCCACTTCGCCGAAGGGCGGCAGGCGACGGACGAGATCCCGCTCGAACGCCTGATGGGGCCGGCCGTCGTCGTGGACGTGTCCGCCCGGGCCGCGGCGGACCGGGACTACCAGGTCTCGGTGGCCGACTTCGAGGCGTGGGAGGCCCGGCACGGCCGCCTGCCCGATGGTGCCATCGTGCTGCTGCGCACGGGCTTCGGGCAATACTGGCCCGACCGCGTGCGCTACATGGGCACCGATGCCCGTGGTCCCGAAGCCGTGGCCGACCTCCACTTCCCCGGCCTGCATCCCGAGGCGGCCGCCTGGCTCGTCGCCAACCGCGCCATCCACGCCATCGGCATCGACACCCCCAGCATCGACCACGGGCCCTCGACGCAGTTCGAGACGCACCGGACACTCTTTGCCGAGAACATCCCGGCCTTCGAGAACGTGGCCCACCTGGACCGCCTGCCGGAGACGGGCGCCTACGTCATCGCCCTGCCGATGAAGATCCGGGGCGGCAGCGGAGGGCCGCTGCGCATCATAGCCCTCGTGCCCGAAGGCTGAAGACCGCCTACCGCATGCCCGACGTGTCGGGCACGATGCGCGCCGGGGCGG
>CAZKFR010000002.1:17834-123007 GCA_964552015.1 uncultured Rhodothermaceae bacterium | reverse complement strand
CCCTGCCGATGAAGATCCGGGGCGGCAGCGGAGGGCCGCTGCGCATCATAGCCCTCGTGCCCGAAGGCTGAAGACCGCCTACCGCATGCCCGACGTGTCGGGCACGATGCGCGCCGGGGCGGTGGCCGTGTCGACCGGCGCCGTCGTGGTCGTCGTGTCGGACGGCAGAGCCGCCGGTGTGCCGGACGTGTCGGCCGG
This sequence comes from uncultured Rhodothermaceae bacterium, assembly GCA_964552015.1. GTDB lineage: Bacteria > Bacteroidota > Rhodothermia > Rhodothermales > ISCAR-4553 > Rhodocaloribacter. The sequence goes on along the minus strand of CAZKFR010000002.1, from coordinate 122,809 downwards.
TGCCGCTTCGTCGGCAGGCGGCACGACGAGCGCCCCTTCCATCAGGTGGATGTCGCCGTTCTCCGTCCGCAGCGTGACGGTGGCCGCGCCCGTTCCCAGGCGTCCCTGGAAGTGCCCGCCGGCTCCCTGCGGCTCGAAGCTACGGTCAGCGAAGTCGAGGCCTTCCACCCGGATCTCGCCGGCGCGGGTGCCGGCTTCGACGCGGGCCGACGCACCGGCCGGCAGCGCCAGCACGATGGTGCCGTTGTCGGTTGTCAGGCGCACCGTCTCTCCGGCGGGGAGGCGCGCCATGCCGAGGCTCAGGTTGCCGTTGGCCGTCTCGACCATCACGCCGGCACCGGCCCCGGTGATACGCACGTTGCCGTTCTCGTTCGTCACCATGATCCGCCCGGCCAGGCTGTCCAGCGCCACGTTCCCGCTCTGGAGGACGATCTGAAGGGCTATCCCGCGCGGCACGGTGCCCTCGACGTCCACCCGGCTCACCTCGGGACGCCCGGCCCGCATCTCGTACCGGTACGTCTGCTCGTCACCCCGTTCTTCGATGCGGATCCGCTCCAGGTTCTTCTGCGCCTCACCGGCATCACGGCCCCGCGCCTGTTTCGTGAAAACCAGCCGGGCCACCTCGTCGTCCGCCCCACGCAGCGTGACCTGACCGCTGAAGCCATCGAGGACGAGGGTCCGGGTGCCGGGCGCCACGGCCCGGGTGATGGTATCCTGCACCTCCGCCGAGCCGAGGACGAGGCTTCCCCCCTCCGTCTGGCCGACGTCGGGTCCCTGCTGGCAACCGGCCAGCAGCATCAGCGTGGCCAGCAGCCAGCCGGCCTTCGTGCGGTATGTGGTATCCCTACGCATCGTATTCCTGTTCATGGTGGGTAAAGAAGCGTTGCGCCCTTTTCAATGCAACGCGACGTGCCTGACGAAACGTCGGACGGAAAAATACGAACCGAGCCATCCCAGCAGGATGCCCAGCGCCAGCACCAGCAGGCCCAGCACGACGGGCACGTACCGCCCCGTCTCCAGGGCCGGAAGGTAACTCTTCAACACGCCGTAGAGCCCCGCCAGAACGAGCAGCGCCAGCACGGCGGCGAGCACCCCCTGCGCAATGCCCTCCACGATGAAGGGACGCCGGATAAAGGCATCCGTCGCCCCGACGAGTTTCATCGTCCGGATGAGCAGCCTCCGCGCATAGATGGTCAGCCGGATGGTGTTGGCCACGAGGAAAACCGAGGCGAGCAACACCAGCGTGCCCAGCACCAGCCCGCCGAGCGAGAGCAACCGGAGGTTCTGCTGCACTTTTACGAGCAGCGGCTCGTTGAAAACGACTTCTTCGACCCGGTTCCATGAAGAAAATTCGCTGACGAGCCTGGCAAGGCTGTCCGGGTTGGCATAGTCGGGTTCGACGCGCACCTTGATCGAGGCGGGCAGGAAGGGTTCGTCGAAGAACACTTCGGCGCCCTCGCCAAACTCTTCGCGGAAGATGGCCTCGGCCTCCTCGCGGGAGATGTAGTCGGCCTCGGCCACCCCCGGCGTGGCCAGCGCCCTCTCGTGCAGGGCCCGCGCCATGGGCTCGTCGACATCCTCCAGGAACAGTTCCAGCTCGCCCACCCGCTGCCGCAGCCAGTCCGACACGATACGGGCCTGATAACCGAGAAAGAGGAAGAGGCCAATGAGCACGAGGGCCACCGCCATCGCGCTGGTGGAGGCGACGGCCGCAAAACGGGCTCGGCGCAGACCGGCCAGACCTTCACGGACGCTGTAGGGCAAGAGTGGCATGACAGGAGTAGAACGAGGCCACAGACGACGAACGGGGCCATCCACGACGGATCAGGCCGGAGGTTCCGCATGGAACGAACCGGAGTCCACGCAGAGCGGGCGTGTGTGCCCTGCTCCCGTTTTTTCAACGACCTGGATGAAACCCCTCACAACCGCACGGGCCGGCCGCTACGGGCCGAGCGGAGCAGCGCTTCCAGCACGACCGTGTTGGCTCGCGTTTCGGCCAGGGTCACTTCGGGCGAGCGACCGTTTCGGATGGCCTCGGCCAGATCATCGACCTCGCCCAGATACAGATCATCGGGGTCCTCCACCGGTACGGGTTCGGGCACGTCCACGTCGGGGCCGTAACGCCGCATCGGCTCTTCCGGCCGCGGTTTGAAGGCGCGGGGGGCTTCGAGCAGGCCGGTGCTCCCCACGAACGCCATCTCCATGCGGAAGCGCGAGCGGAAGCCGCAGTCGAAGACGCCGAGCACGCCGCCGGGAAAACGCATCTGCCCGGTGAAGGAGACGTCGACGCCCGTGGGGCCGAGGACCTGCCAGGCAAAGACCTCCTCCGGCTCGGCGCCGACGACGTAGCGGGTAAAACTGACCGGATAGCAGCCCAGGTCCCACAGGCTCCCGCCACCCCACTCCGGCCGCCAGCGGACGTCGTTCGGGCGGTCGAGGACGAACGTAAACGCCCCACGGACAAGGTGCAGTTCGCCCAGCGCTCCGGCGGCGATCAACGCGCGGACGTGCTTCGTGCGGGGGTGATGCCGGTACATAAACGCTTCGGCGACGACCACCCCGGCCTCGTCGGCGGCCCGGGCCACGGCGTCGACGTCTGCCGGCGTCAGGGCCATCGGCTTCTCGCAGAGGACGTGCTTGCCGGCCTCCACGGCCCGGAGCGTCCACGGAACGTGGAGGTGGTTGGGCAACGGCACGTAGACCACGTCGATGTCCGGGTCGGCCAGCAGGTCTTCGTAGGCGCCGTACGCCTTCGGCAGGTCCCACGTGCGGGCATAGGCGGCGGCCCGCTCGGCGTCGCGGCTCGCCACGGCCACCGGCTCGTTGTGCGCCGAGCGACGCAGCGCCGGGATGATCATACGGTTGATGCGGGCTGTCCCGAGCAGGCCCCAGCGTAACGGTGGCATGGCAGGAAGGAAGCAGGAGGAACGTACGGCGGCAAGATAGGACGGCTGGACGCGAACCGCCAGCCTCCGCCGAAGCTCATGCCACCAGCCCCTCGGCCTGCCGGAGCACCCCCTCCAGCAAAGCCTCCAGATCATCGCCCGGCTGCCAGGGCACCACGGGCGTCTCGTCCCGGTGGACATAGAGCCAGTGCGCCAGCAGATGGACCTCGTCCACCTCCTCCTTCAGGTACCGCTCGGGACGCGGCCGGTCCGGGTCGAAGCAGGCGGCCAGCTCCGTGCGCAGACGGTCCAGCGTGCCCGGTTGCGGGGGAAGCGCCAGGGGCAGCGTCGCATCGAGGCGACCGAAACGAACGCACAGGAGGCGCACCTCGCGCCGGCCGCCTTCGGTGGGAACGCCGGGCGTGAGGACCACGCCGTGATGGTCGAGCACCGGGGCGGCGATGGCCTGCTGGCGGTCGAGCAGCCGGGCCAGCAGGTCGTGCGTGTCGCGCAGCGAGGCGGCCCGCTCGAAGTCGAGGGCCGCCGCCGCATCCTGCATCTCGTCCCACAGATACGCCAGCACCGAGCGATCGCGTCCCGTGAGGAAGTCCCGGACGCGCTCGACCTCGGTGGCATACCCCTCGGCGGCCGCACCGCCCTCGCACGGCGCCCCGCACCGCCCCATCTCGGCATACAGGCAGCGGTGCCCCCGGGCCAGCGTGTCGTCATCACATTCCCGCAGCCGATAGTACCGCTGGATGACCTCGACCACGCGCTCGGCCTGCCGCCGCCCGCCCAGCGGGCCAAAGTACTCGGCGCCGTCGTCGGACACATAGGCCTGCCACGAGATCCGGGGGAACGGCTCGGTCACGTCCAGGCGGAGGAACGGGCGGTTCCGGTAGCGCCGTTGCGCCCGATTGAAACGCGGCCGGTTCGCCTTGATGAGTTTCGACTCGAGCAGGAGGGCCGCCAGCTCGGACCCCGTCTCCTCCCACGTGATGTCGCGCACCGCCGCCACCATGCTTCGGATGTGCTCGGCGTGCCCCTCGATGCCGGTGAAATAGCTGCGCACCCGGTCGCGCAGGCTGCGCGCCTTGCCGATGTAGATGATCGCCCCGTCGGCATCGTGCATGAAATAGACGCCGGGCCGGTCGGGCAGGCGGGGCAGCACCGTCTCGCGCAGGCGACTCAGGTGCTTCGGTGCGCCCTTGCCCCGGGTGTACGTCCGGTACTGAAAGGCCAGCAGCTCGTCGAGCGTCTCGAGGCCCGTCTCGAAAGTGATGCGGGCCAGGAAGCGAAGGAGGATCTGAGCCGTCATCTCGGCATCGCCGGCAGCCCGGTGACGGCCCTGCTGGGTCAACCCGTAGAACGAGGCAACGCTGCCCAGACTTTTCGAGCGCAGGCCCCGGAGCAGGCGACGCGCCAGGCGCACGGTACACAGACCGGGGTTCTCGAGGGGCGGCCACCCCAGCCGCCCGAGCTCGGCATCGAGAAAAGCACGGTCGAAGGCCAGGTTGTGCGCCACCAGCACGCCATCCCCGAGGAAGTCCAGGTACCGGGGCAGCACGTCTTCGGGAGGAGGCTGGTCCACGAGCATGGCCGTGGAGATCCCCGTGAGCTCGGTGATCCGGCGTGGAACCGCCTGACCGGGGTTGATGAGCTGCTCGAACCGGTCGACGACACGCCCCCCTTGCACTTTGACCGCAGCAATCTCGATGATGCGGTTGCGCGCGGCGTCCACACCGGTCGTTTCGGTGTCGGTCACGACGAAGGTCACATCCTCGAGGCGCATGGCGATCCGACCGGCAACAGGGTCCGTGTACCCGGGACAAAGACGCGCGCAGGGGTGACACCCGTGCGGCACACGGACGAACGACCGGCCTCGAAGTCGCGTTCCGACACCCTGCCAGGGCGACCGGAATGCCTCGACCAACAGACAGGGAGCGGGCCGAAGTCCCCCCCTGTCTGTGCCTCCTACCTCCTATAGCGTTGGTCAATGCTATCGAGGGTGTCATGGTTAAGCGCGATGTAGCCACACCCTTCACGGGTGCGCCCCCTGGACCATCGGAGCGCCCGGGCTGACGGGACGCGCCCCGCGTCCAGATCCGCGGCTACACGTGGGCCGTTTGCTCAGGGCAGCCATGCCCTCAATCATCATGACCTTCGCTATACCTACTCTGCCAGAAACCGAACTGCACGACCGCCCGGAGGTTGACGACATCTTGCCGTTCGAAGGATGGCTGCCCTTTTTATGTCAGACTACTCCCCGAGGGTGCCTGTGGGGAAATTTCGTACACCGCCACACAGGCCTGAGAGAAACAAAAGACTATTGGCCCGTGGGCACCGACTCGGCGTGCCGCCCGACGATGCGGCCGGGCTCAGGCTGATCGCTCGAGGACAGCGACGGTCAGGCGGCTGACACAGACGAGACGGGCCTCGTCATCGTGGATATGCGTTTCCCATACCTGCGTGCGGCGTCCCAGGTGCAGCGGACGCGCCGTCCCCTCGACCCGGCCGGAACGCACGGCGCGCAGGTGATTGGCGTTGACCTCGAGGCCGACACAGTAGAAGCGCGACGGGTCCACGCAGGCGTTGGCCGCCGCACTGCCCAGCGTCTCGGCCAGCACCACCGAGGCTCCGCCATGCAGCAGGCCGAAGGGTTGGTGCGTGCGGTGATCCACCGGCATGCTGGCCCGCAGGTAGTCCGGCCCCACCTCGGTGAACCGGATGTCGAGGTGCTCCATGAGCGTGCCTTCGGTCAGGGCATGGAAGACCTCCAGCGTGACCGGATGAAACCAGATGGGCGTCGTGGTAGAGGGCATGGGTTAGCATGGTAACCCGGGCTCCGGGGGCCGCCTCACCTCCGAACGAGACAGACCGAACGGAAGCACCGGACCGGTGGGGCCACAGGGTACAGACGATGGCAAAGCAAGAGAGGCCGGGACATGCTTCAGCGACGAGGCATGCGGCGCAGGTCCTGCGCCATTTCCTCATCGTCCACCTTGAACGCCTCCGGATCGTCCGGCAGGTCCGGCGTGATCTGCTCTTCGGCACGGTGAGCCGCCTCCCGAACCCGCTCGCCCATCTCATGCCCGGCCGAAACGATCTGCTCTTCCAGGTGGCCGAGTTGTTCCTCGAGCGCCTGGATCTGCCGCTCGAGCCGGCGCCGCTCGGCCCGGATCCGGGCGGCAAGTTTTTCGCGTGAGGTACGTCCGGACTCCGGGGCAAAGAGCAGCCCGGCAGCCAGACCGCCGGCAAAGGCCAGCAGTGCCGTCGTGAACAGGTTACGGTTCGTAGCCATGGTTTCCCGGTGGATGAGCTGGTGTCCCCGGTTTATACGAAGCCGGCCGCCGGGGTTCCGCCCCCGGCCCCCGTGCCTCGCAGCCGTCGGGAACGTATCTTGCTAGCTGCCGGACGATCCCGTTCCCGAACCCGTTCCTGACCCGATGCGTGTCAGCCTACGCCTTCTTCGCTCCGGTCGCCGTGCGTTCCCGGTGCTGCTCCTGCCGCTGGTCCTGGCAGCCTGTGCCGGCTCGGCGGCCACGCGGGAGGCCGACCCGGCACCCCGCGAGGGATGGCCGGTGCCGGACGTCGAGCAGCGCCTTCGGGCCGGCGTGGACGCCTGGCTCGGCGTGCCCCACCGCTGGGGCGGCACGTCCCGGCAGGGCATCGACTGCTCCGGCCTGACCCACGTCCTCTTCCGGGATCTGTTCGGGGTCACCCTGCCTCGAACCACCGAAGAACAGGCCCGTACCGGCCGGCGCATCCCGCCCGAGGCGCTCCTGCCGGGCGACCTGCTCTTCTTCACCATCGACAAGGGAAGCCGGCACGTGGGCATCTACCTGTGCTGCGGCACGTTCGCGCACGCCTCCAGCAGCCGCGGCGTCATGATTTCGCACCTGGACGAACCCTACTGGCAGCGCGCGTTCTGGATGGCCCGCCGCGTCCTCCCGCTCTCCGGGCACCCCGCGGCGGCCACCGCTCCGCCCACGACCGTCAACCGCACCGGCTGGTGACCCCCCCCTTTTTTCCGGCCCCCGGGATCAAGCCACCTCGCTGCGCGTCAAAGGGCTCCGGAGCAGTCCTTTCGGCCCGCTCCATCGACATGATTTTCGACGTTGCTCGCCGCAGCCTCCCCGTGGGCCGTGGCGTTCTCTTTTTTACACCCCGGAGCCAGCTTCCACGCATCACCATGAAAAAGAGTAACACCGTATACCTGACGCCGGAAGGGCTGAAAAAGTTGAAAGACGAATTGCAGTTCCTGCGGACGAAGGAACGGGCCCGGATCGCCAATGCCATTGCCGAGGCCCGGGCACAGGGCGACCTCTCGGAGAACGCCGAGTACGATGCCGCCAAGGAAGCCCAGGGCCACCTCGAAGCGCGCATCGCCAAACTCGAGGAGACGATCTCCAACGCGCGCATCGTCGACGAAAGCACCATTGACACCAGCAAAGCGTATATCCTCTCGAAGGTCACGATCCGGAATGTCAAGACCGGGGCCACGCAAACGTACACCCTGACGTCGGCCCAGGAAGCCGACCTTGCGCAGAACAAGATCTCGGTCAGCAGTCCCATCGGGAAAGGATTGCTGGGCCGATCGGTGGGGGACGTCGTGGAGATCAAGGTGCCGGCGGGCAAGGTACAGTTCGAGATCATCGAGATCAGCCGGTAGCGCTTTCCGGGCGGGCGGCGGCTCGGTGGCGTAGCCGATGGGCGCCACCTCCTTCCCGGCCCGGCTGCCATACGTTCTGCAGGCCGTACGAACCGCCTGTCCCATGGCCCCCTCTCCCCGAACTCCTTTCGCGCGGATGCTGCGCAGGGTCGTCCTGGCCCTGGTCCTCCTGCCGGTCGTCTACCTGGGGCTGTGCACGCTGGCGCTGGCCGTCTACCGCTTCATCGACCCGCCGACGACGGGGGTACAGCTACAGCGCCGGGTGGAAGCCTGGCTCGACGGCACCCCGTACGAAAAGCGCTATCGGCCCGTCTCCCTCGATCGCATCTCCGACCACCTGGAACATGCCGTCGTCGCGGCCGAAGACGGGCGCTTCTATCAGCACCACGGCATCGACTGGCAGGCGATCCGTGAGGCGATGGCGGACAACCGCCGACGCGGGCGATCCTGGCGCGGCGGCTCGACGATCACGCAGCAGCTCGTCAAGAACCTTTTCATGACCACCCACCGCTCCCTCCTGCGCAAAGCCTTCGAAGTGCCCCTGGCCTACCTGGCCGAACTCCTCCTCTCGAAGGAACGCATCCTCGCCTGCTACCTGAACGTGGTCGAGTGGGGTCCGGGCGTCTACGGTGCCGAGGCGGCGGCGCATCATCACCTCGGCGTCCCGGCGGCCCACCTCACACGCCACCAGGCCGCCACGCTGGCCGCCCTCCTCCCCGACCCACGCCACCGCACGCCGGCTAGCGTGGCCTGGTACCGCGACGTCATCCTCCAGCGCATGCGCCAGATGGGATACTGACGCTCACCCGACCCGCCATCCATCCCGTTCCATCCGACCATGATCGACCTGCGAAGCGACACCGTGACCCGCCCGGACGAGGGCATGCGACGGGCCATGTACGAAGCCGAGGTGGGCGACGACGTCTTCGGCGAGGACCCGACCGTACGCCGCCTCGAAGAGACCGTGGCGGCCCTGCTCGGCAAGGAGGCCGCCCTGTTCGTACCCTCCGGGACGATGGGCAACCAGCTGGCGCTCAAGGTACATACCCGCCCCGCCGACGAGGTGATCGTCGAGCGAACCTGCCACATCTTCAACTACGAGTCCGGTGCGCCCGGCCTGCTCTCGGGGGTCGTGCTGCACCCGCTCGACGGCGACCGGGGCGTGCTCACGGCCGAACAGGTCGAGGCCGCCATCCGACCCGTCTATGACTGGACGGCCCGCACGCGCCTCGTCTGCCTGGAGAACACGTTGAATCAGGCCGGCGGGCGGGTCTACCCGCTCGAGGCCATCGACGCCATCGGCGAGGTCGTCCGGCGGCACGGGCTGCGGTTCCACCTCGACGGCGCGCGGCTCTGGAACGCGACGGCGGCCACAGGCATCCCCGAAGAGACCTACGCGGCGCCGTTCGACACCGTCAACGTGTGTTTCTCGAAAGGGCTCGGGGCCCCGGTCGGGTCGGCGCTCGTGGGCCCGTGCGACCTCATCGCTGAGGCACGCCGCTACCGTAAGCTCTTTGGCGGCGGGATGCGCCAGGCCGGCATCCTGGCGGCGGCGGCGCTCTACGCCCTCGCCCACCACCGCCCCGCACTCGCCGAGGACCACGCCAAAGCCCGCCGCCTGGCCGAAGGACTCGCCGCCGTCCCCACCTTCCACCTCGATCCCGCGCTCGTCGAGACCAATATCGTCCTTTTTGACGTGGTCGACGGGGATGCGCCGTCGGTGCTGGCGGCACTCCGCGAAGAGGGCATCCTCATGGTCCCCTTCGGCCCGGCCACCGTGCGCGCCACGACCCACCGCGACGTGTCGATGGAAGACATCGAGCAGGCCATCACCCGCATCCACCGCCGCTTCAGAACCTGACACCCCTCGCCGCTTCAGAACCCGACACCCCCACACCCATACAGCCTCACACCCTCCCTTCACCCCGTACGCTCCCCCTCGACCCACTGCACGGCATGTTGCATCAGCTCGGCTGCCGAGGTCAGGTTGAGTTTGGTCTTGATCCGGGCACGGTACGACTCGACCGTCTTCACGGAGAGGTGGAGCCGCTCGGCGATCTCGCGCGTGCCCAGCCCCCGCCCCGTCATCTCGAACACCTCCAGTTCACGGTCGCTCAGCACTTCGAGCGGCGACCGCTTCAGGACATCGTGCCCCGTGGCAATGCCCATCAACAGCCGCTCGTTGATCTCCTCGCTCACGAAGAACCCCCCCTGCAACACCCGCCGGACGGCCTGCACGATGACCGCGTCCGCCTCGAGCTTCATCACGTAGCCCCGCGCGCCGGCACGGATGGCGCGCTCGGCATACAGCGACTCCTCGTGCCGGGAGATGACAAGCACTTTCATGCCCGGCTTCAGGGCCTGCAGGTGCTTGATCAGTTCGAGCCCGCTCATACCCGGCAACGAGATGTCCACGATGGCCATGTCGACGTCGATCGTGTCGAGCAGTTGAAGTGCCTCCTCGGCGCTGGCGGCCTGGGCCACCACCTTCAGGTCCGGCTCGGCCTCGAGCGTGAGCGCCAGCCCTTTGCGCATCAGTGGATGGTCGTCAACGATGAGCAGCTTGTTCATGGTCACACACGAAGGTTTGGCGTGGGTTCGGATACGTGCCGTGGATGGGTCAGGGTGCACGTGACCACCGTACCGCGGTCGACGCCGGAGTGGATCTCGAGCAGACCGTTGATGATGCGGGCGCGGTACTGCATGATGCGCACCCCCATACCCTGCTCCTTCAAGGGCGTCTCGGGGAAACCCTGGCCATCGTCCTGGATGCGAAGCACCACCTGATCGTCCCGGGCCACCAGGTACAGGCGTACCGTCCCGGCCTGCCCGTGCTTGACGGCGTTGCTGACCGCCTCCTGCGCGATGCGGTAAAGGTGCAGCGCCACGTCGCTCTCGGTGATGACCGGCGAGCCGACCTCCTCGAACGTGCACGTGATGCCAAAGAGGCGCTCGGCGTTACGGGCCAGACGCGCCAGCGCCGCCGCCAGGCCGTGCTCGTCCAGGTCGACGGGGACGAGACCCCGCGCCAGGCTGCGGGCCTGCAGGTCGGCCTCCTTGATCATGTCCGCCACCTCGGCCAGTTCCTCCGCCAGCGGATGGTCTTCGGCAGCGAGACGGCGAACCAGGTTGCGCGTGATCAGACCGATGCCGGTGAGCATCTGCCCGAGCCCGTCGTGCAGGTCCTGCCCGACGCGCACCCGTTCCTGGTCGCTGATGCGCAGGATCTCCTGCTCCAGCCGCCGGCGCTCGGTAATGTCCCGGATGATGCCGGTGAAGGTGATCTCCGGCCGGTCGCGGCCCGGCACATCGAGCCGGACCTCGCTCACGGCCAGATCCATGGGGAAGGTGGTCCCATCCTTGCGCCGCCCGTACACTTCGCGCCCGATCCCGATAATCTTGGCCTGTCCGGTTTCCAGGTAGTTCTGTATGTACGCGTCATGCTCGGTGCGGTAGGGCTCGGGCATGAGCAGGTTCACGCTCCGGCCGATGACCTCGTCGGCCCGGTAGCCGAAGATGCGTTCGGCGGCCCGGTTGAACGACTGGATGATGCCCCGCGTGTCGATGGTGATGATGGCGTCGACGGTCGTCTCCAGGATGGCCCGCACGCGGGCCTCACTCGCTCGCAACGCCTGCTCCGTACGCAGGCGCTCGGTGACATCCTCCACGACGGCCAGCGAGCGGACGATCTCGCCGCGGGCATCCCGCTCGGCCGTGGCCGAGAGCAGCACGTCCCGCACCGTCCCGTCCTTTCGGACGAACCGGTAGGGTACGTCCTTGCAGCAGCCGGCCTCGAAAAAGGAGGGGAACGTTTCCCGGATCGCGCGCTCCCGGGAGGCCTCGTCCATGAAGTCGGTCAGCGGTCGCCCGATCACTTCGTCGCGCTCGTACCCCATGTGCTCGAGCCAGTAGTCGCTCACGCTGAGGATGCGGCCCTCCCGGTCGATGGAGTGGAGCATGGCCGGGGTCTGGTTGTAGAGGCTCCGGTAGCGCTCCTCGCTGACCCGGAGCGCCTCTTCCGCCCGCCGGCGCGGGGTTACGTCGGTGCCCGTGCTGAGCAGCGCAACCACCTCTCCGGCATCATCGCGCACGATGACGTTGTTCCACGCGACGATCCGCTCCTCCCCGTCCGCCGCCGCCACCCGGTACTCGATGTAGCCGCTGTCCTCGGTATCGCCCCGGCGGATCCGCTCGAAAAAGGCCTGCACCGCGTCCCGGTCCGGCGCCAGCACGAACCGTTCCAGCCAGGCTTCGCCCACCACCTCGTCCATGGACCGGCCGAGCAATTCGCACCCGCGAGCGTTGATGCGCGTCACCCGCCCGGCGGCATCGAGCATGAGGAAAAGGACACCGGCCATGTCGAGGTAGTACGGACTCTGTTCCCGATCGCCTTCGGCCAGGAGATGGGTCGGAATGAGGGAGGGATGCATGAGATAGTGCCGCGATGGTTCATGAACAGACCGAACGGGGCACCCGGACGGGTCAGTATAGCCCAATCGGTCCGGGTCGTTCGTGAGGATTCCCCTACATAGAATGTAAGGTTTTCCCTGACAGCCCGCGACCCGGCGTGCACGATGCCCCTGCGGTGGATCAGGGCTGGGGTGGAAAGACGACGGGCAGCCAGAAACAGGTGAGCAGCGTAATCAGAAGGGCGAAGCCGAGGTTGAGGACCAGACCGGCGCGGGCCATCTGGCCGATGGTGAGGACCCCGCTGCCATAGACGATGGCATTCGGTGGCGTGGCCACCGGCAGCATGAACGCACAGCTGGCCGCCAGCGCAGCCGGCACGGCGAACAGGAGCGGGTCTTCCCCCAGCCCCACCGCCGCCGAGGCCGCCACCGGCAGGAACGCGGCGGCCGTGGCCGTGTTGCTCGTCAGCTCCGTCAGCAAGATGACCGTCGTCGTCAGCGCGAACACGAGCAGCTGCGGCGGCCACGCGGACAACCCGGCCAGCCCCGCCCCGATGGCTTCCGCCAGCCCCGTCTCCTGAATGGCCGAAGCCAGGCTCAGCCCGCCCCCAAAGAGGAGCAGCACGCCCCAGGGCAGGGCTTCCGCATCCGCCCAGGCCAGCAGCCGCTCCCCGCGCCCCGGACCGGCCGGAAGGACGAACAGCACCACCGCCCCGAAGATCGCGATCCCGGTATCCGACAGGCCGGGTACGTAGGCGGCCAGGAGCGGGCGGGTCATCCAGAGCAGGGCCACCATGCCGAACACCACCGCCACGATCCGCTCCGGCCACGTGATGGGGCCGAGCCGCTGTCGCTCCCGGACCATGAGCGCGACCCCGCCGGGTAGCGTGGTCAGGCGCAGGGGAAAGACCAGCCGGGTCAGCACGATGAACGTGAGGGGCAACCCGAGCGCCACGAGCGGCAGGCCCAGCCCGAGCCACCGGGCAAACCCCAGGTCCCGGCCGTAGGTCTCATGCAGGAAAGCAGCCAGCAGCGTGTTGGGTGGCGTGCCGATGAGGGTGGCCATCCCGCCCACGCTGCATGCATAGGCAATGCCCAGCATGAGCGCCACCGAAAAGGCCTGTCGGTGCGACGTCCCCCCTTCCTCCGGCGCCTCCCGAGCCAGCTCGACGACCGAGCGCCCCAGCGGCAGCATCATCAGCGCCGTGGCCGTGTTGCTCACCCACATGCTCAGCAGCGCGCCTGCCGCCATGAACCCGGCCACGATCCGACCCGGCCCCGTACCGACACGGGCCAGGATGCCCAGCGCCAGCCGCCGGTGCAGCCCCCAGCGCTGCATCCCCTGCGCTAGGATGAACCCGCCCAGAAACAGAAAAACGAGTGGACTGGCATACGGCGCTGTCGCCGCGCGCAGGTCCGCCACCCCCAGCAGCGGAAACACGACGATGGGCAACAGCGCCGTCGCGGCGATCGGGAGGGCCTCCGTCATCCACCATACGGCCATGAGGACCCCGACGGCCGCCGTATGCCACGCCGGCACCGGGAGCCCCTCCGGCGGCGCGAGCACCATCATCAGCACAAACAGCAACAGACCCGCCACCCCCCCGAACCGCCGGGTCCATCCCGGCTTCGTTCTCCCCTCTACGCGGTCGGTGCAGGCCATCGCGTCCGTTGATCATGCGCCGGGCACAGGCCGACTTCGCGCAACGGCGGGATCAACCCGTAACCTTCGTCCGGCCCGGCGCGTCCAAAGGTGTGCGGAAAATAGGCATCCCGCCCCCGGAGAGGAAAGCGCAACCTGGCGAAGCCCCTGTCGTTCAAGGCCGATACCGGAGGCGCTCCAGCATACCGACGACGTCATGGCGACTCAGAAGCCTCAGCCCTTCCCGTTCGAACACGCCCTCAGCCTCGACCCCCTGATCGATTTCTGGCGTCAGGAGGCCCGGGCCACGTCCTCCCCCCGGGCACGGCTCGCCGGCATCATCCTGTCGATGCTGGAGGAAGCCCCGGAAGTGTGTGGCCCCGCCATCGAGCCCGAAGTCCTCGAGCACCACCACAACCTGCTCGACCTGATGATGACGGCCGTCTTCCCCATGGCAACCTCCGACCAGGTTCTGGGGGCCGCCTTCATCCCCTTCGAACTCCGTAGCTTTTACGCTACCGAGGCCTTTGCCCGGCTCAACCTCACCGAACGCCTGCACGACGACGTCCTCATCAACGACAAACCGTTCGGCGAGACCGAACTCCACGAGACCAAGTCCATTCTACAGGCCTATCACCACATCCTGCGGGAATTCTACGGGGTCGATTCGCAGGCCGAGTTCTCGGTCATTGCCACCACACCCGAGGCGGAGAGCGGCCTCGAGCGACATTACAAAATTCAGATGGACACCCGCTTCCTGTCCGTCGCATGCCGGGGGGAGGTGAAACCCCTCTCCGAACAGGACATCCAGCGTATGCTGGCCAACCCGACGAACCTGGCGCTCTGGCAGGACCTGTTACCACCGGATCTCTTCTTCTTCCGGGGCTTCACCGTCGTAACCGCCGTCGACGTAACGACCCAGCAGATCCTCTCCCGGCTCAAAGACGACCTGCTCAAGCGCGGTGCGCTCACCTCCTCCGAGCAGATCGACACGCTCCAGCAGCGGCTTCGCAACTTGCTCCGTGTTCCGGATCTGCGCCTCGGCCTCATCGGCTTCCTCCACAACGACACCGATACCATCACGGGGGCACGGGCCATCGGGCACAGCCTGCTCATGAGCGAAAACAGCCTGCCCGAATGTTCCCGAAAGGAACACTCGTACTATGTGCAGGCCCTCCAGACCCGTTCCCCGCTGATCGTCGACGACCTGAACACCTGCACGGTCTGTACGGGCTTCGAGGAGCATCTGCGCCGGCAACACTTGCGTAACCTGGTCATTGCCCCCCTCTGGTACGAGGACCGGCTGCTGGGCCTGCTGGAACTTGCTTCTCCCCGGCCCGGCGCCATCAATGCGCTCAATGTGGCCCTGCTCGATGACGTGATCACCCTGCTCGCCACGGCCATGAAGCGGAGCCTCGAAGAGCAGGAGGACCGCGTGCAGGCGCTGATCAAGAAACATTACACCGCCATCCACCCGACCGTCGAATGGCGTTTCCGCCAGGCGGCACTCCGGTTCATGGAGCAACGCGAGGCCACCGGCCACGCCGAACTCGAGCCGATCGTCTTCCCGGACGTCTACCCGCTCTACGGCCTCTCCGACATCCGGGACTCCTCGACGATCCGCAATGCCGCCATCCAGGCCGACCTCATCGAACAGCTGGGCATGGCGCTGGGCATCATTGTCGAAGCCAGCGCCCACCGGCCCCTTCCCGCCCTGGACGAACTGGGCTACCGCCTGAGCAAGCACATCGACGAACTCGTCGCGGGCCTCCACCCGGGCAACGAGACCATGCTCTTCAACTTCCTGCACGAGGACGTCGAGTCCCTGTTCGACCAGCTGGCCACCTTCGGCGAGAGCGTCCGCAAACGCATCGAAGCCTACCGCACCGCCCTCGATCCGACGCTGGGCATCCTCTACCAGCAACGCCGGGACTTCGAGGAGAGCGTCATGCTCATCAACGAAACGATCTCGAACTACCTGGACCGGCAGGAGGAACACGCCCAGGCCATGTTCCCGCACTACTTCGAGAAGTACAAGACGGACGGGGTCGATTACAACATCTACATCGGCGCCTCCCTGGTCGAAAACCATACGTTCGACCGGCTGTACCTGCGCAACCTGCGGCTCTGGCAGCTGATGACCATGTGCGGCATCGTCTGGGAGATGGAACGCCTGCGCCCGCGGCTGCGCCTGCCCCTCGAGACGGCCCACCTGATCCTCGTGCAGGACCAGCCCCTCTCGATCCGCTTCCGCCAGGACGAGAAGCGTTTCGACGTGGACGGGGCCTACAACATCCGGTATGAGATCGTCAAGAAGCGCATCGACAAGGCCCGGGTGCGGGGAACCGACGAACGGCTGACCCAGCCGGGCAAGCTCGCCATCGTGTACGGACAGCCGAGCGAAGCCGAGGAATACCTGCGCTACATCGACTACCTGCAATCCTCCGGCTACCTGACCGGCGCCGTGGAACACCTCGAACTGGAGAACCTGCAGGGCGTCTACGGGCTGAAGGCCCTGCGCGTGTCGGTGGCGGAAGAAGAGCCGGAGTTCGAGGTCTCGTTCACCCTCCCCGACGACGTGGCCGCGCCCCTGCCCGAAGCCAGCGGTGACGGCGCCGCCGGGGTGCCGGCCTCGTGAACCCGGCCCCTTCCGGCGATCCCGATCAGGGCAACGCCTTCGGGATGACGAGCCAGATCAGTTCCCCGTCGCCAAAAGCGGCGTCGGCCCAGTGGTCGATGTCGAGATCGACACGGGCCATGGCCGCCGTGGGGAACCGCACCGCCCCCCCACCGATGAACCGGCTGATCGTTTCGGACCAGGTCGGTTCGTGCCCGACGAGCATCAGGCGGTGACGGGTGTCGGGCGTCTTGCGGATCTCGGCCAGCAGATCGGCGGGGCCGGCTTCATAGAGCGCATCCGTCACCCGGCGCGGACAGGCAGGCCAGGCACCGGCATCGGCGGCCAGCTCCACCGTCGTCCGTGCCCGCACCGCCGACGAGGCGACGATGTAGTCCGGACACGATCCGATGGCCGCGAGGAACCGCCCCATCTTCCGGGCCGCTTTCTGCCCGCGACGGGCCAGCGGCCGCTCGTGGTCGTGGTCGAACGCCGCATCCCAGTCGGATTTCCCATGACGGAAGAACAGCAGCGTCTTCATGGTTGACCTCCGCTTGATCATACGCCACCGGCGCCCGGCCCGGTCCGGTACGGCGGCCCCGGGAAGATAGGGTTCGCACGGCCATGCCGGGAAGCCGGGCCGGCATGTTGTCATCGCACACCGTACTTTTCGTGCACCACCGTCTCGATCGGCCCTCCGCCATGCCTGCACGCATCCGCCTTTTTCGCCTGCCCGAAGGCACGGACCTTTGTGCGCTGGAGGAAACGCTGCGGACGACGTTCGGTCGGGTACGCCGGGACGCGCATCCCACCGCCTACCGGTATGCCGACACGTTCGATGCGCGGCTGTACCGGTCGGGCACGGTGCTCCTGCTGGAGGAAACCGATGCCGGCGGCACGTTATGGATCGAGCAGCGCAGACCGCCGCGCCGGCTCCGCAGCCTGCCGATGCGACGCCTCCCGGAGCGTCCCCAGGACCTTCCCCCCGGTCCGTTCCGGGAGGCCCTGGCCGAACGCATCGCACCGCGCCTCCTTGGCCCCGTACTCACGCTCCGCTTCGACGGCCTCACGCTGGCGTTCCTGAACCGGGACGAGAAAACCGTGGCGCGGCTCCTGCTGGCGACGAACGTACGCGGGCACGCACCCGACGGGAGCACGGCCACGCTGCCCCCGGTGGCGATCCTGTACCCGGTCCGGGGCTTCCGCCGGGCAGCCCGGCGCCTGGCGCGTTTTCTGACGGAGCACCTCGGCGCCGGGCCGCTCGACGCCCACCCCTTCGACCTGGCGGTGGAAACGCTCGGGCTGGACCCGGCCGCACGGGCCCACCGGCCGGAGGTCACGCTGGACCCGGACGAACGGGCCGACCGGGCCATCCGCCGTCTGCTGCTCCCGTTGCTCGAGACGATGATCCTGAACGAGCCGGGCCTGCGGGACGGCCGGGACCCCGAGTTCCTCCATGACTACCGTGTGGCCCTCCGCCGGACCCGCACGCTGCTGGGCCACCTCAAGAACCTGTTTCCTCCGGACCCGCTCGCCCACTTCCGTAGTGCTTTCAAGTGGCTGGGTGCCTTGACCGGACCGGTGCGCGACCTCGACGTCTACCTGCTTCAGATGGAGGCGTACCGGATGGCCCTTCCCGAAGCCGTTCGCACCGATCTCGCCCCCCTCGAAGCGTTCCTCCGGCGCGAGCGACAGGCCGCGCACGCGGCCCTCGTGGCCGCCCTCGACACGCCCCGCTACAGGCGGCTCCTGGCCGCATGGCGCTCGTTCCTCGAGGCCGACCCGCCGGAGCCGCCTCCCACCCCCGAAGCGCATCGCCCCATCCGCACCGTTGCCTCCCGGCACATCCGCCGCGCCTGGCGACGCCTGCTCCGCCACGGCCACGCCATCAGGCCGCAGAGCCCACCGGACGCCCTGCATACCCTTCGCATCGACGCCAAGAAGCTGCGCTACCTGCTCGAAAGCTTCCACAGCCTCTACCCCGAGCGGCCCGTCAGAAAACTGGTGAACGATCTCAAACGGTTGCAGGACACCCTGGGCGCGTACCAGGACCTCGCCGTGCAACAGGAGGCGCTGCAGACCTTCGCACGCCGCATGGCCGCAGAAGGAGCCGCACCCGTCGAGACGTTCACGGCCATCGGGCGGCTGGAAGCCCACCTGGCCGACCGCCAGCAGCATGTCCGCACCGCCTTCACCGGCGCCTTTGAGCACTTCGTGCGGCCCAAAAACCGGCGACGCGTCGAACGCCTTTTCTCCACCTGACCCCGCCTCGGCCATGCCCGTCCTGACCCTGTACAACCTCAAAGGCGGCGTCGGCAAGACGACGTCCGCCGTCAACCTGGCCTATCTGGCCGCCCGGGATGGCTACCGAACCCTGCTCTGGGATCTCGACCCGCAGGGGGCCGCCAGCTACTACCTCCGCATACGCCCCCGCCTCGAACGGCCGGTCGGGCAACTCCTGCGCACGTCTTCCGACCCGGTCCCCTTCCTCCGGGAGACCGACTTTCCCAACCTGGACCTCCTGCCGGCCGACTTCTCCTATCGCCACATGGACCTCCTTCTCGGTGGCGACGATGCGCCGGAACGCCGCCTGGCTGATGTCCTACGTCCCCTCCGTACGAGCCATGACCTGTTCGTGCTCGATGCCCCGCCGGGCTTCTCGCTCGTCTCCGAAAGCCTCCTCGGGGCCACCGATGTGCTCCTCGTTCCCCTTCTTCCTACCCCCCTCTCCCTCCGCACCTATGCCCAGCTCCGGGCCTTCCTCACGTACGACCCGTTCCCCGGACTCGTCGTGCGTGCCTTCTTCGGCATGGTGGATCGCCGCAAGCGGCTCCATCGTGAGGTCGTTGCCGCCCTGACAAACTGGCCCGACATCCTCCGGCCCGCGATTCCCTATGCGAGCACGGTCGAGCGGATGGGCCTGGAACGCGCCCCGCTGCCGCACTTCGCCCCGTCCGCCCCCGCCACCCGCGCCTACCGGCAGCTCTGGCAGGCGGTGCGCCCGTTGCTTCACCCCTCCTGATCCCCGGCCCTCACCTCGACCTCGACCCGCCGTCCGAACGTCGCCTCGAACAGGTCCGCAGCGTGGCGGGTGCCCCAGACCTCCAGCGCCGGGTCGCTCTTCGTCGTCAGCCTCAGGTGCAGGGCCTCGTCGGTGAGATGCGCCTCCAGGCGGATGACGTTCTGGAAATGGCTGCGGTCCAGCCCTTCGGCCAGGCGCAGCAGCGCGGCCAGCCGCCGTACCCGCCGGCGCTCGGCCTTCGAGAGCGCCATGTAGGCCTCGTGGGAGGACTTGGGAAACGCCCGGCGATGATACCGTGCCACGTTCGCCATGACGGCCACCTCGTCCGGGTGAAAACCCCGCAGGTCGGCGTGCTGGATCAGGTAGAGGGCGTGCTTGTGATGCGCCCGGTGGCTGATGTGATAGCCAATGTCGTGCAGCAGCGCGGCGTATTCGAGCAGCTCGCGGTCTTCGTCGCCGAGGCCGTGGAGCGAGCGGGTGGCGTCGAAGAGCGTGAGGGCAAGGTCGGCCACGTGCCGGGCGTGCGCCTGTTCCCACTGGAAGCGGAAGCCGAGTTCGTAGACACTGCGCCGCCGCACGCCGGTGTGGGCAGCCAGCTGGCGCATCCGGCCGCTGTTCTGCTCGATGAAGTGCACCACCATCCCCTCGCGCAGGGCATGTGGTGAAAGACGCACCCGCTCGATCGGCAGGTCTTTCAGCAGCACGTCGACCAGCATCGCCCCGGCCACGATCTGGTCCCGCCGCTTTTCGTCGATGCCGGGCAGTGCCGCCCGTTCGGCCCGCGTCGACCGCATGATCTTTTTCGTGACCTGCCGGAACGTCTTCGCCTCGTACACCTCGTGGAACGGCGAGGCCCCGGCCGGCCCGAAGAGCTGCAGGTACACCTGCGCCAGGTTCTCCATCGTGCCCGAGGAGCCCACGATCTCGCGCACACCATGCCGGCGGACGGCCTCGTAGACCGGCGCGAGGTACTCGCGGTAATACGCCCGCAACGCCTTGAACTCGCCGCGCTCGACCGGGTCCGTGTGGATGAACGCCTGGGTCATCCGGGCGGCGCCGAGCTTGAGACTCATGGCCATGTGCATGGTCTGCGCCGTGCCGACGATGAACTCCGTCGAGCCGCCCCCGATGTCGACCAGCAGAGCCGGCTCGGGCAGGTCCACCGCACGGCGAACGCCCTTGTAGATCAACTCCGCCTCGAAGGCCCCGCTGATGGGACGGATGCGCAGCCCCACGTCCTCCTGCACGCGGGCGATGAAGTCGCCGCCGTTTTCGGCTTCGCGGATGGCGCTCGTCGCATAGGCCAGGTACTCGCTCACGCCCCATCCCTCGGCCAGCAGCCGGATGCGCCGGAGGGCCTCCACCCCCCGGTCCATGGCGGCCTCCTGCAGCCGATGCGTCACCAGCCCGCCCTCGCCCAGGCGCACCATATCCTTGAGCCGGTCCACCACGACGAAGGTGCCGTTCGGGTACGCATCGACGATCACGGTGTGGAACGAGTTGGTCCCCAGGTCGATGACGCACAGCCGGACGGGCTGCTCCCCCCCCGCTTCCGGGGCGGGGGCGGTGGTGCTTCCTCGAGCGTCGGTACCGGCGTGATCAGGCATAGGGCTCCCTCCCGGCGCAACATCCCACCTGGCGCCTGGAAGCGCAAGACGAAACGAAAAATTCCTATCTTGACGGCGCGAAAGGTTCCTCGCGCCCAAGCCCCCGCACCCATGCCGCGCCGCCTGTTCCTACTGCTCTGCCTCTCCGCCCTGTACGCGGCCTCTTCCCACAGTCAGCCCGCGCCGCTGTTCGAGACGCGCGCCGTGTGGTTCGCCACGGTGCTCGGAGATGGAGGATGGCCGGCGAGTACGCTGGACACGCCGGCGAAGCAGGCCGACGACCTCCGCGACCGGATCCGCACGGCCCATGCCCTCGGGATGAACACCTTCATCTTCCAGGCGGTGGCCCGCGGGGATGCGATGTACCCGAGCGCCCGCCTGCCCTGGTCGGCCCGCCTGCGCGGCCCGGGGGTCGACCCCGGCTACGACCCGCTGGCCGTTGCCATCGACGAGGCCCACGCACTGGGGATGGAGTTGCACGTGTGGTTCAACGTCTTCCGCGTCGGCGACACGACGACCGAGAGCCTCTTTGCCGGCGTCGACGACCCACCGCACGTCATCCACGCCCACCCCGAGTGGGTGCAGTTCGTCGACGGGAGTCCGTGGATCGATCCCTCCTCCGACGAAGCCCGCGCCTGGCTCGTCGACAACGTCATGGAGATCGTCGAAGGGTACGACCTGGACGCCATCCACTTCGACTTCATCCGTTATCCCGCCGGCGGCCTGCCGGAAGACGGAGCCGCCTTCCAGTTCAACCCCCGCGGCTTCGACCTCATCGACGACTGGCGACGGGACAACGTGACCCGCTTCGTGCGGGACGTCTATGCCCGCGTCCTGGCCGTCAAGCCCTGGGTGAAGATCGGCTCGGCCCCGCTGGGCAACTACGAGCCGTTTCCGGGTGCCTGGCCCGCCCTCTGGGCCTTCACCGACGTCTTTCAGGAGAGCCGGCGGTGGCTCCAGGAAGGGCTGCACGACTACCTCGCCCCCCAGCTCTACTTCAACATCGGGCGCACGCCCGAACCCGGCAACGACGTCGATTCTCCCGACTTCGACTACCTCGTCCGAGACTGGGTGTCCGGCGCCGGCGGCCTGCCCATCTTCGCCGGGCTGGGGCCGTTCAAGTCCATCGTCCGCGAGGAGATCCTGGCCCAGATCGATACGACCCGCGTGGCCGGCGCCCAGGGCCAGGCCTTCTTCCGCTACGACCACCTGCTCGCCATCGCCGACGACCTGGCCGTGGCCTATCCGCACCCGGCGCTCCCTGCCCCGATGACCCACCGCTTCGAAGCCACGGTCCCCACGGCGCCCGCCCTCCGCGACGACCTCGTCACCACCTCGTTCCGGCTCGCGTGGACGGCCTCCGCCGGAAGCGCCACCGATCCCGTCCGGGCCTACGCCGTCTTCATGCGAAGCGGCAGCCCGCCCGAAGCCGTCCCGGCCGACCTCGTCGCCGTCGTACCCGCCACCGCCACGACCTGGGAAGGCATCCGCTACGACGTGCCCCCCGACCCGCCCGACTATTTCCGCGTGGCGGCCCTGAGCCGGCTCGGGATGCTCTCCACCCTCAGCCCGGCCGTCAGCACGGACGACCTGATCGTCACCGGCACCGAAGACGCCGGGACGCCGGATCCGGTACGCCTGACGGCGCTGTATCCGAACCCGGCGTCCTCGACGCTACGGCTGGTCTTTTCGCTGGGCGACACCCGCCCGGTGACGGTCATGCTGACGGACCTGCTCGGCCGGCGCGCCCGCACCTACGAGGCCGGGCTGCGCGGCCCCGGCGTGCACACCCTCGTGCTCGACGTGTCGGGTCTGGCCTCCGGCGTGTACCTCGGCCGGTTCGAGGCGGGCGACCGGCACGTCGTCCGGCGGGTCGTCATCCTGCACTGAAGCGGGCCATGCGACTCACTGCAGCGCTCCGGTGAAGATGTAGTCGTTATCTTTCCGCCCCATGTGGCAGTTCTGACAGCCCGGCACACGCCCCTCGAGGGCCATTCCTTCGGGCGACTGGTCCAGCGACCCGTCCGGCCGGTGCTTCGAGAAGAACCAGTCGTTGTGCAGGGCATTGTAGCCTTCCACCTTGTACATCACCGTGACAGCGGCCAGACTGCTGTCCGGCATATAGTTCTCCTTCACGATGATGGCCCCGGGCGGCATCGCACCGGCCTTGTTCATGAGGGCCTCGTAGGCGACGTCGTTCAGGTACGTCGTCAGCAACATCCCGTGCGGCTCCTGACCGGTGTACAGTTCGCCTTTCTCCGGCCAGAGCGACCAGTTGTTCTGATAGTCGGCCTGCTGCAGGTAGGCCCAGACGGAAGCTCCGGTCGTGTCCGGCAACGCCATCTCGGCCGACGCCATCTCCTCGGCAGGCGCTTCCTGGCGCTCGTTGCCGCCACCACAGGCAGCGTATACAAAGGCCAGGAGTAACAACGACCCTCCGACAGGAATGATCTTGGCAAAACGTTTCATAGGTACCTCTACGGTTGCGGTGGAAAAAACCGAAGGTCACGTTCCCGAATCGGGAAGGACGGATCACGGCACATTCTAACCATCTTCATACTTTTCCGCAACGGATCCGGCGCTCGCGCCACGCTTGACACTCTCGCTGCGAGGTGCTACGTTGGACGAAGGCTATTCTTCCCGGCAGGTGGGTGAAACCGCGTGGGACAGGGCGCAAAGGGCTCGGAGTGCGCCCCGTCCGCCTACGTCACTTCTTTCCTCACGTCGTTGCTACGTTAGCCGCCCGTTCGCCGACAGGTCTCCCGACCCCGCAACAACGGTTTCTCGGTCCAGCTTGCCCCATGACGAGCCCGTCGTCCTCAACGAACCCACAGGCTCGTGCCTTCCTGTAGCAGCCGGCAGGTGCTCCTCCCCTTCACAAACTGATTACGGTCATGAAAAAGCTGCTCAAATGGATTTCGTTTTCTATCGGTGGATTGTGCCTCCTGCTCCTGCTTGTGGGTACGGCGATCTACCTCACCGGTGGGTCAAAGTTTGACCAGAAATATGCACTTCCTGACGCGTCGCCCATGATCCCGTCCGACACCGCCTCCCTGGCACACGGCGCCCATCTCGTACGCACGCTGGGATGCAGGGAATGCCACGGTGCCGATCTGAGCGGAACGCAGATCGACGCGATGCCCTTTGCCCGGATTGCTGTCACCAACCTCACGGCCGGCGAGGGGGGTATCGGGCAAACCTACACCCCCGCAGACTGGGAGCGGGCCCTCCGCCATGGGGTTAACAAGGAGGGTCGTGGCCTCCTGATGATGCCCTCCACCATGTACCGCAACCTGGCCGATAATGAGGTGGCGGCGCTCATCGCTTACCTGCAAACCATACCACCGGTGGACAATGTTCATCAGCCCACGACCCTGGGTCCCATCGGTCGTATGGCCATCACGTTCAGCCCCGTCACCATGCCCCAGTTGATGGCTGGGGTGGATGTAGATCCACCCGACGTGGCTCCTGCCATGGCACCCACCGTGGCCTACGGTGCCTACCGTGCAGGAACGATCTGCACCGATTGCCATGGGATCGGGTTGCGCGGAGGCCCCCATCCCGACCCGGCCGGTCCCTACAGTCCGGATCTGCTCCCGGTCCGGAACTGGACGCTCGAGCAGTTTGCCACCGCCCTGCGCGGGGGTGTCACACCGGACGGGCGCATCCTCGACCCGAAGTATATGCCCTGGCGGGCCTTCGCTCACTTCACCGATGCGGAGGTGGCAGGTCTCTACGCCTACATCCGTACGCTGCCGAACGACGACGCGACCGGGCAAGCCGGGTTGTAACCCCGGTCCTTTCTTTCAATTATCACGCGGTACAGCCCGTTCATTCGACTCCTTCCGTTATATTGCCGGGTGGACATCCTCCGCCGCACACCACCTTCCTTCCAGCGGCTGTTACCCGGTACACCGGTATCCGGTCCCCATGCTCATTCACGTCCCCGCCTTCCTGCGACGTACGGCCTCCTTGCTCGGCATGCCGCTCTGGGCCGGCCTGCTGCTTCTGCTCGGGCTGGCAGGCGGTTGTGGGGGGCATGAATCCCCGGCCTCTTACCCTGTCGTGTTCAGCACGGAGCACGTTCCGCTCGATGGTGTGCCGGGCGAGGCCGCATACATCCCGGTGCTGGACGGCCCCCTGCGTCCGCTGGCCGCCACCCCGCTGGGGGAGATGGTCGAGGCCGGCCCGGCGACCGTCGTTTCGGTGACGTTCAGCCGGCCCATGGTGCCGCTCGGGGAGGCCCCGGAGGTGCCGCCGGAGGCGCTCGTGCTGTCACCGCCCGTGCCGGGCACGCTCCGCTGGGTGGGCACCCAGATCCTGGTCTTCGAGCCGGCGACGCCGCTGCCGCCGGCCACGGCCTTCCGCGCTACGGTCGCCGCCGGTCTGCAGGCGCTGGACGGCACCCCGCTGGAAAAGGCGTTCACATGGACGTTCGAGACGCCCCGCCCCCGTCTCGTTGCTTCAGAGCCGGCCGATGGGGCCCGCTATGCCGACCCCGCCCGGCCCATCCGGCTCACGTTCAACCAGCCGCTGGCGATCGGCCGTGTCGGGGGCTACGTCCAACTCGTACGCCGCACTCCCGAGCGGATGCGCGTGCCGGCCACGCTGACCGCCGGCCCGGACAGCACCGTGCTCGTGCTCACCCCGGCCGAGCCGCTCCGTCCCGGCACGTCCTATGAAATCCACCTGCGGGCCGGCCTCCCGGCCGCCGGCGGCCCGCTCGGCATGGCCGGGGACACCGTCGTCCGCTTCACCACGTACGGTCCGCTCGTGCTCGAGGCGGTCACCTCCACCGGGTACGACCGCCGCGCCGACATCGACCCCGCCCGCGGCCTGGTCCTCACGTTCTCCAACCCCGTCCGCTTCGGCGACCTGCGGCACGCGCTTACCGTCACGCCCCCGGTCGTCTGGCCACCGGGCCTCGACGCGCAGGACGACCGGGTGAGCACGACCCACACCCTCCCCCCGGTCTGGGCCCCGGAGACTCCGTATACGCTCGAGCTGGACAGCCTGCCGGACACGTTCGGCCAGGTGCTGGACCACGCCGCGTGGCGGTTTCGCACGCGGCCGCTGGCCCCGGCGATCCGGATGCCGCAGGGCCTGCTCGTGATCGAAGCCTCCGCCCGGGCGGCCCTGCCGGTACACGTGACCAACCTGAAAGAAGGGCGAGTCGGGCTGCAACGCGTCGGACCGGACGACATCGTGCCGCTCCTGCCCGTGTACGACCACGAGCATTATTACGGCGAAGCCGAGACCCAAGCCCCCGCCGGGCTCCCGGCCGGCGTCCCGCTCACCTTCCCGGTCGAGCGCAATCGGCCGGACATCGTACCCTTTCCGCTGGACTCGTACCTGACCGACAGCACGGGTATCGTGGCCGTCCATCTCGAAGTACCTCCGCAGCCCGGCTGGCGCCACGCACGCTCCTTCCGCGCCCTGGTACAGGTGACGCGGCTCGGGTTGACAGCCAAGTTCAGCCCTCACCAGAACCTGGTTTTCGTGACGGAACTGGCCACGGCCCGGCCCGTCTCCGGCGCCCGTGTGACCCTGCGCGACGCGACCAACCGGGTGCGCTGGGAAGGCCACACCGACGAACAGGGCCGCGCGCTGACGCCCGGCTGGGCCACCCTCGGCCTGACCCCACCCAACCCGTACGAAGCGCCCACACAGTACGTCATCGTCGAGCACGGCGGCGATGTGGCCTTCACGTCCAGCCTCTTCACCGACGGACTCGAACCCTACCGGTTCGATGTGGATTACGCCTGGTGGCCCGAACCGCGCACCGACGCCGGCAGTGTCTTCACGGACCGAGGACTGTACCGGGCCGGCGAGACGGTCCACCTCAAGGGTATCCTGCGCACCCGCACCGACGCCGACTGGCAGCCCATCACGGACAGCATCCGCCTGTTCATCGAAAGCCCGCGTGATGAACGGGTGCTGGACCGCTACCTGCGTCCCGGTCCGCTCGGCACGTTCGACCTGACCTGGGAAGCCCCCCCCGGCGCGGCGCTCGGGGTGTACACCGTCCGCGTGGCCCATGCCGGCGACACCACCGCCGCCGAGCGCGGCCCCTACGAGCGCGGCGACATCGCGCGGGGCTCTTTCCGCGTGGATGCCTTCCGTACGGCAACCTTCAGCGTCACCGCCCGGACCGCAGCCCCGGCCTACATACCGGGCGACTTCTTCGAGGGTACCGTCACCGGGCATTACCTCTTCGGCGCGGCCATGCGCGGGCAACCGGTCCGGTTCGTGCTCACCCGCACCCCCGCCACCTATGCCCCGCCCGGTTACCCCGGATACCGGTTCGGCCTCCTCACCGCGCCCGAGGCCGACCGCCGGGAGATCGCCCGCGGGGACACCCTCCTCGACGACGAAGGGCGGCTCGACGTCCGCCTCCCGCTGCCCGGCGACGCCTCCGGCGGCGGCGGCGACCTGGTCTTCGAAGCCACCGTCACCGACCCCGCCCGGCAGGAGATCGCGGCCCGCACCGTCGTCCCGCTCCACCCCGGCCTTTTTTACATCGGCCTCAAGCCCGCCACGACGTTCCTCGACCTGAGCCGGACGAAGGAGATCACGGTGGACGTGGCGACCGTCGACCCGGCCGGGCATCCGGTCGCCGTGCGCGGCCTGACGGT
The DNA here is from genome assembly GCA_964552015.1 of uncultured Rhodothermaceae bacterium. Taxonomy (GTDB): domain Bacteria; phylum Bacteroidota; class Rhodothermia; order Rhodothermales; family ISCAR-4553; genus Rhodocaloribacter. Next base: position 95,320 of record CAZKFR010000002.1, on the reverse strand, counting down.
GGAGGTGATCCGGCAGCAGTGGCACAGCGTCCGCGAGGTGGGCGTCGACGGGCGTCTGCACTGGCGCAGCGAGCGCACCGAGGAGCCGCTCGGCACGCAGCAACTCGACACCCGCGCCGGCGAGGCCCGCCGCCTGCACATCCCCATCGACCGGGGCGGCAGTTACCTCATCCGGGCTAGCGGCACCGACCTGCGCGGCAACGTCGTCCGCACCGAAGCCTTCTTTTATGCCACCGGGGCCGGCTATGTGGCCTGGGCCCGTGCCGACGACGACCGCATCGACCTGGTGCCCGAGCGTACCACCTACCGCCCGGGCGAGACGGCCCGGTTCATGGTCGCCTCGCCCTTCGAGCGCGCCACGGCCCTGATCACCGTCGAGCGGGACGGTATCCTGTCGAGCCGTGTCGAGACCCTCGTCGGGAGTGCGCCGCAGATCGAGATCCCGCTGACGGAAGCCCACCTGCCCAACGTGTTCGTGAGCGTCATCCTGCTGCACGGTCGCACCGCTCCCCCCACGGCCGCCGCCGACGCCGGCGCTCCCGCCTTCAAGGTCGGGTATGCGGGCATCCGCGTGGACCCCGGCGTACGGCACCTGTCGGTGGAGGTCCTCCCCGAGCGTGCGCCGATGCGTCCCGGCGAGGAGGCCACCGTGACGATCCAGGTGCGCGATGCCGCCGGACGCGGCGTTCCCGCCGAGGTAACCTTCGCGGCGGTGGATGCCGGCGTGCTCAACCTCCTCGGCTACCACCTGCCGGACCCGTTCGACGCCTTCTATGGCCCCCAGCCCCTCCGGGTCCTCACGAGCGAGACGCGCGCCCGCCTGGTGCGCCAGCGCAACTTCGGACAGAAGGAGGAAGACCTCGGCGGCGGGGGCGGCACGGCGGAGTACATGCTCCGCCAGGATTTCCGTCCCCTGGCCCACTGGGTGCCTTCCCTGCAGACGGATGCCGGCGGCCGCGCCACGGTCCGGTTCACGCTGCCCCAGAGCCTGACCACGTTCCGCCTCATGGCGGTGGCGGTGGCCGGGGGGAACCGCTTCGGCGCGGGCCGACGCGACCTGCTCGTCACGCAGCCGCTCGTGCTCCAGCCGGCCCTTCCCCGCTTCGCCCGGCGCGGCGACCGCTTCGAAGCCGGCGTGCTCGTCTCGAACCGCACCGACCGTGACGGGCGCGTCGTGGTCACGGCCCGCGCCGAGGGCCTCACGCTGACCGGCCCGGCCTCGCACGAACTGGTGCTGGCCCCCGGCGCAACGCGCGAGGTGCGCTTCGGCTGGGCTGCCGAACACCCGGACACCGCCCGTATCACGTTCGAGGCCTCCATGGCGAACGTACGCGACGCCCTGCAATGGCCCCTGCCGGTACGCCTCCCCACCACCCGGGAAACGAGCGCCACGTTCGCCTCGACGGAGCAGAGCACCCGCGAAGTCCTGCGGATCCCCGCCGACGCCTTGCCCGGCCTCGGCCACTTCTCGGTCCGCCTGGCAAGCACGGCCCTCGCCGGCCTCGATGGGGCTACGCGCTACCTCTTCCAGTATCCTTACGGTTGCCTCGAGCAGCGTACCAGCCGCATCCGCCCGCTCCTCCTGGCCGACAACCTCTTCGCCGCCTTCGACCTCAACGCCCTGCACGGCGACCGGAACGCCGCGGTGCAGGCTTGGCTCGACGACCTGCCCGCGTACTGGACCGGTGACGGCTTCGCCCTGTGGCCCGGCGGTCGTCATGCCAACCCCTACGTGAGCGCCTACGTCGTCCTGGCCCTGGCGGAAGCACGGGCGGCCGGCTATGCCCTTCCCGAACGCCTGCTGGCCGGGGCCCTGGACGCCCTGGAACAGCAGGTACGCAACCCCAGCGACCGTCCAGCCTACTACGACCGGGCCGTCTGGAACGACACCCGGACCCTGATGCTCTACGCGCTGGTACGGCACGGGCGCCTCCTCGAAGACGAAGCTTTTTCGCTGGCCGAGGCCCTCCTCCGGGACCCGCGCTCCAGCGTCGAGGGGCAGAGCCTGATGCTCCGCACCGTCGTCCGCGCCAACAGCCGAGCCCTGGCCACCCTGCGGCCCCGCCTGCTCGACCGCCTCCGCAGCCGCGTCCGCGTCGAGGGCAGCGTCGCCTATTTCAGCATCCCGCCCGACCCCGACTGGGGCTGGGTCTTCGCCTCGGACACCCGGGCGACCGCCCTCGGCATGACCGCCCTCATCGAGGCCGACCCCACCGCCGAGACGCGCCTGCTGGCCGAACGCATGCTCCGCTTCCTGATGTCACGTCGCACGCCGGGCCACTGGGGCACCACGCAGGAGAACGTCGCCGCCGTCGAGGCACTCGCCACGTACTTCGCCTCGTTCGAGAAAGCCCCCCCGGACTTCGTGGCCGAGCTGCGCGTGGACAGCGCGCTGCTGCTCCGCGAAGCGTTCCGCGGCTCGTCGCTGACGGTCTTCACGCACGAGCAATCCCTGGACACCTGGCCGCCCGGCAGCACCCTGCCCGTCGAGATCCGAAAGACCGGCCCGGGCCGCCTCTACTACTCGCTCCTGCTCGAGACCTACCGGGATACCCCCCTGCCTGCCCGCGACCAGGGCCTGCGTGTGGCGCGCACGATCCAGCGGCTCGACAAGCAGGGCCACCCGGTGGGCCGGGCCATGACGAGCGGCGAAGAACGCGTCACCCTCCAGGCCGGCGACCTCGTGCGCGTCACCCTGCGCCTGAGCAGTCCCGCCGGCCGCCACTACGTCGTCGTCGACGACCCGCTGCCCGCCGGTCTCGAAGCCCTCAACGCCGCCTTCGAGACCACCGCCCGGGACGCCGTCCAGGACACCGGCACCGAGCGCTGGTGGGGCTCCTTCACCCACACCGAACTCCACGACGACCGCGTGCTCCTCTTTGCCGACTACCTGCAGCGTGGCGAGCATACGTACACCTACGTCGCCCGTGCCACCACGCCCGGCACCTTCGTCCATCCCCCCGCGCGGGGCGAGATGATGTACGAGCCGTCCGTCTACGGCCACACCCCCACCGGCACGCTCGTCGTCCAGCCGCCCCCGCCCGAGACGGCCCGGCGCTGACCTATCCCTCCAGGTCCGTGATCAGCGCGATCTCGTTGAGGATGGCCTGGACCCGGAAACATTCTTCGAAGCTGCCCTCGTAGACGGCCGCCTTGCCCTGCAGGTGCACACGCCAGGCCAGGGCTTCGGCTTCGGCCGGGCTGCACCCCGTCGCCTTGATGAGTTGCAGGATGACCTCGTCGAACGTGTGAACGTCGTCGTTATAGAGGATGACCCGCCAGGGCTCGTCCAGCCGCTCCCGGGTCACCTCCTCGACCTCGACGTCCACGTCCGGCGCAGCCGTGGCGGGCTCCGCCAGGTTCCCGTACCTCCGTTCCGTGCTCATCGCATCCGGTCGGTCGCGTGGCGATCGTGATCCCATGCCCTCAGGTCGCCGCTCGGGGGGAGACACGCTCCAGCGTGATGGCAAAATCCTCCATCACCGGGTTGGCCAGCAGTTGCTCGCAGGCTTCCCGTGCCACCCGTTCGGCCTCGGCCTCCTCCTCAACGTCGATCCACATCTCGATATACTTCCCGATACGGACCTGTTCCACACGCGCAAACCCCAGTTCGGTCAGCGCGTGATGGGTGGCCTTGCCCTGCGGATCGAGGATGGACGGACGCAACGTGATATGAATGTTTGCCTTGTACATGGTGCAATGAGGTACGATGGAGTGAAGGGGCCCGAACGCGTCGTGCCGCGTAAGATATCGCTTCACGGGCGCCGTCGCCGCCCTTCGCCAGGATTTCGCCGGCCGGCCCCGTCCGTGGGAGCGGGGCTGCCGTCCTCCAGCGGCGTCGCCAGGATGGCCCGCACGACGTGGTACCCCGAGCGCCCGATGCCGTGGAGCAGGTACGCCGCCAGCACCACGAGCAGGCCGATCTGTTGCAGGAAGATCACCACGAGCAGCGCCAGCACGTAGGCCGCCGACTTCCGGGGGTGCGTGCGGATGTAGCGCGCCGACGGCTTCGGCACGGCGTCGAACCGGATCGTCGAAACCATCAGCCCCGACAGCACGACGATGATGGGGATCAGGATCGACAGGTTGTTCAGGCTGTACTGGTTGAACCAGGACGCATCGTTGACGTTGAGGATGAGCGTCACGACGACGATGGCCTGCACCGGGATCGGCAGGCCCAGGAAGTAATCCTTCTTCTCCCCTTCCCACGTCGCGTTGAAGCGGGCCAGGCGGACGGCCCCGCAGATGGCCGGCAACGCTGCCACGACCAGCCCGAGCAACCCGAACTCGCGGAGGCCAAAGACATAGACCAGAAAGCCGGGGGCCACGCCAAAGGAGACGACGTCGCTGAGCGAGTCCAGCTCGACCCCGAAGAGGCTCGTCCCGTTGGCCAGCCGGGCCACCATCCCGTCGAGCAGATCGAAGAAGCCGGCCAGCACGATGAACCAGCAGGCGTGCTCCAGACGCCCTTCGAAGACCTGCGCGATGGCGACGAACCCGCTGAAGAGGTTCATCAGGGTGAAGAACGACGGGACGGCGGCCCGCGGGATCTGCCGGCGTCCCCGGCCATAGCGCTTCTCGCGGTAGGCCCGGAGGCGCTGTCGGAACCGGCGCTGGCGGCGGCCCGGGTCGTGGCGTCGTTGGCGCAGGCGCAGCATCAGCGGGTGGCGTTTTCGGCCGTGGCCGCGTCCGCCTCGGGCACCGGTGCCGGGAGGCGTCCGAGGATCGTCTCCCCTGCGGTGACCCGGTCCCCCACCTGCACGTCGATCGGGATGCCGGGCGGCACGAGCACGTCCATCCGCGAGCCGAACTTGACGATGCCGAACCGTTCCCCGGCCCGGACCGTGTCGCCCTCGCTCAGGTGAAAGACGATCCGGCGGGCCACCGCGCCGGCGATCTGTTTGAACAGCACCTTCGTCCCGCTCGGATGGCGCAGCCCGATCTCCGAGCGTTCGTTCTTCTCGCTGGCCTTTGGATGCCAGGCCACCAGGTAATCCCCCGGCACGTAGCGGACGAACTCCACGACCCCGTCGGCTGGCACCCGGTTGACGTGGACGTTCAGCGGGGAGAGAAAGATGGAGACCTGCCGGGCCGGGCCGTTCAGGTACAGCGGCTCCTCCACGTCGATGATCCGCACCACCTTGCCGTCGGCCGGGGCCAGGAGCAGCGTCGCGGCGTTCGGCGGCGGCGTCCGCTCGGGATCCCGGAAGAAATAGAGGGTAAAGCCCAGGATGAGCACCCCCAGCCCACCGAGCACCACCCGCCAGGTAGGCCCGAGTTGCAGCCCCACCAGGGCCAGCACCAGCGCGATCACGGCCGCGCCGGTGATCAACATATAGCCTTCGCGTGCAAACAAGGTACGTCTCGGTTGAATGTTCGGATACGGCCCGCCCGTTTCGGGACCTGCCCGCCCTGACCTACCGGTGGCAAACCCGGACGGGTGCGGGGTTCAACGCCTTTTCACGCCGGTAGGCCCGGCGTTTGAAACGTACGAGGTGCCGTTTCGTTCTTGTGCCTCAAGGTACTGCACCTTCTTCCTCGCCTGCCACGTTGTGCCGTGAAAGTTTCGTTCTATACGCTGGGTTGCAAGCTCAACTACGCCGAGACGAGTACCCTGGCCCGCGACTTCGAGGCGCGGGACTTCGAGGTCGTGCCGTTTGGCGAGGCAGCCGACGTGACCGTCATCAACACCTGTACCGTCACCGAGGAGGCCGAGCGGAAGTGCCGTCAGGTGATCCGCCGGGCCCGCCGGGCCAATCCGGAGGCCTTCATCCTGGTCACCGGCTGTTACGCCCAGCTCCGCCCGGATGAGATCGCCGCCCTCCCCGGCGTGGATGCCGTCCTCGGCGCCCGTGAAAAGTTTCACCTGTTCGACGTGCTCGGGGATTTCTCGAAGCGGGAGCAGACCCAGGTGGCCGTCTCGTGCATCGACGAGGTGGAGGCGTTCGGGCCGGCCTACGCAGCCGGGGAACGCACCCGCGCCTTCCTGAAGGTGCAGGACGGCTGCGACTACACCTGCGCGTTCTGCACCATCCCGCAGGCCCGGGGCCGCAGCCGTTCCAACCCGCTCGAAGCGACGGTCGCCCAGGCCCGTGCCATCGCCGAGAAAGGCTTCCGGGAGATCGTCCTCAGCGGGGTCAACATCGGCCTCTATGGCCAGGAGCACGGACACACGCTCCTGGATCTGCTCCGCGCCCTCGACCGGGTCGAGGGCATCGCCCGCTACCGCATCTCCTCCATCGAACCCAACCTGCTCACCGACGAGATCATCGACTTCGTCGCCGCCTCCGAGCGGTTCCAGCCTCACTTCCACATCCCCCTCCAGAGTGGAGACGATTACGTGCTGGGCAAGATGCGGCGGCGCTACCGCCGCCACGTCTATGCCGGTCGCGTGGCGCGGATCAAGGAACGCCTGCCACACGCCTGCATCGGGGTCGACGTGATCGTGGGCTTCCCGGCCGAGTCGGCGGAGCGGTTCGAGAACACCTGCCGGTTCCTGCAGGACCTGCCCGTCTCCTACCTGCACGTCTTCACCTATTCCGAGCGCCCCCACACCGTCGCCGTGGACCAGCCGGAGCGCGTCGGCGGGGCGCCCGTGCCGAAGGCCGAGCGGGCGCGCCGCAACCGGGTCCTGCGCCTGCTCTCCGACCGGAAGCGCGCGGCGTTCTACAGGGATCACGCCGGCACCACGCGCCCGGTGCTGTGGGAAGGCGATGAGAAAGACGGGGTGATGTACGGCTTCACGGACAACTACATCCGCGTGCGCCGGCCCTACGACCCCGAACGGGTAGGCCGGCTGGAAGACGTACGTCTCGGCCCGCCCGCGCCGGACGGCGCGCTGGAGGCCGAGGACGCCGCCTTCGTGTCGCTCCTCTGACGCACGGTCTGACCCCGTACGCACCGTCAGAGGCCGAAGGAGAGGCCGGCATGGATGCGCCCGCGCGTGGGCCCGTCATCGGGGTTGACGGCATAGCTGGTGTTGACGAGCCCGACGGGCGTGCTGAACTGGAGGCCCACCCCGTAGCCGGGATGGAAACCATGCCCGGGTGCCAGCCCCACGACCTCGGGCGTCTCGACGAAGCCCAGGTCGAAGAACACGTAGGCGAACGACGCACGGTCGATCTGGTAGCGGTACTCGGCGAACGCCCGTGCAACGAAGCGCCCGCGGAAGCGCTCTTCGTCGTAGCCCCGCAGCGAGGTAGCCCCGCCAAAGCGAAAGAGGTCGCTCTCGTCATAGGCGTTGCTCACGAGCACGGCGGCCTCGCCTCCCAGGGCCAGCACCTGACGTCGGAGCGTGGGGACAAACAGGCGGATGGTGGCCTGAAGCCGCTCCTGGCGCAGCGCCGTCACCTCGCGCGTCGTATCGCCCTCGGCGGTAAGGACGGTGGCCGTACGGCGCTTACGGCCCCGCTCCAGGTTGACCTCGACGAAGAAGCCGCGCCGGGGGTTGACGCCCCGGTCGAGCCGCCGGTAGCGAAGCCCCAGCCCCGCAAAGACGGCATCCGACCGGGGGATGCGTTGCCGCCCCGCCCGCAGACGCAGCCCGGCCTGCCCCGGTGCCGTGTTCTCGCGGATGAACGTCGCCAGCAGCATCAGCCCACCACCGAAATGGTACCCCACACTCGCCCGGTACTGCTGTTTGCCATAGGTCGAATCTTGCTGGAGCCCCTGAAAAGCCCCCTCGCCCGTGAACGGAAGGCCGAACAGGAAGGGGTCGGCCACCCGTACGTCCACGCTGCTGACCTGTCCGGGAAGGCGGTTGAGTTTGAGGGAGGCCGTCCGTCCGGCACCGAGCAGGTGACGCAACACCAGATGACCGCTGCCGACCAGGCTGCCGGAGCGCCCCGCCCCGCCGGCGGGCAGGTACCCCAGCACGAGGTCAAACGAGCCCGGCGCCGCCTCACGCACGGGCAGGCGCACCACGACCGTGTCCCCGGGCAACACGACCAGTTCGGGCGTCCCTACCTCCTCGAAGAACCCCGTCTCTTCGAGGCGTTCCCGGAGGGCGACGGGGTCGTAGCTCTGGAGCGGGCGCCCCGTACGCCATCCCGCCAGGCGCGCCACGTACGACGCTCGGGTCCGCCGGGCACCGGGCAACTCCACCCCGCCCAGCACCAGCGTGCGCCCTTCCTCCACCTGCAGGAGCAGGTCCAGGCGGGTCGAATCCCCGGGAAGCCGCTCCAGCCCGGCAAGGCGAATGGCTACGAGCGGATAGCCGGCCGCCTCATAGCGCTGGAGGAGCGCATCGAGGTCGGCAGCCAGCCGGTCGGGGTCCAGCGGCCGCCCGGGCCGCGTCACCATCGCATCGCGTACGGCCACCGAGTCGAACACGGTCATGCCCCGCAGGCGGACCCGCCCGACGACGTACCGGGAGCCCGGACGCACGTACAGGCGTACCTCCGGGGGCTGGCGCTCGGCCTCCACCCGTACCGAGTCCAGCACGGCGTCGTAGTAGCCCTCACGACGCAGGTGTTCGAGCAGCGCCCGGGTGGCGACGTCCAGGCTGTCCAGGGGGTAGGGGCGCGCCAGCGGCCAGGGCCGGACCTCACCGTCCACGATCAGGTGCCATACCACCTCGGCCACCGGCTCGGCCCCCTGCGGCAAGGGCTGCCCCCGCACGGCGGACACCAGTCCCAGGGCCAGGAGCCCTGCCACCCCCCATCGGCACCATCCATATCGAGAAGCGAGACCCACCGGATGCGAGCACAAACAATGCGTTGGTTGGCCCTCCTGTTGACCGGGATGCTGCTCCCCCTGCCGGGTCGCTCCGGAAGAGGCACTCCCGCCCTGCTCCCGTACGCCCCCATCCACGCCCCGGTTCTTGCGGAACCGACGATGCCCCCGGACACGCTCGCATCGCGTGTCCGCGCCGGCCGCCCCCTCATCCTGGCTCTGCCGGACAGCCTCGGCGGGCATCCGGTCATCCGCTATGCCGCCCTGCACGTCCCGGCCATGAGCCGGCTCGAAGGCCGGTCGTTCCTCTGGCGCACCTTCCCCGCGGATGCGGGTACGTACCACTGGCGCTTCGCCGCCGAACGGCCTGCGGCTCCGCCCGAGACCCTCGTCGTCCGTGTCGACGTGCTTCCCGACCGGCGGTGATGAGGCGCCGACACCTCACGCAACGCCCCAGCCCTCACCGCGCGCGGGCGGGGCATTATGGACGGGCTTACACCGCTCGAGCGCCGCGACCAGCGCGGCCACCTGGATGGGCTTGGCGAGATAGTCGTCCATGCCGGCCTCGAGGCAGCGCTGACGGTCCTCCTCCATGGCGTTGGCCGTCAGCGCGATGATGCGGGGGCCGGGCCGCCCCGCCTGTTCCTCCCGCAGCCGCCGCGTGGCCTCCAGACCGTTCATCTCCGGCATCTGCACGTCCATCAGGATAACATCGTAGGGCACCTTACGAACCGCCTCGAGCACCTCCAGGCCGTTGGCCGCCACATCGGCGCGGTACCCCAGGCGTTCGAGCAGGCGGAGCGCCACACGCTGGTTGACGGCATTGTCCTCGGCGAGCAGGATGCGTAGCGGCAGCCGTTTGCCCAGTTCGGCATCGAACGCCGAGCGACGCGCGGGACGTGACGCCCCCGTCTCCCCGGCCGAAAAGGCCGTGGCGAGCGCATCGTACAGTTCGCTCCGCCGCACCGGCTTGTTGACGCGCTGCACCCCGCCGATCTCGGTCACGTTGAGGCGCCGGCACACGTCGTTCAGGAGCACCACGGGCAGACGGCTCCCCTTCGGATGCGCCCGCACGACACGCAGGAACGACCGGGGATCGAGATCGCCAAGGCTCGAATCGACCACCATCAGGTCGAAGGGCGGCTGCTCGGCCACGAGGCGAAGCGCGTCCCGCCCCTCGGCCACGGCCGTCACGGGGATACCCCAGCCTCCCAGCACCTCAGCCGTCACCCGGCGTGCCGACGCGCACGGCTGTACGAGCAACACCCGCTTCTGCCGGAACTGGGCACGGGGCTCCACCTCCGGCGCCGGTACCTGCCCGGCCCGGAACGTGAAATGAAACGTCGAGCCGACGCCCACCTCGCTCTCGACCCAGATGCGCCCCCCCATCTTCTCGCATAGCCGCCGGCAGATGGCCAGCCCCAGGCCCGTCCCCCCGTACCGGCGGGTCGTCGACGCATCGACCTGCGAGAAGGCCTGAAAGAGCCGGTCCATCCGGTCGGCCGGGATGCCGATGCCGGTGTCCCGGACGGACACGTGCAGGAGGTCCTCTCCATCACCCCGCCGGACCGCCAGCGCCACCTCGCCGGCTTCGGTGAACTTGACGGCATTCCCCAGCAGGTTCACGACGATCTGCCGCAGCCGCGTGGCATCCCCCACGATCGTAGCCGGCACGTCGGGTGCCACGTCGAGCACCAGCTCCAGCCCCTTGTGGCAGGCCCTGACGGCCACCACCTCCAGCGCGGACTCCAGGCAGGAAACCAGGTTGAACGGATGGTGCTCCAGTTCGATCTGCCCGGCCTCGATCTTCGAGAAATCCAGGATCTCGTTGATGAGCGTGAGCAGGCTCTCGCCGCTGCTCCGGATCGTCTCGACGAAATCACGCTGTTCGTCCGAGAGGTCGGTGTCGAGGAGCAGGCTGGTCATGCCGATGACGCCGTTCATGGGCGTGCGGATCTCATGGCTCATGTTGGCCAGGAACTCGCTTTTGGCCCGGGCCGCCTCTTCGGCCCGTTGACGGGCCTCATCGAGCGCGTGCACCGTTTGCTGGAGCTGCTCGGTGCGGGCCTGGACGGCCTCTGCCAGTTCGGCCTCCCGCTGCCGGTACCGCATCATCCGGTAACGCACCACGCCGTAGACCCCCGCCAGGAACATCAGCACGAGCAGCGGCGGGAACCAGGGCTGCTGGTAGAAGAAGGGCTCCATCCGAACGATGAGCGTAGCGCCTTCCTCGTTCCACACGCCGTCCTCGTTGGCCGCAATGACGCGAAAACGATACGTCCCCGGCGGCACGCTCGTATAGTAGGCGACACGCCGCCCGCCGGCCTCGATCCAGTCCCGGTCGTAGGGATCGAGCCGGTACCGGAAACGCACTTTGCTCGGAAAGAGCAAGCTCAACGCCGTGTACCGGATCTCCAGATGCCGTGCCCCGGGTGGAATCACGATCCGCGACCTCACCTTCTCCTCCCGGTTGTCGATGCGTACCGATCCGATGAGGACCGGCGGCGCATACGGGTTGGTCTGGAACCGACCCGGCCGGATACCGGCCACCCCCTTCATGGTGGCAAACCAGAGGCGTCCGTCTCGTGCTCGCCATCCGGCGGGCGAAGCGCTGTTGCCTTCCTCACTCCGCAGCCCGTCTTCCTTCCCGAAGACCGTGGAGGTGACCGCGTCCCGCCGCCCTTCGAAAAAGGCCTCGAGCTCGCGTTTCTCCACATAGTAAACGCCCCGGTTGCTGCTCATCCAGAGGCGGCCCTGATCGTCCTCCAGGATCACGTGGATCACATCGTCGAAGAGCCCCTGCGCCGAGGTGATCACGGAGAATCGACCGTCTTTGAAGCGCGTGAGGCCGTGACCGTAACTGCCGATCCACAGCGCGCCGTCTGCATCCTGATGGAGGGTCGTCACGAAATCATCGGCCAGGCCGTCGGTGGCGCGGTAGGTCGTGAACCGTCCGTCCCGGAAATAACTCAGGCCGCCGCCCCGGGTCCCTACCCAGAGGCCGCCGTCCGGTGCATCGCGCAGCACCCAGACGACGTTGCTTGCGAGGCCGTTGGCCGTCGTGTACGTCTCGACGAACCGCCCGTTTTCGAAGCGTTGCAACCCGCCACCGTCCGTGCCTACCCACAGGTTCCCGTGCGCGTCCTCGAACACCGTCCGAACAAAATCATTACCCAGCCCGTCCGCGGTGGTGTATACCTCGAAGCGGCCATCCCGGTACCGGTTGAGCCCGCCCCGGCGGGTGCCGACCCAGAGGCTGCCATCTCGCCCCTCCCAGAGCGCCCAGACCGCATTGTTCGAGAGCCCATCCTGTTGCGAAAAAACCTGAATGCGCCCGTCCCGGATGCGGTTCAAGCCGGCCATCGACCCGACCCAGAGGCTGCCGTCTCGCCCTTCGATGACAGCGCGTACGGCGTTGAAGGAGAGGCCTTCGGGCATACCGTAAACCAGGAAACGGCTGTTCTTGAAGCGGTGCAGCCCGCCGCCGAACGTGCCCACCCAGAGGCTGCCTTCCCGATCCTCGTAGATGTCCCAGACCACCTCGCCGGCCACTTCCCCCGAGAGGGTGATCGTATCGAAGCGGCCCGCCCGATACCGCATCAGACCGCCCCCATCCGTGCCGATCCAGAGCGTGCCGTGCCGATCCGCATAGATCGCATTGACATGCTGGAACGGCATCCCCGCGAGCGGTGTGAAGGTGTGGCCGTCGAACCGGACGAGCCCGTACCCGCCCCTTGTTCCGATCCAGAGCGTTCCGTCCTCATCCTCCCAGAGGCCCCGCACGACGTCGCTTCCCAGCCCGTCTCCGGCCGTGTAGACCGTAAACTGCCCGCCATCATAACGCACGAGCCCGCCCCCATTGGTGCCCATCCAGAGCACGCCATTCCGGTCGACGAGCAGTTCCATGATTGTGTTCGGGACGAGGCCATCGGCGGTCGTGTAGGTGGTGAACACCCCGTCCCGGTAACGCGAAAGACCACCGCCCTGCAACCCGATCCAGAGGTTGCCGTCGAGGTCCTCGGCCAGGGAGGTGATGAAATCGTTGCCGAGGCCGTCTTCGATGGTGTACGTGGTGAAGGCCCCGTCCCGATAGGCGATCAGCCCGCCGGCCTGGGTGCCGGCCCACAGGGTGCCGTCCCGGCTCTCATAGAGGGCATAGAAGACGTTGTCCCGGATCTCCGGCGTGTTGCGTTTATCGAAGACGATGAACTCGATCCCGTCGAAACAGACCAGTCCCTCGTAGGTCCCCATCCAGAGGTAGCCGTCACGCGTCTGCAGGATGGCGTTGACGGAGTTCTGCGGCAGGCCGTCGTCGGTCGTCCAGATGTCGTGCGTGTACTGGGTGACGGCCAGGTCGGGGTCGAGTCCCTGCCCGCGTGCGGTAGCCAGGAGGCCCCACAGGCACAGCAGGGCCATCCCGGCCACGCCCCGGACCGACCGTCGCATACGTTTGCCCATGAAAAAGATGCCTCCATTTTTTCACGCAGGGCTCCGGGGGACCGGGCCGGCAAAACGCAGGCCCATTCGTCCCCCCGGAGCCTTCACCCGGGTCCTACCGGCCCGAAACCGGCAACCGGACCCCTATCCGGGGCCTCGCCCGGGCCGGACCCCCGATGCGCGGCGTATCTTTTTCCGCGTGGGTGGAAAAAAATGCGTTCGAGGAACCTATGGCGGGCTGGCCTGTGCTTTCCGTTCTTCGGCCCTTTCGCGAGAATGACCATGCGCATCGCACTTGCCCAGATCAACCCGATCGTCGGCGACCTGGAAGGGAACAGCCGCCGGATCGTGGACACCGCCCGGCAAGCCCGGCAGGCCGGGGCGGATCTGGTCGTCTTCCCCGAGCTCTGCGTCACCGGCTACCCGCCGCTGGACCTGCTCGAGAACACGTACTTCATCGAAGCCACCACGCGGGCCGTGTCGTGGATCGCACGCGAAGCGCCGCCGGACACCGGCCTGATCGTGGGGGCGCCGGTCCGGAACACCGACCGCATCGGCAAGCGGCTCTTCAACGCCGCGCTGCTCCTCGAGAACGGCCAGATCGTCGATCGTGTCGATAAGACGCTGCTTCCGACCTACGACATCTTCGACGAATACCGTTACTTCGAGCCCGCCCCGCGCCGGCACGTGGTGCGGTGGCGCGGCGTGCGCCTCGGCCTCCACATCTGCGAGGACATGTGGAATAACGAGGACTATGCAGCTTACCACCTCTACCGCGAGAACCCGATCGACGAACTGGCGGCCCTCGGGATCGACCTCTTCGTCAATCTGAGCGCCTCGCCGTTCGCGCACGGCAAACACGACCAGCGCAACGCCGTCGTGACGGCGATCTGCCGGGAGCACGGCGTCCCCTTCGTCCTCGTCAACCAGGTCGGCGCCAACACCGAGGTCATCTTCGACGGCGACAGCCGGGTCCATGCCGCCGACGGGACGCGGCTGCTGTGCGCCCCGTCGTTCCGGGAGGCACTGCTGTACTGGGACCTGGGCACGCAGCCCGGCCCCTGCTCCCTCGCCCACGACATGACGGCCGACCTGCACGACGCGCTCGTGCTGGGCATCCGCGACTACTTCGAGAAGACGGGCGCGTTCGCGAAGGCCATCGTCAGCCTCTCGGGCGGTATCGACTCGGCCGTGACGTGTGCGCTGGCCGTCGCAGCCCTCGGACCCGAACGGGTCACCAGCGTGACGATGCCCTCGGCCTACTCCTCGCAAGGCTCGGTGGACGACTCGCTCGCACTCGCGGAGAACCTGGGCATCCCCTGCCGGGTCATCCCCATCCACCCGGCCGTAGAGGCCTTCGGTCAGATGCTCGAAGACGCCTTCCGGGGCACCGAGCCCGGTCTGGCCGAGGAGAACATCCAGGCGCGCGTGCGGGGCACCACGCTGATGGCCCTCTCGAACAAGTTCAACTACCTGGTCCTCTCGACCGGCAACAAGAGCGAGATGGCCGTCGGATACGCCACGCTCTACGGGGACATGAGCGGCGGGCTGGCCGTACTAGCGGACGTGTTCAAGACGGAGGTCTATGCCCTGGCGCACCACATCAACGCGCGCGCCGGCCGCACGATCATCCCGGAGAGCACGCTGACCAAGCCCCCCTCGGCCGAACTCCGCCCGGGCCAGCTCGACACCGACGCGCTCCCCCCGTATCCGGTCCTCGACACCATCCTCCGGCACTACATCGTCGACCGCATGGAACTCGACGCCATCGTGGCGGCCACCGGCTACGAGCGGGCGTTCGTCCAGCGCATCCTGGCCATGGTGGACCGTAACGAGTACAAGCGGCGCCAGGCCCCGCCCGGCCTCCGCGTCAGCGCCAAGGCCTTCGGCATCGGGCGGCGCCTGCCCATCGTCATGCGCTGGACCCGCTCGATGGCCGCGGCGCACGTGCCCGAGGCTTCCTGACGCAGCGGCCATTCTTCGCCCGGGCTTGACGATTTCCGGCCGAACCCGGGGCCGCCCCCCTTCGTTTATGTTGATCCCCCGGACCCGACTGCCGGACCGGGCCGTCATGACCACGCCCGCCCTCGCCATGGAACTGATCTCCGACCTGAAGATCCTCGACGACCTCGACACACCGAAACACACGGCCGAGGAAGCCGACGGCAAACGCCGGGTGTACATCGAGACGTACGGCTGCCAGATGAACGTCTCGGACTCCGAGATCGTGGCGGCCGTACTGCGCGAGCACGGCTTCGGGCTCACGCACGACCCCGACCAGGCGGACGTGGTCCTGCTGAACACCTGTGCCATCCGTGAGAACGCCGAGCAGAAGGTGCGCCGGCGCCTGGACGTCTTCCGCGCCGCCAAGCGGAAAGGCCGCCCGGACCTGACGCTGGGTGTCCTCGGGTGCATGGCCGAGCGCCTGCGGGCCAAGCTGCTGGAGCAGGAACAGCTCGTCGACCTGGTCGTGGGGCCGGATGCCTACCGGGACCTGCCCCGCCTGCTGGACGTAGCCGCCGAGACGGGCCAGGCCGCCGTCAACGTGCAGCTCTCGCGCGAGGAGACCTATGCCGACATCGCCCCGGTACGCTACGACACCAACGGCATCAGCGCCTTCGTCTCGATCATGCGCGGGTGCGACAACATGTGCGCCTTCTGCGTGGTCCCCTTCACCCGGGGCCGTGAGCGCAGCCGCCCCGTCGCCAGCATCCTGGCCGAGTGTGAACAGCTCCTCGAACGGGGCTACCGCGAGGTGACCGTCCTCGGGCAGAACGTCAACTCGTACCGGTTCGTGCAGGACGGCACGACGGTGGACTTTCCCGAACTGCTCTACCGCATCAGCCGCCTCTCGCCCGAGCTGCGCATCCGGTACTCGACCAGCCATCCCAAGGACTGCTCCGACGCGCTCCTGCACGTGCACCGCGAGCGACACAACGTCTGCAACTACATCCACCTGCCCGTCCAGCACGGCAACACCGACGTGCTCCGTCGTATGCGCCGCACGTACACGCGCGAGGAGTACCTGGCGCTCGTCGAACGCGCCCGTTCCATCTGCCCCGGCATCTCCCTCTCGACCGACATCATTGCCGGCTTCTGCGGCGAGACGGAGGACGAACACCGGGATACGCTCTCGCTGCTCGAGATCGTCCGCTACGACCACGCCTACATGTTCATGTACTCGGAGCGGCCCGACACGTACGCGGCCCGGAAGTACGTGGACGACGTGCCGGAGGACGTGAAGAAGCGGCGGCTCAACGAGATCATCGCGCTGCAGACCCGCATCGCCGAAGAGAACAACCGGGCCGAGATCGGGCGCGAGCACGTCGTGCTCGTCGAGGGACCGAGCCGGCGGAGTGAGACGCAGTTCTGCGGACGGACGGATACGAACAAGATGGTGGTCTTCGACCGGAAGGACTATGCGCCGGGCCAGTACGTGCGTGTGCGCATCACCGGCTGCACGTCCGCCACCCTCTTTGGCGAGCCGCTGGGCACCACCCCCCTGGCCGCCCTCGCCTGACGCCCTGCCATGCTGATCTACGAGGTCAACCTGCACGTTCACCCCGACGCTGCCGAAGCCCTGGCCGCCTGGCTCCCGCCCCACATCCGCCAGATGCTGGGGTTCGAGGGCTTCCTGGCCGCCACCTGGCTGCGCCGGACGGATGCCGGCGACGACCGCGTCCACTGGACGATCCAGTACCACGTCGCCGGCCGGGCTCACCTCGACGCCTACCTGACGCACCACGCCGCCGCCATGCGCGCCGAGGGCCTGCGCCGCTTCGGGGACGCCTTCACGGCCGACCGGCGGATCCTGGACCACGTCGCCTCGTTCGACGCTCTCCCGGAATCACCCTGACATCGACCCACCCTGACTGACCTACCTTCCATGGACCGCGCTGCGCTGCAAGAACGCTTCGGCATCATCGGCCAATCGCCCGCGTTGCTGCGGGAACTGGACCGGGCTCGCCAGGTCGCCCCGACCGACATCACCGTATTGATCGAGGGGGAGAGCGGGGTCGGCAAGGAGCTGTTCGCGCAGGCCATCCACGAGTTGAGCCCACGACGGCACAAGCCGCTGGTGGTGGTCAACTGCGGGGCCATCCCGGAAGGACTGATCGAGTCGGAGCTGTTCGGCAATGAGAAGGGAGCCTATACCGGCGCCGTAGAGCGGCGGAGCGGCTACTTCGAACAGGCCGACGGCGGCACCATCTTCCTCGACGAGATCGGAGAGATGCCGCTGGCGGCGCAGGTCCGTCTGCTGCGCGTGCTCGAGACGGGCACCTTCAGCCGCGTCGGATCCTCGACCCTGCTCAAGACGGACGTACGCGTCATCGCCGCGACGAACAAGGATCTGGCCCGCGAGGTGGAAGCCGGGCGCTTCCGCGAGGATCTCTACTACCGACTCAGCACGGTCATCCTCCGCATCCCCCCGCTTCGCGAGCGTGGCGAGGACATCCTCCTCATCTTCGACTACTTCTTGCACCGCTTCGCCCAGAAATACAACTCATCGCACAAGCGCCTGAGCGAGGATGCCCGCGAGCTGCTGCTGCGCTACCGCTGGCCCGGCAACGTGCGTGAGCTGCGCAACGTGGCCGAGCAGGCGGTGGTGCTGCACCGGGGCGACGTCCTCACGGCCGAGGACCTGCGCGCCTACCTGCGCGGCGTCAGCGCGGCGGGTGTGCAGGCCGGCCTGGTGCCCGTCTCCCGGAGCAACGCACGCGACGACGAGACCCGCGAGCGGGAACTCATCTACCGCGCCCTGCTGGAGCTACGCCTGGAGATCCGTGAAATGAAAGACCAGCTCGCGGACCTCGTGGCCCGGCTGGGGACCGCCCTGCCACACGGCATCGTCGGCCGCAACGACGAGGGCGACCTGGTGATCGTCCGCAAGGCTTCTCCCGAAAACTACGCCGCCTACATCGAGGACGTCGCCTACGAGATCGAGGGCGAGGCGGACCGGCGTCTGGTGCCCGTGACGAGCCCACGCAGCGCCGACAAGGAGCGCGAGGACGAACGCGACGACGAGAAGCCCCTGCCCACGCTCGAGGATGCGGAACGGCAGCTCATCGCCGAGGCGCTGCGCCGCTTCGACGGCAACCGGCGGCAGACGGCCCGGGCCCTGGGTATCAGCGAGCGCACGCTCTACCGTAAGCTCAAAGAGATCGAGGCCGACGTCTGATGCCGGCATCCCCGCTGTCACCGATCGCGCGCGCCCTCGGCGTGCTGTTCCTGGCCGTGCTCCACGGCGGCTGTGCGTACTACAGCTTCACCGGCGCCTCGATCCCCTCCCACCTGCGCACCATCGCCATCCCGCTGGCCGAAGACCGCAGCGTCAGCACCGTCACCGCCCTCGACGAACAGCTGACCCGCCTGCTCATCGACCGGTTCGTGGGCCAGACCCGCCTCGTGCTCGAGCCCGACCCCGAATCCGCCGATGCCGTCCTCACCGCCACCATCGACCGCTACGCCAATGCACCCACGGCCGTCGGCGCGGAGGAACGCACCACGCGCAACCGCGTCACCATCACCGTGACGGTCGTGTACGAGGACCGCGTCGAAGGCCGCGAGCTGCTCCGCCGCTCCTTCCAGGGCTTCGACGAGTACGACCCGGTGGCCGACGGCCTGGCCGGGGAAGAGACGGCCGCCCTCGCCGCTCTCGAAAAGATCGCCGACGACATCTTCACGGCGGCCACGTCGAACTGGTAACCGTCCCCCCCGGACGCCCTCGTTTCCTGTAACCCGTCACCGACGACGACAACGCAGGTATCCCGTCCTGATCGTGTGACCGCATGTCGCTGCTTTCCCTGTTGTTCGCCACCTTGTACGCCGCCGGCATGGTGGTGCTGCTCGTCTACGGGCTGAACCTGCTCTGGATGGCCGTCGTGGTTGCGCGCAACGACCGGCTACGCCCGGGCCCGGTACCCGACCCCGAGGCCACGCCCGATCCGGACGAGCGATGGCCCGTCGTCACGGTGCAACTGCCGCTCTACAACGAGGCCCACGTGGCCGAGCGGCTGATCGACGCCTGTGCCCGGCTACGCTATCCACGGGGCCGGCTGGAGATTCAGGTGCTTGACGACTCGACCGACTCCACGACGGCCCTCGTGGCGGAGCGCGTACAGTACTGGCAGCACCGGGGCGTCGACATCCTCCACCTGCACCGCACCGACCGGAAGGGCTACAAAGCCGGCGCCCTGCAGAACGGCCTCCGCCTGGCCCGGGGCGAACTGATCGCCGTTTTCGATGCCGACTTTCTCCCGGCGCCCGACTTCCTCCTGCGTACCGTTCGCCATTTCGAGGACCCACACGTGGGGCTGGTGCAGGCCCGCTGGGGTCATCTGAACGCCGACCTCTCCTTCCTGACCCGGATGCAGGCCTTCGGGCTGGACACCCATTTCGCCGTCGAACAGCAGGTGCGGGGGCTGGCCGGCTGCTTCCTCAACTTCAACGGGACGGCCGGCCTGTGGCGAGCCGCCTGCATCGAGGAAGCAGGCGGCTGGACGAGCGACACGCTCACCGAGGACCTGGACCTGAGCTACCGCGCCCAGCTCCGCGGCTGGCGCTTCGTCTTCCTGCCCGACCTCGAGGTGCCGGCCGAGCTACCGCTCGACCTGAACGCCTACCGCACCCAGCAATTTCGCTGGGCGAAGGGCGCCATGCAGACGGCCCGCAAGCTGCTTGGCCCCCTCTGGCGCTCCGCACATCCGCTGCGGATCAAGCTCGAGGGGACGCTGCACCTGACGGCCCACGTCGTCTTTCCGGTGATCCTGCTCGTGGCCCTGCTGCACGCGCCGTTGCTCGGCTTCGAGCATGCCGGCCTGGGGCCGGGCCCCGTCTATTTTGCCGTGATGGGACTGGGACTCGTCGGCTTCGCGGGCTTCTTCCTGGCCCAGCTCTATGCCCAGCGCGCGCTCTATCCGTTCTGGCCGCGCCGGCTTCTCTACTTCCCCCTGTTCATGGCCGGCAGCATGGGCATGGCGCTGAACAACTCCCGCGCGATCGTGCAGGCCCTGCGCGGCAAGCCCTCGGCCTTCGTACGCACCCCCAAGTACAACGTGCACCCCCAGGCCGGCTCCCGGGCCTGGTGGCGGAGCCGCTACGCGGAAACCCGCCTGCCGGCCCTCGCCTGGATCGAAATGGCCCTGGCCCTCTACTGCATGGCCGGGCTCCTGCTCCTGCTGCGCCTCGGGGCCTGGTCCGCGATCCCGTTCCAGCTACTCTTCGCGACCGGGTTCGGCCTGATTGCCTTCCTCAACATCGCCCAGCACCGGCAGGCCCGCCGGGGGGCCTGAAGCCCGGTGCGAAACCCGCGCGAAGATTTGCCTGGGCGCGGCACGAATACGTACCTTGCGGGTTCGCACGACGAGCCGTCGTGCCCTTCCTTCATGCCGACCCTCGACCGTTCCCGCAGGCCACATCAACCGCTGCGACGATGCCGCTTCCCAATCTCCAGGAGATCCTCACCCGTATGGATCAGGGGCAGCTGGAGGAGGCCCTCGCTGCGCTGGAGGACCTCGTCACCCACCTGCCCGGCTATACGGCCGCCCAGGTGGTTTATGCCCGCGCCCTGGAGGCGGCCGGACGCTGGCAGGACGCCTTCCGCGCCTGGCAGGCCGCCGCCTTCTTCCTGCCGGACAGCCCCACCGTGCGCAAGGGCCTGCACCGCACCCTTTCCGCCCTGGCGACACCCTCCGCCCCGGCCGATCCCCCCATGACCCGACCCGACTTCGAAGACCTGGATCGCCTCATCTCGGAGCTGGAACAGGCGCGGATCGTCCCGGCACCGGACCTGGAGGCCATCCCCGCGCCCGAACTCGAGGACGACATCGACGACATGGTTTCCGAGACGCTCGCCCGCATCTACGCCGCCCAGAACCAGTACGAAGAGGCCGCCCGCGTGTACGAGCAACTGGCGTCCCAGGAACCGGAACGGGCCACCGAATACCTTCAAAAAGCGACCCAGATGCGCCGGAAAGCGCGCTGATCCTGCCTGCCCGTCCCCCATGTCCGAACCCCTGTCCCCCGCTTCCTCGCGTCTGGTGGTCGGCCTGATGAGCGGCACTTCGCTCGACGGCGTCGACGCCGCCCTCGTGCACCTCTCCGGCAGCGGACGTGGCCTGCGCCTGGCGCCACGGGCGTTCGTGACCCTCCCCTACCCGGAACCGCTGCAGGCCTCGCTGCTGGCCAACTCGGACCCCGCCACCTCGTCCGTGCGCGACCTGGCCCTGCTCAACGTGCGTGTGGCCCACGCCTGCGCCCGCGCCGTCGAAGCCGTCTGTGAAGCCGGCGGCATCACGCCGGCCGACCTCGACCTCATCGGCTCGCACGGGCAGACCGTCTACCACATCCCCGAGCCGACCGACTGTGCCGGCGAACCGATCACGGCGACCCTGCAGATCGGCGATCCCTCGGTGCTTGCCAACCGGGTGGGCGTCCCGGTCGTCGGCGACTTCCGTCCGGCCGACATGGCACTGGGCGGCCAGGGCGCTCCCCTCGTCCCCTACTTCGACTACGTGGTCTTCACCCGCGATGACCGCAACCGGGCTCTGCTCAACCTGGGCGGCATCGCCAACCTGACGGTGCTCCCCCGCCACGCTGCTCCGGACGACGTGCGCGCCTTCGACACCGGACCGGGCAACATGGTCCTGGATACGCTGGCACGACGCCTCCTCGGCCGGCCCTGCGACACCGGCGGCGCCGTGGCCGCCCGGGGCACGCCCCACGAAGGGTTGCTCGACGAACTCCTCGCTCATCCCTACTTCGACCGGCACCCGCCCAAGTCGACCGGGCGCGAGCTGTTCGGCACCCCGTTCGTCGATCGCCTCTGGGAACGGGCCCGGAGGCTGGGCCTGTCCGCGGCCGACGTGCTGGCCACCGCCACGGCGCTCACGGCCCGCACCGTACGCGATGCCTGCCGGCGGTTCGTCGCCGCCCGCCATCAGCCCGACGAGGTGCTCGTGGCCGGCGGCGGCGTCCACAATGCCACGCTGATGCGCTACCTCCGGGATGCCTTCGCCCCCGTGCCGGTCCGCTCGACGGCCGAGGACGGCATCGACCCGGACGCCAAAGAAGCCCTCTGCTTCGCCGTCCTTGCCCACGAAACCCTGAACGGCGTACCTACCAACCTGCCCGCTGTCACCGGCGCACGCCACCCCACGCTGCTGGGCAAGATCTGCCTTCCCGGCCCCCGATGACCCCGGCCCCGCAGCCCCCGTTTCCAACGACTCATCCCGCCTGCTGATATGTCCGACTACACACCCATCCAGGTCCTCGGCGAATTCGGCCTGATCGAACGCATCCGCACCCTCCTGGGGCCGCCCTCCGACGAGGACGTCCGCCTCGGCATCGACGACGATGCCGCCGTGTACCACGTGGGCGACGATCGCGTCCACGTCGTCACCACCGATGCCCTCATCGAGGGCGTGCACTTCGACCGCTCGTTCGTGCCGCTCCTGCACCTGGGCCTCAAGACGGTGGCGGTGAACGTGAGCGACGTCGTCGCGATGAACGCCCGGCCCCGGTTCGCCACGCTGGCGCTGGGTCTGCCCGAGACGATGTCGGTCGAGCAGGTCGAAGCCTTTTACGAGGGCGTACGGCAGGGATGCGCGACGTACGGCGTCACCCTCGTCGGCGGCGACACGACGGCCGCCCGGTACCTGACCGTCGTCCTTACGGTGATCGGAGAAGCGCGGGAGTCGGACGTGATCTTCCGGCGCGGCGCCCGCCCCGGCGACCTCCTCTGCGTCACCGGGGACCTGGGCGGGGCCTATGCCGGGCTCAAGGTCCTGCTCGACCAGCGCCAGGCCCTCCGCGAGACGGGCGGCGACTTCGAGCCCAACCTGGACCCCTTCCGCTACGTCATCGCCCGCCAGCTCACCCCGACGGCCCGCCTCGCAACCCTCGAAGACTGGGCACGCCGGCGCGTGCGCCCGCGCGCCCTCATCGACGTCTCGGACGGCCTGGCCTCGGAGGTGCATCACCTCTGCCGGCAGAGCGGCTGCGGTGCCATCATCCGGGCCGCTTCCCTGCCCATCCACCCCGAGACCCGCGCCGTGGCCGACCAGTTCCTCGACGACGTAGACACCTATGCCCTCTTCGGCGGGGAGGACTACGAACTGCTCTTTGCCCTGCCCGAAGACGAGCTCGACCGCCTCGACCCGGAGAGTTACACCGTCGTCGGCCAGTTCACCGAGGCGTCGGAAGGGGTGCGGATCCAGACGCCGGAGGGCCTCCTGGTGCCGCTCGATGCACAGGGCTACCAGCACTTCCGCACCGATGACTATGCCGGCGACGGAGGTGCCTGAGCCCCCTCCCGCCGCCTCCTACCGCGTATCCACGTTCCTGCTTCCCACCATGGCCTGGACCTACCTGTTCGTTGCCGGCCTCTTCGAGATCGCCTGGGCCGTGGGCCTGAAGTACGCACAGGGCTTCACCCGGCTCGGCCCCAGCCTGTGGGTGCTCGGCACGATGGCGCTGAGCATCTTCTTCCTCGCTCAGGCGGTCAAAACGCTGCCCGTAGGTACCGCCTATGCCGTCTGGACCGGCATCGGAGCGGCCGGCACCGCCGTACTGGGCATGGTCCTGTTCGACGAGCCCCGTGAAGCCCTGCGGTTCGTCTGTCTCGGGCTGATCGTGGCCGGCATCGTCGGGCTGAAGCTGACGGCCGGCCCGGCCTCCCCCTGACTATCACGGCCGGAACGCGCACACCTCGTCCGTCCGGGTGCGCTCCAGGTAGGCCTGACGCGCCCGGCGGCGCTGCACGAACGACGGCACCGCCTCCCCGATCGGTGAGCCGGGCGGCACCGTCACCTCACCGTAGTGTTCGTCGGGCCGGTAGGGACGGTACAGGTAGCGGTCGATCTGGTCGAAGAGCAGCGTCCGGTGAGCCACCGTCTCGTGGTCCCCGGGGTCGCCCGGATGATCCTGGAGCCAGACCTGCACCTCGCGCAGGTGCTGGATGATGCGGGCCCGTGCGGCCGGCGCCAGGTCGGCCCGCGTGGCCACATCGAGCAGCGCATCCGTCCAGACCTGCTGCACGATGCGTTGCAGTTCGGCCTCGTAGGGATCCGCCGGGACGGGCCGTTCCCAGACGCGCTCCGAGACGGCCGTGAGTACCTCGCTGAGGCCCGGCAGGGACCGGTCGAAGTCGGCCTGATAGACCAGGCGGGCGGCGCGCTCCGGGTGGATGAGCAGGCCCAGCACCAGTTCAGCCACGGCCTCGGCGGGTGCGTACGGGTCGAAGACGATGCCGGTGCGGCGGTCGAACAGTTCACGGTGGGAGGCATAGCCGGGCGGGCGGGGCGGAATGGTGGTACGGATACGCTCGGGCAACCGGAGGGCCTCGGGCTCGAGCAGGTCGAGCAGGGCCGCGAGCGCCGCTTCCTGCCGGGCAGCCGGCACCGGCGAGGGCAGCGGCTGGGCATCCCCGCGCAGGGCATACGTGTAGTCGACACCGCCGACGAGTTTCGCCACGGCCTCCGCCTGGTAGCGATGGCGCAGGTAGAGGGGCACGAGCACCTCCTCCAGCGTAGCCAGCGGACGCCCCTCCCGGATGCTGGCCAGGCCAAAGCGGCTCAGCGCCGCGGCGCGCACGCGCATCTCCACCGCGAGCGCCTCGACCGGGTCGGTGCCGTTGTCCCACAGGTGCGCCAGCGGATGGGCCCCGCCGGGCGGACGGGCATCGGCATCGGTGATGTAGTGCAGACCGCGGGCCTGGGCCTCCTCCAGGATCGCCGTGAGGGCCGTCCGCTCATCGACCGCGTCGGAGAGGTCGGTATAGCCGTAGCGGATGGCGACCTTGTCCCAGGCGCCGATCCCCGTGGCGTAGGCGCTGTCGAGCACGACCCGGCCGTCGGCGTCGAGCCGTACCAGCGGGGCGGGGTAGTCCATCACCGAGGCCCGCCCGTCGACCGAGGCGGCGAAGTTGTGCGCCAGGCCCAGCGTATGCCCCACCTCGTGCGCCGAGAGCTGGCGCAACCGGGCCAGCGCCATCGCCAGCATGGGATCGTCCTCCGGAGGCGGGCCGGCGGCCCAGTCGTCCGTATACGGGGCCAGCAGCCCCTCGGCCAGCAGGTAATCCTGCCGCACGCGGAGCGACCCGAGGAGAACGTGCCCCTTGATGATCTCGCCGGTGCGGGGGTCGATCACCGACGAGCCGTAGCTCCAGCCCCGCGTGGCCCGGTGAACCCAGTTGATGACGTTGTAGCGTACATCCATCGGATCGGCGCCTTCGGGCAGCATCTCCACGCGGAACGCATCGCGGTAGCCGGCCGCCTCGAAGGCCTCGTTCCACCAGCGCGCCCCCTCGAGCAGGGCCGAGCGGACCGGCTCCGGCGTGCCCGGATCCAGGTAGTAGACGATCGGCTCGACCGGGTCGCACAGCCCCTCGGCATCGCGCGGGCCGGCACAGGCCAGCCGGTGACGCGTGATGAAGCGCCGCGTGAGATCCTCCCCGATCGGCACGGCATAGTCCGCATAGGCCATCGGGAAATAGCCGGCGCGGGGATCGAAGGCACGCGGCTCGTAGCCGGGCGGCGGTAGCTTCACGAACGAGTGGCGCACGTGCACCGTGACGGCATAGGGGTCCGCCGCCACGTCCCGCACGTACCGGCCCGGATCTTCGCTCGTGAACGTGAGCCGCGCCTCCATCTCGGTGTTCTCCGGGAACGCCTTGAGCATCGGCACGTAGGGCGCGCTCCGCGACGCCTCCAGCCGGAACGTGCCCTGCCCCGTCTGCCGGAGCCGCCGGGCCACACCGTGTGCATCCCGCACGATGAACGCCGTCGCATCCACGAGCACCCGGCCCGCCGTCTCCGCCGCGACCTCGAACCCCCAGACCACGCTCGACGCAAAGGCCTCCTCGACCGCGAGCCGCTCGGCGGCGTTGTCCGTGTCGGCGCGGTAGCGGAGGTTCGGCGCCACGAGCAACACCCTGTTGCCCGCCCGTTCGAAACGCACCACCTGCTCTCCGCCGAGCTGATGGCGATCCAGCCCCACATCGTTCGACCCCAGCCCGCGGGGCAGCGACACCACGTACAGAAAATCCTCATCGAACCGCGGGATCTCGAGCCAGACCTTCCCCTCCTCCGCATCCCAGTACACCGGGAAAAACCCCTCATGCTTCTCGAACCCCCGCGTCTTCTCGCCCACGGTAGGCACCCGCTGGGCCAACACCTCCCCGACCCGACCCAGGAGACCGCCAAGAAGACAGCACAGTACGAAGACGCTTCGGCAAGGCAACGATCGCATGGTTTCAGCTAGCAAAGGGTGAACGATCAGCGGAAGATGGGGCGTGGAAAAACGATCTCACTCTCGTGGCCGGCGGCATCGACGGCCTGTACACCGAAGAAATAATCGTCTTTGGAAACCCCCTCGAGGGTCACGTCGGTGACGTTGCCGACGAAGATCTTCTTCTCCCAGACCGGCGCGGTGGTCTCCCGGACGAGCACGTAATAGCCGGCGACCCGTTCGGTCGAAGCCGGCGGCTCCCAGACCAGCCGCGTGTCGACGGAGAGCCCCTGTGCCCAGATGCCGACCTGGCGGGGCGGCGGGGGTGCCATCGCCAGGTTCACCAGCCCGGCCAGGTTGATCCTTGCCACATCGGCGATATACCCGTAATCGACCATGTCGGGCACGTCGCCGTAGGCGATGCCCCCCTCCGTACGCACATCCTGGTGCTGTCGGGTAAACGCCTCGTTCGGTTCGGTCATGCGGACGGCGGCAAAACCCCGCTCGCTGAACGCGGTGTGATCCCCACCCCGGAGGAACCGGTCGCGCCGGTAGATCAGGCGCACGTTCATGTAGGGAACATACCGCTCGCCGACCTCCTTGAGGTACCGGGCCAGTTGCCGGGCCGGGCTGTCGTTCTCCCCGCCGACGGCCCGGCGGAGCGCCGCCTCCCGCTCCGTCTCCACCACGGGTACGCCCTCCGAAAAGAGCCGCACGGTGCGGTTGTCTTTCGTCCCGTTGTCCCCGAGCGTGTTGCCGACAATGTCGAGCGTGATCATGCCGGCCACGTTCCATCCGAGCGAGTCGGCCCGTTCGGCAAAGTGGCGCGCGCCGAGGAGCCCCTGCTCCTCGCCGGGTACGGCCAGGAAGATGAGGGTGGCCGGGAACGCCTCGCCGGCCAGCACACGGGCCATCTCCATGACGGCGGCCGTGCCGCTGGCGTCGTCGCTGGCCCCCGGCGCATACGAGGTCGAGTCCATGATGTCCGAGACGCGGCTGTCGTAATGCCCGCTGACGATGAAGATGCGATCGTCGTTCGGGTCGGTGCCGGGCAGGCGGGCCACGACGTTCTTCATGACCACGTCCCGGTCGATACGGCGGCCGTCGGCCCGGTAGAGGAAGGCGTCGAAGGTCACCTCCATGCGCCCTCCCCCCGCGGCGGCATAGCGCTCGAGCGTGCGGCGGATCCAGCGGCGGGCCGCTCCGATGCCGACCGAGTCCGACCGGGTCGTCGACAGGGTGTGCCGCGTGCCAAAGGCGGCCAGCCGCCGCACCGTGTACTCGATGCTGTCCGGGCTGACGGCTTCGACGAGGCGCGTGATGTAGGGATCGGGGCGGACGATGACCTGGGCCGTACCCGCAAGGGGGCAAGCGAGCCCGAGCAGGAGAAGAAAAATGCGACGCAAACCCATACGCACGGGGGAATTCAGGGGGAAACGGAACGAGGCGGAAAGTACGAACGACCCGGCGACACATTCAAAGCCCGGCCGGCTCCGCCTCGACGGCTTCGGTGAGGTGTTCGGGGGTGTCGACGACCTGAAGGAGGATGGCCCCGGCGATGATCAACCCACCCGCCGCGCCCTCGAGCCACGTCGGAACGGTCCCCAGGGCCACCCAGGCCAGCAGGATGGCCGCCAGCGGAACCAGGTTGCCGTAGAGCACGACGCGGGTGGGCCCCAGGCTGTGCAGCGCCCGGACCTTGACCCATTGCCCGACGCCCACCCCGATGCCGCCCCCGATGAGGATGGCCACCCACGTCCAGGGGCTCAGCGTCAACCAGGACTCCTGCACGAGCATGGGCGAGGCCACCAGCAGGTACAGTCCCCCGCCGATGATCGTCCGGGCCGCCACCATGGGGGTGGCGCCGTAGTGGGAAGCCAGCGGCTTGATCAGATGTAACTCCGCCGCCGCCAGCACGATAGCCCCCAGGAGCATCAGATCCCCGAGCCAGTAACTGCGGGCCGGGTCCAGGCCGTCGAGTGCCAGCCCCAGCGTCCCGATGCCGGCCAGCCCGAGCCCGACCACCCCCACGCGCCCGATCCGTTCGGTCCGCAGCAGATAGCCCATCAGGGCGCTCACGGCCGGCCCCAGCGCCAGCCAGAGCGCCGCCCGGGCCCCGTGCGTCAACCCCAGCCCTTCGATACCCAGCCAGGGCGCCAGCAGGGCACCCAGCACGGCCACCCCGATCAGCCGGGGCCAGTCGCGCCGGACCACCTTCGGAAAAAGACGGAAACGGGTCCCCTGACGGCGTGCCTGAACGAGGCACTGTCCGTAGAGCAAAAGAAGCAGGGCCACGCCCCCCATCACGAAGCGGGCGACGCTGAACGAGATCGGGGCCATCTCCTGCAACGCCACTTCCGCCAGCACGAAGTTGCCTCCCCAGATCAGGACAAAGAGCAATAGAAGCGTATGGTGGGAGTAGCCCGTCGGCTTGCGGATCTGCTTTTCCCGGAGTGGCTGCACCATGGCAAATTCGAGCCCCACGAACCCGTTCCGTTCTTGAACACCGGTGTATACGACAGCCCCTTGAAGAAAACGGCTTTCCACCGGATATGCGATACCCTCCCCTTTCCTTCACGTTCTGTCGACCCCTCCCTTTTGTGAAGTTTCAGAGAAGCATCGATCAACACGTAATGAACCGTCCGCCGGGTGCACCAACCGACGGATGGCAATCAACCAGCTTCACACCCCCCTGGGGGCATTCCAGCCCGATAGCGTAACCCTATTCAACCAACCAAGGAGGTATCCTATGAAACAGCTCATTCCCCTGCTGGCAGCCGTTGCGTTCGTATTCGCTGCCACGTTTGAACCGGCGCCTCGCTCCGTAACGGTGGAAGGGACGCTGGTCGACACCAAGTGTTATGGCATGGCCGTTGCCATGGGCAAGCCGAAGATGAACGTCACCAACACCCACAAGGTGCAGAAGGACGGCAAGATGATGGACGTACCCAACTGCGCCACCGCCTGCGCCAGCATGGGCATTCCGGTGGGCGTGCTCACCAAAGACGGTAAGACGTACGTGCTGCTGACGCCGGCCACCGCCCTGAAAGACCACATGGCCAAAGAGGCCCGCGTCACCGGCGACAAGGTCTTCGACGGCGGCATCATTGCGACTAAGGTCGAGGTGAAGGAAAACGGCACGTGGAAGGACGTGACGCCGGGCACGATGATGTAATCTTCGTGCTCGAAACGACACGCAAAGGGGGTCGCCCGCGAGGGGACCCCCTTTCTGGTTGCTCCCCCTGCCCAGAGCCGGGCGCGCCTGTACGTTGTACGTGCCGACGCCATGGGACTCCCTGTCTCCGCAGGATGGCATCGGGTCGTCTGGCGGCCCGCCCTGTGCCTCGGGCGGATGAGGTTCTGCCTACGGAACCGATGAACGTGCATGCCCATGGCCACCCTACAGACCCCTACCGCCCTCGCGCCGCCCATGCTGCGCCTGGACCGGCATGACCTCTGGCTGGTGAGTCCGGCTTACGATCTCTCCTTCATCATCTTCTCGTCCGTGCTGCTGGTGTTTCCCCACATCAGCCATGCCTTCCTGCAGAGCAACATCTACGTCGATCTGATCGTGACGATGCTCATCGGCGGGCCGCACCTGTTCGCGACCTATACGATGACGCTCATGGAACCGGACTTCCGCCGGCGCTATCCGGTCTATGCCCGGGGCGCCTACCTGCTGCCGGTCCTCATCGTCACGCTGGCCGTCCTCAACCTGACCTTGCTCGTAACGATCTTTTTCTTCTGGGCCTCGGTGCACGTCATCCACCAGGCCGCCTACGTCGCCGACGCCTACCGGATGAAGGACCCGCGCGGCTGGCGATGGTCTTCCCGTATCATCGACTACGGCCTGCTCTTCACCTCCCTCTACCCCATCGCCACCAGCAAGTTGATCCATAGCCAGTTCGAAACCGGCGGGCGCACCCTCCTCTTTCCCGACGTGCTCCGGATGGAGTGGCTCCCGTACGTCATCTGGGTACTGTTCCTCGGCTTCCTGGCGGCTTTCCTCGTCAAGACCGTGTGGGAATACCGGCACGGGCTCTTTCACGGTCCCAAGACGCTCCACATGGCGGTAGCGACCGGGCTTTTCCTGATCACACCCACGCTCGAAAACCTGGATGTGGCCTTTCAGGGCCTCAACGTATGGCACTCGTTCCAGTACCTGGCTCTGGTGCTCTACCTGAACCGGCTGCGAGCCAGCCGGGGGTTGATGAGCTCACGCATGGTGCAAAAGATCTCCGGCAGCGGGTTCAAGCTCTACGGGATGTGCCTGGCCTTCACCCTCGGCGCCGGGATGCTCTTTCTGGCCACACTGGCGCTCGTGGTCCACTTCGGCTGGTTCGAAACCGGCCCGCTGATGGGTTCTCTTCTGCACGACCGGGTTCACAGCGACCAGCACTACTTCGCCTTCTACAGCGTCGTCCTCTCGTTCCTGTTGATCCACTACTACTTCGACCACTTCATCTTCCTCGGCCTCGACGAGAAGATTACCCCGGCCTTTGCCCCCCTGGACCGGCGCTGACCGGGCCGGGCGCACGACGGATGCCGGTTTCGCGTGGCGCCGGGGAGCCCTCCCGGGCATCCCTGCGTTGAACCCGTGCCTGCTTCGACCCCTGTGACCCCGCATCGCCATGCCCCTGGCTCCCGGCACGCCGGCTCCCGACTTTACCCTGCCTTCCACGGAAGGGCGCGACTTCACGCTCAGCCGGGATGCCGCCGGCACCCCCTGTGTCCTGTTCTTCTATCCGCAGGATGCCTCGCCCGTCTGCACGGCCGAGGCCTGTCTGTTCCGCGACCACTTCGCCCCCCTGCAGGAAGCCGGCCTGCTGCTCCTGGGCATCAGCCGCGACACCCTCGAACAACATCGTCGTTTCCAGGAACGGTATCGGCTGCCGTTCTTGCTCCTCTCCGACCCGGACGCCGCCGTCATCGACCGGTACGAAGCCCGCTATCCCCTGCTGCCGCTGCCGCGCCGGGTGACCTACCTGCTCGATCGCCACCACCGTATCCTCGACGTGTACGACAACCCGTTCAACGCCGAGGGGCACGTGAAGATGGTTCTGCGCAACCTCGAACGCCTCGCCTAGACGCGGGTGTGCCGGCTCCCAACGAAGAAGGGCAGCCGGCACGTAGACCCGGCTGCCCTTCGCAAACCCTGCAACGGTCGGACGACCTCACCCGGCCGCAACGGCGCTGCGGGCGGCTTCGTAATTCCTGGCGACCTGCTCCCAGTTCACCACGTTCCACCAGTGCTGGATATAGTCCGGGCGGCGGTTCTGGTAATGCAGGTAGTAGGCATGCTCCCAGACGTCGAGCCCCAGGATGGGCGTGTGGCCCTGCATATAGGGGCTGTCCTGGTTGGCGGTGCTGTAGACCTGGAGGTTGGCGTCCTGGTCGACGACGAGCCAGGCCCAGCCGCTGCCGAAGCGCCCGGCAGCCTCAGCCGAGAACTTCTCCTTGAAGGCCTCGAAGGACCCGAAGGCGGCCTCGATGGCCTCGGCCAGGCTACCCTGCGGCGCCCCCCCGCCGTTCGGCGACATGATCGTCCAGAACAGGCTGTGGTTGGCGTGCCCGCCGCCATTGTTGCGCACGGCCGTGCGGATGGCCTCGGGGACCTCATCGATCCCACGCAGCAGGTCTTCGAGGCTCCGGGCCTGCAGGTCTGCGTGTCCTTCGAGCGCCTTGTTGAGGTTGTTCACGTACCCCTGATGGTGCTTCGTATGATGGATCTCCATCGTGCGCGCGTCGATATGGGGTTCGAGCGCGTCATAGGGATAGGGCAGATCAGGGAGTGTATGTGCCATGGTATCCTCCGGTTTGATGGGGTTGATGCGTCGGTTTTCGAACTGTTCTTTCTTACGGATTACGACGCACTATGTTTTGCCACATGTCCCCCCGGGCCGTCATTCCAGGCCGATACAGCGGCGGAGTTTGTGCCAGTCTTCCGCGGAGAGCAGTTCCTGTTCGTGCAGCTCGTCGAGGGCGGCCCGAACGGCCTCCAGGTCCGTCTGCACACCCGGACGTGGAAACGGCGTTGCGTCCTCCCCGCCGGTCTCGCGTGTCTCCATCACGCCGCGCAGCATGGCCTCGTTCAGGAAGCGCGCCACGTATCCGGCCGCCTCGGGTTTGCCCGAGAAGTCGATCTCCAGCGTCACCGTGGCGCGCCCGCGATTGACGTCGATCTCCACCTTCCGCCCCCCGAGGAATTTCTTCGTGGTGGTGACCCGCACCAGGTCCTCGTAACGGATCTCCTGGGGTTCCTCCAGGTTGTTGTTCTGGAAGACGAACCGGTCGGCCGTAAAGACGGCCCCATCGCGGGCGCTGCCCATCAGCGTGGCGTCGTAGAGCGCCAGCACCTCCTCGGCACGGACCGTCTTCGCGTAATCCCGGAGGGCGTTGGCCAGCTTGTCGGCCGGGATGTGGGGCTTGACGTAGAGCCCCATCTGGGGGGCGTGCGGGATCAGGTCGATGAGCAGCGTTTCCATGCCGGGCGTGCGGTGAATGATGCGCGGTACACGTTACGCGTTGAACGATTAACGCGCAACGTTTCCCAACGCTACGCCCGCCCCCCCAGATCCTACGGCAGGACGGCCATGGCAGCCGCGCCCTCGAAGTAGGCCCCGGTGACGTCCAGCAGGCCCGGCACGACGCCGAGCACGAGCACCAGCACGGCGCAGAAGACCAGCACGGCGGCAGCGACGCGGGGCACGGGGAAGGCGGCCTGCCGCACGGGCTCCGGCTCCTCGTCGGGCGACTTCATCCAGAAGACGTAGAGCACACGGAGGTAATAATAGCCCGAGACGGCGCTCAGGAGCACGCCGGGGATGACGAGCCAGAGGAGGCCGGCTTCCACGGCCGGCGCGAAGACGGCGTACTTACCCAGGAAGCCCCCCAGGGGCGGGAACCCCGTCAGGCTGAACATGAAGAAGCCCATCGTCACGCCCAGGAGCGGGCGGCGATAGCCGATGCCGGCCAAGGAATCGAGCGTCTGTTCCCGCCCCTCTTTGCCGTCCCACTCCAGCATCGCCAGCACCCCGAAGGCACCGATGTTCATGACGGTGTAGACGAGCAGGTAAAAGAGCGCGCCGCTGTACCCTTCGGCGCTCCCCGCGGCCAGCCCGACGAGCACGTAGCCGGCATGCGCGATGGACGAATACGCCAGCATGCGCTTCACGTTGTTCTGCGCCAGCGCCAGGATGTTACCCACCGCCATCGTCAGCAGCGCCACCACGGCCAGCACCAGGCTCCAGCGCTCGGCCGGCAGGGCG
The DNA here is from genome assembly GCA_964552015.1 of uncultured Rhodothermaceae bacterium. Taxonomy (GTDB): domain Bacteria; phylum Bacteroidota; class Rhodothermia; order Rhodothermales; family ISCAR-4553; genus Rhodocaloribacter. The sequence goes on along the minus strand of CAZKFR010000002.1, from coordinate 61,715 downwards.
AAGTAGAGCACCAGCGTCAGCGAGGCAAAGGCCGCGGCCTTCGAGGCCGTGGACATGTAGCCGGTCAGCGTCGTCGGTGCCCCCTGGTAGGCGTCGGGTGTCCACATGTGGAACGGGGCGGCGCTGACCTTGAAGAGAAACCCGATCAGGAGCATGGCCACGCCGGCCCAGAAGAGCACCTCGTTGCCCGCGGTCAACCCTTCCCGCATGGCCGGCAGGTACATCGTCCCGGTGGCCCCGTAGAGCAGGGCGATGCCGTAGAGGAAGAAGCCGGTCGAGAAGGCCCCCAGCAGGAAATACTTGAGCGCACTCTCGACGGCGCCGGCGTCTTCCCGGATGAGCCCCGTCAGGATGTAGAGGCACACCGACATCGTCTCCAGCCCCACGAAGATGGTGATCAGGTTGTTGGCCGATCCGAGCATCATCATGCCAGCCGTAGCGAAGAGCAGGATCGCGTACACCTCGCCGTAGTCGTGCCGCACCCGTTCCAGGTAGGGCACCGAGAGCAGGACGGTGAGCGCTGCCGCCCCCATCACGATGAGGTTCACGAACGAGGCGAACCCGCCGACCCGGATCAGGTCATGGAACGCCGTCGAAGACGGCTCCAGCACGCTGCCGGCCTCCCAGACCATCCCGAGGGCCAGCGCGGCCAGGCTCAGCCAGGGAATCGAGCGGTGGTTGTTCCGGAACGCATCGATGACGACGGCGGCGAGCCCCGTCACCACCAGCAGCACCAGCGGAAAGGCCCGGCCGAGATCGGCCGGCAGGGCGTCGTAGGCCTGTGCGAAGTCCATAGAATCGGAATCAGGTCCAGTTGAACGCTTCGATGGACCGGGCCAGCCGCACATCACGTGCGGTGACCCGGTTGCCCGCGTCGTGGGTCGTCAGGGCCAGCGTGACGCGGTTGTACACGTTGGCGATCTCCGGGTGGTGCGCCTGCGCCTCGGCCTCGAAGGCCACGCGCACCAGAAAACTGAACGCCTCCCGGAAGTCGGAAAATGTGAACGTCTTCCGCAACGCGTCGTCTTCATGGCGCCACCCCGGCAGATCCCGCAGGGCCGCCTCGATGTCCGATTTCGTCAGGGGTTCGCTCATGGCACAGGGTCAGTTGACGGGCAGAACCCACCCGCTGTAGAAGATGACGTAGATCACGAAGTAAATGGGCAGCAGAATCGGGATCGAGTACCGGAGGATGTAGCCCATGAACGAGGGCGTCTCGACACCGTTCGCCTCCGCGATGGCTTTCACCATGAAGTTCGGTGCGTTCCCGATGTAACTCATCGCCCCGAAGAACACGGCGGCCACCGAGATCGCCTGCAGGAAGTGCCACGAGTCCGGATGGGCCATCTCCGGCAGGGCGAAGTCCTTCACGTGCGCCGGCAGGTTCACATCGAGGCCGAACTTACCCATGGCCGCCGCCACGAAGTTGAGGTACGTCGGCGCGTTGTCCAGGATGCCCGAGAGCGCCCCCGTCCCCCAGTAGAACATTCCGACCGTCAGGTCCTCGGCATGGTGCTGCGCAAACGAACTGATGAGTTCGAGGGCCGGCTGCATCGTGGCAAAGATGCCCAGGAAGAGCCACCCCACCTCCCGGATCGGCTCGAAGTTGAACTCGTTCTTCGCCATGGCCTCCTTGTCGGCCGTCTTGTAGGCCAGGAACGCCACGAGGAACATCCCGGCCTCCCGGATCCCCAGCGGCAGGTGGAAGCCGAAGGGCAGATGCAGGTTCTTCGGGCTCGGCACCCAGGGGAAGACGTTCGGGTCGACGAACACGAGCAGGATGATCAGCAGGACCCAGAAGAAGCTCTTAGTCCCCTGCAGGCCGAGGAGCGGCTTACCGGGCTCCGGATCCGGGCTCTCCAGCTTGTTCCGTTTGTCGAACACGTAGAAGACCGCCAGGATCATGATGGTCGTCGGCAGCCAGATGTACCAGACGTGCATGAACGTCCAGAAGAACGGCACGCCACGGAGGAAGCCGAGGAACAGCGGCGGGTCGCCGATGGGGGTCAGCGCCCCACCCACGTTGGCGACGAGGAAGATGAAGAAGATGATATGATAGGCCTTCAGTCGCCCTTTGTTCAGCCGCATAAAGGAGCGGATGAAGAGCATCGCCGAGCCGGTCGTGGCGATCAGGTTGGCGATGACCGAAGCGCAGAACAGCAGGATGATGTTGTTGCGGGGCGTCCCTTTCGCGTTGATGCTCACGAAGATGCCGCTGGCCGCGATGAAGAGCGAGGCGACCAGCGCGATGAACGACAGGTATTCATCGAGCGCGTGCTGCACGGGCACGACGGTCCCCATCCCGAAGATGTAGTAGAACACCACGATGAGCCCCAGCCCGATGGCATATTTGGGATAATGGTGGTGCCAGTGGTGGGGATAGAAGAGCGGCCCGGTGGCGATCATGAGCAGGATGGCTACGAACGGCAGCACGAGCCACACGGGCGGTTCCGGGTGCTCCCCGCCGTGCCCGGCCTCCTGACCGTGCTCGCCGGCGTCCTGCATCCCGGTCGCCTCCCCGGCTGCTTCGTGGCCGGCAGCGGGATCGCCCGCGTGCGCGGCGGCGGCTTCGACGGCAGCCGTGGCCGTATCCACGTCCTGCCCCAGCGCCCGGGCCGGCGCCATGCACGCCAGCGCCAGGCCAATGACAAACAACCAGAGGAAGGGCACCCCGCCCAGTACGCGGCGCACAAATCCGGAGACCAGATACGGTGTCTTCATGGGTGGAAAAAGGGTTGGTCGATAAAGCACGTCAATCCACGGGATCGACCTCCGAGGGGGAATCTTTATCGACGGGCTGATCTCCGGCCGGAGCCGGGGGGGTCAGATCGGCCAGCGTCGGGGAAAGCGGAGCCATCGCTTCGGCGGCCAGACGCTTCTGCTCCATCGTCTCCAGCAGGAAGCGGGTGGCCGGCTCGCTCGTCTTCAGGAACGGTGTCGGCGCCACACCGAGGACGACCATCAGCACGGCCAGCGGCACGAGCAGGGCGATCTCGCGGGCGTTGAGGTCCCGCAGGGTCCGGTTGGCTTCCTGCGTGATCGGCCCCCAGAACGTCCGGTAGACCATCCACAGCAGGTAGACCGCGGCCAGGATCACGCCGGTCGTCGCCAGGGCAATCAGCACCGGCCGTCCCACCACCGTGCTCTTGAAGGCGCCCAGCAGAATCATGAACTCACCCACGAACCCGTTCAACCCGGGCAGCCCGGCCGAGGCGAGCACCGTCAGGATCATGAAGAACGTCAGCACGGGCACGGTCTTGGCGATCCCGCCGAAGTCGGCCATCAGGCGGGTGTGGCGCCGCTCGTAGAGCATCCCGACGATGAGGAAGAGGGCGCCCGTGGAGAGGCCGTGGTTGACCATCTGGATCATGGCCCCCTGCATCCCCTCGACCGTGAAGGCAAAGATGCCCAGCACCACGAAGCCCAGGTGCGACACGGACGAATACGCCACCAGCTTCTTCGCATCGGGCTGGGCCCGTGACACCATCGCGCCATAGACGATCCCGATGACGGCCAGCACGGCGAAGAGCATCGCGTACTCCTGCGCGGCGTTCGGGAAGAAGGGCAGGCAGAACCGCACCAGCCCGTAGGTCCCCATCTTCAGCAGGACGCCGGCCAGGATCACCGAGCCGCCGGTCGGCGCCTGCACGTGCGCGTCGGGCAGCCAGGTGTGCAGCGGGAAGAGCGGCACCTTGATGGCGAAGGCCAGCGCGAAGAGCAGGAACAGCCAGCCCTGATCGGCCAGCGGTACGTTGTACGCGAGCAGCTTGTACCAGTCGGTCGTAAAGACCCCGCCGTTGACGGCGTCGCCCGCCTGGACGCCCAGGTACAGGATCGCCGCCAGCATCAGCAGCGAGCCCACCATCGTGTAGAGGACGAACTTGATCGCCGCGTAGATCCGGTTCTCCCCGCCCCAGATCCCGATGATGAAGTACATCGGGATGAGGGTCAGTTCGAAGAAGATGTAGAAGAGGATGACGTCGTAGGAGGTGAACACGCCGGTGACGCCGGTCTGCAGGATCAGCAGAAGGATGTAGTAGCCCTTCAGGTGCTTCGTGATGTAGGTCCACGACGAGAGCACCACGATGGGCCCGAGCAGGGTCGTCAGCAGCACCAGCAGCAGGCTCAGCCCGTCCACCCCCACGAAGTACTTCACGTCGAACCGGTCGGGGAACCAGGAGGCGGACTGCTCGACGAACTGCGCCGTGGTGACCGACGGGTCGAAGCCGGTCCACAGGCCGAGCGACACCACGAACGTGACGAGCGTGGTCACGAGGGCCGCCCAGCGGATGGCGCTGGCGTTGCGGAGCGCCAGGATCACCAGCGCCCCGAGGAGCGGCAGAAAGATGACGATAGAGATAAGACCCATGGTGGTATGTGCGATCGGCGGTGCGCCGGGTTCGACTTATCCAAAGAGCATCAGGGCGAGGATGAGCACCACGCCGAAGACGATGGCCACGGCATAGGATTGCACGACGCCGGTCTGGATGTAGCGCAGCGCCAGGCCGATGCCGCGCGTCATCCGGGCCACGCCGTTGACGATCCCGTCGATGACCTTCTGGTCGAACGGCGCCAGTCCTTTCTCGGCCCCGCCAATGACCAGGCGGACGAACGTGGCCCGATAAAAGTCGTCTACGTAGTACAGATCCGAGGCCCACCGGTAGAGTTTGCCGAAGCGTTCCTTCAGCCGAAGGTCGAAGGCCAGCCCGTGCTGCGTGTACCACTGCCAGGCCAGCCCGATGCCCACGAGCGCAATCAGCGCCCCCAGCGCGATCAGGCCCCACTCGAGCGCCAGCGGGACGTGCCCGTGCAGCGTCGCCTCGGCCACCGGTCCGTGCTCGCCGGCCAGCCAGTGGTGGATCCAGTTCAGCTCGCCGTGTGCAATGACCGCCGGCAGCCCGAGGAAGCCGCCCACCACCGACAGGCCCGCCAGCACCCAGAGCGGCACCGTCATCGTCCAGGGCGACTCGTGCGGGTGAACCGCCTCGGCCAGCGGCCAGCGCTCCTCGCCCTCGAACGTGAGCACGTAGCACCGCGTCATGTAGATCGCCGTCAGGATGGCCGTCAGGATGCCGACGCCCCAGGCAAACCAGGCATAGGCGTGCCCGTTGTAGCCGTACTCGAAGGCCTTGAACAGGATCTCATCCTTCGAGAAGAAGCCCGCCAGGAGCGGGAAGCCGGCAATGGCCAGCGTGGCGATGAGGAAGGTCAGGCGCGTCTGGGGCATGTACTTCTTCAGCCCGCCCATCGTGCGCATGTCCTGCGGGTCCAGGTGCCCCTTGCCCCGGTGCGCCACCTCGTGCTCGACGTGGTGCATGGCGTGGATGACGCTCCCCGAGCCCAGGAACAGGCAGCCCTTGAAGAAGGCATGCGTCATCACGTGGAAGATGGCGACGTAGAACGCCCCCACCCCCGAGGCCAGAAACATGTAGCCGAGCTGGGAGACCGTCGAGTACGCCAGCACCTTCTTGATGTCGTTCTGCGTGATGGCGATGGTGGCCGCCACGAGCGCCGTCGTGGCCCCGATGATGGCGATCAGCGCCATGACACCGGGGGCCGCCAGCACCAGCGGCGAGAGCCGGGCCAGCAGGTAGAGGCCGCTCGTGACCATCGTGGCGGCATGGATCAGCGCCGAGACGGGCGTGGGACCGGCCATGGCGTCGGGCAACCAGGTGTAGAGCGGGATCTGCGCGCTCTTACCCGTCGCGCCAAAGAAGAGCAGGAAGACCACCCAGTTGATCGTCGCCTGCGACATCGACGGGCCTTCCGTCAGCAGCACGTCGAAGTCCAGGCTGCCCAGCTCGCGGAAGAGGATGAACATCGCCAGGAGGAAGGCAAAGTCCCCCACCCGGTTCATGATGAACGCCTTGTTGGCGGCGGCGCTGTTCTTCAGGTCGGTATACCAGAACCCGATCAGCAGGTAGGAACAGAGCCCGACGCCCTCCCAGCCCAGGAACAGCACCGGCAGGCTGTTCCCCAGCACCAGGTTGAGCATCATGAAGATGAACAGGTTCAGGTAGGCAAAGAACCGCCAGAACCCCTCATCCTCGTGCATGTACCCGTTCGAGTACAGGTGGATCAGCCCGCCGACCCCGGTTACGATGAGCGTCATCAGCAGCGACAGCTCATCGATGCGGTAGCTGAACGAGAGGTTCAGATCCCCGGCCGCCATCCAGGTGAAGAACGTCGTCACGACGGGCTCGCCTCCGAAGGTGGCGAACAGGTAGACGGCCAGCACGAAGGGGATCACCACCACGGCCGTCCCGACACTGCCGATGAGGAGCTTCTGCCCGCGCAGGGTCGGGACGAACAGCGGCAGGAGGCCGTTGAAGGCCGCACCTGCCAGCGGCAGGAGCAGGATCAGCCGTACGAGAAAATCTGTTTCCATAGAAGCAACAGGCTACAGATGGCAGGCACGGGCCGGCTCCGGACCGGCCGGCGGAAATACCGGTCGTCAGTATTTGAACAGGTTGATCTGGGTCACATCCACGGTCAGCTTGCCCCGGAAGATCGCGATCACGATCGCCAGGCCGATGGCGGCCTCGGCCGCGGCGACCGACATCACGAAGAAGACGAGCACCTGCCCGGCCACGTCCCCCAGCGCCTGGCTGAAGGCCACCAGCGTCAGGTTGACGGCATTGAGCATCAGCTCCACCGACATCAGGATGAGGATGGCGTTACGGCGCAGGAGCACCCCCAGCACCCCGATGGTGAAGAGCACCGCGCTCAGCGCCAGATACCAGGAAATATCCATGGGGAGAACGACTTCGGTTTCGGGTTTAGCGCCGGCCCCGCGTGCGACCCGGGCTCAAACGAACCGCCGCTTGGCGAACATGACGGCACCGATGGTAGCCACCAGCAGGAGCACGCCAATCATCTCCAGCGGCAGCGCATACCGCGTAAACAGCTCCTTGGCGATCTCGGTGGCATACCCGGTTTGCGCGGCCTGTTCGGGGGATACCGGCTCCGGCAGCACGTCCGCCGCCAGGGCCGTGATATAGGCCAGCTCGGCCAGCACGCCCATCACGAGCACGAAGGCCACCCCCCGCCGCCAGTCCACCTGCTGAAACCGGGGCAACGCCGCCAGATTCAGCAGCATGATCACGAACAGGAACAACACCATGATGGCACCGGCATAGACCAGCACCTGGATCACCGCGATGAACTGCGCATGCAGCGTCAGATACAGCCCCGCGATGCAGAAAAGGTTCAGGATCAGCCAGAGCGCGCTGTTGACCGGGTTGCGCGAGAGCAACATCCCCAGCGCGGCCGCCACGGCTACGATCGCCAGCAGGAAAAAGAGAAATTGCGCGATCATGAAGGGGAAGGTGGATCGTCGTGGTGGGAGTGCGGCGTGCACCGCGCACAGGCCGCCGAAAAACACACGGCGCGCAAATTAGCCAAACGCTATCGTATCGGCAAGAAAAGATCCGGTAAAGACGCCGAAACCTGCTACGCGCCCGTTCAGCCCCCTTTCGGCGCGCTTCCTCCTCGCCCCACGGCTCAGAGCACCAGGCGCAACCCTTCGTAGGCGACGGTACACCGGATGCCGTGCGCCGCCACCAACGCCCGGGCCCGCTCCTGCATGGCGTCGAGGGCATCGTCGGTGCGGGAAGGGTCATGGTGAAAGGCGACGAAGTGCCCGACGCCGGCATCCCGGGCCAGCTTGCAGGCTTGCTCGAGCGTCGAGTGCCCCCAGCCCCGGTGCTCGGCGTGCTCCTCCTGCAGGTACTGCGCGTCGTGGATGAGCACGTCCGCCCCCCGGCAGAAAGCCACCATCTCCGGATACGCCGTCACGACGGGCGGCGGCGGGTCGAGCTCGTTGTCGGGCATGAAGACCACCGACCGTCCGTGGTGCGTGATGCGGTACCCGAAGGCCCCGCCGGGATGGTTCAGGGCCAGCCGCCGCACCGAAAAACCATGCGCGGCCAGGTAACCCAGCGGATCGGCCTCCACACACACCGGACGGGCCACGATGTCGGCGGCCCGCAGCGGGAAATGGCAACCGTCGAGCAGCCGCATGAGCGACCAGGGCCGCCCCTCGTGTTCATAGCTGAGCAGGTGGAGCCGGCTATCGGTACGGTACAGCAGCGGGCAGAACGGGAATCCGGCGATATGATCGGAGTGCAGGTGCGTCAGGAGGACGAACACCGCTCGCCCCGTCCCGGCCAGCGACGCCCCCAGCTCGATCAGGCCGGTGCCGGCATCGAGGACCAGCACACGGTCCTCGATCTCCACACTCACGCACGACGTGTTCCCGCCGTACCGGCACGTATGCCGCCCCGGTGTCGGCACCGACCCGCGCACGCCCCAGAACGTGATGACCATGATGCCCGTCGAAATCAGGGAAGCGCCGTCCCCCCCGTCCCCAGCACGACCCAGGTAAAGATAACCAGGAACGAGAGAATGCCGGCGATGAGGCCGACCATGAACGCGTTGTACGAAATGCGAAGCAGGGCGAACTTGCGCTGAAGCACCAGACCCAGGCCGTAGATGTCCCGGATCATGCTCTGATACAACTCATCGGTGTCCTGCATCAGATCGGTCATGGCCGCCACATAGTCGTCCCGCGAGAGGTTGACGAAGTGACCGAAGAACAGGATGTTGGCCCGGCGAGCGCGCACATCCTCGAGCGAGATCATGTCACTCGTCACCCGTGGGCGCGCCGCAAGAACCGCGTAGATGATCGATACCAGGCAGCACAGCAGAAAGATCGCCGTCGGGATGAGCAGCCAGGGGTTGGCGTCGATTTTCGGGGAGATGGAGGCAATCAGGATGGAGATGATCAGACCGTTGATGCTGATCATGATGTTCGCCTTCGTATCGGCCAGGGCGCTGAGGTCCATGTGGGTCCGGTACGAGGTGCGGAACATCGTCTCGATGCCCCGCTCGGTGCCGAGTTTCCCCTTCTTTTTCTTTTTCTTCTTCGGCTCCGCATCCTCGTCTTCACCGGCAGGCAGGGACCCGCCTCCAGAGTCGGACGAGGTGCCCGGCACGGGAACGGCATCCTCTGAAAACGGGAGCGCCGCCGGCCGCAGAGACGACGCACCACCCGCTTCGGCAGGTTCGCCGGATTCGGTATGTTCTTCGGATGTGGCCATGATCGTCGCGTGGCATCGGAGCGGAGCAACGGGACATCAGACCCCGAAACCTCTGCCGTGAAAAACGGATACACGGGTTTTCGGGCCGCCCGTACGTTTTCCCAAAATACGAAGCGTTTCGTTTCCCCGCGTACAGAGAGGGCAACAAAACCGGATTGCCGTTCCACCGTTCTCCCGACCGTCCTGCGATGTTCTACCCGGTTCATTCTGCTGTTTTCCGTGCCGTCGTCGGGATGCTGTGCCTGGGGCTGGCCTGCGCTCGCCCGGCCCTGCCGCCGGACGCCCCGTCACCGTACGCCTTCGACCGCCCCGCCGCCGCCTTCGAACTGTCCCGTGCGCTGTACGAGATCTCGGGCCTGACTTTCCTCGCCGACTCCCTCCTCGGGGCCGTTCAGGACGAGGACGGCCGGCTCTACCTCCTCGACGCCGCCACGGGCAAGGTCGTGCGCGCCGAGAAGTTTGCCGGCGACGGGGATTACGAGGGAGTCGAACGGGTGGATCGCCGCGTGTACGTCCTCCGCAGCGACGGCGCGCTTTTCGAGATCGAAGACTGGCAGGCGAGCGACTACGACGTGAAGAAGCACCGGCTGGATCTCCCGAAGGGATGTGACGCGGAGGGCCTGGCCCACGACCCGGCACGGCACCGGCTCCTCATCGCGTGCAAAGAGCGGCCGGGCAACGACCTGGACGGGCACCGGGCCGTCTATGCGTTCGACCTGGAGACGGAGCGCCTGCGCGAGACGCCCGCGTACACGATCCCGCTCCGGGCCGTGGCGGAACGGCTGCCGGAACGCAACGCGCTCAACCGCACCCTCCGCCGGCTGCTCTCGCCCGCCGATCTGCACGTCTTCAAGCCCTCCGGCCTGGCGATCCACCCCGTCACCGGCCGGGTCTACGTGCTCTCGTCCGTGCTCGAGGCCCTGGCCGTGCTCGAGCCGGACGGCACCCTGGAGGCCGTGTGGCCCCTCCCCGGGGACCGCCTGCCGCAGCCCGAAGGCATCGCCTTCACACCCGAAGGCGACCTCTTCCTGGCCAGCGAAGGCCATGGCGGCAAAGCCACCCTCCTCCGCTTTACCTACCTTCCCGGGAACGACGGCTGACCTCGCCGGGCCTTCCCCTGTACACGTACCCGCTTCATCCCCAGCCGACCCCTTCAAGGCGCATGACCACGACCTCCCGCCCGGCCCCCCTCCACCTCGTGCTGTTCGTGCTGCCCCTTTTTCTGGCCGCCTGCGCCTCGACCGGCCCGTACGTGGCCGCGCCGTACCGGGGCTGGGACACGCTGGCCCCGCCCCCGGCCTCGGCGCTCCGCTACCGGGCCTTCCTCATCGGCGACGCCGGGGCCGCCACGCCCGAGACGCCCGTCCTCCGCCTGCTCCGCGCCCAGCTCGACACCACCGGGCCGAACGCCGCCGTCGTCTTCCTCGGCGACAACGCCTACTGCTGCGGCCTCCCCGACTCGGGCGACGCCCGCCGGGCCACGGCCGAGGCCCGCCTCCGCGCCCAGATCGACGCCGTGCGCGACTTCGCGGGCCGTGTCGTCTTCATCCCCGGCAACCACGACTGGAACCACGGCCACCCCGGCGGGGCCGAAGCCCTCCGGCGGCAGGAAGCCTTCCTCGAAGCCCACCTGCCCCACAAAGGCAACGTCTTCCTCCCCGACGACGGCTTCCCCGGCCCCGTCGAGATCAAACTGGCCGACCGCCTCTACCTCCTGGCCCTCGACACCGAATGGTGGCTCTATCCCCATGACAAACCCTACGGCGACGCAGGCGACTACGACATCGAGGAGGACGAGGACTTCTTCCTGGAACTCCACGAGCGCATCCGGGATCGGGACGACGACGACCTGCTCATCGTGGGTCATCACCCCCTCTTCTCGAACGGACGCCACGCCGGCCGCTTCCCCCTGCAGCAGCACCTCTTCCCGCTCACGATGAAGTTCGAGCACGCCTACCTCCCCCTGCCCGTGCTCGGCTCCCTCGTGCCGTTCTACATCCGCACCTTCGGCGGCCGGCAGGACCTGGCCCATCCGCGGTATGCGACGCTCCGCAGGGCGCTCCTCCACCTGTTCGAGGCGCACGACGACGGCGTGCTCATCTACGCCGCCGGGCACGAGCACAACCTCCAGTACTTCACCCACCGGGACCAGCACCACCTCATCAGCGGGTCGGGTTCACGGACGCCGGACTACGCCGCCCGCGGCGGCGAGGCCGTCTTCACCCACGCCGCGCCCGGCTTCATGGTCGTCCACTATTACGAGGACGGGGCCGTGTGGATGGACGTGTGGGAACCTGAGGGCGACGGCCACGAGGGGCGGGTCGTCTTCCGCACCCGCCTCAGCGGCCCCCGCGACGCGTTCGCCGGAGTGACCGAGACGCCCCCACCGGCCACGGTGCCCGCGGACTATGCTGACAGCACCGTCGTCGTGGCCGCCCGTCCGGACCTCGCCGCCGGCCCGGTCAAACGGTTCTTTCTGGGCACCGAGCACCGCCCGGCCTGGACGACGCCGGTCCCCGTCCCCGTGCTCGACGTCGGCCGGGCCAGAGGCGGGCTGACGCCCCTCCGGCGCGGCGGCGGCCTGCAGACGACCTCCCTGCGCCTGCGCGGCGGGGACGGCCACACGTACGTCCTCCGCTCCATCACAAAGGATCCGAAGCGTTCGCTCCCACCGGCCCTCCGCGGCACCGTCGCCGACGACGTGCTCGACGACCAGGTCGCCATCCTCCATCCCTACGGCGCCTTCATCATCCCGCCCCTGGCCGAGGCCGCCGGGGTCTACCACACCAACCCCGAACTGGTCTACGTGCCGGACGACCCGCGCCTGGGCCGCTTTCGCGACCTCGTGGCCGGCCAGCCCATGATGCTCGAAGAGCGACCGGACGACGACATGTCCGACCTCCCCGGCTTCGGCGGCGCCCGCGACGTCATCGGCTCGCCGAAGCTCTTCGACGAGGTCAACGGCGACAACGACCACCGCGTCGATGCCGCCTTCTTCGCCCGCACCCGCCTCTTCGACATGTACCTGAGCGACTGGGACCGCCACCGCGACCAGTGGCGCTGGGCCGCCTTCGAGCCCTACGAACTCGACCCCTCCCTCACGGGCGACGAGCGCAAGCGGGGCAAAGTCTACCGACCCATCCCCCGCGACCGCGACTGGGCCTTCAACAAGATGGACGGCCTCTTCCCCTCCCTCCTCGAAACGAAGTACTTCGAGCCCAAATTCCAGGACTTCGACCACGACTACGGCTACCTCAAGGGGCTGAACCTGGCCGGGCTGGAACTCGACCGCCGCTTCACCGCCTCCCTGACCCGGTCCGACTGGATCGCCATCGGGCAGGACCTGCAGGCCCGCCTGACCGACGACGTCATCGAACGGGCCCTCGCGCGGTGGCCCGAACCCATCCGCGCCCTCTACGAGGACGAGTTCACCGAAAAGCTCCGCGCCCGGCGCGACCGGCTGCCCGAGGTGGCCGAACGCTACTACGAGATCCTGGCCGGGGTGGTGGACGTCGTCGGCAGCCACAAGCACGAGCGCTTCGAGGTGCATCGCCGGAACGACCGCGAGACGGAGGTCGTCGTCTACAAGACGAAAAAGGACGGCACGGTCGTCCGGCCGCTCTTCCGGCGGACGTTCTTGGCGGACGAGACGCGGGAGATCCGCCTCTACGGCCTCGGCGGCAACGACCACGTGGAGGTGACGGGCCCCGCCCGGCGCGGCCCCCGCGTCATCGCCGTGGGCGGGCCGGGGCAGGATACCCTGATCGACCGCACCCGCACCCCCGTCGGGTTCTACGACACGACGACCGGCGCCGCCTTCGAGCCCGGCGCAAAAACCCGCGTCATCGCCTCCGACGACGCAACCGTCAACACGTACGACCCGCGTGCCTTCCGCTTCGACACGGCCGCCCCCCGCCTCTTCTTCGGCAGCAACAAGGACGACGGCCTCTTCGTCGGCGGGGGCGTGCAGGTGATCCGCCACGGCTTCCGGAAGGAGCCGTATGCCCGGCGGCACGTGCTCGTGGGCAACTTCGCCGCCGCCACGCAGGCATTCAACCTGATCTACGAAGGCCGCTTCACCGACACCTTCGGCCCCCTCGACGCCGGGCTGGACGCCCGCGTGCTCTCCCCCAACAGCATCCGCAACTTCCTCGGCCTCGGCAACCGGACCCAGCCCGACGACGACCGGACGTTCTCCTTCTACCAGGCCCGGCTGGCCCAGGTACGCCTGATGCCGTCGCTCCGGCACCGGACCGCGGGCGGCGCCCTGGAGGCTTTCCTTGGCCCCACGCTCGAGTTCACGAAGGTCCGCCGCGACGAGGACCGCTTCATCGGGCAGCCGCAGACCGGGATCTCCCCGAAGTCGTTCTCCGACCAGTGGTTCGCCGGCGTCGAGACGGGCCTGACCCTCACGCAGACGGACAGCGATCTCAACCCGCGCCAGGGCTTCCGCTGGACGAACACGCTCGACCTGAACCTGGGCATCGAGAATACGAGTGATTCCTACGCCCGCCTCACCTCGGCGTTCGCCTTCTACGCCTCCCCGTCCATCTCACCCCAGATGACGCTGGCCGCCCGCGTGGGCGTGGCCCACAACCTCGGCGACTTCCCGTTCTACCAGGCCAACACACTCGGCGGCAAGGACAACCTGCGCGGCTACCGCAGCACCCGCTTCGCCGGGCGCACCAGCTTCTTCCAGAACCTCGAACTCCGCCTGGAGCTGTTCGACTTCTCTACGTACGTGGCCCGGGGGCAGGCGGGCCTGCTGGCCTTCCTCGACAACGGCCGCGTCTGGACCGAGGCCGACGACGACCGGGACGTCTCGCAGGCGTTCTTCGACGGCTACCACCAGGGCTACGGCGCGGGCCTCTGGGCCGATGTCTTCGAGCTGTTCGTCCTCACCGCCACGCTCGACGCCTCCCCGGAGGACGTACTCTTCACCCTCCGGTTCGGCTTCCTGTTCTGAGGAGCCGGATCGACGAACCCCGCATCCGGGCTCGTCGAACAGCGGCCGGAGCCGTCAGGCGGGCGGACGCAGCCGGAAGAACGCCTGCCGGTGGATCCACCGTCCCCGCCGCTTCTCGGCGACGACGGCGGCACCGAGCCGGTCGAACAGTTCCCGCCAGCCGGCGGCGGTGCGGAAGTGCAGGTGCGCCTCCTGCGCCCGCATCCGCCCGCCCGAGCGCAGGCGGTTCGCCCACCGGTCGAGGAAGGCCAGGCGGCGGCGCTCCGGCTCCGTCTCGTACACCGACTCGGCGACGATCACGCCGTGCCGGGACACCCGCAGGGCCTCGCGCAGCACCACCTCCGGGTCGGCGCAGTGATGGAGGACGAAGTACAGGATCGTCACGTCGAACGCCCTGTCGGCGAAGGGCAGGCGCCGGCCGTCGTAGACGGTGTGGGGCAGCCGGGTGCGGTTCATGTCCACGACGTCGGCCAGGTGGACGCGGGACCCCAGCCGCCGGCCCACCTCTTCCCCCACGTACCCCTCGCCCGCGCCCAGGTCGAGCACGGAGGCCGCGGGGCCTTCGGGGAACAGGTCGCGGATGACCTCGAACTTGCGGCGGGCCCGTCGGCGCTGGAGCCGCTGCAGCACGGGATCGGCATACCGGACGGCCGCCAGCACAGCCCATCCGCCCCAGCCCAGGACGACGAACGGCCAGTACGGCCCGTCCACGTAGAGCAGGTACGTCCCGATGGAGGCCCCGCCCAGCCACAGCCAGTGCCAGGACGGGCGCGGCGCCAGCATCGACACCGCCAGCAGCCCCAGCAGGTACCACGGATGCACGGTCGTGGCGCAGACGAAGAACGCCCCCAGGGTCCCTACGAAGGCCCGGTGCAACGGCCATCGCCGCCGCACATCCAGCACGTAGAGCACCGGCAACGCGGCCAGAAAAACCATGCGGAAGAAGGGACCGAGCGTCTTGCTCCAGTCCTCCCCCGTAAACACGAGGAAGAGCTTTTTCACCCCGTAGTAGAGCCCCGCGTTGAACTCGAAGTAGCGGACGTAGAGGTCCAGCGAGGCCGCCACATGGCCGGGGATGGCCGGGTCGAAGTAGGGCAGTACGAGCACCGCCGAGACGAGCACCGGGGGCCAGACGGCACGCCACCGGAAACGCCGCCAGAGGAACGGCAGGAGCACGAACGGGTAGAGCTTCACCCAGCCGGCGCACGTCAGGGCCGCGGCGGCGGCGGAGCCCCGCCGGCGCCGTGCCAGCCAGAGGGTCAGCACGAGGAAGAACAGCATGACGGCTTCCGTGTGGGCCTGTCCGGCCGTCTCGATGACCACGAGCGGGTTCCACGCATAGAGGATCATCCGCCGGGCCGGGATCATGCGGGCCAGCAGCAGCATCGCGCCGACCTCCATGCCGGCCAGCAGCACCTTCAGGACGTAATAGCTCACCTCCCACCCGAAGCCGTAGAACAGCCCGGCCACGGCAAAGAAAACCTGCGAGAGCGGCGGATAGACGGAGTAGAAACGGGACGAGTTGAGCCGGCCATAGATCGGCTCGTCGTGAAACCCGGCCAGGGCGGGATCCTCGGGCACGTACCGGTACGGGTTGATGCCTTCGACCTGAAGGAGGCCGTCCCACACGTACCGGTAGGCATCGTCGGAGAGGGTCGGGGGCAGCCACAGCACGGCCAGGCGCAACACGATGCCGAGCAGCAGCACCGTCCGCATGCCGTAGCCGCCCCGGCGCCAGAGCAGCACCATCAGCCCCCCGGCTACCAGGGCCGCCGCCACGAAGCCGTACCACCAGGCCCGCACCCCGGCACAGACCGACATCGCCAGCACGGCCAGCACGAGCAGCGCCGGCAGTCCGACCTTACCGCGATGATTCAGCACCGACACGATCCACGTAGGCATCGCTGAACATAGCACCCGCAGATACCTGATGCCGGGTGAGGGAAGCACGTTACATGCGTCCCGTTTCAGGGGCGTGTATCCATCCTGCGAACGCTCCGCCCCCTCACCGAGCCGGCCGGTGGAAGATCATCCCGACGCGCCGGCCATCCTTCTCGAAGATCACGTCGTCGGCCATCTGTTCGATGAGGAAAAGACCACGCCCGCTGTTTTCGAGCAGATTTTCCTGCTTGAGCGGGTCGGCGACGGCTTCCCGGTCGAAGCCCGGCCCCTGGTCCTCCACCCACACTTCGATGCGGTCCGGCGCCGCGCAAAACTCGACGGTCACCTTTTTCTCCGGATCGAGCCGGTTGCCATGCTCGATGGCGTTCGTGAAGGCCTCGCTCGTCAGCAGCACCACCCGGTAGACGAAGTCCTCGTCCGGCTCGTGGGCCCGGGCGAATTCCTCGGCCAGGCTGACCACCCGCTCGAGTTGCAGGTGTTCGCTGGCCATGACGACAACGAGCCGGTCCGGCAGGGGATCATCGCTGGGAAACATAGGAGGGCGCTCGGCTACGGTGAGAAGGCCGCCATGACGGAGCATACGGAATTCGCGGCGGAGACGCTAGCGAACCACGGCCGCCTTGCGGAGGACGGGTGCCCGCCCCGGCGCCTCGACACGGATCAGGTAGATGCCGGAGGGTACGGGGCGGCCGCCGTCGTCGGTCAGATCCCAGGCGACGCCCCCATCGCCGTCGGTCTCTTCGAGCCGGCGGATGAAGCCCCCCTGCACCGACAGGATGCGCACGGTGGCCTCGGGCGGCAACCCGGCGATCATGACGCGGGGCGGGTGCCGGCCCTCCTCGTACGGGTTCGGGAAGACGTAGACGCCGGCCAGATCCTCCGCAGCCACGGTCAGGCGCACGGCGCGGCCCTCGGGCGCCAGGGTATTGCCCGTCGCACTGCGCATCCGGAGGACCTCCACGGATGTCGCCAGCCCCGTCGCACCGAGCACGCGCCCCTCGACCCGTAACGTCACCCGCTCCGGCGTCGCCGCGTCGAACAGAGCCTCGGCCACGCGTCCGGCGGGCCGCAGACGGTAGTTGGCCGGGTCGGCGGCGTAGGCGGGATCGAGCGCCTCGCTGAAGACGAGCGCCACCCGGGCGGCGTCGAGCACTTCGAACGCAGCGACGATCAGGGTGCCGTGAGCCGGCGCGGGAAAGGCCACGGCCGCGGCCGTCTGCCCCACGGGCGTCCCCTCGGCGTCACGCACGCCCTCCCACCGGAGCGTGTCCGGCGTGGGCGGCGTGGCGTCGAAGCGGAGGAGGACGGTGCGGCCTGCCCGCCCCGGCAGCAGCGCCGCCGGCATCGCGCCGCCGTCGAGGCGGAACTGCTCCGGCCGCAGGTCGGCCGCCAGCGGCTCGGTGAACGCCAGCTCGACCGTCGCCGGGCCCGGGTAGGAGACCGCCGCCACCACGGCCGGGGGGTGGGGCCGGACACGGCGCACCGGCGAGAGCGGCGAGGCCGTCCCCTGCTGCCAGGCCCGGAGCGCATAGTCGCGGGGCGAAGCCGTCGTGTCCGTCCACGCCGTCCCGCGCGTCGTCCCGACGGGATCGAGCACCCCGCCCAGGGGAGCCGCGTAGACGGTCACCGAGTCGGCGCCCGGAGCGTGCCAGACCAGGCGCACCCGGCTCGCGTCCAGCGCGTACGCATCGACCCACACGGGGGGGATCCCGGTACCGGGTGCCGCCGGGATGAAGCGGTGGAGCCGTTCGTCGGCCCCGGCCGCGACGAGTTCGGGGCGGCCGTCGCCGTCGAAGTCGGCCGGCACGACCTCCATGCTGCGGAGGCCGTCGCCGGGGGCTGCGGTGCCCCGGTGAAAGACGAGGCGCGGGACGGCGCCGTCGAGCGCCAGGACGTACAGGTCGGGGGCGTGAACGACGACGAGTTCGTCGCGCCCGTCACCGTCGAAGTCGGCCGTGTGGAAGGTGCCGTGCCGGGAGAGCGGCGTGCCGGCCAGCACGAAGCGGTGGCGCAGGGTATAGGTATCCTCCCCCGCGTTCTCCCAGACGAAGACCAGGCCCGCATCCGGCTCCCGCTCGCCGTCCCGCGTAACCTGGGTCCAGTTCTGGGTGAACGTGACGAACTCGGGTCGGCCGTCCCCGTCAAAGTCGCCCCGGGCGAAGCGGCTGCCGGCGTTGTACCGGTCCGTCTCGAACGTCCAGGCCACGCGGTAGGTGTCGTTGCCGTCGTTTTCGTAGAGGATCCAGTCGCCGTCGCTGTCGCCCACGAGCAGGTCGAGGCGTCCATCCCCGTCGAAATCATCGATCAGCGCCTCAGGCTCCTGGTACTCGTTCTCGGTCAGTTCGGAGGGTGCGACGCCGGTCGGGTTCTCCAGCCGGGCCACTTCCACGAAGCCGTTCCCGTCGTGCTCGAGGAGACGCCACTGCCGGGTGTTGTGGACGAGGATCTCGCCGCGTCCGTCGCCGTCGAGGTCGGTGAGGCGGGCGCCGAAGGTGGCTGCCGGATCGAAGGGGTTGGCCAGGCCGGTCGTGTCGAGGAAAGCCACGGCGGACGGATAGGCGGCCGGCGCGGCCTGTTCGAGCACGAGCGTGGCGCCGCCCACCTGGGTGAGCAACTCGCGCAGGCCGTCGCCGTCGCTGTCGCCCGTGTCGCGGGGAAAGACGTTGGCGATGAGGGCCGAAGCCCGCCGGAAGCCGTTCCCGGCCCATTCGTACGTCGCCAGCGTGTCGCCGAGCCAGCCGTCCTCGTACCGGTTCAGCGTGATTTCGAGTAGCCCGTCGCCGTCGAAGTCGGTGGCGTGCGGCAGGAGGAAGCCGTGCGGCACGGCGAGCTTTTCCTCCGTGAACGCGGCCGTGTTCGGGGCGACGTCCGGGAGGGTCACGCTGGCTGCGTGCGTGGTCGTCAGGCCGGCGGCATTGGTGGCCTGCACGACCACCTCGACGTCGCCCGCAGCACCGGGCGGCCCGTTCCAGACGACCCCATGCCGTCGCCCCCGGCGCACCGAAGGGACGCGCTCGGTGACACCCGCGTGGGTAACCTCCATCCAGACCGTCGTCACGTCGTCGGTGGCCACGTCCACCTGCACGGCCGGCCTCCCTGCGGCCAGCGCCGGGTCGAGCAGGCGCACATCGAGCACGGGCGGCGAGCGGTCGACGTAGACGCGGCGCCGGTCTTCGACGGTCCGGCCCGAGCGCAGGCGCGCCGACAGCCGAAGTGTGTAGAGCCCCTCGGGCAGTCCGGCCACCTCCCACACGGCGAGCGTGTCCTGCCACACCTGCCGGTCGCGCTCGCTCACGACCGCCATCCAGCGCCCCTCGGGGTCGTCCTGGCCGGGCGCATAGTCGACCGAGTAGGAGAGAAAGGCCGGATCGACGACCGTGCCGGTGACAGCGATCCGGTCCGTGGCGACGGCGTCGTCCTGGCCGGGCGAGGCGATCTCGACGCGGGCCGGCAGGGCGTCCGTCAGGGCCGCGGCGACGTCGAGCAGGCCGGCGGCCGTGCGGTGGTCCCAGCCGGGCACGTCCACGTCTCGGGCCGTGGCGGTGAGCAGGGCGCGGATGGCCGCCGGCGTGAGGTCCGGGTCGACGGCCCGCAGGAGCGCCGCCGCTCCGGCCACCATCGGCGCCGCCAGCGAGGACCCGCTGCGCCGTCCATAGAGGGCCGTGACGGACTGCGGATCGGGGTCGTCCGGGGCGGGCAGGAGCGTCGTGTAGACCAACGACCCCGGCGCCCCCAGGTCGAGGCCCGGCCCGTGGGTGCCCCGGCCGGCGATGCCGGTACCGTCCGCCGTGAACCATCCCACCGAGATTACTTCGGGATAGTCGGAAGGATAGTGAGGGTCGTCCCCACCGACGTTGCCTGCCGAGGCCACCACCACGACGCCACGGTCGACGGCATAGCGGATGGCTTCGTGCATCAGCGGCGAGGCCACGGCATCGCCGAACGAGAGGTTGACCACGTCGAGGCCCAGGTCGGCGGCATAGACGAGGGCGGCCGCGATGTCGTCGTCGTCTCCGGTACCATCGGCACCAAAGGCCCGCAGCGGGACGAGCCGCGCCCCCGGCGCCACCCCCGTGATCCCGACACCGTTGTCGCGGGCAGCGGCCAGGACACCGGCCACGGTGGTGCCATGCCCCCGTCCGCCCCCGGATCGGTTGTCCTCGTCGGGAAACGGGTCGCGCGTGTGGTAGTCGCCGGCCTCGACATTGCCGGGGCGGTCGAGGAAGTCGTAGCCGTGCAGGTCGTCCACATAGCCGTTGCCATCGTCGTCCAGGCCGTTGAAGTCCGCCGGGTCGGCCCGGCCGTTGCCATCGAGGTCCTCGCCCGGGTTGATCCACACCTGCCCCGCCAGGTCGGGGTGGTCGAAGAAGAGGCCGGTGTCGAGCAGACCGATGCGGACGCGCCCCGCCCCGTCCGTGACCGCCCAGGCATCGGTCGCCCGGATGACGGCGAGGTGGCCGAGGCTGTCGGCCAGCGGGTCGCCCGCAGGGCGGCCCCCGGCGTCGGCCGGCGACAGGAGCCCTTCGAGGCGGTAGCGGCGGTTGGGTTGAACGTAGGCTACGCCCGGCCAGGCGGCCCACCGCGCCCGCACGGCCTCGAAAGCGGACGAGTCGGGCACGGTGAGGACATAGGCCGGCAGGGCGGCGCTCCGCCCCCCCGGCGCCAGGGCCCCGACGACAGGCCGCACATCCACCACTTCGTCGAACAACACGGCCATGGCGCCGGTCTTGGCACCGCCACCTTCCAGCACGGCCATCACCGCCGACCCCTCGGCCGGGCGAACGATCACCTCCACTTGGGCAAAGGCCATCAGAGGGAACCCCATCAGCAACAGGCCAACGATTCGCTTCATAAGCATCAGTAATGAAGGGCTACGGTCCCGGCGACAGGCCTCCTTGTGCAGCAACGGCCTCTTGGACGACCCATCCTGCATTTCGTTCGAGCCCGATCCGAATCACCGCCCCGATCTCCTGCCCGGCGCCGCCCCCCCCTTAATAATCAGCGTCCCGGGCCGATGCATGGCATATCGATGTTTCTCCGTGTAGCCGGCCATGAGGTGCCTGCGGGCCATGCGCGTCCTGTTCCGGTTGTCGATGCCGCTGCTGCTCCCGTTCCTGCTTGCCGGGGCCCACCGTCCTGCCACGACCGTGCCGGCCACCTGCGCGAACGCGCCCGCCCGCCTGGCGTACACGCTTCAGGTCGACCCCCACTCCGCCACCCTGCTCGTCCGCGGCCGCCTCGACGGGTCGTTCTGCGGCCCCGTGCGGTTCCGTCACCCCACCCGTCTCGGCCCGTACGCCCTGCGTCTGCTCACGGAGGTCACGTTCCGCGACGCACGCGGCCCGCGGAAGGCCGCGCCCGACGGGCCGGGGTCGTGGGTGCTGACGGACATCCACGGACCGCTCTTCTTCTCCTACAGGGTCCGAACCGACCCGGAGGCGCATGACCTGCCCGACGGCAACGTCTGGCGCTCGGTGATGCCCTACGTCGACGCGGCCCGGCTCTACCTGACCCGATATGCTTTCATGTGGCCCGACAACGTCACGATCTATCCGTCGATCCGCCTCACCTGGTACGTGCCCGAGGGCTGGACGCTCGTGACGCCCTGGCAGAACGGCACCACGACGGTCGACGTGCCGGGCCTGTATGCGTTGCTCAAGAACTACTACGCCGCCTTCCGAGGGGGCGACGTGCGCCGCCATCACCTGGGCACGACGGACGTCACGCTGGCCTGGACGGGCCCCGGCACGATCTCGGAGGCGACGGAGCAGGCCATGCTGCGCGTCGTCCGCACGCTGCTGGACCTGGAGCCGGGGGGCTTCGGGCCGCACCTGACGTTCCTGCTCCACGACACCGCACGGGAAGGGCACCTGACCGGCGGCACCGCCGGCATCTCGTCCATACAGCTTCAGTTCCCCCACGACGTCCCCCTCGAACGGATCTGGCCGTACGCCGGCGGCGTCGTGCTGCGAACGATGGCGCACGAGATGATTCATACCTGGACCTATGCCCGGGAGCAGTCGGTCGCGCCCTCGGCCTCGCTTCCGGCGGCATGGGATGATTCCGTGTGCTGGCTCCGGGAGGGCGTGACCGAATACCTGGCCCATCAGGCCTTGCTCGACGCCGGCCTGCTCGACGCCGACGCCCTGGCCCTCGAACTCGAGCACACGGCCCGGCGGGCCCGGCAGCACGACCGCTCCGGCTCCCTGACCCTCGCCGACGCCTGTACCCGTTACTATGAGGATACGGACGCGTTCTATTACACGTACTACGAGGGCATGGTCTTCGCCTTCCGCCTCGACGCGGAGCTACGCCGGTTCTCGGAGGGGCGCAAGAGCCTGCGCGGGTTCATGCAAGCCTTCATCCCGCCCCGGCGTGGCGAGACCAAGGACCTCGAGGACTTCCTGACGGCGTGGCGTGCGTACGCTCCGCCGGAGGTTGCGGACGTGGCCTCTCTTCTGACCCGGCCGGGCGGCACCGACCCGCACCCGTACCTCACGCGGCCGGCCCGGTCCCTCGCTCACGCCGGGCGCTGACCGCCGGCCGTCGTCGCCGCTTCTGCCAGCAGCGCCGCCAGCTCGCCCGCCAGGTGCCGCCGGTCGAAGCGTTCCACGTACGCCCGGTCCGGTGCCGGAAGGGTACCGGTCTGCCACCGATCGAAGAGGTGGCCGAGCGCCCCGGCAATGGCCGGCACGTCGTCGGGTTCGACCACGACGGCGGCCCCGTGGCGGCGCAGCGCCTCCCGCGCAGCCCCCGCGGGCACGAGCGCCAGGATGGGCTTCCGGGCCCCGAAGTACTCGAACAGCTTGCTCGTCGAAATACCCTCGGCACCGGGGCGCCGCCCGACGGTCATCCACAACACGTCGGCGGCGAGGAGGTGGCGCACCGCCTCCCGATGAGGCAGGTAGCCGGCCCATTGTACGGCGTCGGTGAGGCCGAGCTGCCCGGCCAGCGCCTGCGAAGCCGCCGGCACCAGCCCGACGAACACCGCTTCGAGGCGCGACCGCACCTCGGGCCTTCGCTCCCGGAGCAGCGCCATCGCCCGCAGGAAGGGATCGGGCGTCTGCGCGTCGTAGAAGATGCCGCTGTAGACGAGGCGCAAGCGATCCGGCGGACGTGGCACGGGCGGCACGTCGAAGTCGGCGGGGTCGTAGCCCTGGGGCACCACGCGCACGTCCGCCCGCCCCCCGGCGGCGCCGGCGCGGCGCTGGAGGGCCTCGCGGATCGGGTCGTTGATGGTGAGAACGTACCGGCTCTGCGCCAGCACCCGGCGCTCGAGCCGGGCATGCAGGCGTCGGTGCAGGGGCGTCGGATAAACGTGGCGCGGGTTGCCCAGCCAGTCGTCCCGGAAGTCGGTGAGGAGCGGCAGCCCCGCCCACCGCGCCAGCGACGCACCGACGAGATGCGCCGTGTACGGCGGCGCCGACGAGAACACCGCCGCGAAGGCGCCCCGCCGGAGCAGGCGCCGGCCGGCCCGCACCGCATGCGGCCACCACCCTACCTTGTTGTCGGGCACGAACACCATGTGGTTCAGCGCCGCCCACCACCGCCGCTTCCGCTCGTCGGGCAACGCCACCGTCGTCCCCCCTCCGAAAAGCCGTGTCGGGTCCCACGAGGCCGTCCTCACCACCTCGACGCCGGCCGTCTCGACCTCCGCGAGGAGGGTCGGGTCGTAGGCGAAGTAGGCGCCGGGTGTCACCGTCAGCACGGTGGGATGCCAGCCATGGTCGGGCAGATAGCGCACGAACTTCGCCACCCGCTGGACCCCGCTCAAGCCCATGGGCGGGAAATAGTAGGCAATCACCAGCACCCGGCGCCGGCGCGTCATGGGGTCTACTGAAACGGAAGGGCGGGTTGTCACGTAGGCGGGACCAGGCGTCAGACGAATTGAAGAAGAGCCTCCACCGCTTCCGGGACGGCATGGGCTCCGGCACGCGGTGGTTCACAATATACGACGCCCGCTGTGCTCCCTCGCCACACGGTCATCATCGCCTTATGGACACCGTCTATCCCTCAAAGATCGATCGCTGGCTCCTCGTCGTGCTGGTCCTCTCCTACGGTGCGGGCTTCGCCGCCTGTCTCCAGGCCCTCGTGGCCCCGGATACGCCCGCCGATCGCTGGGTCGGTGCCGGGGCTCTGGTGCTCCTGCTGGCCACGCTCCTGCTCGTGTTCCCCTGCCGGTATCATCTGACCGACACCCTCCTGCTGGTCCGTTGCGGCGTCCTCCGCTACCGGATCCCGCTCGACACCATCGAGCGGATTCGCCCCACGCGCAACCCGCTGGCCAGCGCCGCCCTTTCGCTCGACCGGCTCCAGATCGACTACCGGAAAGGGACGTTTTCACGCACGGTGCTGATCTCCCCGCGCGACCGGGAGGCCTTCCTCCGCGACCTGGCCGCCCGCGCCCCCGGCCTCACCCCCGACGGACACGGCAACCTCACGCGCCAGGTGCCTCAACCCAGCTGACGATCTCCTCCAGCGGCTTCCGCGTGATGGCCGGCACAACGGCATCCTCGGCGGGATAACCGACCACGAGCAGCAAGAACGGATGTTCGTTCTCCGGACGCCCGAGCAGTTCGTTGAGAAAACGCATCGGACTGGGCGTGTGCGTGAGCGTCGCCAGGCCCGCCTGATGAAGCCCTGTGATGAGCATGCCCGTGGCCAGACCGACCGATTCCTGCACGTAGTAATTCTTTTGCTTCTCCCCATCCGGCCCCACACGATAGCGTTCGGCAAAGATCGCGATGAGGCAGGGCGCCGTCTCGAGGAACGGCTTGTGTTCGTCCGTGCCGAGGGGCGCCAGCGCCTCCAGCCACGCTTTCGGTGCCCGCTCCCGGTAGAAGGCCCTTTCCTCGGCTTCGGCCGCCTCCCGGATCTGCCGCTTTCGCTCCGGGTCCGTCACCACGACGAAATGCCAGGGCTGCCGGTTGGCCCCGCTCGGCGCCGTACCTGCGGCCCGCAGACACCACCGGATGACCTCATGCGGCACGGGGCGATCCGAGAACTGGCGGACGGTCCGGCGCCGCTGCATCCGTTCGTAAAACGACCGGGCCCGGCGGATCATCTCCTCTTCTTCGTATCGGGGATAATCGGGCAGGGGAATAAAGACGGGGTCAGTCATGGTAGGCGAACGTAACAGGCGGGTTGCTGGCAAAAGGGGTTCGGTGCCCGTCGCACGACAGGCCGCTCTCAAGATAGCCATTCCGGCACGCCCATCCCACCGGGCCGGCGCAGCACCCTCGCCCGCAGCCCATCCTCGCCTCCTTTTTTCCGGAATCTCATCGTGCACCCTGCCACCCCGCCCCCCCGCTGTGCGTATATTCTGCCCTCGCGTGCAGCCCCTCGCCACCTACCGGTTTCCTTCGTGCTGGTTGTTCCTCCGGTTGAAGCGTACCTGGCCCTCGGGGCCAATCTGGGCGACCGCCTCGGCACCCTGCGCTGGGCCGTGACGCACCTCGCTTCGCACCCGGCGATAGACGTGGTAGCGACCTCGGCCGTGTACGAGAGTGCGGCCCACACGTGGGAGCCCGGCGAGGTCCAGCCGCCGTACCTCAACGCCGTCGTGCACGTGCGCACCTCCCTCTCGGCGGAAGACCTGCTCACCGTGCTGCTCGACGTCGAAGCGCGGGCCGGGCGCGACCGGCGGGCGGCACGTCCCTGGGCGCCCCGCCCCCTCGACCTGGACCTGATCGTCTTCGGCAACCTGACGCGCCGGACGCCCGGCCTGACGGTGCCGCATCCCCGCCTCGGAGAGCGGCGCTTCGTCCTCCAACCCCTGGCCGACCTGACCCCGAACCTGCACGTGCCCGTGCCGTATGATAGCACGGTCCGGGACCTGCTGGCACGCTGCCCGGATCGCGGCCCGCTCACCCGGCTTCCCGACCCGCTCGTTCCTCATCAACCTGCCGGTATCTGAACCCGCATGGACGCCGCCCGGAACCCCCAGAAACCCGACCCGGCCCCTGAACCGGTCACGCCTCCCGAAACCCTGCGCTACGTGGTCATCGAGGGCGTCATCGGCGCCGGCAAAACGACCCTGGCCCGCCTGCTGGCCGAGCGCTTCAACGCTCGCCTCGTGCTGGAGGAGTTCGAAGACAACCCGTTCCTGGCCCGCTTTTACGAGGACCGGGCCCGGTGGGCCTTCCAGACCCAGCTCAGCTTCCTCGCCAGCCGCTTCCGCCAGCAACAGAACCTCCTCAAGCGCGACCTCTTCCACCAGCTCGTCATCAGCGATTACGCCTTCGACAAGGACCGCATCTTCGCGCACCTCAACCTCGAGGGCGACGAGCGGCAGTTGTACGACACGCTCTACAACCTGATGCAACCGGCCGTCCCGGTCCCGGACCTGATCGTCTACCTCCAGTCGACCACCGAGCGCCTGTTGCAAAACATCGCCAAGCGTGGGCGCTCCTACGAAGCGAACATGGACCCGGAGTACATCGACACGTTGAACCGCGCCTACAACCACTATTTCTTTCACTATACGAAGAGCCCGCTGCTCATCATCAACACGACCCATATCGACTTCGTCGCCCACCCGGACGAGCTGGAAGAACTGGTTCGACAGATCATGACGATCCGGCACCCGGGTACGACGTACTTCAACCCGACCCCGTCGGGCTCACTGCAACCCTGAGACGACGTGTTCAAGCTGCTACTCAACGCGCTGCTCCTGGTGATCCTCGGCTACCTGGTCGTCCGCTACGTGCGGAACCTGGTTCGGGCGGCCTTACACGACGGCCAGCCCCCGCGCGAGATGCCTCCACCGGATCCTCCCGCCTACGGTCCGCGCGCCTATCAGCGCCAGCACCGCACGCCGGCGCCCCCGCCACGCCCACCGCACGTGGACATCGAGGACGCCCGCTGGGAGGACCTTCCCTGACGCGGGAGCGCCTCCCCCCGGCACTTTGCCCGTGAACGCCGCCCAGGACGACCATGGGGCCTCACCACCATCATCAGCACCCCACGCCGGAAACCCCGGAAGGCGGCGGTCGTCGCCTGGGGTGGTCCATCGCCCTGAACCTGCTCATCACGGTCGCCGAAGTGGTCGGCGGCCTCGTCTCGGGGAGCCTGGCGCTGCTCTCGGACGCCCTGCACAACTTCAGCGATACGGCCTCGCTGGCGGTGGCCTATGGGGCACGGCGACTGGCCGGGCGGGCCGCCAACCAGCGCAAGACGTTCGGCTACCGGCGCGCCGAGATCCTGGGGGCCTTCGTCAACCTCATCACGCTGGTACTGATTGCGCTGTACCTGATGCAGGAAGCCGTGGGCCGCCTGCTCGACCCGCAGCCCGTCGACGGGCCGGTGATGCTCGTCGTGGCGCTCATCGGGCTGGCCGCCAACCTGATCACGGCGTGGCTCCTGCACCACGACGCCCGGCACAGCCTCAACGTCCGGAGCGCCTACCTCCACATCCTCACCGACGCCGCCTCCTCGGTCGGCGTCGTCCTCGGCGGCGTGCTGATCCTCTGGTTCGAGGTCTACCTGGTCGACCCGCTGCTGACCCTGCTGATCTCGGTCTACATCCTCTACCACAGCTATCACCTCCTGCGCCGCACCACCGACATCCTGATGGAAGGCGCCCCGCCACGCCTGGACCTCGACGAAGTCATCGAGGCCGTCGAGGCCATCGACGGGGTGCTGGACATGCATCACCTGCACGTATGGCAACTGGATGAGCACCACCCGGCCCTGGAAGCCCACATCGTCATCGCCCGGGAGGACCTGCACCGGATGGAAGCCATCAAGCAACGCATCAAGGACCTGCTGGACGAGCGCTTCGCCATCGGCCACTCGACGCTGGAGTTCGAATTCGTGCCCTGCGGCCAGGACCCGGCGCCGCCATGCTTCGAGAAAGCGACCTCTCCCTGAAGCGTCAGATGCCAAAACGAAGGGTGAAGGTAAAGTAGCTACGGACGGGCTTCCCGCCTTCGCGGGCCGGGCGGAAGAGCCACCCGCGCGCCGCCGCCAGGGCCGCCTCCTCCAGACCGTGCTCGAGGTGTGCCACCGGCTCCTTCGGGTCCTCCGGCTTCTCCCCGAGCCGATAGCGCTCGAGGATACGGGCCTGCTCCACGCGCCCCCGTTCGTTGACCAGCACCTCGATCACCACCTCGGCCCGCACGTTCTTCTTGCGCGCCTCCTTCGTGTATTCGGGCTCCACGATGCGCACCGGCTTCGGCCCGACGGAGGCCGCCGCCGTGGTCCGCTCCGGCCCCTCCGCCGCGCCTTCGACCGATCGGGCATCCTCGCCGGGGTCGTCGACCGGGAGAAAGTTGTCCCGCACCTCCAGGTCGTAATCGTCCAGCACGACCTCGTCCGGCACCACGATCGGAATCAGCGGGGCCGGAGGGGGGGGACGCTGAAGGCGTTGCTGCGTCGGCACGATCTCTTCCATCGCGATCACCTCCTGTCCCCGCACGTCATAGATGCGGCCGGAGAGGTCCGGCTCGCCCGGGGGCGGCCACCACCGGACCACCGCCGTCACCAGCGCCAGGCTGGCGGCCAGCGCGGCCATCATGCGCAGGACATAGGCCTGCTGCCGGTCCTTCTTTTCCAGTCGCCCGGGAGACATGACGAGACGTACCGCGTTCCGGTCAGGATGAGATCGTACGACCCCGGCACCGGCGAATCCCGAAAAAAGGGGCCGGATGCCGAATTCAGGGCGCCACCCGTGCGCCTCCGGCAACGAGCCGTCATCCGGGTAGCGCTTCTTCAACCCCCACGACCGACCCCGGTTCATCGATCTGAAGCCATCGCCCCCCACACCGGGCTTTTTCCACCGAACCCGGGCTTTTCCGTGCGTTCAAGGAGCCTCGAATACTTTCCGGACCATCGTGAAAGCCGTGTCAACCCCTTGTGTGCGGACCGCCTGCATCGTATCTTTCGGGCTAATGCGTCGATGCACGTCTGCCTAACTTTTTTAGGCTCGCCCGTGCCGCGCATCGCCGAACCCATGAATACCCTCGTTTTTACCTTATCCGACCGAACGGACCAACCCGCGACTGGAACCATCCTCCCGGCTGTCCCCATACCGATTCCCGTACGCGCTCTGCACGACCTTCCCGGTGCTCCGGGAGGGTTTTTTTTTGCCGAAGCGGTTCCATTCGTGTCGTTTCTGAACGTGTCGTCCACACCGGTACCTGCTGAACCCGTTGCCGCATGAACCCGACCTTCGAACCTCGCTCGAACGGAACGTCCTCGCACCCCTGCAAGCTGGCCCTGGCCGACGGTACCGTCGTCACCGGCGTCGCCATCGGCCACCTCGGTGAGACGGGCGGTGAACTCTGCTTCAACACGTCGATGACGGGGTATCAGGAGATCATGACCGACCCTTCCTACTACGGGCAGATCATGATGATGACCTATCCCCACATCGGCAACTACGGTGCGATGGACATCGACATGGAAGCCCCGCGCCCGATGATCGCCGGGCTGGTGGTACGTGCGTTCTCACACCGGTATTCGAACCAGCTCGCCGACGAGTCGCTCGAGCGTTTCATGCGCCGCCACCGGCTCGTGGGCATCTCCGGCGTCGACACACGGCGGCTCGTGCGGCACATCCGCGCCAAAGGGGTCATGAACGCCGTCATCTCGTCGGTCGATCTGGACGAGGAGAGCCTGGTGGAAAAAGCCCGCAACTGGCCTTCGATGGAAGGGCTGGAACTGGCCTCGCGGGTCACCTGCGACGCACCGTATGACTTCAGCCTGGGCGAAGGCCCCCGCATCGCCGTCTACGACTACGGCGTCAAGCGGAACATCCTCCAGTCCTTTGCCGAACGCGGGTGCCGTGTGCGGGTCTTCCCGGCCTCGACGCCGCTGGAGGCGGTGCTCACCTGGAACCCGGATGGCCTCTTCTTCTCGAACGGCCCGGGCGACCCCCGCGCCATGCCGGAGGCCGTCGAGACGGCCCGCCGCGCCATGGAAACCGGGCTGCCGCTCTTTGGCATCTGCCTGGGGCACCAGCTCATGGCGCTGGCGCAGGGCCTGAAGGTCTACAAGATGTTCGTCGGGCACCGGGGCGCCAACCACCCGGTGAAGAACCTCCAGACGGGCCGTGTGGAGGTAACCACGCAGAACCACGGCTTCGCCGTCGACCCCGCCTCGCTCGATGAGGAGAAAGTCGTCTGGACGCACGTAAACCTGAATGACCGGACCGTCGAGGGCCTGCGGTACAAGACGTTCGTGGGCCTCTCGGTGCAGTACCACCCCGAAGCCTCGCCGGGGCCGCACGACAGCCGCTACCTCTTCGACGTCTTCCTCCGCGACATCGCCGAGGTCCGCGGCGTCCGCGTCAAGGCCGGGTGACGAGTATCGAATGACGAGTGATGGTCTATGAAGGATGCACCAGACGACCCGAGAGGACGAATTCGGAAGCAGGTCGGGCAGTCCCGCATGAAACGGCCGCTGGAGGTGGCCTGGGAGCTGCACGAGCGCACCCTGGCCCTGACCGGCGGCACCTGGCCCCGGGACAACGACCATGACCGCATTCGAAACGTTGTGGGTAGACGCGAGCGCCGCCACGATCCCTGACTTCATCCTGTAACCGACACCCTGTCATGCCCAAGCGCACCGACATCAAGAAAATCCTGCTCATCGGCTCCGGCCCGATCGTCATCGGGCAGGCCTGCGAATTCGACTACAGCGGCAGCCAGGCCGCTCGTGCCCTCCGGGCCGAGGGTTATGAGGTCATCCTGGTCAACTCGAACCCCGCCACCATCATGACCGACCCGGTCACGGCGGACAAGATTTACCTGCAGGAACTCACCCCCCGCTCCATCAAAGAGATCGTGGCCAAAGAGAAGCCGGACGCCGTGCTCCCCACCATGGGCGGGCAGACGGCCCTCAACCTGGCCGACCGGCTCCACCAGGAAGGCTTCTGGGAAAGCCAGGGCATCGAGGTCATCGGGGTAGACATCGACGCCATCCACATCACCGAGGATCGCCAGCGTTTCCGCGACCTGATGGAGGAGATCGGGCTGGACCAGGCCCGCAGCCGGACCGCCCGGAGCCTCCTCGAAGCCAAAGAGATCGCACAGGAGCTCGGCGGCCTGCCGGTGGTCATCCGCCCCTCGTTCACCCTTGGAGGCACCGGCGGCGGCATCGTCTGGACCCCTGACGAGTTCGACCGCAAGGTCACGCGTGGCCTGGAGATGTCGCCCGTGCACCAGGTGCTCATCGAAGAGTGCCTCTTCGGGTGGAAGGAATACGAGCTGGAGCTGCTGCGCGACGCCAACGACAACGTCATCATCATCTGCTCCATCGAGAACGTGGATCCGATGGGCGTGCACACCGGCGACTCGGTGACGGTGGCGCCGGCGCAGACGCTCACCGACAAGCAGTTCCAGCGGATGCGCGATGCGGCCATCCGGGCCATGCGCTCCATCGGCACCTTCGCCGGCGGGTGCAACATCCAGTTCGCTTTCGACCCCGCCACGGGGCGGATGATCGTCATCGAGATCAACCCGCGCGTGAGCCGCTCGTCGGCCCTGGCCTCGAAGGCCACCGGCTACCCCATCGCCAAGGTGGCCGCCCGCCTGGCCGTCGGCTACACGCTCGACGAGCTGCCCAACGACGTCACCGGCACCACCAGCGCCTGCTTCGAGCCCGCCATCGACTACGTCGTCACCAAGATCCCCCGCTGGAATTTCGACAAGTTCGAGGGCGTCGACGAAGAGCTGACCACCCAGATGAAGGCCGTCGGCGAGGTCATGGCCATCGGCCGGACGTTCCCCGAGAGCCTCCAGAAGGCCTGGCAGAGCCTGGAGATCGGCTATGCCGGCCTGGGTGCCGACCGCGAGGACGCCACGCGCCAGGAGGTGCGCGAGCGCCTGAAGAAGCCGTACTGGGACCGCACCCTGCAGATCCGCAACGCCTTCAAGCTCGGGGCATCGGTCGAGGAGGTGGCCGACATCACCCGCGTCGACCCCTGGTTCCTCTATCAGATCCAGGACCTGGTGCGTATGGAGGAAGCCATCGCCGGCCGGCGGCTCGAACAGCTCGACCGCGCCTTCCTGTTCGAGGTCAAGCGGATGGGCTTCTCCGACGCCCAGATCGCCTATCTGGTACAGGACGACGTGACGGAAGACGACGTCCGTGCGTACCGCAAGCGCCTGGGCATCCTGCCCACCTACCAGCTCGTCGACACCTGCGCCGGCGAGTTTCCCGCCCAGACGCCCTACTTCTATTCGTCCTACGAGACGGCCAACGAGAGCGAGGTCACCGACCGGAAGAAGGTGCTCATCCTGGGCAGCGGCCCCAACCGCATCGGGCAGGGCATCGAGTTCGACTACTCGTGCGTGCACGGCGTGCTGGCCGCCCGCGAGCTGGGCTACGAGGCCCTCATGATCAACTGCAACCCGGAGACCGTCTCGACCGACTTCGACGTGGCGGACAAGCTCTACTTCGAGCCGGTCTTCTGGGAGCACGTCCTCAACGTCATCGAGCACGAGCAGCCCGAGGGCGTCATCGTGCAGCTCGGCGGCCAGACGGCCCTGAAGCTGGCCCGCCGCCTGGCCGAGCACGGCATCCGCATCTTCGGCACCTCCTACGAGCACATGGACCTGGCCGAGGACCGCGGCAAGTTCTCCGACGTGCTCAAGGAGCTGGAGATCCCCTACCCGCCCTACGGCGTGGCCTACGATGCGGCCGAAGCCGCCGAGGTGGCCGAGCGCATCGGCTACCCGATCCTGGTGCGGCCCAGCTACGTGCTCGGCGGCCAGGGCATGCGCATCGCCATCAACCGCGACGAGGTGGCCCGCTACGTACGCATGATCCACAAGCTGCTGCCGGAGAACCAGATCCTGCTCGACCTCTTCCTTGAAAACGGCATCGAGGTGGACGTGGACGCCATCTCGGACGGCGAGGAGGTCTGGATCGCCGGCATCATGCAGCACATCGAGCCCGCCGGCGTGCACTCGGGCGACTCGACGGCCGTCCTCCCGCCTTACTCCCTCTCGCACACTGTGCAGCAGACCATCCGGCGCTACGTCACCGAGATCGCCCGGCGCCTGGAGGTCGTCGGCCTGATCAACGTGCAGATGGTCATCAAGGACGAGGTGGTCTACGTGATCGAGGCCAACCCCCGTGCCTCGCGGACGGTGCCGTTCGTGGCCAAAGCCACCGGCATCCCCATCTCGAACATCGCCACGAAGGTGATGCTCGGCCACAAGCTCGCCGCGTTCCGCGAACAGGGACTGCTGGAGTCGAAGCTGCGCGGCTTCGCCATCAAGGAGCCGGTCTTCTCGTGGGACAAGTTCCCCGAGGTGCCCAAAGAGCTCGGCCCGGAGATGAAGTCCACCGGCGAGGCCATCGCCTTCATCGACGAGCTGACCGACGAGCACTTCCGCCGGCCCTACGAGATGCGCAACCTGTACCTGTCGCGTTAAGGCACGGCAACATGGACCGATCGAGGGACGAGCGCAACCCGCCGTTCCTCGGGCCTTCGTCGTTGGCCCCGGGCAACCTGTACCCGGCAGGGGCGTTGGAATGGGGACCTGATCCTGCGAGCCATGTCCCCGTTCCCGCTCTCGCGCGATGCCCTCGCCCGGTTCTGCCGCCGGCATCACATCATCCGGCTCTCGCTGTTCGGGTCGGTGCTTCACGGCACCGCCGGCCCCGACAGCGACCTGGACTTGCTCGTCGAATTCGACCCGGACCACGTGCCCGGCTTCATCGGCCTCTCGGTGATCGAGCAGGCCCTGTCCGAGGTGGTCGGACGCCGGGTGGATCTGCGTACGCCGAAGGACCTTAGTCCGTGGTTCCGCGAGGTCGTTCGGGCGGAAGCCAGGGTGCTCTATGACGCCACAGGATGAGATACGGCTTCGGCACATGCTGGAGGCCGCCCGCGAAGCACGTACGTTCGTGAAAGGATACGCCCGGTCCGACCTCGACGGCAACCGCATGCTCGTCCTGGCGCTCCTCAAATCGATCGAGATCATCGGGGAAGCCGCTTCACGGGTCACCTCCGAAGCACGGGCCGCGTGTCCCTCCATTCCCTGGGCAGCCATCGTGGGGATGCGAAACCGCCTGGTGCATGGCTACTTCGACGTCGATCTCGACATCGTCTGGGCCACCGTGGATCAGGAATTGCCGGATTTGATCCGAGAACTGGAGCATTTCCTCCGGTGAGCGCGCTCACCGGCGAGGCCATCGCCTTCATCGACGAGCTCTTCCGCCGGCCCTACGAGATGAGCAACCTGGACCTGTCGCGTTAAGGTGCGGCGTGCCCTCGGGCCAGATCCGGCACGTTGAAGGCGCGGGTGTGCATCGCGGCCCACACGTCGCCCCGGCGGCGGAGACGGGCCGGCATCGTGCGGAGGGTGAAGCGGCCGGGCCGCAGGCGATGCGCGGCCACCTCGCGCCAGGTCACGGGGGCGGCGACCGGCGCACCGGGCAGGCCCCGCACCGTGTACGTCGTGGCCGTGTTGCGCCCCACACTGTTCTGCGCGTGGTCGATCGTCACCCGGTCGCCCCGGTGGGTGGCCCCGTGGGCCACGGCCATGAGGTCCTCGTGCGTGCTTGCCAGGTCCTCGGCAACCCGTTTTACCCAGGCGCGGACCTGGTCGAAGGAATGCACGGGGTGGAGCGGCACCACGACGTGCATCCCCTGCCCGCCGCTCGTACGGGCGTAGCCTTCGAGCCCCTGCCGATGGAGCCAGTCCCGGAGCACGAGGGCAGCCGCCAGCACCGCCTCGAAATCGGCTCCCCGGCCGGGATCGAGGTCAAAGATCGCCTGATCCGGGTGATCCACGTCGGGCAGCCGGCACGCCCAGGTGTGAAATGCGATGGCCCCCCGTTCGACCCACCACCGCAGCCCGCGCAGGTCGTCGATCAGGATCAGGGAACGAGGCTCCGGCACGGTGACCGGCTGGTACGGCACCGAGCGCATCCAGTCCGGCGCGTCGTCGGGACGCCAGCGCCGGAAGAAGCGGGTGCCGCCGATGCCATCGGGAAACACCTCGACCGTGACCGGGCGGTCCTTCAGATACGGCAGCATGAACGGCGCAACGGCCTCGTAGTAAGCGATCAGATCGGCCCGCGTGAGGCCGTCGCCGGGCCAGAGTACCTTCTGCGCCGAACCCTCCATGAACAGGACCGGGTCATTGACACGCCCGTAGCCGGGGGTCAGGGTGGGGTGATCTCGAAGCCGCCGGCCGGGAGGCGCCGGTAGTGCAGACCCAGCGCAAAGCAGAGGTCGCTGAGCACGTCTTCGAGCGAAGCCGGAAAGGGGTTCACGTACGTTACCGGACGCTCGGCCACCTCGGGTGCTACCTTCAGCTCGGCGGCATAGCGACGCTCCAGGCTGTGCAGCACGTCGGCCAGCGGCTGATCGGCGAACGAGAGGCCGCCTTCCCGCCATATCAGCGGCCGCTCCTCGCGCGGCACCCCGGGCGCGCCCGGCGCCTGTCCCTTCGGGACGCGCGTCACTTGTCCCGCCGCCAGCGTAACCGCCCCCTCGGCGCGCCGGGCAGCCACGTCCACGCGCCCCCTCTCCACCGCCACCGCCGTCTCGGGCGCCAGGTCCTCCGGCCACGCCCGCACATTGAACCGCGCCGCGCCCGAGGTCACCCGCGCGTTGAACGTCTCCACGACGAACGGCTTGTCGGCCGGCACCACCATGAAGAACGCTTCGCCCGTGAGCACCACCCGGCGCACGCTGCGTCCGGCAAACGGCCGGTAACGCAATTGCGAGCCGCTCCCCAGGGTTACGTACGATCCATCCGGCAGCACGATGGTCTCGACGGCACCGTACGGGACGGTCACGAGCGTGGGGCGATACCACTGCCAGAGCACCACCAGAAGGGCCACCACGACCACCGCCCCTCCCCAGAACACCGGCCGGGGCAGCCCGGGGGTCCGTGGCCGGCCCGCCCGGGCCGGGTCTGCCACCTGCGGACGGCCGTCCTTACGGGTCCGCCCGCCGGCAAAACGTAAAACGGCAGTCGGCCACGGGGCCTTCCTTCCGCCCGTTAAACCTGCCTGTTCGTCGAACATCTTCGTCAAAAACCGGTAAAGGCCTGATCACAAGATACGCAGGAGCCGCTCCCCCGGCACCCTTCGTAAGGGATTCCCCTACAGATCATGTGAGGGATCACCCACACTCGTTGCAGGGGTCCCCCGTCTAACCTGTACGGGCCGGGGAAGTTTATTGGCTGTCGTTTTTCGGGCCGTCGGCCCGAGTCCTATCCGTGCCACCGCCTTCACCTGCGAGCCTATGGAAACGCCTACCACGACGCGGCCTGCCCGTACCCCGGCCGCATCGCCCTCCACCGAGGTTTTCACGTACGATGAGAAGATCGTGCGGATGTTCGTGCTGGCGACGGCCCTGTGGGGCTTCGTCGGGATGCTGGTGGGGGTCCTCATCGCCCTGCAGCTCCCCTTCTGGCCGGCCAACCTGGGTGAGTACCTCACCTTCGGACGGCTGCGCCCGCTGCACACCAACGCGGTCATCTTCGCCTTCGCGGGCAACGCCATCTTCGCGGCCATCTACTACTCCACGCAGCGCCTGTGTAAGGCCCGCATGTACAGCGACGTGATGAGCCGCATCCAC
Organism: uncultured Rhodothermaceae bacterium; assembly: GCA_964552015.1. Lineage (GTDB taxonomy): Bacteria > Bacteroidota > Rhodothermia > Rhodothermales > ISCAR-4553 > Rhodocaloribacter. The sequence goes on along the minus strand of CAZKFR010000002.1, from coordinate 25,198 downwards.
TTCTGGGGATGGCAGGCCATCATCGTGGCGGCGGCCATCACGCTGCCGCTGGGCATCACCACCAGCAAGGAGTACGCCGAGCTGGAGTGGCCCATCGACGTCGCCATCACGGTCGTCTGGGTGATCTTCGCCGTCAACTTCTTCATGACGCTCAAGCACCGGCGCGAGCAGCACATGTACGTGGCCCTCTGGTTCTACATCGCCACCATCGTGACGGTGGCCGTGCTGCACCTGGGCAACAGCATGGCGATCCCGGTGAGCCTGTGGAAGAGCTACCCCATCTACGCGGGCGTACAGGACGCTTTCGTGCAGTGGTGGTACGGCCACAACGCCGTGGCCTTCTTCCTCACCACCCCCTTCCTGGGGCTGATGTACTACTTCCTCCCGAAGGCCGCCGAGCGCCCGGTGTTCTCCTACCGGCTCTCGATCGTGCACTTCTGGAGCCTCGTGTTCATTTACATCTGGGCCGGCCCGCACCACCTCAACTACACGGCCATCCCCGAGTGGGCCGCCACCATGGGCATGGTCTTCTCCGTGATGCTGTGGATGCCCTCGTGGGGCGGCATGATCAACGGCCTCTTCACGCTGCGCGGGGCCTGGCACAAGCTGCGCGACAGCGTGGTGCTCAAGATGTTCGTCATCGGCATCACCTTCTACGGGATGAGCACCTTCGAAGGGCCCATGCTCTCGGTCAAGAGCGTCAACGCGCTGAGCCACTACACGGACTGGACCATCGGGCACGTGCACGCCGGCGCCCTGGGGTGGAACGGCTTCATGACGTTCGGGATGATCTACTGGCTGCTGCCGCGCCTGTGGCGGACCGAGCTCTGGAGCAAGCGCCTGGCCAACACCCACTTCTGGATCGGCACCATCGGCATGCTCCTTTACGTGATGGCCATGTACAGCTCGGGCGTGACGCAGGGGCTGATGTGGCGGGCCTTCGACGAGACGGGGCGCCTCCTCTACCCCGACTTCATGGAGACCGTCGTGCAGATCATCCCGATGTACTGGGTGCGCCTCATTGGCGGGACGATGTACCTGACGGGCGTGGTGCTGCTGGGCATCAACATGATCCAGACCATCCGCCGCGCCCCGAAGGAGCTGCCCGACCCCGCCTTCGCGCTGCCGAAAGGCGCCTGACCGTTGCCCATCCACGGACCCCAAACCCGAGACTTCGATGAGACAATTCATCCAATCCGACGGCCTCCATCGCAAGCTCGAGGGCTGGCCGCTGGTCTTCACCATCCTGACCACCATCGCGATCCTCATCGGCGGCACGGTGGAGTTCCTCCCGCTGGTGCTGATCGAGGACAACGTGCCGCGCATCGCCACGGTGAAGCCGTTCACGCCGCTGGAGGTGGAAGGGCGTGACATTTACATCCGCGAGGGCTGCAACAACTGCCACTCGCAGATGGTGCGCCCCTTCCGCCATGAGATCGAGCGTTACGGCGAATACTCGAAGCCGGGCGAGACGGTCTACGAGCACCCCTTCCTGTGGGGCTCGAAGCGGACCGGCCCGGACCTGGCCCGCGTGGGCGGCAAGTACCCCAACCTGTGGCACGTCCGCCACATGGAGGACCCCCGCTCGACGAGCCCCCGCTCCATCATGCCGCCCTACCCGTGGCTCCTCGAGAAGACGCTGGACCTCTCCGACCTGCCGACCAAGCTGCGCAGCCTGCGGGCCGTGGGCGTCCCCTACACCGATGAGGAGATCGCTGGCGCCATCGAGGCGGCCCGCGCCCAGGCCCGCGCCATCGCCGAGGACGTGGCAGCCCAGGGCGGGCCCGCCAACCTGGAGGACAAGGAGATCGTGGCCCTGGTGGCCTACCTCCAGCGCCTCGGCCAGGACCTCAAGGCCTCGATGCAGACGACCGCACAGGCCACCCCATCCACCGCCACCGGAGGACCCACGCCATGATGAAAGAAGTGTTGCGCAGCCTGGAGACCGGCCACCTGGCCGAGGTCGGGCTGATCGCGTTCCTCGTCGCCTTCCTGCTGCTCGTCGCCCGCGCCTTCCTGATGCGCCCCGGCGAGCGCTCCCAGGCCAAGCACCTGCCGCTCGACGACCCCGAGCCGCTCTCCCTTCCCTCCAACCACGCATGACCGGACCGCCATGAACCCGATGGAACAACGGACCTCTCCCGATGCCAACCGGGACACCCCCATGCAGGGGCACAACTACGACGGGATCCAGGAGTACGACAACCCCATGCCGGGCTGGTGGGTGTGGCTCTTCTGGGGGACCATCATCTTCTCGGTCGTCTACACGCTGGGCCTCCACGTCTTCGGCTTCATCGACTCCTACGAGGAGGACCTGGCCGAGAGCCAGCAGGAGCTGATGGCCATCCGCGAGGCGTATGCGGCGGCCAACCCGGCCGCGGCCATCGACGAGGCCACGCTGGCCGCCTACGTGGCCGACCCCGCCCGCGTGGAAGCCGGCGCCGCCCACTACGCCGCCCAGTGCGCCGCCTGCCACGGCGACAAAGGGCAGGGCCTCATCGGCCCCAACCTGACCGACAAGTACTGGCTCCACGGCAACACCAACATGGACCTCTACAACGTCATCACCAACGGGGTCCTGGACAAAGGGATGCCGCCGTGGGAAGCCGTTTTCACCCCCGAACAGCGGGCCGAGCTGGTGGCCTTCATCCGCTCGCTCGAAGGCACCAACCCGCCCGGGGCCAAAGAACCGCAGGGGACGCTCTATGAATGACCCCCTGCCCATGTGCTGAGGACCGACCATGCCAAACCCACCGCACTCCTATATCCCCCGGCAGAACGTCGGCGTGCTGGAAGCGCCCGAGGAGGTGCTCACCACGCTCACCCGCGAGGGCAAGCGCAAGTGGCTCTACCCCGTCCCCAGCGAGGGGCGGTTCACCCGCTGGCGCCGCCGCGTGGCCTGGGTGCTGATCCTGCTCTACCTGGCCCTCCCCCTCATCCCCATCAACGGCCGCCCCGCCGTCCTGCTCGACTTCGTCCACCGCGAGTTCGCCCTCTTCGGCATCATCTTCTACCCGACGGATACCGTCCTGCTGATGCTGAGCCTGATCCTGGTGATCCTCGTGGTGGTGCTGGGCACGGCGCTGCTGGGGCGCGTCTGGTGCGGCTGGGCCTGCCCGCAGACGGTCTACATGGAGTTCGTCTTCCGCCCCATCGAACGGCTCATCGAGGGGAAGGAGCACGTCCGGAAACGGCGGGACGAAGGGCCGTGGACGTGGGACAAGATCTGGCGCAAGACGGTCAAACTGGGCGTCTTCCTGCTGATCTCGCTGGTGCTGGCCCACACCTTCGTGGCCTACTTCGTGGGATGGGACAACCTGCTGATGTGGATGACGGAGCCCCCCACGCGCCACTGGATGTTCTTCGTGATGATGGCCCTGACGACGGGGCTGGTGCTGTTCGACTTCGGCTACTTCCGCGAGCAGATGTGCACCATCACGTGCCCCTACGCGCGGATGCAGTCGGTGCTGCTCGACCCCGACTCGCTCATCGTCTCCTACGACCCGAACCGGGGCGAGCCGCGCGGCAAGGGAAAGAAGCGCGAGGGCCTGGGCGACTGCATCGACTGCTTCGCCTGCGTGCGCACCTGCCCCACCGGCATCGACATCCGCGACGGGCTGCAGATGGAGTGCATCGCCTGCACCCAGTGCATCGACGCGTGCGACGCCATCATGGACCGCATCGGCAAGCCGCGCGGGCTCATCCGGTACACCTCGGAGAACGCCCTGGCCGGCAAGCCGACCCGCATCTTCCGGCCCCGCGTGGTCCTCTATACGGCCCTGCTGGCCGTGGTGGCCTCGCTCTTCGTCCTGACGCTCGTCAACCGGGCGCCGTACGACCTCGACGTCGGCCGGAGCGTGGGCGAGCCGTACACCCTGCTGCCCGACGGGCGCGTCGCCAACCGCCTCCGCTTCCGCGTCCGCAACCAGACCCACGCCCCGGCGTCGTTCCGCGTGGAGGTGGTGCAGCCGCCCGACGCCGAGCTCCGGCCCGTCGGCACGATGCCCGTGACGCTGGCCCCCGGCGAGATGAAGCGCCTGGAGACGTGGGTGACCGTGGCGCAGACCGACTTCACCGGGGGCACGGCCGAAGGGGTGTTCCGCCTGGTCTTCTCCGACGGCACCACCGAGGAGGTCACCTTCCCCCTGCTGGGCCCCTCGCAGTGAGCCAGAAACCCAACCACCGCCTGCCATGAAAGAGCTCCTCCCCCCGCATATCGGCTGGCCGCTGTTCGTGGTGGCCCTGCTGGCCTCGGGCGTGGCCACCACCCTGGGCACCCTCTTCGCCGCCCGCTCCGACGGCGGCGCCCAGGTGATCGACGACTATTACCGCAAGGCGGCCGAGTGGGACGCCCATGCCGCCGACCTCGCCGCCTCGGCCACACTCGGCTGGCAGGTGCGCGTGGCCGTCGTCCCGGACGAAGCCGGCCGGCCGCTGCTCGAGCTCACCGTCCGCGACCGGGACGGGCAGCCCGTGACCGGGCTCACCGGCACCGTCCGCGCCTTCCGCCCGCAGTGGGCCGAGGCCGTCGGCGAGGCCCCGCTGGACGAGGTGACCGACGCCCCCGGCGTCTACCGCCAGGCCCTCCCGCTCGAGGGGCGCGGGCTGTGGGACTTCGAGATCGAGGCCACGCGCGGCCCGGACCGCTTCCACCAGATCCTCCGCAAAGAGCTGCCCTGACGCCGTGCCGGCCGTGGCCGCCCATACCGCCCCGCCCGCGCCCGAGACGGCCTGCGCGCATTGCGGCCTGCCGGTGGGCCCGCACCCGGTAGGCGACGGGCCGTACTTCTGCTGCAACGGCTGCGCCCTCGTCTACGAGACGCTCCAGGCTGCCGGCTACGGTGAGACGTTCTACCGGCTGAAGGCCGTGGGCGGCACCGCGCCGGCCACCCCGGCCGCCACCGAGATCGACCCGCTCGTCCGCTCCGAGTTCGACAGCGAGGCCTTCCTGGCGAAGCATACCCGCGCCGAGGACGACGGCACCCGCTCGGCCGACCTGTTCCTCGACGGGGTCCATTGCGCCGCGTGCGTCTGGCTCGTCGAGCGGCTGCCCTACAGCGTCGACGGGGTGGTGTCGGCGCGGCTGGACCTGCCCCGCGCCCGGCTGTCGGTGCGGTGGGACCCGGCCCGCACCCGCCTCTCGTCCGTGGCGGACTGGCTGGCCCGCGTCGGCTATGCCCCCCACCCGGCCCGGGCGGCCGGTGCCTCGGGTAGGACTGAAGCCGAACGGCGCCTGCTCGTCAAAATGGGTGTGTGCTGGGCGCTGGCGGGCAACGTGATGCTGCTGGCCTTCACCCTCTACGTGGGCCTCGACCGCAGCCTGGAGGTGGGCCTGGCGGCGGCCGCCCGCTGGCTGAGCCTGGCGCTGGCCCTGCCCGCCGTGCTCTACGGCGGCAGCGAGTTTTTCCGACGGGCCTGGGCCTCGGTGCGCCACGCCGTGCAGACCCGCTCGCTGCGCCACCTCCACATGGATACCCCCATCGCCCTGGGCATCCTCGTCGGCTTCATGCACAGCACCTGGGCCACCGTCACGGGGCAGGGCGAGGTGTGGTTCGACTCCATCACCGTGCTCATCGCGGCCCTGCTCACGGCCCGCTGGCTCCAGCTCCGCAGCCGCCGCCTGGCGGGCGACGCCACCGAGCGCCTCCTGGCCCTCCTCCCGTCGATGGTCCGGCGCGTGCGCCCCGAGGACGGCACCGAAGAGATCGTCCCCGCCGAGGCCGTCCGCCCCGGCGACGTGGTGGCGGTGCCGCCGGGCGAGGTGATCCCGGTCGACGGGGTGGTGACGGACGGGCGCTCCACGGTGAACAACGCCGTGCTCACCGGTGAGAGCCGCCCCGAGGACGTGGCCCCGGGGGCGGCGGTGACGGCCGGCGCCACCAACCTGACGGCGCCGCTCCGGGTGACGGTGCAGGCCGCTGGCGACGCGACGCGCGTGGGCCGCCTCCTGGCGTGGGTCCGCGACGCCGAGGCCCACCGGGCGCCCGTGGTACTGCTGGCCGACCGCCTCGGCGGCTTCTTCGTGCTGACGGTCCTGGCCCTGGCCGCGCTCACAGCGGGCCTGTGGCTCTGGCTCGCCCCTGCGATGGCCGCGCGGCACGTGGTGGCCCTGCTGGTCATCACCTGCCCCTGCGCCCTGGGGATGGCCACCCCCCTGGCGATGGCTGTGGCCTCGGGCAAGGCCGCCCGCGCCGGCATCTTCGTCAAGAGCGAGGCCGCCCTCGAACGGCTGCCCCGCGTCGATGCCGTGGTGCTCGACAAGACCGGCACCCTCACCGAGGGGCGGCTGACCCTCACCGCCTTCGAAGGAGACGCGCGGGCGCTGGACCTGGCGGCGGCGCTGGAGACGCAGAGCAACCACCCGCTGGCCGCGGCCCTCCTCGAGGCCCGGCGACGGCCCGGCTTCGACCCGCAGGCCCTGCCCCTCGATGACGTAGAGGCGGTGGCCGGCAGCGGGATCCGGGGCCGGGTAGACGGGCATGCCGTCGTGGTCGGGCGGCCCGACTGGGTGGCGGCGCAGGCCGGCCCCTGCCCGGCATCCCTCGTCCGCGCCCTGTCCACGGCCGCCGGCGCGGGGCACACGCCCGTGGCCGTCGCCGTCGACGGCGTGATGGCGGCCGCCCTGGCCTTCGGCGACCGCCTCCGCGACGACAGCCGCGCCGTGCTCGACGCCCTCCGTGCCGAGGGGCGCACCGTCTACCTCCTCTCCGGCGACCACCCGAAGGTGGTGCAGGCCGTGGCGGACGCGCTGGCCCTGCCTCCCGGCCACGCCCACGGCGGCGTCGGGCCCGAAGACAAGCAGGCGTTCGTCGAGCGGCTGCGGCAGGCCGGGCACACCGTGGCGATGGTGGGCGACGGGGTCAACGACGCCGCGGCCCTCCAGGCGGCCGACGTGGGCATCGCCGTCCACGGCGGGAGCACCGCCAGCCTCGTGGCCGCCGACGTGTTCATGACGCGGGGCGGCCTCCAGCCCGTGGCCGACCTGTTCGCCGGCGCCGCACGCGTGATGGGCGTCATCCGCCGCAACCTGGGCGTCTCGCTCGTCTACAACCTGGCGGGCGCGGCCGCCGCCATGGCGGGCCTCGTCAACCCCCTCGTGGCGGCCGTGGCCATGCCCGCCAGCTCCCTGGTGGTGGTCGTCTCGTCCATCCTCCAGCGCTCGTTTCGCCCTGCCGGCACCGCCGCCCGGACCGACCGCCCCGCCCGCATACACCCGCAACGCCAGGCTGCCTGACTGCCATGAACATTCTGTACCTGCTGGTCCCTGCCGCCCTGTTGCTCGCCGCCGCCGGCGTGGCGGGCTTCCTCTGGTCCGTGCGCAGCGGCCAGTACGACGACGTCCACACGCCGGCCCTGCGGATGCT
>CAZKFR010000002.1:0-17734 GCA_964552015.1 uncultured Rhodothermaceae bacterium | reverse complement strand
GGTCCGTGCGCAGCGGCCAGTACGACGACGTCCACACGCCGGCCCTGCGGATGCTGCTCGACGACGAAGAGACGCTCCCGGCCCCGCCCGACGCCGCCACCGACGGCCGGTCCCCCTCCTGACCCTTCCTTCCCCAGACAACCAACCCGATAGCCATGAGCACGACGATGACGACAGACGCGCCCCGTTCCGCCACCGGCACGGCCGCCCCGGCGCCGGTGCAGCCGCTCGACGGAGCCCAGGTGAACGGGAGCGCCGCCATCTTCGGGTGGACGCCCGTGCGCCGCGCCCGCACCTACCGGCTCCAGATCGCCGCCGACGAAGCCTTCCAGGCGCTGCTGGTGGACCTGCCGGTGGAGCGGAGCACGGAGATCACCCTGTACGACCTGCTGCCCGTCGACGGCCGCACGCTCTACTGGCGCGTGCGTGCCGAGGCGCCGCCGACCGCCTGGAGCACGCCCATCCGCTTCACCGCCGGGACGGTCAACCGGGCAGCCGGCCAGGAACGAGCGACCGCGGCGCCCCGCGGTACGACCGCCGCCGCGGGGGGTGCCATCCCGGCCGCCTCGCCGTCGGCTCCCGGTGCCCTCGCCCCCGGCGCCCCGCCCTACCGCTCCGGGGTGACAACGGCCCGTGAAGCGACCGTAGCGCTCCTCTGGATGCTCGCGACGGTCCTCGTCCTCGCCGCCCTGATCGCCCCGGCCATCCCCTGACCGGCGCCCTCCGTTCGCGCGCGTCCTGATGCACGCCCGCGCCCGGCCTGCGTCTTGACCCACAGGGCACGAGCCGTTATTTTGCCAGCCATCCGGGGTCCGAAACACAACCTCACCCGGCGCGACGCGCATCACGTTCATGAACCGAGACGAAATGATCCGGCGGATCGAGGCGAGCGACGATCCGTGGGACATGCTTATCATCGGCGGCGGCGCTACCGGACTCGGCTGCGCCATCGAAGCCGCCTCACGGGGCTACCGGACCCTGCTGCTGGAACAGCACGACTTTGCCAAAGGCACTTCCAGCCGGAGCACCAAACTCGTGCACGGCGGCGTGCGGTACCTTCGGCAGGGCAACGTGGCCCTCGTGCTGGAGGCGCTCCGCGAACGGGGACGCTTGCTAAAAAATGCCCCGCACCTGGTCCGTCACCTCCCCTTCGTCGTTCCCAACTACGACTGGTGGGAGGGGCCCTTCTACGGCATCGGGCTGCGGCTCTACGACCTGCTGGCCGGGCGGGAGGGCTTCGGCAAGTCGCGCAACCTCTCCCGCGAGGAGACCCTCGAACGTCTCCCGACCATCGAGCCGGAGGGCCTGCGCGGCGGTGTCATCTACTACGACGGCCAGTTCGACGACGCCCGCCTGGCCGTCAACATGGCTCAGACGGCCGTCGACCTCGGCGGAACGGTCCTCAATTACATGCGGGTGACGGGCCTGGTCAAGACCGGCGACATGGTGACCGGCGTCGAAGCGGAGGACGTCGAGACGGGGCGGGCGTACACCCTCGCCGCGCGGGTGGTCATCAACGCCACCGGCGTCTTCACCGACGCGATCCGGCATCTGGACGACCCCGCCGCCCCGCCCATGATCCGCCCGAGCCAGGGCGTCCACCTCGTGCTCGATCGCTCCTTCCTTCCGGGCGAGACGGCCATCATGGTGCCCCATACCGATGACGGGCGTGTCCTCTTTGCCATCCCCTGGCACGACCGCGTGGTCATCGGCACGACCGACACCCCCGTCGAGGCCCCCTCGCTCGAGCCCCGTCCCCTGCCCGAAGAGCTCGACTTCCTCCTCACGCACGCCGCCCGCTACCTGAGCCAGGATCCCGCGCCGGCCGACGTGCTCAGCGTCTTCGCCGGACTCCGCCCCCTCGTCAACCCCGGCGAGGGCGAGGAGACGGCCGAGATCTCCCGCGACCATACGCTCCACATCGCCCGCTCGGGGCTCGTCACCATCACCGGCGGCAAGTGGACCACCTACCGTAAGATGGCCGAGGACACCATCGATCAGGCCGCCGTCCTGGCGCACCTCGACGAGCGCCCGTGCGTGACGAAGACCCTCCCGCTTCACGGCTGGCACACCCACGCCGAGGTCTTCGGCCCGCTGGCCGAGTACGGCGCGGACGCCCCCCGCGTCCAGATGACCCTCACCGAGCAACCCGGCTGGAACGAGCCGCTCCATCCCCGCCTGCCCTATCGCAAGGGCGAAGTGGTATGGGCGGTACGCCACGAAATGGCGCGCACCGTCGAAGACGTGCTGGCCCGCCGCACCCGGGCCCTGCTCCTCGACGCGCGTGCCAGCATGGAGGCCGCTCCGGTCGTCGCCGCCCTCATGGCCGCCGAACGGGACTACGACGCCGCCTGGCAGGACCAGCAGGTGACCGCCTACACCGACCTGGCCCGCGGCTACCTCATGCCGGCCTGAACACAGCGGCCGGCCCACCACGTCCCCGATCAGGACGGAGAGACCGGCCTCCGTACCCCCGGCAGGAATCGAACCTGCGACACTCGGTTTAGGAAACCGATGCTCTATCCACTGAGCTACGGGGGCAACAAACGCTCTGCATAAAATTTTCCGCCTGCATATGTTCCCGCACTGCGTGGGATCCTTCGCCACGCTTCCCTTCACCCAGCGGATCGCCCCATGTCCATCGATGTTGCCCGTGCCCGCCAGGAGACGCCCGGCTGTGACGACGTGATCCACTTCAACAACGCCGGGATGGCCCTGCCCCCGCTTCCTGTGCTCGACGCTCAGATCCAGCACCTTCGCCGGGAAGCGCGCATCGGGGGCTACGAGGCCGCCGCCGAAGCCCGCCCGGCCCTCGAACACACCTACGATGCCATCGCCCGGATGCTGGGCTGTCACCGGGACGAGATCGCGCTGGTCGAGAACGCGACCCGGGCCTGGGACATGGTCTTCTACGCCTTCCCCTTCAAACCGGGCGACCGCATCCTGACGTGCCGCGCTGCCTATGCCAGCAACTTCATCGCCTGCCTCCAGGTAGCTCGCCGCACGGGTGCCCGCATCGACGTCGTCCCATCCGACCCGCACGGGCAGCTTTCCCTCGAGGCCCTGGCCGCTCGCCTCGACGAACGGGTCAAACTCATCGTCCTGACCCATGTGCCCACCAACGGAGGGCTCGTCAACCCGGCCGCCGAGGTGGGTCGCCTCGCCCGCGACGCCGGGATCCCGTACCTCCTCGACGCCTGCCAGTCCGCCGGCCAGATGCCGCTGAACGTCGACGCCCTCGGCTGCACGATGCTCTCGGCCACCGGGCGCAAGTACCTGCGCGGGCCGCGTGGCACCGGCTTCCTCTACGTCCGCCGCGACTGGATCGAACGGCTGGAGCCGCCCCTGCTCGACCTGCACGCCGCCACCTGGGTCGCACCAAACCGCTACGAGATCCGCTCGGATGCCCGCCGTTTCGAAACCTGGGAGGGCTACGTGGCCGGGAAAATCGCCCTCGGGGTGGCCGTAGACTATGCCCTGCGCCTCGGCCTCGAGGCCATCCAGCAGCGCGTCGTCCGCCTTGCCGAACACCTCCGGCAACGCCTGGGCGACCTCCCCGGCATCCACGTGCACGACCTGGGCCCCGTACGCTGCGGCATCGTCTCCTTCTCGACCGACTTCGTCGAGGCCCCTCGCCTCCGCGACCGCCTTCGGGAGCACCGCGTCAACGTCTCCGTCTCCACCCCGTCCTCCACCCTCCTCGATGCCACCGCCCGGAACCTGCCCGACCTGGTGCGGGCCTCGGTGCACTATTACAACACGGGAGAAGAAATCGAACACCTCTGTGACCTTCTGGCCTCGCTGCGCGGCGTAACGTGAAAGCCCATACAGGAACGTGAGACTATCACCCTGGCCTGCTTTTACCACACAGGATGCCGGACATCTTCGTAGGTTGTCATCGAGGCACTCCACACAGGTACGTATCCTTCTTGCCGTTCCGACGTACTACCTGGACGAGGCCGGCTTGTAAAAACGGGACACCGGCGTCCGGCACGAACCGTTCTTTCATCCTTCTGTGTCACAGAGCTTTAACCGGCTCCCCAACGGACGATGATGATAGGGTACAGCCATCCCGATGTTAGCGGACCTGGCGAGCGTGTAATTTGATTCTTTCATCCGTCCTCCCATCCTGTGGTATCCTGCCGAAAAAGCGCTTTTCTCCGCACGAGCCCGTACCGGCTGGCTCCTCCGGAGGAAAACGGCAGGCGACAACCTGTGAGGTGATCATGTATCCATCGACCTATCCGCATAAGATCGTGCTCCTGACGACCGGTTTTCAGCTTCCCTCGCGCCGCCTGCTTTTTGGACGCGCCCGGCTGTACCTGGACCGCATCGAACTCACGGGCTGGCAGGTGGGCGAGCGGTACCACGACGTCATTCCCCTTGGCGACATCATGCGCATCGACTGGAACCTGGAGGCCCGGCGTGAGGCCAACGTCGTCTTCCACCGGGCCGAAGGCCCGCCAACGGCGTTGATCCTGCATCAGGTCGGTCTGTGGAAGCACACGCTGGAGGAGCGCCTGCGCTGGGGCTCGCCCGGGCGCTTCCGCCTGGCGCAGACGCCACCCCCGCCCGACATGCCGCTGGGCGACCTGATCACCTTCGCCAGCGGCATGGGCTGAAGACCTGATACCGCCCCGTTCTTCAGGCGTCACCCCCCGGGGCGGCGCCTTTTTTCGTGTCCGGAGAACAGGCCTCCCTGGCCCCGGCTCGGGGCCATTCCGTGCGACGACGTTTTTTCCTACCTTATGCGGCGCCCGACCTCCCACGACCTGCCCACGCGCCACCGTGACCACGAACCAACGCGTCTACGATCGCCGCGCCGTCGCCGCCTGGAGCCTGTACGACTTCGCCAACTCCGCCTTCACGACGCTGGTCGTCACGTTCGTCTACGCGACCTTCTTTACGGTGGGCATCGCGCCGAACGAGATCGAAGGAACGAGCCTGTGGTCCCTGGGCGTCACGCTCACGGGGCTGGTCGTCGCCCTGCTCTCTCCCTATGCCGGCGCCATCGCGGATCGGGGCGGCTATCGCAAGCGGTTCCTTCTCCTCTGCACCGTCGTCTGCATCCTCGCCACCGCCGTCCTGTATTTCCCCGTGAAGGGGCAGGTCGTCTTCGCGCTGACCACCTTCATCGTGGCCAACATCGCCTTCGAGATGGCCAACGTCTTCTACAACGCCTTCCTGCCGGACCTGGCCCCGCAGTCCCTCATCGGGCGCATCTCGGGGTATGGATGGGCGCTGGGATATGTGGGCGGGCTGCTGTGTCTGGTCGTGGCTCTGTTCGTTTTCGTCAACCCCGAAACGCCGCCCTTCGGCCTGTCGAAAGCCACGGCCGCGCACGTCCGGGCGACGAACCTGCTCGTGGCCGCCTGGTTCGCCGTCTTCAGCATCCCGCTGTTTCTCTGGGTACGTGATCCGAAGAAGGCCCCTCTGCCTCCCGGCGCCGGCCTCCTCCGCGAGGCCAACCGGCAACTGGTCAACACCTTTCACGAGGTGCGGCGCTTCCGCCAGGTGTTCCGCCTGCTGCTGGCCCGTCTGATCTACAACGACGGGCTCGTCACCATCTTCGCCTTTGGCGGCATTTACGCCGCCGGGACGTTCGGCTTCACGACGCAGGAGATCATCGTCTTCGGCATCGTACTGAACGTGGCGGCGGGCCTCGGTGCCTGGGCTTTCGGGTTTCTGGACGACCGGTTTGGCGGCAAAACGACCATCCTGATTTCCCTGGCCGGGCTCACGGCGGCGTCGCTGCTGGCCGTGCTGACGACGAGCCGCACGGGCCTGTGGGCGGCCGGCATCCTGATTGGCCTGCTGGCCGGCCCCAACCAGTCCGCGAGCCGATCGCTCCTGGGACGCTTCGTCCCCCCGGGCCTGGAAAACGAGTTCTATGGCTTCTTCGCGTTCTCCGGCAAGCTGACGGCCTTCCTGGGCCCCTTCCTGCTCGGCCGCCTGACGGGCCTGTTCGAAAGCCAGCGCCTGGGCGTGTCCTCCGTGCTGCTCTTCTTCATCGTCGGAGGACTCCTGCTCCTCCGGGTGAACGAGCGCGAAGGCATCGCGGTGGCCGGCCGGCCGACGGACGTCGCCCCCCTCGCCGCGGAAGAGAACAGCCCCTGACCCCGGACAGCCCTCCGATCGTTTCCTCGAGCCTGACCCATGACACACACGACCTATCCGACCCTGCGTGAGATTGCCGCAGCGCTGGAAGCCTGGGCCCCACCCGGTTCGGCACAATCGTACGACAACGTCGGCCTGCAGGTCGGGGACCCGGACCGCCCGGTCGAGCGGGCCCTCGTGGCGCTGGACATGACGCCGGCGGTGCTGGAGGAAGCCCGGTCGGCCGGTGCCCAGGCCATCATCACCCATCACCCCCTCCTGTTTCGCCCCCTGCGCCGGCTCACACCGGAGGACTTCGTCGCCGCGCTGGCGCTGCGCCTGGCCGAAGCCGGCGTGGCCCTTTACAGCATCCACACGAACCTGGATGCGGCCCCCGGGGGCGTCTCGTTCGCCCTGGCGGAACGGCTGGGCCTGACCGATGTGCGCTTCCTCGTCCCGGCCGAGGAGACGCTGTACAAGCTCGTCACGTTCGTCCCGCGCACCCACCTCGACGCCGTGCGTACGGCGCTTGCGGAGGCCGGCGCCGGCCGCATCGGGGACTACGAGGCCTGCGCGTTCACCTCACCGGGAACCGGCTACTTCCGACCGGGACCGGGCGCCAACCCGTTCCTCGGGCAGGCCGGGGGACCGCTGGAGGCCGCCGAGGAGATGCGCCTGGAGGTCGAGGTGGCACGCTGGGACCTGGACCGGGTCGTTCGCGCCATGAAAGCGGCCCATCCGTACGAAGAAGTGGCCTACGACGTCTATCCCGTCCTCCAACCCGCCACCCGGACCGGTCTCGGAGCCGTGGGCCGACTGCCCAAGCCGGAGCCCCTCGAGGCGTTCCTGACCCGCGTCGCCGAACGCCTGCAGGCCGGCAGCCTGCGCTACGCCGGCGACCCCACCGCCCGCATCGCCACGGTGGCCGTCTGCGGCGGCTCCGGCAGCGACTTCACCCGGCAGGCCCTCCGGGCCGGCGCCGACGCCTACGTCACGGCCGACGTGACCTACCACCGTTTCTTCGAGGTGCTCGATACCGAGGGACGTCCTCGGATGGCCCTCATCGATGCCGGCCACTACGAGACGGAGGCCCTCACGGAAGACCTGCTCTGCCAGTGGCTGGCTGAGCGGTTCCCCTCCGTCACCTGGCAGCGCACCCGCACCCGTACCAGCCCGGTTCGCTCCTTCTGCCCCTGACGTCTTCGCACGAATTCTACCGAACCTTCGCCGCACCAGGACGTTAGTCTTTCCTTAGCGGGATGACTCATCATCAACCAGGAACGCGCGACGCTCATGGCTCAGGAAAGCAGCATTAGCGAACAGCTCAAAGCCCTGATCCGGCTTCAACACATCGACAGCCGGATCGACCAGATCAAAAAGCTCCGGGGGGACCTGCCCGACGAGATCCGGGACCTGGAGGACGAAAAGACCGGCCTCGAAACGCGCATCGAGAATTACCGGCGCGAGAAAGAGGAGATGGAGCAGGCGCGCCGGCAGGCCGAGGCCGACATCAAGGAGAGCGAGATCCTGATCGGTCGCTACGAGGAACAGCAGCTCCAGGTGCGCAACAACCGGGAGTACGACGCGCTCACGAAGGAGATCGAGGCGCAGAAGCAGCGGATCGTCAACGCCCGGGCCCGGATCGAGGAGATCGACGCCACGGCCGAGGCGCGTGAGACGGCCATGACCGAGGCCGAAGAACGGCTCAAGCTCCTCGACGAAATCCTGGAAGCCAAGCGGAAAGAACTGCAGGAAGTGCTGGAGGACACCAAGCACGAGCAGGCCGATCTCGAAGCCGCCCGGAACGAGGCCGAGTCGGCCGTGGACCCGCGCTACCTCCGGGCTTACAAGCGCCTGCGCAGCCGCGTCCGTGACGGGCGCGCCGTGGTGCCGCTGATCAACCAGGCCGCCGCCGGTTTCGCCGTCCCCCCCCAGCGTCAGGTCGAGATTCGCCAGCGCAACCGGATCGTGGTCTGCGAACACACCGGTCGCATCATCGTCGACCAGGATCTCTACGAGGAGACGATCCGGGAGATGCCGCTGGGTGAGACGAGTCTCGGGTGAAACCCGGCCTGCCGTGCTCCGGTTCAACCAACCAGCCCGCTTCATCGCGCCGGCCGGATCATCGCGCCCCGACGACCGTCGGGGTGAGGAAAGTCCGAACACCACAGGGCACCGTGCCCCGCGTCAAGCGGGGGCTCCGTTCGGGTAACCGGGCGGAGACGGCACGTGCAACAGAGAGCAGACCAGCCGATGGCCCCGGCGACGAACCGCCGGGGCACAGGTGATGGGTGAAACGGTGGGGTAAGAGCCCACCGGCGTCCCGGGTGACCGGGGCGGCCAGGCAAACCCCACGGGGTGCAAGGCCAAGCAGCGCCGCACCCGGCTTCGGGCCGGGATAAGGTGGCCCGCCGAACCGCGGCGCGGGTAGGCCGCCCAGATAAATGATGATCTCCCCGGACCGGGTGCTGCGGCCACCCACCGGGCAGACAGAATTCGGCTTACAGGTCGGCGCGAGCCGCATCGTTTAGCAAAAAGGCAGTCCCTCCACAGGGGCTGCCTTTTTTTGCTTTCTCCCCGTGGCACAAAAAAATCCCGGAGGGACCAAACGCTCCCTCCGGGATCCCCCAAACCTAGTGAAGGTGTGTGCCTGGTCAGTTGTTACCGCCTTCCGGAGCGTTCTCCTGCGTCCCGCCCTCGGCCGGCGGCGGCACGACCGGCTGGGCCGGAGCGGCCTGCTCGGTCTGCGCCTGCTGCTGAATCACGCTTTCCTGCTGCGCCCCCCGGTCGATGGTGAAGTTGGTCAGGATGCACAGGACGATGAAGGCCGTCGCCAGCACCCACGTCGCTTTTTCCAGGATGTCCGGGGCCTGCCGGGTGCCCAGGATTTGCGTCGTGGCACCGCCCGCGGCGATACCGGCCAACCCGCCCCCCTTACCACTCTGCACCAGTACGACGAGCGTCAGCAGAATGGCGATGATGGTGATGAGGATGATCAGAAAAACGAACATGGAACCGGATCGTTGCTGTTCACGAAGGAGCATAAGATACGGCGGGGTTCCCGGGCGAACCAAGGGTTCCCGAGAACTTCATCCGGGGCTTCCCGGCCGGGCCCGCAGGTGCGCCTCCGCCAGCAGCAGGGCCGTGCAGGTTTTCATGTCGAGCAGGTCGCCGCGGCGGGCCCGCGCCACGGCCTCGACCAGCGGCATCGTGACCGGCTCCAGGAACTCGCCTTCGCCCAGCGCCCGTGGGCCCGGCACCAGGTCCTCGGCCAGAAAGAAGTGGATGACCTCGTTGCTGTAGCCGATACATGGATAGAGGGCACCGAGCGACGTGAGACGACCGGCCTGGTAGCCCGTCTCCTCTTTGAGCTCGCGCCGGGCCACATCGGCCGGCGCCTCGCCGGCCACATCGAGCTTCCCGGCCGGCACCTCCAGGAACACCCGGCGCGGCGGATACCGGAACTGCCGGACGAGCAGGGTCGTCCCGTCCGGAAAGAGGGGCACGACGGCCGCGGCCCCCGGATGGTCGATCCATTCCCGCACCGAGATCCCCCCGTCGGGTAGACGCACCTCGTCCCGCCGGACGTGCAGCAATACGCCATCGTACACGGGGGTTGACGTGATCAGGGTTTCTTCGAACGCGCTCATGATGCTTCCCTTCCGATTCCTTGTACGGCCCCCGCGCCGGCACGCGCCAGCATGACCGCTGTGGCGGCGACGATCCCGGCCGTCTCGGCCCGCAGACGACGCGGCCCCAGGGAGACGACCTGATATCCGGCCGAAGCGGCGCGCGCTACTTCATCCGCTGCAAACCCGCCTTCCGGTCCGATCAACACCGTGATCCGGTCCTCGTCCGAGGCTCCGGCCAGCCTCGTCATCACCGTGGCGGTCGGATCCGCCTGTTCGTGGCAGATCAACCTTACCCCGGGCGGTTGCTCCGTGAGCCATGCCTGCAGCGGGCGGGACGGTTGCAGGTCGACGAGCCGGCTCCGCCCACACTGCTTCATGGCGGCCGTCAGGATGCGCCGGGCACGCCCTTCGTTGAAACGGACCTTCTCGGTGCGTTCGGTCAGCAACGGCACCACGGCCGCGACGCCGAGCTCGACGGCTTTTTCCAGGAACGTCTCGAACCGGGCGGGCTGCCGTAAGAGGCCGATCCCGACGGTCAACCGGTAACCGGGCTCCCCCACCTCGTGACGCCGCTCCAGGATACGCCCCTCGACACCCTTCCGGTCGGCCCGGTCGAGGCGCATCCGATACCATCCGCCCTCCCCGTCGACAACGATGAGTTCATCGCCGGGACGCCGCCGGAGGACGCGCACGGCGTGGTGGGCCTCCTCGTCGAGCAACGCGATCCGGTCACCGGCGATGCGGTCCGGCGGGGTGAAAAACCAGGTCGTTTCGTGGCTCCCCATCGCTATTAATGGCATGGTTCAGCGCAGCAGATCTTCAGAGCACGATCAGGTCTTTCGGGGCCGAGGTCAGGTTGTCACACCCGCCGGTTCGCAGGAGAACGATGTCCTCGATCCGCACCCCGAAGCGACCCGGCAGATAGACGCCGGGCTCGATCGTGACGGCGGCATGCTCGGGCAGGAGGTCGTCCGAACGTGCCGAGAGCGTGGGCCATTCGTGGGTACGCAGGCCGATGCCATGCCCGAGGCTGTGCGGAAAGGCCTCGCCGAAACCCGCGGCGGTGAGTTCATCCCGCGCCACGGCATCGAGGGCCGAGGCTTTGATTCCGGCCCGTGCCGCTTCGAGCGCCCGGGCCTGCGCCGTCCGGACCGCCTCATAGACACGCCGTGCCTCCTCGCCGGGCTCGCCCAGCGCCACGGTGCGCGTCATGTCCGAGGCATAGCCGTCCACGACCCCGCCAAAATCCAGCACGACGAGGTCCCCGGTTGCCAGGACCCGGTCCGAGGGGCGGGCATGCGGGCGTGCGCCGTTGGGGCCCGAGGCCACGATGGGGTCGAACGCCATCCGCTCGGCCCCGCGCCGCAGGTGGGCATGCACGATCTCGGCCGCCACCTCCCGTTCGGTCAGCCCCGGCCGCAGCCAGGTGAGCACCTCTTCGAACACCTCCTCCGTGACCTGCTGGGCCCGCCGGATGCGTTCGACCTCCCGGTCATCCTTCCGCGCCACGAGCCGCACGAGCAGGCGTTCCACCGGTCGCCAGACGACGTCCGGCAGAGCCTGCTGCAGGTGAGCCGCCAGAGCCAGCGAGACGTGCTCGGCCTGAAGGAGCACCGTCATGCCCGGCGTCAGCAGCGAGGCCCCGGTCAGATGACCGACCAGTTCGTAGCCGGGCACGTGCACCGTGGCTCCCTCGACCTCCCGTGCCGCCTGTTCGGCGTACCGTCCATCCGTGATAAAATGAGCCCCGTCTCGCGTGACGAGCAGCAGCCCGTTCGACCCGGTGAAGCCACAGGCCCAGCGTATGTCCGGCAGCGCCGTCACGAGCACGGCCGACGCCTCATGGCTTGCCACAAGGGTGCGGAGTTGATCCAGACGTGCCTGCATCGCAGAAAGTCTCGTGGTCAGGAAACGTCCTCATACCCCGTATCCGCGGCCGTGTTCGCCAGGGCGACACCGCCGGTCCTGGGCCGGCGTCAGAAACGAACCGTGCCGGGACAGCGGAGCCGGTCGGTGGCAAGATAACGACCGGCCACGTGCTGTGCCGCCACCTCCGCCGCATACATGGCCGCCGCACCCGGCACCAGCCCCCGCTGGCGACGTGCCACGAGATAGGCCGCGAAAAACACATCCCCCGCCCCCGTGGGATCGACCACATGCGCGACGTCCACAGCGGCATAGCGAGCGGTCTGTCCGCCGGCCTCGACCACGTACCCCCCGCGTGGCCCCTCGGTAACGAGCAGTTCCCGCACCCGGAACCGCTGCATGAAGGCCGTCCGGTCCGTCCCGAAGTGTTCCAGAAGCAGCGCCAGTTCGGCGGCTTCCGCTTTCACGAACGTCGCCGCCGTCAGCGCCTGCTCCACCGGGCCCGCCACACCCGGCACGATGCGCTGCCCCACCCGCCGGCGCGTATAGCCCTGCACGTCCAGCCCCACCGGCTTCCCCGAGGCCGTCACCCCGGCCAGCACGTCCTCCGTGAGATCCTCCGGGTGCAACGGGCCGAGGTGGACGAAGTCGGCCTCGACCTCGCGCGGCACGTCCGCCGGTGCCAGCGGGCGGGCGGCGGTCGGCATCTCCTGCCGGCGTGCCGCACCCCGGACGCGATTGACGAAGCGCGTCGTGTGCGGCGTGGCGCCCCAGACGACGTGGATGCCGGCCCTTTCCAGCTCGCCAAAACACGGCCGGTCCGCCCCGGCCACATTGGCCACCACCGTGACCGCCAGGCCATGCCGCCGATAGGTCAGCCCCGCATACGTCACCACGCCTCCGGCCTTGACCACCGACCGGCCGCCCCGCTCGATCCGGTCGAGCGGGGCCGATCCCAGAACGATGACGTGGCGCATCGCAGACGCAGGATGGTTTCAACGACACGGCAAAATAACACGGAGCCGGTTCCCTTTCTCCCTCCGAATCCGTTACCTTCCCCGGAACGTCTCGCCCCCCCTACCCAGATCCATCCTGCCATGAGACCCCTGATCCTGCTACTGCTTGCCCTCGTCCTGGCCCTTCCCACGCGCGCCCAGGTGCTCATCAACGAAGTCGACGCCGACCAGACCGGCACCGACAGCGCCGAGTTCGTGGAGTTGTACGATGGCGGCACGGGCAACACCGATCTCTCCGGCCTCGTACTCGTCTTTTTCAATGGGAGCGACGATGCCTCGTACGAAGCGTTCGACCTGGACGGCCAGATGACCGATGCGGACGGCTTCTTCGTCCTCTGCGGCGATGCGGCCAACGTACCCAACTGTGACATGGAAATCGGCCCGGGTACGACCAACCTCATCCAGAACGGCACGGATGCCGTAGCGCTTTATTCGGGCGACGCCACCGACTTCCCCAATGACACCCCCGTCACGACGACCAACCTGCTCGACGCCCTCGTCTACGACACCAACGACGGCGACGATGCGGGCCTGCTGGTGCTCCTCCTCCCCGGCGAGATGCAGGTGAACGAGGATGCGAACGGCCAGAAGGACACCGAGTCGATCCAGCGCTCGCCAGACGGTGCCGGCGGGGCGCGGGTGACCTCGTCCTTCATCGTGGCCACGCCCACCCCCGGCGCCCCGAACGTCTTCCTGCCGCCGGCCACCGGAGGCACCGCCGTGCTGGCCAATGCGGGCACGGACGCCCTGCAGAACACCGACATTTTCTTCCCCGGCGCCACGGATCAGGCCGTGGCCATCACGATCACCGGGCCCGAGACGGGCACGCTGACCGACGTGACCGTCACCGTACCGGCGGCCTGGACCGGCCTCGACGCGGCCAACGTGTTCTTCTCCGGCGACGCCTTCACCGCCGCTGTCGCCTCCGTGAACGGGCAGACGGTGACGATCACCGGGGCGGCCATCACGAACACGGCCACCGGCACCGTGACCCTGGCGGGCCTGACGACCCCATCGCCCTCGGCTCCGGACGAGGACGGCCGCTACACCTTCGAGGTCGCCACGGGCGAGAACGGCAGCGTCACCCCGATCGACGCCTCCCCCGAAGCCTTCGTCATCATCCCCCTGGCCGCCCTCCGCGACGTCGACGCGGACGGGGTGGCCGTCGACCTGGGCGAGACGGTCGCCATCGAAGGCACGGCCACGGTCGGCTCGGGCACGTTCGACGGCGACAACCTGCTCGTCTATGTTCAGGATGCCACCGGCGGGATGGCGCTCTTCCATGCCTCGCTCAACCCGCCCATCGTGGCCGGCAACGTCTACGTGGTCAAAGGGAGCGTGACACAGTTCAACGGGCTGACCGAGATCGAGCCGGGCACGGAGGCCGACGTGATCGACCTGGGGCCGGGCGCGCCCGTCGTGCCGGACACGCTCACGCTGGCCGCGCTGCTGGCGGCCCCGGAAACGTATGAAGGCTCGCTGCTGACGATTCAGAACGTCTCCCTCGTCGAGGGCACGTGGCCGGCCGAGGGCTCGTCCGCCAACCTGACCATCACCGACGACGGCGGCACGACCACCCTCACGCTCCGCATCGACAGCGACACCAACCTCGACGGCAGCCCGGAACCCTCCTTTCCGCTGAACCTGACCGGTGTGCTCGGGCAGTTCGACAACGCCAGCCCGCTGACCGAGGGCTACCAGATCCTGCCTCGCTCGACGGACGACCTGGCGCCCCTGCCCGCCACGACGGTGCAGTTTGAGACGGCCACCGCCGAGGCCGGCGAGGGCGACGGCGCCGTCACGGTGCAGGTGACCATCACGAATCCGAGCCCCACCGAAGCCACGACCGTCGAGGTGACCCTCACGGGGGGCACGGCCACCGACGGCGTGGACTTCGAGCCGTTCACGACGCAGACCCTCACCTTCCCCGCCGGCGACGCGACCCCGCAGGCCGTCACGGTCACGCTGATCGACGACACGGAGGAGGAGGACGACGAAACGATCGTGCTCTCGCTCCAGAACGTGAGCGGCGGGACGCAGGCCACGCTCGGCGGCGCGGCGACGCTCACGCTGACCATCCTCGACGACGATGCCTCGCTGCTTCGGTCCATTGCCGAGGCCCGCGCGCTGCCCGACGGGGAGCGGGTGCAGGTCCGCGGCATCGTCACCCGCTCGCGCGGCGCCTTCACCTACGTGCAGGACACCACCGGCGGCCTGACGATCCGCCAGACCGAAGGACCCTTCTTCGACGCCGTTGCCGCCGGGGACATCGCGCCGGGTGACAGCCTGACCGTCACGGGTGTCCTCTCCACCTTTGCCGCCCTCAAGCAGATCAACGGGGATGACATCGAAACCTTCGAGGTGATCTCGCGCGGGCACCCCCTGCCCGTGCCTGTCCGAGTGACGCTGGCTGACATCGCCGCCGACGGCGAGCAGTACGAGGCGCGCCTGGTAAGGCTCGAATCGATCTTTATCGAAGGTGAAGGGACGTTCGAAGCCGCCACGACCTACACCATCTTTGACGAAACGCTGGAGGCGGGTATCGTGAGCCTGCGTGTACCCAACGCCGACGACACCGAGGTGGACGGCCTCCCGATTCCGCCGCAGGCGTCCTTTACCGGCGTCGTCGGACAGTTCAGCTTCGGCGCGGACGACGTGGGCTACCAGCTGATGGCCATCGAGGCAACGGACCTCGAGCCCGTGGTGGCCGATGCCGTCGAGGAGGCGGACGGACTTCCGGAGACGTTCGCTTTGCAGGGCAACTACCCGAACCCGTTCAATCCGTCGACGACGCTCCGGATCGACCTTCCGGCCCCGGCCCGGGTGACGGTGGAGGTGTTCGACCTGCTCGGGCGGCGCGTGCTGGCGCTGCCGGAAGCGGCCCTGCCGGCGGGCCGGGGTCGCACGCTCCCCCTCGACGCCTCCGCCCTCTCGTCGGGGGTCTACCTCTACCGCGTCGTGGCCCGCACGCACGGGCAGACGTTCACCGGCACGGGCACGATGACGCTTCTGCGCTGACGCACCGGCGGGGCGATGCTCCGGCAGCTGATCGAGTACCTGATGCGTTCCGCGCTGCGGGACGCGTTCAGCCGGGTGGCCTGGGCCGGTCCGGTCCCGGAGACGGCGCCGGACCGGCCGCTCGTGCTCTACGCCAATCACCACGACTTCTACGACGGCTATCTGCTCTGGCTGGCCTGCCGCGACGTGCTGGGCCGGCCTGCGCTGACCTGGATGGAAGCCTGGGATCGCTACCCGTTCTTCGCGGCCGTGGGGGCCCATCCCTTTCCCCCGGACGATGCCCGGCGCCGCGTTGCCACCCTGCGACGGACGGCACGCTGGCTGCACCGCCACCCCGCCACGGCACTCGTATACTTCCCCGAGGGACGCCTCCATCCGCCCGACGAGGGGCTGCTGCCGATCGACACCGCCGCGCTGGCGCACCTCGACCGGCTCCTGCCCGGCGTGCAGTGGTGTCCCGTCGGCCTCCATGTAGCCCGAACCGGGGCGCCGCGGCCGGAGGCCCGCCTGGCCGCCGGCCCGGTCCACCCGCACCCGGACGGCCACGAGACGCACCGGATCGAGGCGCTCCTGGCGCGGCTCCGCGCCCTTCCCCCCGGCAGCGGCCGCACCCTGCTGACGGGCCGCCACCGTCCGGACCGATGGAACTTCGGCTTCCTACGCGGTTACTTCGCGCGGTATCTGGACCCGTAGGCCCTGCCATGCTCTACCTGCTCGCCGCCCTTCACGCAGCCCTCTTCGTCACGATCCTGGCCAACCTGCGCTATCTCCGGGCCACCCGCCCGGTAGCCGGGGTTGCCGCGTGGCCACGGCTCTCGGTGCTCATACCCGCCCGGAACGAAGAGGCCAACCTGCAACGCCTCCTGCCGTCTCTGCTGGCCCAGCGTTATCCGGACTTCGAGGTGATCGTGTACGACGATGCTTCCGACGACGGTACCCCCGACGTGCTGGCGTCGTTCGCCGCGTCGTCGGACCGCCTGAAGGTGATGCGGGGTGAAGGGCCGCCGCCCGGATGGGTGGGCAAGGTATACGCCCTGTACGAAGCCACCCGCCATGCCCGGGGCGAGCGTTTCCTGTTCCTCGACGCCGACGCCGAGCTGACCGATCCGGACGCCCTGTTGCGGCTGGTCGCCCGGCACGAGGCCCTCCCCGCCGGGAGCGTCCTGACCGGCCTGACCCACCTCTGCGGGGGCGGCGCCCTGCTGGTGAGCCTGGTGCCCAACGCGATCCTGGCCGGCCTGCCCTGGCCGCTCGTGCGTCGCCTGCGCCACCCCGCCCTCGGGGCGCTCAACGGCCAGTGCTGGCTCATCGACGCCGGGCATTATCACCGCCTCGAACCTCACCGGCACGTGCACGATCAGGTCCTCGAAGACGTGCAGATCGGACGCTATCTGTGCACCCGGGGCCTCGTCCCCACCCTGGTGGACGTACAGGACGAGGTGCGCGTGTACATGTACGGCGACCTGGCCGACGCCTGGCGCGGCTTTCGGAAAAACGCCTATCTCATCATGGGCGGCACGCCGCCCCGTTTTTTCGCTACCTTCAGCCTGTTTGCGTTCGTCTACGTCGTGGCCCCCCTGCTTTCCCCCTGGTTTCTGCTTTCGATCTACCTTCTCAAGCGCCTGACGGACCGGCACACCGGCTTCCCGCTCTGTGTCTCTCTGCTGGCTCCCGTCTCGTTCGTCCTGGCCCTGGGCGTCCAGCTCGACGCGTTCGTGAGCCACTACACGGGACGCACGCGATGGAAAGGCCGGGCCGTGTGATCCGACCTCGCTTTGCGAAGATTGTCGGCGCGGTGCCTACCCTGTTTCTTCTGCCTGCAGGCAGGCGTATACTATGTTCGTTCCTCTGTCTACTCCCCATCCGGCATACGACGTGCCGCGAACATTATGCGCTTCTCCCTGATCATGGCCTTCGTGCTGTCGATCTTTACGGCCGTGTTCGCCCTCATGAATACGGATCACGTGACGGTCAACTTCGGCTTCTTCGAGGCCACGGGGCCCACGGCCCTGGTCGTACTCGTCTCTTTCGGCGTGGGCCTGCTGGTGGGCATGCTGGTCATGCTTCCCGGCCGTCTCCGCCAGCGCCGGGAGCTGCGGCGGCTGA
>CAZKFR010000001.1:128111-140974 GCA_964552015.1 uncultured Rhodothermaceae bacterium | reverse complement strand
CCGTCAGCTAAAGCAGACGGTCCCCTCGGCTCGCAGCCCTTAACGTTAATTATGGTGATGGGCTGGGGATAGCGCATAGGTCCCAGCGGCGTGTCGATGGTCGGCGTGGCTTTCAGGCTGATGCGTTTGGTCTGCCCCCCCTGCCCGGAAAGCGCCAGGGCGAGTTCGACCAGATCCCGGGCACTGCGGTCGAAGAAGTCGAGGAGGTCCAGCCCGACACCGAAGACGACGGGGGTCGGCTCCCCCGGTGGTAAGACGACGGGATCTTCGAAGCGCCCGCTGATCGTCTCCGTATCATCGAGGAACAGGGTCCAGTCCATACGAACGAGCCGGGCCTGCACGGCATTGTCCGGAGGATTCTCGGCCAGCAGATGGACCTCGAACTCGAGCGGTACCTCCTGCCGCGTGAGAGCCGCCATCAGACGTGCTACGTCGAGGGGCCCCAGATCTTCGTAGGACCGAATCCGGTCCACTTCGATACCAGCCAGGCGAACGTTGCTCACCCGGTCCAGCGAGAAGCGCACCTCACGCAGGCTCGCAATCTCCCGGAGCGTCTGACACCCCGTCAGGCTCAGCGTCCCGACCAGGAGCATCCCGAACCCCAGCGCCACAGCACGGCCTCCATGTACTCTTTGGGACAGATTCATGCTCAACCTCACTCCTTTTTCCAGAAAAGCCGTTTTCTTTGCAGGTCGCTCCTCGAACGGATCCCACCGCCTTGCCCTTCGACCATCCTGATCCTTCGCCCATGCGCAAACTACGAAACGACGAGATTCCCCGCCTGCGGCCCGAGGAACTCGGGCGGATTGCGCCGCATCCCGTGTCGGTCCTGGTCGACAATGTGCGGTCCCTGTACAACGTCGGTTCCATCTTTCGCACCTCGGATGCTGCACGCATCGAGCATCTGTACCTGACCGGCATCACCCCGACGCCGGACCATCCCGGCCTGCAGAAAACGGCCCTGGGTGCGCAGGACACAGTACGGTGGTCCGCCGTCTCCAACCCGGTCGACGTCATCGAGCGGCTACGGCGTCAGGGGTATACGATAGCCGCCCTCGAAATCACGGACGCCCCCACCGCCATCGCTGACCTCGCGACGCACCACTTCCCCCTGTGCCTGATCCTGGGCCATGAGGTGCACGGAGTCAGCGATGACCTCCTGGCCCTGTCCGACCTGGCGCTGGAGATCCCCCAGTACGGCACCAAGCAATCGCTGAACGTTGCCGTCGCCTATGGGATCGCTGTGTACGGGATCGTCGAGCGCTTTCGGACACTCCACGCCGGTTCATGACGCCGAACCCGGCTGGCCCACGGTACACGAGGCCATCGGATCGTATCTTGGCACACGGCGTCTCAGCCTTCATCAACGAACGCAACCTTTTCGCGCCATGGCCGACCACGGCACCTCTCAGGGTAAAAAAGCGCTTTTCTCCGAATTCCCTCCCGTCCCGACCGAGGCATGGGAGGCCCGGATCCAGGAGGCCCTGCGCGGTACGGGCGACGTGGATCAGCTCGCCTGGACGTTGCCGGATGGCATCCGCCTGCGCCCCTTCTATCGCCGCGACGATCTGCACGGGCGGGCTCATCTGGGCGTCGCTCCCGGAGCCTATCCGTTCGCGCGTGGAACGAAGCCCGTATCCGAGGGCACCCCCCTGGTGCTTTCCATCGTGGCGCGCGATCCCTCCGAAGCCAACCGGCTGGCCCGGCTCGGCCTCGAACGCGATGCCGGCGGCATCCACCTGCACGCCGACCTGCGGGGCGGCCTCCTGCACGGCCTCCCGCTTCGCCGGCCCGACGACCTCGCGCACCTGTTCGAGGGCCTCCCGCTCGACCGGCTCGCCGTGCACCACACCGGGGCCTCCTCCGGCCTCCCGTTCCTGGCTGCGTGGCTCGACGTGGCCGAACGGCACGGCATCACGCCGAACCGGCTGCGAGGAACGATTGGCTTCAACCCGCTCTCTCCGTTCGAGGCCTTCGGGTGGTTCCACGAACGATCCGCCCCGGCACAGACCGCGGGCCTGGTGAAAGACCTGCGGTCCCTGGCCCCCGGGGTGCGCCTCCTGGCCTGTGATGCGTCGTTGTTCCACGAAGCCGGCGCAACTTCCACGCAGACCCTGGCCTGCGCCCTCGGCCTCGTGAGCGACCTGCTCGCTCGCCTGACCGACGCAGGTGTCCCGGCGGAGGACGTGCTGGCCTCACTCCACGTGGTGTTCCCCCTCGGCGTGAGCTTCTTCCCGGCCGTGGCCCGGCTCCGTGCCTTCCGCCTGCTCTTCGCACGGGTCGTCGAAGCCTACACGGGCCAGCGTGAGGCCCGCCCGTATGTGGTGGCCCACCTCTCCCGCGCGCACCGCACGGCGTACGACCCGTACGTGAACATGCTCCGCACGACCACCGAGGCCGCCGCAGCCCTGATCGGAGGGTGCGACGCGCTCTGCCTGCTCCCCCATGACACCGCCGCCGGACATCCCGATGCCTTCAGCCATCGCATGGCCCTCAACACCGGCCTGATCCTCCAGCACGAGTCGCACCTCGATGCCGTGGTCGACCCGGCCGGAGGCGCGTACTACCTCGAAGTCCTGTCGGACCGCATGGCCGAAGTGGCCTGGGAACGATTTCAGGCGCTCGAAGCACGAGGCGGCCTGCTCGAAGCCCTGCGCCAGGGCCATGTCCAGCAGGAGATCGCTGCGAGCCGTGCGGCCTGGGCGGAGCGCATCGCCTCGGGCCGGAGCGTCTTCGTCGGCATCAACCGGTATCCGGACCTGCAGGAACACCACGACCCGGACGCATTGCGCGAGGCCCGTATACCGTTCACACCACGGGGGGCGTTTCCTTCGGAGGAGGGACTCCTCGACGTGCTCCGGGCGCAGGTCCGGAAGGGCACGTCGTTCGATGCGATGATTCCGCCCTCGCCGGAAGCCGTGGCTCCGGATACCGGTTCCCTGATGCCGATCCGCGGAGCTGCGTCCTTCGAACGGATGCGTCTGCGCACGGAATGCCACACCGCCCGGACCGGCCGCTATCCCAGGGTGGCGCTCTACCTGTTCGGCGACGTAGCCGCCCGGAATGCCCGCGCCACCTTCTCACGCAACTTCTTCGGTGCCGCCGGCTTCGAGATCACCGAGACGACGGCCTACGAGGACCCCGCGGACGCCCTCGATGCACTCATCGCCGGGCACCCGGACCTCATCGTCCTGTGCAGTGCCGACGCAGCCTATCAGGAGCATGGGCCGGACCTCGTGGCCCGGTTGCGGGCAGCGGGATGCGACGTCCCGGTGATCGTCGCAGGCGATCCGGGCGAGCACCGGGACACCCTTCAGAAAGCCGGCATCGCCGACTTCATCCATCGCCGTACCCCGCTGCTCGAAACCCTCGAACGGTTCCAGCGCCTGCTCGGTGTGACCGACGAAGCGTCGGCCCACATCGCCTGACCCGATACGAACGCCTTGCCCATGAAACGTCCCGATTTTTCCCGGATCGACTACCGGCCCGAACGTATTCCTTCGGATGGGCCGGCCCCCGTGCCTGCCGGAGAGACGCCCGAAGGCATCGCCCTCACCTCCTTCTTCAACCCGGACGACCTCGATGATCTGGAGCACCTCGACTTCGCGGCGGGGATCCCGCCGTTCCTCCGGGGTCCGTATGCCACCATGTACACCGTGCGCCCCTGGACCATCCGCCAGTACGCCGGGTTCTCGACGGCCGAGGAATCCAATGCCTTCTACCGGCGCAACCTGGCTGCCGGGCAGAAAGGGCTGTCCGTGGCCTTCGATCTGCCCACGCACCGAGGCTACGACTCCGACCACCCGCGCGTCGTAGGCGATGTGGGCAAGGCCGGCGTCGCCATCGACACGGTCGAGGACATGAAGATCCTCTTTGACCAGATCCCCCTCGACCGCATGTCCGTCTCGATGACCATGAACGGTGCGGTACTGCCCATCATGGCCTTCTACATCGTCGCCGCCGAGGAACAGGGGGTTCGGCCCGAGCAACTCACCGGCACCATCCAGAACGACATCCTGAAGGAGTTCATGGTGCGGAACACGTACATCTATCCCCCCGGCCCCTCCATGAGGATCGTCGGCGACATCTTCGCCTACACGAGCCGCCACATGCCCCGGTTCAACGCCATCTCGGTCAGCGGCTACCACATGCAGGAAGCCGGCGCCACGGCCGACCTGGAGCTGGCCTATACCCTGGCCGACGGGCTCGAATACATCCGCACGGGACTCCGGGCCGGCCTCGCCATCGACGACTTCGCGCCGCGCATCTCTTTCTTCTTCGGCATCGGGATGAACTTCTTCGTCGAGATCGCCAAGCTGCGGGCGGCGCGCCTGCTCTGGGCCAAGATCGTGCGGGCCTTCGACCCGAAGAACCCGAAGTCGATGGCCCTGCGCACGCACTGCCAGACCTCCGGTTGGAGCCTGACGGCCCAGGATCCCTTCAACAACGTGGCCCGCACCTGCATCGAGGCGCTGGCGGCTGCGTTCGGACACACACAGTCCCTCCATACGAACGCGCTGGACGAAGCCCTCGCGCTGCCGACCGATTTCTCCGCCCGGATTGCCCGAAACACCCAGATCTATCTGCAGGAAGAGACGGACCTGACGCGCGCCATCGACCCGTGGGGCGGCTCCTATCTGGTCGAGTACCTGACGGACCGGCTGGCCCGGCGGGCCTGGACCCTCATTCAGGAGGTCGAAGCCCGCGGGGGGATGACGAAGGCCATCGAAGAGGGTCTGCCCAAGCTCCGCATCGAAGAGGCCGCCGCCCGGAAACAGGCACGCATCGACGCCGGTAAAGACGTCATCGTCGGTGTCAACCGGTACCGGCTGGACCGGGAACCCCCGATCGAGATCCTCGAAGTGGACAATACGGCGGTCCGCGAACAACAGATCGTGCGCATCCGGGAGGTTAAAGCCCGCCGCGACGAGGCTGCCGTCGAGGCGGCCCTGGAAGCCCTCACCAGGAGTGCCGAGACCGGCGAGGGCAACCTGCTGGCGCTCTCGGTGGAAGCTGCCCGTCGCCGGGCAACCCTCGGCGAAATCACCTACGCCATGGAGAAAGTCTTCACGCGCTACGAAGCCGACACCCGCACCGTCTCGGGTGTTTACGCGAGCGAGATCGCCGGCGACCCCGACTTCGAGGCGGCCCGGCAGCTCGCCGACCGGTTCGCCGAACGGGAGGGACGGCGGCCCCGCCTGCTCGTGGCCAAGCTCGGTCAGGACGGGCACGACCGGGGCGCCAAGGTCATCGCCACCAGCTTTGCCGATCTGGGCTTTGACGTCGACATCGGCCCGCTCTTCCAGACACCGGAAGAAGCCGCCCGGCAGGCCGTCGAGAACGATGTCCACATCCTGGGCATCTCCAGCCTGGCCGGAGCCCACAAGACCCTCGTGCCGCAGGTCATCCGGGCGCTGTCCGACCTGGGGCGAGACGACATCCTCGTCATCGTGGGCGGGGTCATCCCCCCGCAGGACTACGCCTACCTGTACGAAGCCGGCGTCGCCGGCATCTTCGGGCCCGGCACCATCATCGCCCGTGCCGCGCGCGACATCCTGAAGATCCTGCTCGAACCCACGGACACGCCCCTCGCCTGACGTCCTCCCCGATCCTCATTCCCGGACCCGCCTTGAGCGAATCCCTTCGACCCGACAAGAAGCCGGCGCTGCACGTACAGGAAGGCGTACCGGAGCCTCCCTCGATCAACCCCTGCCTTCGGACCCCACGCGCACGATCCTGGCCGGTCGAGGAGCTCGTCGAACGTCTTCGTGACGGGGACCGCGTGGCGCTGGCCCGTGCCATCACACTCGTCGAGAGCACCCGGCCCGAACACCATGCCCAGGCGCTCGAGATCATCGAACGCTGTATGCCCTACACGGGGCGATCGCTCCGGGTGGGCATCAGCGGCGCCCCGGGCGCGGGCAAGAGCACCCTGATCGAGGCCCTCGGTACGCGGCTGACCCGGGCCGGCCACCGCCTCGCCGTCCTGGCCATCGACCCGTCGAGCACCCGCACCCGCGGCAGCATTCTGGGGGATAAGACGCGCATGCCCCGCCTCTCGGCCGACCCGAACGCCTTCATCCGCCCCTCGCCCTCATCCGGTTCCCTCGGCGGGGTTGCCCGCACCACCCGGGAGACGATCCTTCTCTGCGAAGCCGCCGGCCATGACCTCCTGTTCATTGAAACGGTGGGCGTCGGGCAGTCCGAGACGACCGCGCACTCCATGGTCGACTTTTTCCTCGTCCTGGCCCTGGCCGGAGCTGGAGACGAGTTGCAGGGCATCAAGCGTGGCATCCTCGAACTGGCCGATGCCGTGGTCATCACGAAGGCCGACGGGGCGAACCGCGAGGCGGCGCTGCATGCCCGGCGGCTCTACCAGCGTGCCCTGCGGCTGTTTCCCCCTCCGCCCTCCGGGTGGCGCCCCCCCGTCCTGACCTGCTCGGCCCTCACCGGAGAGGGGCTCGACGAACTCTGGGAAACGATCGATCGCTACCGGACGGAGATGACGGCCAGCGGGTATTTCGAGGAAAACCGCCGCCGCCAGGCAGGCGATTGGATGCGCCAGACCATCGAACACCGGCTTCTCGACCACTTCTATCACCATCCCGACGTCCGCACCCACCTGCCCGCCTTCGAGGCCGCCGTGCTGGCTGGCGAAACGAGTCCCTTTGCCGCAGCGGAACGCCTGCTGGCCCTCTATACCGGCCGAACGACTTCGGAACCATGAACCGCACGGCTCTGAAGAGCGAAGACCTGCTTCACCTTGCCGCCTCGCACGTCCCCGGGTTCACCGCCGAAGGGCCGCCGCAACGCCTTCGCGGCGGACTCCTCAACCACGTCTGGCGACTGCCAGCCCGCCCCGAACCCATTATCGCCAAGCAGGCCCCCTCCCGGATGGCCTCGTCGCCCGACGTCGTGCTCGACCCCTCCCGCCTTCGGTTCGAAGCCAGGGCGCTGACGGACGTCAACGAGGGCGGACGACTTCAAGAACTGGCCTCCGAGGAGCTACGCCCCCCGCGACCCCGGGCCTTCGTCCCGTCGGTGCCGATCCTGTTCATGGAAGACATCGGCGACGGGCCGGATCTGCAGGCATGGCTCTACGCCAACCCCGGCGTGAGGCGCGCCCGGTCGGCCGGGGCCCAGCTCGGCGCCTGGATGGCCCGCCTGCACGCCGCGACGGCGGCCCGGGACGACTTTGCCCGGGACTACGACAACCGTCCGATCCAGGAAACCCGCCGCCGGGTCCAGTATGAGGCAGTCGCCGCCGCCTGGGAAGCACAGGCCGAGGTCAACCTGAGAAGGCTGGCTCCCGCTGCCCGCCGGCTGGGCCAGCTTCTCCTACGGCCCGGTCGATGCCTGGTCATGGGCGACCTCTGGCCCCGCTCCATTCGATTTGCGCCCCGGGAACGGATACGCCTCATCGACTGGGAGTTCGCCCACTACGGCCGTCCCCTTCAGGATACGGCCCACCTGGAAGCCCACCTCTGGATGCTGGCCCACCGGGCTCCCACCCCGGAGGTACGCGCCTGCGTCGACACCTTCGCCAGGGCGTTCGAGCAGTCGTATACCGGGCTGATCCAGGACCGGGCGCCCGGCCTCTTCGATGCGGAGGAACGGTATTTCCACCGTATCCACGTTGCCTGCGAGCTCTTCGTGCGCGCCGTGGGGCCGTTCAAGGGCGGGTATCTGTACGATGGGCTCGAGGAGCAGAGCGGCCCTGTTCAGGAGGTTTTATTTGCAATAACGGAATACGCGGGCGCGTGAGCCTACCCGCTCCGTCAGCCCAGCACGGCAACGGCCCGCCGCATCCGGCGCACGCACGTCTCCCGCCCCAGCACCTCCATCATCTCGAACAGCCCCGGCCCGAACGTGACGCCGCTCAGAGCCAGGCGCGTCGGGTGGATGATCCGACCTGCTCCCACGCCTCGCTCCTCGGCCAGCGACCGCAACGCCGCCTCGGCCGTCGCGGCATCGAACCCGTCGAGGGCTTCCAGCCGATCCGCGTACGCCGCAACCAGAGCGGCCGCATCCTCCTTCCAGCGCTTGCGGACCCCGACCTCGTCGTACGACTCCGGATCGCGGAAAAAGTACCCGGCCGCGTCGGGCAGGTCGCGCACGAACGAGATGCGCTCCCGCATGAGCGCCACCACCCGGCGGAGGTACGCTTCCTCGGTCACGATCCCGGCTTCCTCCAGATAGGGCCGCACACGTGCCACGAGCTCGTCCAGCGACATCCGGCGGAGGTGCTGTTCGTTATACCAGCGCAGTTTATCCAGATTGAACTGCACCCCGGCCGAGCCGACACGCTCAAGCGAGAACGCCTCGATCAGCTCCTCGAGCGACATCACCTCCCGCTCGTCCCCCGGGTTCCAACCCAGGAAGGCCAGGAAGTTGACGAGGGCTTCGGGTTCATAGCCGGCCTCGCGGTATTGGCGGACCGACACCGGGATTCCCATCTGCTCTGCATTGCGCTTGGAGAGCTTGCCACCGCTCGGGCTCAGGATGAGCGGGAGATGAGCCATCTGCGGGGGTGTCCACCCGAAGGCCCGGTACAGCAGCAGGTGCTTGGGCGTGGATGGCAGCCACTCTTCCCCCCGGATGACGTGCGTGACCCCCATCAGATGATCGTCGACGACGTTGGCCAGGTGGTAGGTCGGCAGGCCATCGGACTTGAGCAGCACCTGGTCATCCACCTGTTCGGTGTCGATGGCCACCTCGCCCCGGATCAGGTCGTGAAAACGCACGGTCTCGCCCGGCTCCACCTTCAGCCGGACGACATGCGGCTCCCCGGCATCCATCCGCCGGCGCACCTCATCCGCCGGAAGCGTCAGGCTGTTCGTCATCTGAAGGCGGGTACGGGCATCATACTTCGGGGCCGGATGCTCTTCCGTCGCCAGCCGCGTGCGCATCGCTTCGAGCTCTTCCGGCGTGTCGAAGGCCACATAGGCTGCGCCCGTATCGAGGAGCCGTTGCACATGCTCGCGGTAGATCGCGCCCCGCTGCGACTGGTGGTAGGGAGCATGGGGCCCCCCGATGCCGGGTCCTTCCTCGAACGACAGACCCGCCCAGCGCAGGGCCTCGAGAATGTCCTCCTCGGCCTCCGGGACGAAGCGCGACCGGTCCGTGTCCTCGATCCGCAGGATGAACGTCCCTCCGTGGCGGCGGGCAAAGAGAAAATTGTACAGCGCGGTGCGTAACCCACCGATGTGCAGCAGACCCGTCGGGCTCGGGGCAAACCGCACACGTACGTTCCGGGGTTCGGACATGGACAAACGGGGTTCGGGTTCACGGGGTCGAGGTCGGCATGATACGAAACGCTCCGTAGCTTCCGAAGTCGTCGTCCCCAGCAGCCCGACAGATTTGCCATGAAAAAAAAGGCCGCGCCGGCGACGGCACGGCCCTCGTTGAAGCTACCCGGGTAGGCTCACTCGCCGGATGCGGATTCCGGAGAGGCTTCGATGGTAAGACCGGGGTAGAATACGTACACCGCCTCGACGAAACGGAGCGACAGCTCCCGATCGGAGAAATCCACCCGCTCTTCCTCTCCCACCACCCCCACACCCTGATTCGGCCCGGGCGGGTGTTCATGACCCGTCAGCATCAGCCCGAAAAGAAACAGGAACACGCCAGCCAGCACCGCCACCCGGAGGGAGATGGCCGCTCGCTGGTGCCAGAGAGGCCGCCGGTCCGTGGTGCGATCGACCCGCTGGCTGGCCGCACGGTGCCGCGCCAGTTTCTCGAAGAACACCTGTTCGGCGGCCGGCGGCACGGAAAAGTACTCCTGCCGGCACATCCGGCGAAAAGCCAGCACCGCCTCGAAGTGCCGCCGGCAGGCTGCACATTCGGCCAGATGGGCGAACAGGGCTGGTTGCATATCCGCGGAGAGTTCGCCGTCGAGGTACAGTTCGAGCGCCTCGGACAGCCCCCCCCGACAGGCACCCCAGCCGGGGTCCGTTTTCATCTCGTAGGTAGGTCGCATCTATGTTCCTTCTTCTTGTTTTCCAACCGAACGATGCGCTGCCGCACCGATCATGTTCCCCGGGTCGCCGGTCAACACAGGGCGCATGTACACCGCCAGCTTACGCCGTGCCTTGAACAGGCGGGACTTGACGGCACTGACGGTGCTCCGCGTGATCGCCGCGATCTCTTCGTAGCTCAGGTTCTGGTACTCCCGCAGGATGAGCACCTCACGGTAATCCGGCTTCAACCGTGCCAGGAAATGGTTGACCAGATCGATCTGCTCGCTCTTCTCCATCCGGCTCATCGGTGCGTCTTCGCCCGGATTCGGCAGCGGGGTAGCCTGATCCAGCGTGACCTGACGCTGAAGCCGGCGTAACTGGTTCAGGCACTGGTTGCGCGCGATGGTAAAAAGCCAGGCACGAAACGAGTCGGACTTGAGGAGCCGATCCCGGTTTTCGTATACCCGGAGGAAGGTTTCCTGGAGCACATCCTGGGCCAGGGCCCGATCCAGGAGCATTTTGACGCAGAAAGCGTAGACGGACCCCTTGTAACGGTTGTAGAGCGACACGAAAGCAAACTCGTCGCCGGCCTGAAAGGCCTCGATCAGGACATGGTCGTCCATGGGCACGGTCCGGTCTGGGTCATGGGGTCGAGGATCGGGCACAGGAGCCTCTGGTTCTACGACCCCGGGACCGACCAAAAGTTGCCCTGTGGCACGTTTTCCCTGGGCCCGCCCCGGGGGGCCTTCAGCGAATACGGCCCTTTTTTCATAGAAACCATTTTGCTTCCGACGACACATGCGCTAAGTTTCGGAGCTTCTACATCCCCCTGAGCCCTTCTTCCCCAGCATAACTCGTTATGTCTCGTATGCAGGTTTTTCGACTTCGCGCCCTGATCCAACCCACCTTTGTCCTGTTTGTCCTGGCCCTGATCGGGTCTGGTTGCAGCGGCCCCGCCACCGTACAGCAAACCGCTGCCCCTCCGGATGATCCCAACGTCGTGGCCCGCTACACGCAGGGCGTCATCACGCTCGATGACTTCGAGCGGGCCTATGCCAAAACGGCCGGAGGGCGTGACGCTGCCGCCGATGACTCCCTGCAGGCCTACGTCGACTTTCTCGAACGCTATCTCGATTTTCGCCTCAAGGTTCAGGCAGCCCTGGACGCCGGGCTGGACCGCGACTCGTCGCTGCAGCAGGAGATTGCGGCCTACCGGGAACAGCTCGCTCGCCCCTATCTGCTCGAACAGGAAGTGAAGGCGCCCCTGCTGCGTGATCTCTATGAGAAGAAGAAGGAGGTCCTTTCGGCCAGCCACATCCTGATCCGCGTGGCCCCGGACGCTGCGCCGGAAGACACCCTGGCCGCGTATCAGAAAATGGTGGCCCTGCGCGATTCCGTCCTGGCCGGCGCCGACTTTGGCGAACTGGCCGTACGCCATTCGGAGGACCCTTCGGCCCAGGGCGACGGCCTGGGTGCCCGGGGTTATCTGGGCTACTTTTCCGGAGGGCGTATGGTGAAGGCGTTCGAGGACTGGGCCTATCGCACCCCGCCGGGTGAAGTGTCCCCCGTCTTTCGCACCCGGTATGGCTATCATATCATCCAGGTGCACGAGCGCAAGCCGCGTCCGGACGACATCCACCTGCGCCACATCATGGTGCGCCCCAAAGGGCAGACGGCGGCCGACACCGCCGCGGCCCTCGCCCGCCTCGACTCGATCCGCACCATGCTGGCTGCCGGTGAACCCTTCGAAAAACTGGCAGAAACCTATTCTGACGACAAGGGCTCGGCCCGAAACGGTGGCGACCTCGGCTGGATCTCGTACGACAGCCCCCTGATCACCCCGCTCCATCAGGCTGCCTTCGCCCTGGAAAACCCGGGCGACGTGTCGGAGCCCGTGCTGACCCGCTTCGGATACCATCTCCTCAAGCTCGACGAGCGCCGCTCGTTGCCTTCGTTCGAAGAAGACCTGCCCAACCTGGAGAAAACCCTCGCACGGCTGCCCCGCTCGAACGATGCGCAGAAAGCTTTCACGCGTGGCATCCGGGAGCGACTGGGTGTGACGGTCGACTCGGCGCTCGTCGAGCGTGTCTTCGCCGTCGATCAGGGCGACTCCACCTTCTACCTGCTCTCGCGGGGCAGCCTCCCCGATTCGCTGCGTGCCCTGCCCTTCGCCACGATGGGCCAGGCTACGTATACGGTCGGGGCCTTGCTCGACTTCGCCCGTTCCAAAACATCGCCCCGCCGCATCGACAACCGCCGCCTCCTCTACGATACCATCGACCGGTTCCTGGACGACCGGGCCATTGACCTAGAAGTCAGCGCCCTGGAGGAGCGGGATCCCACTTTCCGGGAGACGATGCAGGAGTTCCGGGACGGCCTTCTCCTCTTCCGCCTCATGGAAGACTCCGTCTGGACCGTGGCCTCGACCGATTCGGCCGGCCTCTATGCCTATTACCAGGCTCACGCCGACGCGTACTGGTTCCCCGAGCGCACCCGGGTGATCGCCTTCCATCATCGCTCGGATTCGCTCCTCAACGCCCTCAAGGCCCGGATGGAAGCCGGCGAATCCGTCGCGACGATTGCCCGGGAGGCCTACGAGGACCCGCTCAACACGTTACGTATCGACACGACCTACCTCAGCGGGCCGACGAACTCGGTCTATGACCGGGCCCTCGACCTGCCGGCCGGTGGGCTTTCGGACGTCATCAGCCAGGCCAAGGGGTTCGTCTTGCTCCGCAACGATGGCCTGGAACCGCCCCGCGCCAAAACGTTCGAAGAAGCCCGCGCCGAAGTCATCAACGATTACCAGCAGGAACTCGAACAGGCGCTGGTCCAGCGGCTTCGTGCCCGGTACAAGGCACGCACCTACCCCGAACGCCTGGTGCAGGCCTTTGCAGCGGAGCG
>CAZKFR010000001.1:125732-128011 GCA_964552015.1 uncultured Rhodothermaceae bacterium | reverse complement strand
TACTGCACCTCGTGGAACGGATTCCCGCCGGTACCCTCCCCGAACTGGCCTGGGTCGAAGAGGAGATCAAAGAGCGGCTCCGCATCGAGACGAGGAAACAGATGTATGCACGTCAGGTTCAACGCTTGAGAAACGAGGCCCTGGCTCGCGAGGAGCTCGACATTCGCTAGACCCTCGCCCGGCCTATCCGGGACGCCGGCACGCGCGTCCCGTTCGTTTTATCCCCACGGCAATAACCACTCCCGGCACCGCGTTTACACAACGTCCTGCGTTGAGACTATTGCCGGATCCGCCATCATCATGACGTATTTCCGCCTGCTTTCAAGTGTGTTCGTGCTCACCCTGGGGCTCCTCCTGCCACCGGCAGGACAGGCCCAGGATCGGCTTGTGCTGGATGAGATCGTGGCCGTCGTCGGTGAGGACATCATCCTTCGCTCCGACGTGGATGGTTTCGTCCTGGGCCTGCTGCGCCAGCAACCCAACCTGCAGTACTCGAAGGCGCTCTGGAAGCAAGCCCTCGACCAGATGATCAACGAGAAGGTGCTGGCCATCCACGCCAAGCGCGACACGACGATCCAGGTTACCGACGACCAGGTCGAGCAGATGCTGGAACAGCGGATCCAGCAGATGACCTCGCAACTCGGCGGGACCAACCGCCTCGAGGAGATCTATGGCAAGAGCGTGATCGAAATCAAAGCGGATCTGCGCGAGGAGTTTCGGGACCAGTTGCTGGCCGACCAGTTCCGGAGCCGCAAACTGCGACAGATCAAGATCACCCCGAGTGAGGTGGAGGCCTGGTTCAATCGTTTTCCAACCGACTCGCTACCCACCTTCCCTGAAACCGTTCGCCTCTCCCATATCGTCCGTTTCCCCAAAATCACGGACGAGGCGCGCGAAGACGCCATGCAGGTCATCACGGCCATCCGGGACTCGATCCTGGCCGGGGCTTCCTTCGAGGAATATGCCCGGCTCTTTTCGGACGATCCCGGCTCCGCCGAAAATGGCGGCCGCTACCCGAGCATGAGCCTCAAGGAGGTCGTCCCGGAGTTTGCCGCCGTGGCCTCCCGAATCCCGATCGGCGAGATCTCGCAGGTTTTCGAGACGCCCTTCGGCCTGCACATCCTGCGCGTCAACAGCCGCCGGGGGGACATCATCGACTACAACCACATCCTGATTGCTTTCGATGAGAGCAAGGCCGACCCGACCGAAGCCATCGCGTTCCTGCACGCGGTGCGGGATTCGATCCTGACCCACAACATGCCCTTCGCGTTGATGGCCAAGCGCCACTCGGAGGAGCCTCAGTCTGCACAGCGCGGCGGGCGCGTCCTCGATCCTCGCACCGGGGAGCGCGACCTGGTGCTGGCGGCCCTGGGGCCCCGCTGGCAGGCGACCATCAACGGGATCAAGGAAGGCGAGATCAGCGAGCCCTCCGAGGTCGATCTGCTCAACGGACGTCGTGCCTACCACATCGTGCGCCTGGAGCGGCGCGTGCCAGCCCACCGCGTGGACCTCGACACCGATTACGCCATGATCGAGCAGTATGCCCTGCGGGATAAACAGAACCGTGTCCTGGAGGAATGGCTGGCGGAACTGCGTAAGAGCGTCTATATCGACATCCGGGGCGAAGCCAGCGAAGCCCCCCTGGCCCGGAACTGACCCCGCCCCGGATCGGTGTGGCACGACGACCGACCCGGGGTCTCCCTTCCCCCAACCCCAGATCAACCCCTTCTTCCTATGGCCCAGGCAGAGCGTCTTCCTACCCCGCCCGTCAACCTCGAAGAGCTTCAACAGGGGTACCAGCGCCTCCGGGACGAAATCGGCAAGATCATCGTCGGTCAGCACGAGATCATCGACCTCGTCTTCGTGAGCCTGATCTGCCGCGGTCATGTGCTGCTCGTCGGCGTGCCCGGCCTCGCCAAGACCCTCCTCATCCGCACCCTGGCCGACGCCCTGCACCTGAGCTTCAACCGCATCCAGTTCACGCCGGACCTGATGCCGAGCGACATCACCGGAACGGAGATCATCGAAGAGGATGCCGCCACCGGGCGACGGCAGTTCCGGTTCGTGCAGGGCCCTATCTTTGCGAACGTCATTCTGGCCGACGAGATCAACCGAACGCCGCCCAAAACGCAGGCCGCGCTCCTGGAGGCCATGCAGGAGCACCGCGTCACCGCCGCCGGCCAGACGTTCACGCTGGCGGAGCCGTTCTTCGTCCTGGCCACGCAGAACCCGATCGAACAGGAAGGCACGTATCCGCTGCCGGAGGCTCAGCTCGACCG
>CAZKFR010000001.1:108385-125632 GCA_964552015.1 uncultured Rhodothermaceae bacterium | reverse complement strand
GACGGGCGCCTCACGCCGCTCATCGAGGACGTCAACCGCATGGCCGTGCCCGTGCTGCGCCACCGGATCGTGCCCAACTTCAACGCGGAGGCCGAAGGCATCAGCACCGTCGACCTCATCGAGCGGTTGCTCGCGTACGTCCAGGACCAGCGTTAGCCGCTCCCGAGCCGCTCCGTCAACAGGCTACGGACCACTTCGGGATTCGCCCGGCCTCCGGTCGTGCGCATCACCTGCCCCACGAAGAAGCCCATCAGGCCGGTCTTGCCCTCCCGGTACTGCGCCACTTTGTCCGGGAAGGACGCCAGCACCTTATCGACGACCGGCGCCAGCGTTGCCGGGTCCGTCACCTGCCGCCACCCCCTGGCCTCGATGATGGCTTCGGGATCCCCCTCCCCGGCCAGCATCTCGTCCAGGACCTCCTTGGCGATACGTCCGCTGATCACCTCGCGATCCATCAAACGCAACAACCGGGCGAACGCTTCCGGACCGAACGGGAGTTGCTCCAGCGAGACCTCCTTGCGCGCCCGCTGAAGCTCGTGGACGATCCAGTTGGCGACGGTCTTCGGGGCATCGTACACGGCCCGGACCTGCTCGAAATAGTGCATCAGGTCCTCATCGCCCGCCAGGACGACGGCCTCTTCATGCCCGACACCGAGGTCGCCGGTCAAGTGCTCGTATCGACGACGCGCCTCCGGTGAGAGGGCTTCGAGCGGATCACGTTCCGGTGCCGGTGCCGGTGTCGAGGCCGTCGGCCGGGACGGCTCCTTCTCCGCCGGCCGCTCCTGCCGCGTCGCCACCTTGGCCCAGGAGTCGCGCAGGGTGACGATGCGGTTGAAGACGAGCGCCCCCGGCTTCGAGTCCACCGGGTCCTGCCAGAAGTAGCCCTGCCGCTCGAACTGATACCGCGTCTCCGGCGGGTCGTTGGCCACGCTCGGCTCGACGAGCGCGTCCCGTAGCACCACCAGCGAGTCCGGGTTCAGCCGCTCCGTAAAATCGCCCTCGCCTTCCTCCGGGTCCGGATCGTTGAAGAGCCGGTCGTAGAGACGCACCTCGATGGGCAGCGCATGGCGGGCTTCGACCCAGTGGATGGTCCCTTTGACACGCCGCCCCGCACTGGTCCCCCCGCTTTTCGTCTCCGGGTCGTAGGTGCAGCGAAGCGCCACGACGTTCCCTTCGGCATCGCGCACGACCTCCTCACACCGGATGATGTAGGCATAGCGGAGACGCACCTCGCGTCCCGGCGCCAGCCGGTGGAAGCCGCGCGGGGGGTCTTCCATGAAATCATCCTGCTCGATATAGAGCTCCCGACCGAACGGCACCTTCCGGCTGCCCTCCTTCGGCACGTCATGCGGCCAGTAGGAGGCGTCGAGCCATTCGACCTGCCCCTCCGGGTAGTTGGTCAGGATGACTTTCAGTGGCCGGAGCACCCCCATGACACGCGGCGCCCGGTAGTTCAGGTCATCCCGGATCGTATGTTCGAGCAGGCCCACATCCACCCGGCTGTCCACCCTCGTAACGCCAATCCGCTCGCAGAAGAGCCGGATGGCCTCCGGGGTGATGCCCCGTCGCCGCATCCCCGACAGGGTCGGCATGCGGGGGTCGTCCCAGCCCCTGACGTACCCGCCTTCCACGAGGGCGCGCAGCTTGCGCTTGCTCATGACGGTGTAGGTCAGGTTCAGCCGGGCAAACTCGTACTGATGCGGCCGCGGCTCGATGCCGAGTTGCTCCAGAAACCAGTCGTACAGTTCCCGGTTGTTTTCGAACTCGAGCGTACAGATCGAATGGGTGATCCCCTCGATGGCATCGGACTGCCCGTGGGCCCAGTCGTACATGGGGTAGATGCACCACGCGTCACCGCGTCGGTAGTGCGGCAGATGGCGAATGCGGTACATCAACGGGTCCCGCATCTTCATGTTGGGCGAAGCCATGTCGATCTTGGCTCGCAATACCTTCTCGCCATCACGGTACTTACCCGCCCGCATCTCCTCGAACAGGCGCAGGTTCTCCTCGACGGAGCGATTACGGTACGGGCTCTCTTTGCCCGGCTCCTTCACCGTCCCCCGGTAGGCGCGGATCTCCTCCAGGCTGAGATCATCCACGTACGCCTTCCCCTGCCGGATGAGTTCGACGGCCCAGTCGTAGAGCTGCTCGTAGTAGTCGGAGGCGTAGAATTCCTTATCGCCCCAGTCGTACCCCAGCCAGCGCACATCCCGCTTGATAGCCTCGACGTATTCGAGATCCTCGGTCTCGGGGTTCGTGTCGTCGAAACGCAGATGGCAGGTGCCCCCGAATTCCTCGGCCAGCCCAAAATTCAGGCAGATGCTCTTCGCGTGTCCGATGTGCAGGTAACCGTTCGGCTCGGGCGGAAACCGGACGACCACCTGGCGGATGCGCCCGCTCCGGAGGTCCTCTGCAATAATCTCACGAATAAAGTTCGTGCGCCCCGAATCCTCTCGATTCAGGTGCGTTACGTTGGGCGATGTGGTATCTTCGGCCATGCCAGCATGCGTTCGTTTCAACCAGGAAGGCGACAGGGACCGTTCAACGCATGCCGGTCCAAAATGCTTCCCCGGAGCGCAACGCGAACTGCCGGACAGGTCAGAATCAACCCGCCCCGAACGTGTCGTCCACGCCGCCTCTCGTCTCGATCATCATCGTCACCTGGAACGCCCGCCCGCTGCTGGAACGGTTCCTGCCGTCCGTCGTCGCCACGGCCTACCAGCCGCTCGAGATCATCCTGGCCGACAACGCCTCGACGGACGGCTCGGCCGAGTGGGTTGCCCGCACGTACCCCTCGGTCAAGATCCTGCGGCACCCCGAGAACTGGGCCTTCTGCCGGGGCAA
Organism: uncultured Rhodothermaceae bacterium; assembly: GCA_964552015.1. Lineage (GTDB taxonomy): Bacteria > Bacteroidota > Rhodothermia > Rhodothermales > ISCAR-4553 > Rhodocaloribacter. The sequence goes on along the minus strand of CAZKFR010000001.1, from coordinate 122,788 downwards.
CAACCAGGCGTTCCCCCATGCCTCGGGCTCGTACGTCGTGCTCCTCAACAACGACGTCGAAGTCCCCCCCGGCTGGCTCGGGCCGTTGGTGGAATCCATGGAGCACAACCCGGAGGTGGGGGCGCTCCAGCCGAAGCTCCTCCAGTATGAGCACCGGGATCGTTTCGAGTACGCGGGGGGCGCCGGTGGATACCTGGACCGGCTGGGCTATCCGTTCACGCGAGGACGCATCTTCTTTTCGATGGAGCGGGACGAAGGCCAGTATGACGACGCCCGTGACGTATTCTGGGCGACCGGTGCCGCACTCATGCTCCGCCGCAAAGCCCTCGATCAGGTGGGCCTCCTCGACGAGCAGTTCTTCATGCACATGGAAGAAATCGACCTGTGCTGGCGTCTCTGGCGCCACGGCTGGCGGGTCCGCGTCGAACCCCGGAGCACCGTGTACCACCTCGGTGGAGGCTCCCTGCCCCAGGGCGACCCGACGAAAACGTACTACAACTTTCGCAACAGCCTGCTGATGCTGTACAAAAACCTCCCGCCCCGTGCCTGGCGACGCACGTTTCCGCTACGTGCCCTGCTCGATGGCACCGCGCTGCTCCGCGCGCTCGCGAGGGGTCAGTTGCGGGAAGCATCGGCCATCCTGCGGGCTTACCGGGACGCCCATCAACTCAAGAACGCCTATCGTTCCCTCCGTCCCCGACATTGCGTCGCGGGCCCCTATTACCGGGGAAGCATCGTCCTCGACTATTTTCTGTTCGGCCGACGGCGTTTTCGTGACCTCCCCGAGCACCGCTTCGTCGCACCCCACGGTTCCCCCGGTTCAGGCCCGTTGCCGGATCATGACGACCGCGACCGCGAAGAGCACCAGCGCCATCCCGGACAGCGCCACGCCTGAAGGCATCTCTTCGAACAGCAGGAAGGCCAGGAACGAGGCCACCACCGGCTCTGTGAGCGCGAGCAACCCCAGCACCGTGGCCCGCACGAAACGCAGCGCAAAGTTGAACGACCCGTGGCCCAGGATCTGCGGGAAAAAAGCCATCAGGGCACAGAGCAGGTAGATCACCGGGTCATAGCCGAACAGCGGGACCTCTCGCCAGAGCGCCACGCCGAGGGTCGTCATCGCCGCGACGACATACAGGGGGAAAACGTACGCCATCCAGGACGTCTTTCGCCGGATGACACGGCCGATGAGCAGATAGAAGCATTGCAGGAAGGCTGCCGACAGGGCGAGCCCGTTGCCGAGCAGCGAGGTCGTGGCCGATGGGTCCTGACTGTCTCCCCAGGCAATGAGCGCCGTGCCCGCCATCGCCAGCACGATCGATACGATGAGGCGCGAGGAGAAGGACTCACCCAGCCACCAGTAGCTGAAAACGGCCAGCAAGAGGGGCGTTACCGAGAGGATGACCGTGGAACTGGCGACGGACGTATGGTACAGCGACTCGATCCAGGTAACGAAGTGGAGACCGAGCAGCACACCGGCGGCCCCGACGAGCAGTCGTTCCCGACCGCTGAAGGCACGTACTTCGGCTCCGATACGAAACCACGCAAACGGCGCCAGCATCAACACCGCGAAGACCGTCCGCCACACGGCCACGGCCAGGCCAGGAGCTTCGCCGGCAAAGCGGATGAGGATCGGACTGATGGAAAAGCTCAGGAGCCCGGCCGCCACGATCGCATAGACATGCCCGGGCCGCTGACGGGGTCGGGTATCCTGCTCCGCTGCCTCCACGCGATTACCGGCTGGTTGCTCTCAGTCCCGCAGGCGGAACTGATCGGCCTTCACGAGCTCACGGATATCCCGGTCGATGCCCAGCCGGGCGAGGTAGAAGCACACATACGCCGCCACCGGAAGCGCCAGCACGGCCATGCCCCCCGGATCCGTCGAGACCTGGAACCGCCGGGCCAGGTACAACACGGCGAAGAGCGCGGCCATGGCAAGAACGGTCAGCACCTGCACGCCGACGACGATCTTCCGCTGCCGGCGGAGTCCCGGCAGCAGTTTGCCCGGCTTGCTTCGATCCTTGTACAGAAAGATCGCCGCCACGCCGACGAGTACCGTCAGGCTACCCAGCACGCGAAAAGCCGGCACGAGCCAGCCGGCCGACGTGAGGGGCAGGTTCCAGTAGGCACCGAGTCCGAAGACCACCACCGCCATGAGCACGGCACCCAGAAGAAGGTAGAGCGATTGGATACGTTGAATCATGGTACGAGGATCACCTGCTTGTCAAGCGGCCATACGTGCCCGGACGCGCTCCACGACCACCTCCGTGAATTCGGACGTCGAGGCGGTCCCGCCGAGGTCCGCCGTGAGGTGCTTCCCTTCTTCGAACGTCTCATAGAGCGCATCGCGGATGGCATCGGCTGCCCTGTTCTCGCCGAGGTGGCGAAGCATCATGATGCCACTCCGAATTACCGCCGTCGGGTTCGCCTTGTCCTGACCCGCGATGTCGGGGGCACTGCCATGAACCGCCTCGAACACCGCACACGTATCCCCGATGTTGGCTCCAGGCACCACGCCAAGCCCCCCAACGAGTCCCGCGGCCAGATCGCTCAGAATGTCCCCGAACAGGTTCGTCGTGACGATGCACTCATACTCCTGGGGTCGGATCACCAGTTGCATGCACATGTTGTCGATGATCCGGTCATTGAACGTAATGTCCGGATACTCCTGCGCAATCTCCCGCCCGATGCGGAGGAACATGCCGGAGGTGAGCTTGAGGATGTTGGCCTTGTGGACCAGCGTCACCTTCTTGAATCCATGCTTGCGTGCATACTCGAAGCAAAAGCGGATGATGCGATACGACCCCTTCTTCGAGATGCGGGCGATCGAGTCGGCAATCTCCAGCCGTTCGTCGTAACTCTCGATGCCGGAATAGAGCCCTTCCGTATTCTCCCTGAAGATGACCAGGTTGACATCCTTGAAACACGTTTCGATACCCGGCAGGGATTTGCAGGGTCGCACGTTCGCGTACAGATCCAGCTTCTGCCGAAGTTGCACGTTGACACTCTTGAACCCTTTGCCAACGGGTGTCGTGATGGGGCCTTTCAGGGCGACGCGGTTTTTACGAATCGATGCGAGGACCGGCTCGGGGAGCGGCGTGCCATGCCGTTCGACGCCGGCCGCACCGACATCGTGAAAAGGCTCCCAGGCGAACGCGAGCCCCGTCGCCTCAAGAACCCGAACGGCAGCCCCGACGACTTCAGGACCGATTCCGTCTCCCGGTAAGAGTGTGATGGTATAAGCCATGGGAAGGTATCGCGGTTGGGGTATGTTGGCGCCTGCGTGCCGTGTAAACTACGCCGGTACCCGCCATAAAAAAAGCCCCGCCGAAGCGGGGCTCTGGGCTTTTCGGAAATGTTCACACCCTCAGGACGCCAGAAGGCGCTTCGTCGAGTAGTTGATCCGGAGGGTCCCGGCCTCGCGAAGTTCCTGCTGTACGTCCATCACGATGCCCATCTCGGAGGTCTCATCCACGCGGAGCGACACGATCAGCTTGGGCTGTTCGTTCAGCTTACGCCACATGATCGTGCGGATGGTGGAGATATCCTCGATGAGGGCATCGTCGATCTGCACGGCCGTTTCACCCAGCCGGTTGTTGGCCAGTTTTCGCGGACCGATCCAGATATACGACACGAGTCGTTTCTGCTCGATCTTGGAAATGGCCTCGGCCTGTGGCAGCCGCGTGCGCACCTGAACGGTCGTCTCCCGGAGCACCGTACTGACCATAAAGAAGATCAGCAGCATGAAGATGATGTCCGGCATGGACGCGGTGGGGATCTCCTGGGAGGTCTTGCTCTTCTTTTTGAAATGGGTCGACATGCGCTGGTCCGTTACGTTTCGTACATGACGGAAGGAACCGCCGGGTAGCGATCAGGCCGGATCCGGTTCGGCGATCGAGATCTGCGCTTTGTACGTATCGCGGATCTCGTTGGGGCCGTTGCCGATAGCTTCGAGATAGGCCTCATAGTCCGGATAGCCCCGGCGGCGGGCCTCCGCATCCCAGATCTCGAAATAGGCCATCCACACCTCGTCGAGCACCTTGATGTACGCGTTGTAGGGCGTACCCCGCGCCGTCTTGATGGAAACGACGGCCTTGCTGGGTGACTCGGAGTAGTTCGGATCCTGCCCGTTGTTGAGCACGTGTTTCTTCACCTCTTCCCGGATGATGTCCACCGTTGCCGGTTTGTCTTCCAGGAGCACCATGCCCTGTTCGTTGACCAGGATCTTGAGCATGTTGCGCTCCTTGACGGGCGGCGGCTCGACGTCCTCGAGTTTCGGCGGCAGCACCATCCCGATCCCGGTATCCACGTCGATCGTGGTCGTGACCAGGAAGAAGATCAGGAGCAGGAACGCGATGTCGGCCATCGAGGCGGTCGGGATCTCCGCACCGCGGCGCTCCTTCTTTTTCAGCAATCCAGCCATGAGTTTCGCGACGTTTTTAGCTACGTACCGGGCAGCCGTCTCACATGCCGACCAGACCCCGGAGGCCCGAGAGGAACAGCGAGACCAGCGATAACGCCAGCATTACCAGGAAGGTGATGATGCCGGCCTGCGCCCAGTCGCCGGTACCGAAGCCGAGGCCGAGCAGGATCAGCGCCGGAACGAGCACGATGACGATAGACAGCGGAGCCACCTTGCCATTGAAGAGGCTTCGCAGCCCGAACAGGCCGATCAGCAACAGCCCGCCTCCGGTAAGCAGGAGCACGGCCCAGATCGCGTAAGGAACGAGGTTATCCATAGTTTGGTCAGGGATTAGATTCGCTCAATGTCGGTCGACCCCGCAGCCGCGAGGTACCTTCCCACGGGATACGCGCCGTCAGCCGTTGCTCTTCTCGGCCGGGGGGCGACCCGCCTGCAAGAGCACGAGCGAATCGATCAGTTCGATCGAGGCCTCTTCCATGTCCACCACGATGCGGTCGATCTTCGACACGATGTAGTTGTAGAAGAACTGCAGGATGATGGCCGAGATCAGACCGAACACCGTCGTGAGCAGGGCGATCTTGATACCACCGGCGACGAGGCTCGGCGAGATGTCACCGGCCTGCTCGATGGCGTCAAAGGCTGCGACCATCCCGACCACCGTCCCGAGGAAGCCGAACATCGGGGCCAGGGCGATAAAGAGCGAGAGCCAGACCAGACCGCGTTCCAGGAAGCTCATTTCGATCGAGCCGTAGGAAACGACGGCTTTTTCGACGGCTTCGATGCCCTCGTCGTGGCGGAGCAGGCCGGCCTGAAACACCGAGGCCACCGGACCCCGCGTGTTGGCGCAGACTTCCTCGGCCGCCGAGATCCCGCCCTCTTCCAGGGCCTGCTTCACCTTCACGATGAACTTGCGGGTGTTGATATCGGCCCGGTTGAGGGTAATGATGCGCTCGAAGGCAATGGCAAGACCAATGATCAGCGCGATGAGGATCGGCCACATGAACTCGCCGCCCTCGTTGAAACGCTGTACCAGGACGTTGACAAAACCTTCATCGCTAGCCGCCTCCTGGGGCAGCATCAGAAGCACACTGAAAAGGTTCATGGATGGGTTCCCTCCAGATAGCAAGGTTGAACGGGTAGCTCGGACGGTAGACCAGGGTTTCCAGGGTCTAACGGTGGGATGGTGCCAAGCAACACCGCCCCTGATGGTTGAATGTTTCGCCAGGCGGCGCACCGTTGCACCTGACGACCGGCGACGGGGACGTATAATATCCAATCTGCGCGGGAATGTCAATCCAGACACCATACCCCGTGCGACATGGATCGTCCGTAGCCTCGACACATAAGGACGTGCAAAGTTGCTCTCCCCTTTACCCCGGCCTGCGATTTTCCACTCCGGTCCTTCCCCTCCGTCTGAAGGCCCTTGCGTACCTGCTCAAAAAAGCGAGAGGAGCCACCCCGGGGTAGCTCCTCTCCGTTCCGCCATGGGGTCGTTATTACGTCGCTTACCGCCCCTGTATTTGATTCATACTCATGTTGATAGCCGTATCCCAGAGGTGCATGGCCTCCTTGACGACCCGATCGACGCGGTTCATCACCGGATACCAGGCACTTCGGTCGAAAAGCCGCGTTGCGATGCGCCCTTTCAGCAACGCTTTCAGGGGCACGAGGTCGCTCTCGATCTCCGTTCTGGCAAAGACACGCACGGTGTCCTCCTCGGCACCGGTAGGCGTTTCTTCATCAACAATCTGTACACCCCGCTCCTCGACGAAGGCGAAAAAGTCGGCCAGCATCTCATCCGACACCTCAAAGGTCTCCAGGAAATCAGCGCGACGATCATGCCACCGAGCCTGCAGTTCATCGGCATGCTGATCCATCCAGAGGCGTACGAAATCATTCTCCAGTCCCCGGCTCAGGAGGGTCTGCATGAACGGAGAGAGCGTTTCTTCCTTGACGATGTAGTCCGGCAGAATGCCTCCCCCGGCTAAGACGACCCGCCCGGTGTCCGTCGTAAATTTGAGCGAATCCGGGACGGAATCCAGGATTTCCTGGGCCGTCAGCATTTCGTCCTCCTTCTGCAACGCGACCTTGGTGCGGTAATAGTCTTCGCGGTCGCCGTCATCATAGGGTGTCTGAATGAGGCGTCCCGACGGCGTATAGTACCGGGCAATGGTCACCCGCAGGGCGCTGCCGTCGTCGAGGATGTATTGCCGTTGAACCAGCCCCTTCCCGAACGTGCGACGCCCCACGATGAGGGCACGGTCATGGTCCTGGAGCGCCCCCGCCACGATCTCGCTCGCCGAAGCCGAATGTTCATCGACGAGCACGATGACGGGCTGCTCTTCGAAGATCCCTCCGGATCGGGCATAATAGGATTCGTTCATCTCGGGCACGCGGCCCCGCTGCGAGACGATCAGCAGCCCGTCCTTGAGGAATTCATCGGCTATGCGGATGGCCATATCCATGTACCCGCCGGCATTACCGCGCAGGTCGAACACCAGACGCTCCATCCCCTGTGCTTTGAGCTGGCGCATGGCCTGCATGAACTCGGCGTAGGTCGTCCGCGCAAACCGGTCCAGGCGGATATAGCCGGTCTTATCATCGAGCATGTAGGCCGCGAGGACGGTATACAACGGGATCTTGTCCCGGGTGATCGTAAAGTAGAGGGTATCCGGATAACCGGGCCGTAGCACCGTTACGGTTACCTTCGTACCCCGGGGCCCCTTCAGGTTGCGCTGTACGTCCTCGTTCGTATACCCGATAGCCCGCTGCCCGTCCACTTCGATGATGCGATCCCCGGTATGCAAGCCCGCCTCCTCACTCGGTCCCCCTGGGATGACGTTGAGCACCGCCAGCGTATCCTGGCCTTCCGGCCCCGGCAGAAGCTCGTAGCCGATCCCGATGCCCTCGAACGAAGCATCGAACTCCTCCGCCACCCGCTTCATGCGTTCCGCGTCGATGTACACCGAATGAGGATCGAGCACCTCGAGCATCCCTTCGATCCCCCGCTCGGCCAGTTCGGCCGAGTCCACCTCTTCGACGTACTGCTGGTGGATCAGGATGAACGCATCCTCGAGTTTCTTCAGCGCTCTGGCCGTATCATCCCGGAAGATGACGGTGCCGAGCTGAACCCCCAGCAACACTCCGACGAGGAGCATCATGGCTCCCAGCATCCAAACGTTCTTCTGTCGCATCATCCCTCTGCGTGGCAAATGGCTGGCTGATGTACGGCGCCCCCGGGATCGAGGGCTCCATCCTGAGCATAGGTGCTCGAAACGGGAAAATTGGTACGGAGGCCCTTTCATCAGGATCCCGCACCCCCTCAAACGAGTCGGTCGTACGGCGAGTTACCGTACAGGACAAACGCCGTACCAAAGGGATTTTTTCAACGTACCTTGCGAGCGAACATCCCGCAGGATGTCGTATCCTCGGGGCACGCCTCCTGTACGGACGCACCCAACGGCGTATTTTCCGGACGCGCGCGACGGCGGGCGACGCAATCCTCCCCGATCACCTGGCCACACCCCCTACGTGCCTGACCTGTCACGGATGACCAACAAAGCCATCGCACGTATCCTCAAAGAGACGGCGGACCTGCTCGAACTCACGGGAAGCAACCCGTTCCGTGCCCGGGCCTACCATCAGGCGGCCCGCACCCTGGAACGTCTCGAACAGCCCGTGTCCGCCCTCGCCGATGCGCTCACGGATCTGCCGGGCATCGGTGAGGGCCTGGCGGCGCAGATCCGGGAGATCCTCCGACGGGGATCGTTCGACCTGCGCGACCGGATCCTCGATGAACTCCCGCCCGGCCTGCTCGACCTGCTCCGCATCAAGGGCCTGGGCCCCAAAAAGGTACGTACCCTCTGGAAGCGCCTCGGCATCACGACCCTCGACGCGCTCGAGCACGCCGCCCGCGAAGGGACCCTCGCTACCCTCGAAGGCTTCGGCCCCCGCTCCCAGGCCTCGATCCTGGAACAGATCGAGCGGCACCGTACCTATGCCATGTGGCGTCGTATGGACGAGGTGCTCCCGTTTCTCGAAGCGCTCGTCACGACCCTTTCCGGCCAACCGGAGATCGTGCAGGTCGCCATCACAGGCGCGGCACGCCGGTGTATGGAAACGGTGGACCGGGCCGAAGTGGTCATCGCCACCTCGGAGCCGTCTTCTGTTGCCGATACCCTCGAACAGGTCGCATTTCTGTACGAACAGGTCGAGACCGAAACGGGCCAGGTACTCCGAGGCCTCCTGCCGGATGCCTTGCCCTTTGCGGCCCATCTCGTAGCGCCCTCGTCCTTTGGCACAATCCTCTGGCAAACGACGGGCGCTACGTCCCACGTGGAGGCCTTCCTCGAACGCTTCGGCACGCCCCCCGATCTCCCGGATGAACAGGCTCTTTACGAACGCGTCGGGCTCCCCTTCATTCCCCCCGAGTTGCGAGAGGGACAGGACGAACTCGACGCGGCGGCAGCCGGGCGTCTGCCGGACCTCATCACCCGGGAGCATCTGCACGGCACGCTCCACAACCATTCCACCTACAGCGACGGCGCCGACACGCTCGAGGCCATGGCCCGTGCCGCCTATGAAGCCGGCTACGCGTACTTCGGCATCTGCGACCACAGCCGTTCGCTCAAGGTCGCCCACGGACTCTCCGTCGAGGACGTGCTCCGGCAGCACCGGGAGATCGACCGCCTCAATGCCGGGTATGCCGGGGCCGCCCGCCCCTTTCGGATCTTCAAAGGGATCGAGTCGGACATCCTGGAGGATGGCTCCCTCGATTATCCCCCCGACGTCCTGGCCTCGTTCGAACTCGTCGTGGCCAGCATCCATTCCGGGTTCAACATGACCCGGGACGAGGCAACACGTCGTCTCATCAAGGCCATCGAGAACCCCTTTACCACCATCCTCGGGCACCCCACCGGACGCCTGCTCCTGCGCCGGGAGGGCTACCCCGTGGACCTGGACGCGGTCCTCGACGCCTGTGCCGCGAACGGCGTGGCCCTCGAACTCAACGCCAACCCGTACCGGCTCGACCTGGACTGGCGCTGGGTACGCAAGGCCATCGACCGCGGCATCTGGATCGCCATCAACCCGGACGCTCACGCCGTCGACCAGCTGGACCTGATCCGCTACGGCGTTGCCGTGGCCCGGAAAGGATGGCTCACCCCGGAGCGCTGCCTCAACGCCCTGTCGCTGGAGGATTTTCGTCGCTGGCTCGCGTTGCCCCGACCGGAACGGCTCGCGTTCCGCAGGACCTGAACCCTTGCTGCCATGGCCCGTGCCATTGCTGTACTGCTCCTCGTGCTGAGTATCCTGCTGGCCGGAGGCCTGCTCGTCTGGCACCTGAGCTTCCGTGCCGGTCGCACGCTGCCGGAGACGGCGCACCTCCCTGCCCTCTCGGCCGAGGCACGCATCCAGTGGACCGAGGATGGCGTGGTCGTCATCCAGGCCCGTGATACGCTCGACGCGCTGCGCACCCTCGGGATGGCCCAGGGTCTTGCCCGTACGTGGCAACTGGTCCTCCTCAGGCAGGCGGCGCTGAGCCGGCTCGGCACCTGGTTCGGCGACGCCGACCTGCCGGCCGACAGCCTCACGATGCGCCTGGGCCTGGCGGACGAGGCCCGTGCCTTCGCGGCCCGCCTTCCTGAGGCGGAACGCCGGCGCCTGGAAGCGCTGGCATCCGGCATCAATGCCGCCTTTGCCACCGAATATGCTCGCATGACGCCCCAGGTGCTCCTGCTCCCCGTGCCGCTCGACCGCTGGGAGCCGTGGCATACGCTGGCCGTCGAACGCCTCCTCGCCTGGCTGGCCGCCCCCCCGCTCGAGGCTACCCCCCCCGCCCCCGAGATCCGCGCCCTGGCGCGGGCTGACGAACGCCTGCGCCAGCGGCTCCAGCTCAACGGCTTCGAACACAGCACGGCCTGGACTGTGCAGGACGCGACCGGAACCCACCTCTTCTACCGGCTGGTCTACGGCGCCTCGGCCACGCCACTCTACCTGGACGTGGTCTTGCAGATTAACGGAGCGACCGTCCTCTCCGGTGCCTGCCTCCCCGGCACCTATGCGGTGCCCGCCGGGCGCTCGCAACGCCACGACTGGGTCGTCCTGCCCACGGCCACCCGCCGCCTGCATCGTCGTGCCCTCGGGCAGGAACCACTCCAGATTCGCCATGGTCGGATCGTAGGCGGCGACGGCACGGAACGCCTCCTCGACATCCCTCGCCTCGGAGGTACGCTGCCGTTCCTGTCCACGCGCACCCCGCCATCCGACGCAACGGCCGCCGATTCCGTCTGGGTGCTCAGCTGGTCCGGCTTCAGCTCTTCGTCCGACGTCAGGTCCTGGTGGAGGCTTGCGGAGACCCCCTCGGTCCCGTTCACCCTGTTCGATGGATCGGGCCTGGCCCTCACGCCAGACGGCACCGTCCGGGTGCTGGGACAACCGGCCTTCTCGTACACGTGGCAACACGGCGTGCTCGTTGGTTCCACGTTCTGGACCTCATCGCTGGCGGCCCGTCTGGAGGCCCTCTCCCGGCAGGCGGCCGATGGCGTCCATCCCGTCGCCTGGATGGATGACGCCGTCAGTCCCTGGGCTGCGGACCTTGCGCCCGTGCTGATCCAGCAATTGACCCGTCGCGCGATCCTCGATCCGCTGGTAACGGACGCCCTGGCCTACCTCCGCAACTGGAACTTCGCCTACGACGGACCCAGCATCGCCGCCCCCGTTTTCGATGCCTGGCTCACGGAGCTACGCCAGCAGACGGGACGCCTGCCCACGCCACGGGACACCCTCGACGCGGACCTGCTCTACGCCACGCTCGAGGCCGCCCTCCGGGACCTGTCGGCCTCCTTCGGCCGCGACATGAGCCGCTGGCGACGGGAAAGTGTCCTGCCCGACATCCGCTATTTCACGCCCTGGACCCCGACCTTCCCCACCGAGGACATCCCGGCGCTCTTTTACCCGCTGGAGCGCCCCGGTTCGGGCCATCCGTCCACCCTCGCATGGGGTCCGTCGGTCCTGCTCCCTCCACCTCCGGCTCCGGGCAGCCGGGAGGGCTGGCATCCTGCCGGGCGGAAGACCGCCCCCCAGGTACGTCGTCTTGCCTACGTACCGGATCAGTTTCTGGGCCGGTATACGCAGGCGGGGCGGAAGGTCCCGTTCGTTCCCCTGGCACCCTCGCCCCGGTACACCGTCACCGTGCTAACGCCTGTGCGCCCCTGATATGCTCTGTATTGGTATCGACGCCGGGGGAACCCGGACGCGCCTGCTGGCCCGCCTCGACGCCTCGGCGCCCTGGACCACACAGGCCCCGGGCGTCAACCTCCAGCGGGACGGCCTCACGGTCGCCGTCCGGCACCTCGGCGGCCTCCTGCGGAACGTGCTCCGGCGGTATCCCGGCGTGAAAGCCGTGCATGTCTGCGTCGGCGTGGCCGGTGCCGGCCGCATGGACGATCGAGAGCGGCTCGCTACAGGCCTGCGGGAGGCTCTGGATCCAGTCCCGGTACCCTCGCTCGAGGTGGTCCCGGACGTGTGGATCGCCCACGAAGGCGCCTTCGCAGGGGAAGCCGGTCTACTGGTTCTGGCCGGGACGGGCTCGATCGTCCTGGCGAAAAGTGAGGACGGTACGTTTCACCGGGCCGGCGGGTGGGGACGCCTCCTCGGCGACGAGGGCAGCGGGTTCGCCCTGGGGCGGGCCGCACTACGCGCCGTGGCGGACGCGTTCGACGGCGGCCCTGCCACCTCGCTGACGGCCCGCCTGGCGGAGCGCCACGGCCTCGACGGCCCCGAGGCGTTGATCCGAAAGGTGTACGCCGAGAAGATGCCTCCGGAGCAGTGCGCGCCGGATCTGCTCGCCGAAGCCGAACGAGGCGACCCCGTAGCCCGACGCATCACCGAACACCAGGCCCACGCCCTCGCCCGGCGGGCGTGCTGGCTCACGGGCCGCTGTCCCACCGTCCCACCTCGCTTCGCCCTCGTGGGCGGCGTCACAGACAACACGTATTACCACACGCTCCTGACAGCGACCCTCCGGACGGCACTCCCCGGCTGGACGCCCGTCGCCCCGATCGCCACGCCCGTAGAGGGGGCCCTGCACCGTGCCTGCCGGCTTGCAAACACCGACGGCTGAGACGCCCCCGGAGGCCCGGAACACACGGGCCGGGCCCCGTCTCCTGACGACACCCGGCCCGGCACGGAGCAGGCAAGCCGCGTCAGACCTCGACCAGGCGAGGCCCGGCCTGGATCACCTCGTCCGAACACTTGTCCCGGAACTGCTCGAAGTTTTTGGCAAAGAGTTCGGCCAGTTTACGTGCCGTCCGGTCGTAGGCGTCCTTGTCCGTCCAGGTGTTGCGCGGGACGAGGATCTCCGGAGGCACACCGGGGCACATGGTCGGGATCTCCACACCGAAGATCGGGTCGGTCGTCATCGGCACCCCGGCCAGCGTCCCGTCGTGAATCGCGTCGATGATGGCGCGGGTGTAGGACAACTTCATGCGCGTCCCGGTACCATACGGCCCGCCCGTGAGGCCCGTATTGATGAGCCACAGCGTCGTACCGTGCCGCCGCATCTTCTCGGCCAGCATCTCGGCATACTTGGCCGGATGCCAGACCATGAAGGCCGCACCGAAGCAGGCCGAGAACGTCGCCTGCGGCTCGGTGACACCCACCTCCGTCCCGGCCACCTTGGCCGTGTAGCCGCTGATGAAATGGTACATGGCCTGGGCAGGCGAAAGGCGGCTCACCGGAGGCAGCACACCGAAGGCATCGTACGTCAGGAAGATGATGTTCTTCGGGTGGCCGCCCATGCAGGGGACCTTCGCGTTGGGGATGTATTCGATGGGATACGAGGCTCGCGTATTCTCGGTGATCGAGGCGTCATCGAAGTCCACGACACGCGTCACCGGATCGTACACCACGTTCTCGAGCACAGTGCCGAACCGGATCGCTTCCCAGATCTCCGGCTCCTTCTCGGCCGACAGCCCGATCGTTTTGGCGTAGCACCCCCCTTCGATGTTGAACACCCCGTCGTCCGTCCAGCAATGTTCGTCATCGCCGATGAGGCGGCGGCGGGGATCGGCCGAGAGGGTCGTTTTACCGGTGCCCGAGAGCCCGAAGAACAGGGTCACGTCCCCCTGCTCGCCCTCGTTGGCCGAGCAGTGCATCGAGAGCACCCCGTCGCGGGGCATGATGTAGTTCATGATCGTGAAGACGCCCTTCTTCATCTCCCCGGCGTACTCGGTACCGAGGATGACGAACTCCCGATCCTCGAAGCACAGGTCGATACTGGTCTTCGAGGTCATGTGCGAGGTGTGGCTGTTGGCCGGGAAAGCCCCTGCGTTGTAGATCACGTAATCCGGCTCTCCGAACTGCGCCAGCTCGTCGGCCGTCGGGCGGATGAGCATGTTGTGCATGAACAGGGCATGGTACGGCCGGGTGCAGATGATGCGGACCTTGATGCGATGCTTCGGATCCCAGCCCGCGAATCCATCCACCACGTAGAGCCGATCGCGGGTGTTGAAGTAGTCGATGGCCCGTTCCCGGTTGATCTGGAACGTGTGCTCATCAAGCGGGATGTTGATCTTTCCCCACCAGATGTCGTTTTCCGTGTTGGGATTCCGCACGATGCGTTTGTCGAGCGGGCTGCGTCCGGTCTTCTCGCCGGAGCGTGTGATCAGCGCACCGCTGCTGGCGATCGCCGAACCACGATCGACCCGGATCGCCTCCTCGTACAGCACGGCCGGCGCCCCGTTGCGCACAATGTCCCGCACGCGAATACCGTAGGTTTCAAGCGTAAAGTCCTTCATGAGTCGTCCTCGTCCAGGTCCCACTCAGGGTGATTCAACGTATCCGGGCCCGGAAGCGGGCCGTTTCAAGGTAAGGTTCTACCATCAATCGAACCACCCGCACCAGAAGCGCTTCCGGTATTCAGAAAAAGTTTGAACGCCGTTTTCACAGACAGCTCCGGCCCCCGGGCGTACGGCTGCTCC
>CAZKFR010000001.1:86790-108285 GCA_964552015.1 uncultured Rhodothermaceae bacterium | reverse complement strand
CTCCGGCCCCCGGGCGTACGGCTGCTCCCGGGGGCCGGTGTGTTCATGACGTTCGGCCCATCAGACCCGGCCGGCGACCAGCTGCTCGACGACGGCCGGGTCGGCCAGCGTCGAGGTGTCACCCAGATCGTCCGTCTGGCCCGCGGCAATCTTGCGCAGGATGCGCCGCATGATCTTGCCGCTGCGGGTCTTCGGCAGGGCCGGTGCGAACTGGATCTTGTCCGGCCGCGCAATGGGACTGACCTCTTCGACGACGAGATCGCTCAGAGCCTGCCGGAGGGCGTCGTCGGGTTCGACGCCTGCGTTGAGCGTTACGAAGGCGTAAATGCCATTGCCCTTGATCGGGTGCGGAAAGCTGACGACGGCGGCCTCGGCCACGTCCGGATGCAGCACGAGCGCCGACTCGATCTCGGCCGTTCCCAGCCGGTGGCCGGAGACGTTCAGCACATCGTCGACGCGCCCGGTGATCCAGTAGTAGCCGTCGGCATCACGACGGCATCCGTCGCCCGTGAAATACTTGCCGGGAAACCGCTTGAAGTACGTTTCCACGAACCGGTCATGGTCACCGTAGAGGGTGCGGGCCTGGCCGGGCCAGCCGTCCCGTATGACGAGCATACCCCCGGCAGGACCGTCGAGCACGTGGCCGCTGGCATCGACGACCTCGGGCTGCACGCCAAAGAAGGGCAACGTGGCCGATCCCGGCTTCTGCGGAATAGCGCCGGGCAGCGGGCTGATCATGATGCCCCCCGTCTCGGTCTGCCACCACGTGTCGACGATCGGGCAGCGCCCCTCGCCCACGACCTCGTAATACCACCGCCAGGCTTCCGGATTGATCGGTTCTCCCACGCTCCCCAGCAGGCGCAGCGACGAACGATCGTGCCGCTTCACATAGGCATCCCCCTGGGCCATGAGCGCCCGGATGGCCGTGGGAGCGGTATAGAACTGGTTGACGCGGTGCTTTTCGACCACCTGCCAGAAACGCCCGGGATCCGGGTAGGTCGGTGTTCCTTCGAAGAACACCTGCGTGGCGCCGTTGGCCAGCGGGCCGTAGACCATGTAGGAATGCCCCGTGATCCATCCCACATCGGCCGTACACCAGAACACGTCGCCGTCGTGGTAATCGAAGACATACTGATGGGTCAGCGCGGCATAGAGCAGGTAGCCGCCCGTGGTATGGAGCACCCCTTTCGGTTTGCCGGTGGAGCCGCTCGTGTACAGCATGAAGAGGGGGTCTTCGGACTCCATCGGTAGCGCGGGGCAGTCGGGGGCCACTTCCTCCCGGAGCGCGTGGTACCAGACGTCCCGGCCCTCGGTCCAGCCTACGTCGCCGCCGGTACGGCGCACGACCAGCACCGTCTCGACGCCCGGGCACCGGGTCAGCGCACGGTCCACGTTGTGCTTGAGCGGCACCTTCCGGCCGCCGCGCACCCCCTCGTCGGCGGTGATGAGCAGCCGGGAGTCGGCATCCAGGATCCGGTCGGCCAGCGCATCCGGCGAGAAGCCGGCAAAGACGACCGAGTGCACGGCGCCGATACGCGCGCAGGCCAGCATGGCGCAGGCCACTTCGGGGATCATCGGCAGGTAGATCGTTACCCGGTCGCCACGCTCGACGCCAAGGGCACGCAGCACGTTCGCGAAGCGACAGACCTCCTCGTAGAGTTCGCGGTAGGTGATGTGGCGGGCCGGTTCTTCCGGATCGTCCGGCTCGAAGATGAGGGCCGTCCGGTCGCCCCGGCGCTCCAGGTGGCGATCGAGGCAGTTATAGGCCGCGTTCAGTCGCCCCCCATCGAACCAGCGCATGTGCACGTCGCCGGGTCCGAACGAGACATCCCGAACGGTATGGAAAGGGTGAAACCAGAAGAGACGTTTCGCCTGCTCGCGCCAGAAGCCGTCGGGGTCCTCAACGGACCAGCGGTAGAGCCGGTCGTACGCTTCGCGGGAGGCCACGTAGGCGCGCGCTTTGAAATCGGCGGGGGCTTCGTACAGCCGCTCGGTGGAGGAAACGGAGTCTGCCATGGTGAATCGGTGGTTTACGGTGAGGCGAGCACATCGTACGAAGCGGGACGTGCCCTCAGGATACGGTGCCTTCACCGTTTTTTCCACCATCCCGCCCGAACGAAGGCCCCCCTTTTTTTGCCCCTTGCGGCTTTATCGCCCCCCGTGATCGTACGATACTTCCCTCGGATAACACCGTAAACCCCTCCCCGACCGGCACAAGAACAACCCCTGAACCATCGCAGTGAGGAACCGTGAGACTGGCCATCATCATTCTGGGACTGATCTTCGTGCCTGTCCTGTATTCGACCAACCCCCGGCAGGAGGACTTCCAGAAATTCCTCCTGGATCAGGCCATACAGGCTGAAAAAGAGCAGGCACCGATCCTTTTTTTCGGGCAACATTCCGAGACCCCGGAGGAGCGTGCAACGAAGTGGACGCATCGCGAAGAGTATTACCTCTTCAGCGTGTACACGCATCTGGATACCAATGGCGAGACCACTCGGTATCTGGGTGTGGGCAAACGGTTCGTCCGCTTACCCTGAACGGGCGTGGATGGCTGACGGTGACCCGGGCGATCAGTTCATATCCACGCGGGTCTCGATGATGATCACGCCGTAGGCACCGCGCCGCCCGTATCCACTCCCGTCCGGGACGACCCACATGCGGGCCACGTCGCGCGGATTCAGGCCGACGGGACTGCTGACATACATGCCGTCGATGACCCAGGTCGGAGCGCGCTTACTGCCGCGTATGCGCACGGTGCGCCCGTCGACGTAGACGCCGGGCTCACCGATGAGCAGTTCCTCCACGAAGGCGATCTGACGCTGGGCCAGCTTGCGCTCCACGTTGACCTCCCGCGCACTAGCCGGCACGACGGTCTTTCGTTTCATCGACTTCGGGGCAGGCCCGCTGCACCCGATCAGCATCACAAGCCCTACCCCGAGCAACGGCGCGAGGCGGGTCAGCATACGTCCGTCCATGGCGACTCCGTGGGTTGGCGAATCCTTCCTCACCCACGTGATACGACCCGTCGAACCGCTTGTTTTCGCGGGTCGTCGTACGCACGCCTCCGGACGGGCTACGCGCGTCGCCGGGCCTGCCGGGCGGCCGCGTCGACGATGGCGGCGAAGTCAGCGGCCTTGAGACTGGCCCCGCCGATGAGGCCCCCATCGACGTCGGTCTGGGCAAAGAGCGAGGCGGCATTGCCGGGTTTGACACTGCCCCCGTAGAGAAGCTTGACGCCAAAAGCGAGCCGTTCGCCGTAGAGATTACACAGGAGGCCCCGGATGAGGGCGTGCATGGCCTGTGCCTGTTCCGGCGTGGCCGTCCGACCCGTCCCGATGGCCCAGACGGGTTCGTACGCCAGCACGATCTCGGCGGGGTCATCGAGATGGACGCCCGCCAGGGCCCGCTCCACCTGCCGGGCCACCACCGCCTCGGCCCGACCGGCTTCCCGCTCCGCCAGGGTCTCCCCGACACAGACGATCGGCACGAGCCGGTGGGCGCGCGCCTGCTTCACCTTCCGGTTGACGCCTTCGTCCGTCTCGCCGAAGTACTGGCGACGCTCGGAATGCCCCAGGATCACGTACTGGCACCCGACCGAGCGGAGCATCGGCGCGGAGACTTCGCCGGTGAACGCGCCACCGTCGGCCTCGTGCATGTTCTGGGCTCCGAGCCGCACCGGCGTCCCGTGCACGACGCTGAAGACGGCGTCGAGGCTGATGGCGGGCGGGCAGACGGCCACCTGCACCTCTTCGACGGCCCCGACGGCTTCGACGACTTCACGGGCCAGCTGGATCGCGGACGTCCGGTCCGTATGCATCTTCCAGTTTCCGGCTACCAACATAGGCATTCTTCGGTTTTCAGAGTGAAGGGACGCGCGGTCGCTTCAGCGACGAGGTCCACCGGCATCGTTTCCTGCCGCGAGGTTGAGCAGCGCGGCGATCTCGGCCTGCAGTGGCTCCATGGCGCTGCCGACGAACTTGCGGACGATACGCCCATCCGGACCGATCAGGAAGCGCGTCGGAAGCAGGTTCACGTTGTAGAGTTCGGCCAGCGGGCCGTCCAGGCCGCCCGGCGCGATGATGTGCACCCCCGGTATGTCGCGCCCCTCGAGGAAGGCCTCGGTGATGAGGCTGTCCGGGTCCATCGAGATGGCGAGCGCCGTAAAGGGCAGCCGCTCCGAGAGGGTGCGATAGAGCCGGTTCCGCAGACCCGCCTCACGGAGGAAGATCTCGTTGCGGGGTGCGTAGAACTCCAGCACCACGATACGGCCCCGCAGGCTGTCCAGCCGTAGGCTGCGCCCGTCGACCGTGGTGGCGGCGAAAGCGGGGGCGGGCATCCCCGGCAGCAGGTTTTCCATCTCGTAGCGGGCGCGGTCACTCCAGCGCACCCAGTCGCCCGTCGGGGCGCGCCGGGCAAGCAGGTCGGCCGCCGCCAGGGCCGCCTCCACGTTCAGGCTGTCCAGGTACGCCAGCACGATCTCGGACTGCAGGCCGGCCCAGACCTCGGGGTCGTCCGTCCGAGCCTGGAAGTCCTGCACGAGGGCCAGCGCCGCCTCCTGCCCGTGGAGGCGTGCCTCGGCCCGCCGGGCCGCCCGAACGACCTCGACCAGGCTCGGGTGATCGGGCGGGATCTGCCGGGCTCGCTCCACGAGCAAGGCGTCGTCCCATCCGTCGAGCATGAGCACAGCCTCGGCCGCGGCCACCGTCGCCCCGATCGTGCCGGGGTACGTCTCCTGCAGGTTCCACATGAGGTTACTCGTCTGACGGATCGCGTCGGCCACACGCTCCGGATCGTAGCCCTCGCCCTGAAGCCGTTCGGTGAGCAGGCGGGTGTGGTAGTCCTTGGCGTTCCGGTAGGCCATCCACGCACCATTCTCGCGGGAGCCGCGAATCACCAGGTTCGGCATGCGCAGCGGAAACGAGGCCTGGATACGCGCCGTATCGCCATCGGCCACGACGAATTCACCGAAATAGAGCTGCGTCCCGGCCCGGCTGATCACGAGTGGAAAGAGCCCGCGAAACGGCGCCCGGACGTTCATGGCGAAAAAGCCGGTCGTGTCGGTGACGGCCCGGCCGAGTGTATCTACGTCCCCCGTGGAATTGTCCAGCACGACCACCTCGAACCCGCTGTGATCCGCCGTCGAGTCGCCCGCGGTGGCGAGGGTTAGCACCCCTTCGAGCCGGCTGTGCTCGGTATACACCCGGCCGGGATCCCGGCCACACCCGGCCCACAGCAGACCGCCCACGAGCACCGGAGCGACAAGAGCACGTAACACGTTCGGGTACGACTTCATGGTTGGCAAACACGTTAAACATCTTTTTTTCTGACCGACGATGCCGCCGCACGGGGACTTATCCGGAGGCTTCCCGTCGGGCGGCCAGGCGCTCGGTGAGCAGGGCACGTACCGTCCGTGGATCGGGCGATCCCGGGAAGGCCCGCATCACCTGCCCGATGAAGAAGCCGATGAGGCTCTCTTTACCCTGCAGGTACTGCTGTAGCTGTTTCGGATGGCGATCGAGCACGTCCTCCACGACCGGCAAGAGCGCCCCTTCGTCCGAGACCTGCAGCAGGTTGAGCGCACCGGCCAGCGTTTCCGGGTCACGGTCGTCGTCCATCATGCGCTCAAGCAGTTCCGTCGCCGCCGAGGAGTTGATCCGGTCGTCCCGGCGCAGGCGTACCAGGGCCGCCAGGCGCTCCGGTTCCACCGGGAACGCCGCGATGTCGAGGCCGCGTTCGCCCAGCAAGCGCAACACGTCCGTCATGATCACGTTCGAGGCCGCTTTCGCGAGGGCCGGGTGCTCCCCGGGCGGCGCACCCGCCACCAGCGCGGCCACGGTGGCTTCGAAGTAATCCGCCACGCCCCGTTCCTCGGTCAGCACCCCTGCATCGTAGGCCGGAAGCTGCCAGACCGTCTCGTACCGGCGCCGACGTGCCTCGGGCAGCTCGGGCAGCGACGCCCGCACCCGCGCCAGCCGCTCCTCCGTGACGACCACGGGCACGAGATCCGGATCGGGAAAATAACGGTAATCGTGTGCCTCCTCTTTGGACCGCATGGGCCGCGTCTCCTGCCGCGTGGCATCCCAGAGGCGCGTCTCCTGCACGACCTCTCCCCCGGCTTCGAGCAGGCGGATCTGCCGCCGGATCTCGTAGGCCAGCGCTCGCTCCACATGACGGAACGAATTCAGGTTTTTCACCTCCGTCTTGGTCCCGAGCCGGGTCTCCCCTTTCCGCCGCACGGACACGTTGGCGTCACACCGCAACGACCCCTCCTCCATGTTGCCGTCGCAGATGCCGAGGTAGCGTACGATCTGCCGGATCTTTTGCATGTAGCGGGCCGCCTCGGCGGGCGTGCGCAGGTCGGGCTCCGAAACGATCTCGATCAGCGGCACGCCGCAGCGGTTGTGGTCGATGAGCGTGGCCGTCGGGTCCTGATCGTGCAGCAGCTTGCCGGCATCCTCCTCCATGTGGATGCGCGTCAGGCGGATGCGACGTCGTTGCAGCGCCCCATCGTCCGCCTCCACCTCGATCTCGACGTACCCGCCCTCACAGAGCGGCGTCTCGTACTGGGAGATCTGGTAGCCTTTGGGCAGGTCGGGATAGAAATAATGTTTCCGGGCGAAGACCGAGCGCGGGGCAATGCGGCTGTGCGTGGCCAGCCCCATCCGGATCGTGAAGTCCACCAGGCGTTCGTTGAGGACCGGCAGCGTGCCGGGGTGGCCCAGGCTGACCGGGTCAACGAGCGTATTCGGCGCCGCCCCGAAGACGGCCGGCTCCGGGCTGAACGCCTTGCTCTCGGTGCGAAGCTGGCAATGGACCTCCAGCCCGATGACGGCTTCGTAGTCGGCGTATGGCATGGTGGAACTCACGTACGGCACTCAGGCTCAGGCCAGACCAAACTTCTCCAGGATCTCCTGCGCATGCTCGCCGACACGAGGCCGTTTGAAGACGTGGACGATCCGTCCCTCCTCGTCGATCAAAAACGTCGTGCGCTTGATCCCCATGAACTTCCGGCCGTAGAGCGTCCGCTCCCCCCAGACGCCATAGGCTTCGAGGATGCGATGCTCCGGGTCGGCGATGAGTGGAAACGGCAGGTCGTATTTTTCGGCGAAACGCCGGTGCGAAGCGGCGTCGTCGGCCGAGACGCCGAGGACGACGATGCCCTGCTCCTGAAGCGCCGCGTAATGATCGCGCAGGTTGCAGGCCTGTTTGGTACACCCCGGCGTGTCGTCTTTGGGGTAAAAATAGAGGACGACCTTCCGGCCACGAAAATCGGACAGGCGGACCGTCGATCCGTCCTGGGTCGTGCCTTCGAAGTCCGGAGCGGGTTCGCCGGGGGCGGGCATGTTCATCGTCTGCGACATGGCGTTAACGGGCAAATGCAGGTTGACGGCGCCCCGAAGATACGCAATCGCAGGGGTTCGTTCTTCGAGCTTTCTGCAAACCTGTGCCCGGCTCCCACCGACCGCCATCCCGAGAGGCCTCGGCGCAGGTCCCTCTTCGGCGAGCCGACCTCAGTAGGCGAGGAGCCGCTCGAGCGCCGGGCGGAGCCGGACGCGGGCGGCGTAGATGTCCCGCTCCAGGGTGATGGAGAAGGGCACCGGCAGGTCCTCGGCGCCGACCCGCATCACGGGCGCATCCAGGTGCTCGAAAGCTTCCTCCGTGATGCGGGCCGCGATCTCGGCGCCGAAGCCCGCCGTGAGCGGAGCTTCGTGGAGGACCAGCACCCGGTTGGTCCGGGCCACCGAGTGCAGCACCGTCTCCCGGTCCCACGGGATGAGCGTGCGCAGATCGATCACCTCAATCTCGATCCCCTGACCGGCCCAGTACGCGGCTTCCTCCAGCGCCCAGTGCACCCCCAGCCCGTAGGTTACGATGGTGGCGTGCTGCCCCTCCCGGGCGCAACGCGCCTGGCCGAAGGGCAGATGATACGGCGCCTCCGGCACCGGCCCACGAAGCGACCGGTAGAGGTACTTATGCTCGAAGAACAGCACGGGGTTGGGCTCCTCGATGGCCGTCATGAGGAGCCCTTTGGCATCCTCCGGCGTGGCCGGCACCACCACCTTGAGCCCCGGCGCATGACAGAACCAGGCCTCCATCGACTGCGAATGGAAGGGCCCGGCCCCGATGTAGCCCCCGTACGGGGCGCGGATCGTGACATGGACCGGTGTCCCCCACCGGTAATGGGTGGTGGCCAGGTTGTTCACGATCTGGTTGAAGGCACAGGTGATGAAGTCGGCATACTGCATCTCCACGACGGGTCGGTAGCCGGCCAGCGCCAGCCCCATGGCCGCCCCGACGGCTCCGCTCTCGATGATCGGGGTGTTTCGCACCCGGTCTTTCCCGAACCGCTCGACGAACCCGGCCGTCACCTTGAACACCCCGCCGTACTCGGCGATGTCCTGCCCCATCAGGATGACCCGCTCATCTCGTTCCATGGCCTGGGCCAGTCCCTCGGAGACGGCGTCGATGAACCGCTTCTCGGCCACGGGACCCGCCGGGGGCTCGAGCGAACGAAACGCCGGCGCAAAGAGGTCGGCCCGCTCCGCCTCGGGCGTGCTCACGACCGGGGGCTGTTCCAGCGCCCACTCGGCCACCGCGTCGACCTCGGCCTCCAGCTCCTGTCGTACGGCTCCCACCTCGGCCTCCGTCATCACGCCGTGCTCGATCACGTACCGCGTGAACCGCTCGATCGGGTCTTTCTTCGACCAGGCCTCGATCAACTCCGGCGGTACGTACTTCGTCCCGGAGGCTTCTTCGTGCCCCCGGATGCGAAACGTCTTCATCTCGAGCAGGGTGGGTCCGCCCCCGGCCCGGGCACGCCCGGCCGCCTCCCGCACCGCCGCGACGACCGCCAGCACGTCGTTCCCGTCGACCACGACGCCCGGCATGCCGTAGGCTACCGCCGCCGTGGCGATGTCCTCGACCGGGATGACGTCTTGCGTGGGCGTGGAGAGGCCGTACCCGTTGTTCTCCACGACGAACAGCACGGGCAACTTCCAGACGGCCGCCAGGTTGAGCGCCTCATGGAAATCTCCCTCGCGGGTGGCCCCGTCCCCGACGAAGGCGAGCGCCACGTTGGGCCTGCCGTCGAGCCGGGCGGCCAGCCCCAGGCCACAGGCCACCGGCAGCATGGCGGCCAGGTGCGAGATCATCCCGTAGATGTGCTTCTGCGGCAGGCCGAAATGAAACGTCCGGTCCCGTCCCTTCGTGAAGCCCCCGGCCCGTCCCATGAGCTGGCAGAAGAGCGGGCGCAGCGGCACGCCGCGGGTGGTCCACACCCCCAGGTTACGATGCATCGGCAGGATGTCGTCCTCCGGTGCCAGCGCCCACGTACACCCCACGGCAATGGCTTCCTGCCCGTACCCACTGAACCACTTCGAAAGCCGCCCCTGACGAATCAGGCGTAACTGTTTTTCCTCGATCACACGCGGAAGCAACAGTGCCCGGAACAGCGCTTTCAGGTCGAGATCGTCAGCTGGACTTCCAGCCTTGAGGGTGCCCGGTGCTTCCCGGGCGATGTCTGGACGGGCCATGCCTGTATCGGATGCCAACAACGACGTTAACGTGCCAAGAACGACGCTAAAGTACGGCGCCGGCGTTCAGACGGGGCCTCCGGATCCGGGCCCCACCGAGAATTCATACGCCCCTACGCCACGGCCCCGTGTCACCGGCCCTTCCCCGAGAGCGCCGTGCGGATCGTCCTGAACAGGATCTTGAAATCCATGCGCAGGCTCATGTTCTCGATATAAAACAGGTCGAACTTGACTTTCTGGCGCACGTCCTCCAGGCTCTCGTCGTATTTCCACTTGACCTGCGCCCAGCCGGTGATCCCGGGCTTGACGCGATGCCGCCGGCGATAGAGAGGGATCTCCCGGGCCAGTTTTTCCACGAAGTAAGGGCGCTCGGGGCGCGGGCCGACGAGGCTCATGTCGCCCCTGAGGACGTTCCAGAACTGCGGGATCTCGTCCAGCCGGGTCCGGCGGAGCCATCGCCCGAGGGGCGTATAGCGGGGATCGTTTTCGCGGGCCCAGACGGGACCGGTGTGGGCCTCGGCGTCCTGCCACATCGTCCGGAACTTGTACATGGTGAAGACTCGCCCGTGCTGCCCGACCCGCTGCTGGCGGTAGATGGCCGGTCCGGGTGAGGTCAGCCGGACGAGCAGGCCGATCAGGATCCAGGCCGGCATCCCGGCCACGAGCACGGCGGCCGAGACGAGCACGTCGATGAGCCGCTTGGTGCTCTGCTCCCAGGGCGGCATGGGCTCGGGCAGGACCTCGATGAGGGGCAGGCCGTACATGTGCTCCGTCCGCGCCATGCCCCCGATGAGCGTGTAGAAGTCCGGCACGAGCTTGAGCGTGACCGGCTTGCCATCGCAGAGTTGCAGCACCTTCAGCAGGGGTTCGTGATCGTGCGAGCCCAGGGCAATGAGGACATCCTGCACCTCCAGTTCATCGATCAGCCGGGGCAGGTCTTCGATGGTCCAGGCCCGCACGGCCGGCGCCTCCACGGCCACCCCGGCATCATGCGGGTGCTCCAGACCGTACCCGTCGCCACCGGCCTCGTCATCCCCCCGGAGCCGGATGGCACCCACGACGTTGAGGCCCGCTTCGGGATACCGCGCCACCTCATCGTAGATCTTCTCCACCTGGTCACTCCAGCCCACCACCAGGGCCCGGTGTGTCCCGTGGCCACGCAGGATCAGTGCTTTCTGCACGGACCGCACCCCGATCCGTCCCACCGACACCAGGCCGAACACCGCGGCCCAGTAGAAGAAGATCGCCTGCCGGCTCGCTCCCGGTTGCAGGGCATCGATGTAGACGGCAAAGATGAGCAGTAACACCCCCACCGTAACGACTTTCCCCAGCGAGACGAGTTCATCGAAGCGGCTGGACGCATACCGCTCCCGGTACATCCCGAAGAAAAGGAACAGGATCACCCAGTACGCGGCCAGCACCGTGTTCCACAGCAAGAAATACAGGGGCTGGGTGTCCGGGAACAGATCCGGCTGCCCGAACCACATCCACTCGAACCGTCCGTGGAAATAGAGAAGGTCCGCCAGCGTGATGGCCAGGGCGTCGGAGACCAACAGGACGATGAGTTCAACCTTGCGGGACACGACCAGCTACGGAATCAACAGCGGCAACATGAACACATGGTACCCGAATCGACGGGAGCGTAGCCTTCGACGCGTGTGCCGCCATCGTTAGACCCTGAGACATCGTCGTACAACATATCTATTCATCCCGTCGGAAACAAGGCAGCCTCCGGCCTCTTGCTTCGTAGCGCCTCCGTCCGGGCCTCTGCTTACCGGGGGATCGGCCGGCTCCGGCGATTCCTCAAGAAAATCCAACCTGACATTGCTGGCAGAAAGCGTTAATATCCGGCGCTCCGCGTTGTCCATCCTCACCCCATGCTTCCTGCCGAGATGTTACGTACCCGGGTACAGCTCCTGGCCCTGCTGGTGGGCATCCTCTACCTGACCCATGACGTGCTGGCCCAGGATCACCGCCTGATACCCACCGACGACATAGCCTACCGGTACATCGAGCGGCTGCAGCGGCGGGGTCATCTGGCGGCGCTGCACCCGGCCGCCCTCCCTTACCGGTATGCCGAGGTACAGGCTGCCCTTGCGGCGCTGGACCGGGAGGCGATGGATCCCGTAGCCCGCCGATGGGCCGAACTCCTCGTTGCCCGCCTCGGCATCACCTCGGGCGAGGGGCCTTCCCGGCTGGGGGCCGAACTGTACGCCGGGGTGAACCTGTCCGACAGCCGCCGGCTCGACCCGATGCGCCCCCTCGGCGACACGTTGCACGTCTATGAACACATCGGGGCTCGTGTCTTCCTCCTGCACGGTCCGTTCGTCGCCCAGTTCGGAGCGCGGCACGACCTGTACTACGACCGCGACCCCGATGGCCTAGACGCGGTCAAGCGGCTCATGGCGCGCGGCGAAGACACCTACGTGGGGGTTCACACGCCGATCCTCTCCCTGTACCTGGGGCGCTTCGCCCACCACTGGGCCCCACCCGGCGCCACGGCCCTGCTCCTGAGCGACAACCCCCGGAGCTTCGATGCGCTCAGCCTGCGTCTGGGCGGGGAACGCCTGTCCATCCGAAGCCTTCTGGGGGAACTGGACAGCATCACGGCCGACGGCCGCTATACCGGGAACGCGGGGGACGATTCCGTCCGCGTGGGCAGTGAACGGCGTTTCCTGGCAGCCCATCGCTTCGACTGGCGACCGCACGAGAACCTGGCCCTGAGCATCATGGAATCGGCGCTGTACTCCGGGGCCGGCAGCAGCCTCTCCCTCAAATACCTGAACCCCCTCCTGCCCTTCTTCATCGAGGTGGACAACGCTCCGAAAAACGACGAGAACAATGGGATGATCGCCGGGCAGATCTGGCTCCGGCTGGGGCGGGCCACGCTCCAGGGCCAGCTCCTCATCGACGACCTGGACGTGCTCAACGCGAAGGAACCCTCGTCGTTTGCGCTGGCCGGGACGCTGGTCTACGTGGCCGCGCCCCGACTCGACCTGGGCGCGTGGCTCGACCTGGTGGCCGCGCGAACGTACAACACCATTCAGCCCGAAGGGCGTTATCTGTACCTGTTGCGGGGCCTGGGCACCCAGTTCAGCGACTACATCCACACCGGCCTCTTTGCGGACGTCTACGCCGCCCCGTCGCTCACCCTGACGCCTCGCCTCCAGTACCTGGCGCAGGGCGAACGCGACATCCGCCAGCCCTTCCCCCGCGACGACGAAGGCATCGGAACGATCCTGCACGGCACGGTCGAACACACGCTGCGGGCCAGTGTAGAAGTCTTTTTCCAGCGCGCCCCCTGGTGGTGGCTCCGTCTCGACCTGGGGATCAACCACGTGCGTAACCGGGGCGCCGTCGCCGGGCGTCACAGCACACGGATAGCCGGGATGCTCTCGGCCGGCATCCGTCTCCACCTGGACCGCCCCGTTCGCCTGAACCTGTGACCATGCCGCCTTTCTTCACCACCGTGCTGCGGGTATCGGCTCTCCTCGGTCTGCTCCTGCTGGCCCCCGCGCGCACCCGCGCCCAGGACGAGCCTTTCTCTCGGGTCGAAATCGGCCTGCGTGCCTCCTCCAACGTGAACCGCAGCTTTCTGCACCGCTTCTGGACGGCTTCCGGCGGGTATCAGGGTTCCGTCACGATGCCCTTTTATGCCGGACACGTCGAACTCGGCGGCATCTACCACGAATATACCCGGATCCCGGGGCAGCGCGTCCTCCGATCCTTCACCAGCGTGATCGTTTACCTGGGCTGGGGCTACCGGTTGTCCTTCCTCCGGCGGCTTTCGCTGGAGGGCGGCGTCCGGCTGGGCAACCACCGCATCATCCTTCCTTCGACAGTCCGAGCCACCCCCGGATTCCGCAACGAGAATGAACTGACGATGGGCCTCTACGCGGCGTTGCGCGCACGTCTGTGGCACGGTCTGGCCCTCCGCTTCTCGGCGGACTACATGAAAACCTTCACGTTCGTCCGGATCCACCTGGTCCACCTCTCGGTGGGGCTGAGCTACACCTTCCGTTCCCCCTCATGGCTGGCTACGCTGTTACGATGAGAGCCGCATCGATCGCCCTCACCGGGCTGGTGCTCGTCCTGATGGGGCTGCCTGCCCGCGCCCAGGTCGGCGTGCAGGTCCTTCACGGGGAGGACCTGTACGCGGCCGGTGTGTTGCGCCCGGCGGACCTGTTGCGCCTCGTCGACGGCGTGAGCCCCTACAGCCTGGACGAGTATACCCCGTACCTGTCCGTGGGTGGCCTGGCGCCCTTTCAGTCCGGTGCCTGGGCCGTGCTGATCGACGGACAGCCGCTCGATGCGTCCGCCCTCGGCCACGTGCCGCTGAACGCCCTTCCGGTGCCGCTTTCGGCCATCGACAGCGTGACGGTACACCAGCGCCCGGTCGTGCTGGGCGGGCGTGTGTATGCCGGCGGCGTGTTGCATCTGCACACCCGGCGTCCGCGCGCGGGCCTGCACGTCGAGGCCACGGCCGGCGCCGGCAACGAGATCGGTGACCCGGGACCGTATATCTTCTCGGCGTACGCCACCCCGAACATCGACCGCACGGGTCCGGCGGCTCGTGCCGGTCTCTCCTACGCCCGCAACGGGACGTACCTGCGTATCGACTTCTTCACCGACGAACACCATGCCTCGGACGAACGCATCGTAGAGCGTATCCGCCTCCTGTACACGGACCGGAACAACCCACGGCTGATGCTCGACGGCGCCACCGTCACGGCCGGCCTCGACGGCGCCGCAGGACGCTTCCGCCTCTTCGGTGGATACAGCCGCTTCCGTGATTTTCGCTTCTTCGAGCCGCTGGGACAGGAAATCCCGACGACGCAGGACCTCTACAGCGCGGGCTTCGACGGGGACACGGCACCCGGCCGCCCCACGGCGTGGGTCTACCGCCTCGCGGTGACGGCCGTCCACCTCGGCCCGCGTCCGGACAGCGACCCCGTCTCCTTCGGGTGGCGACAGGTGCAGGCCAGCCTCCACGCCGGCCGCCGCTTCGAAGCGGGTCGGTACCGGCTGGAGGCGGGATGGGCGGCCACCTACCAGCGGGTTGCCGCCACCCCGGACCCCTCGGACCCGGACGTCCTGGTGCCCCGCCTCTACCTCCGCGGATCGACGCGGCTGGGCGCGCGATGGACGCAGCGAGCGGCCCTGTTCGCCGGGCTGCATACGGGAAGGCCGGGGCACCCCGATCGCCTCGGCTTCCAGTTCCTGGCCGAGACGACCTACCGCCCGGCCCCGGCCCATCGCCTCGTGCTGGCCCTGGCCGCCCTGCGGCAGGGGGCCGAGGAGACCGCCCCACGCTGGTACTGGATCCGCCAGGGCTATGCGTTCCTCGCACAGCAGGGGGTGGACGTACCGCTTCCCTCCCGCCTCAACGACCCGCGAACGTTCACCGCCGACCTGTCCTGGCACAGCGACCTCCGAACCGGCCTCACGGCCGAGATCACTACCGGTATCCGGCACTTCCGGGGGATGACGCTGGCACAGTACCACGTTATCCCGGACACGGCCGCCCTGATCACCACCACCGAGATCACGACTCGCGGCGGGGGAACCGTCCTGACGGCCCGGGCCAGCGCCGGGTGGCGCCCTCTGCCGTTCCTGGAGGCGACCCTGGCCTACACCCTGACGCACCCCGCCGATCACGGCGATGAGGCGTTCCGGGCCGCGTGGGAGGGCCTCGCGCGGCATACGGCGGGCCTCACGATGCATCTCGTCCCCCACCCCCGCCTTCGCTTCTTCGGGCGCGCGCGCGTCACCTCGTCCACCACCTGGCATTCGTTCGCGCGCGTCGACGCCTCCGGTGCCGGGGCGCTGGCACACCGCCCGGCCTACCTGCTCCTCGATGCCGGCGTCGAGAAACGGCTCTGGTACGATCACCTCCGCCTGCACGTGGCCCTGCGTAACCTGACCAACACCGCCTACCGGCCTCACCCTGCCGGTGCCGTGACCAACCTGACCGTGTTCCTCCAACTCAACGCCCGCTTTTGAATCATGGAGATGCCTCCGTTCGAGCGTTATCGCCCCATCGTGGACGACTGGGAGGCCTTCATGGACGTGCTGCGCCAGCCTCTTCCGGTCGCCGTGTGGGCCAACACGCTGCGCACCGACCCATCGTCCCTCGCCCGTGTGCTGGCCCGGGCCGGACAGGAGGTCCTCCCCCTGGCGTGGCGTCCCGGCGCGTTCCGCCTGCCCCCTGAGGCCGCGCCCGGGACGCTCCTGGCCTACCTGGCGGGTCACCTGCAGATCCAGGAAGAAGCGTCGATGGTGCCGGTTCGCCTGCTCGATCCCCGCCCCGGTGAACGAGTGCTCGACCTGTGTGCCGCACCCGGCAACAAGACGGCCGAGATCGCCGTGGCGATGGGCAACACCGGCACCGTCATCGCCAACGACCTGAGCCGCGGACGCCTCCACATCCTCCGCACGACCCTCGACCGCCTCGGCCTGGTGAACGTCACCATCACACGCGGCGATGCCGCCGCTTTCCCCCTCGAAGCCGGCTCGTTCGACCGGGTCCTGTGCGACGTGCCCTGCTCGTGCGAGGGTACCGTGCGCAAACATCCGGGCGTCGTGCGCCAGTCCGGGCCGGCCTTCAGCCGTCGGCTGTACGAACGCCAGCGTGCGATCCTGCACCGGGCCGTCGAACTGACGAGGCCGGGCGGGCGGATCGTCTACGCCACCTGCACGTTCGCCCCCGAGGAGAACGAAGCCGTCGTGGCGGCGGTGCTCTCCGCCTTTCCGGGCCAATTGCGTCTCCTACCGGCCCGCCTCCCCGGCCTGCACCTCGCCCCCGGACTGACCGCCTGGGCCGGACAGCGTTTTCCGGACGACCTGGGCCTGACGGGGCGGCTCTGGCCCCATCACAACGACACCGGGGGGTTTTTCGTCGCGGTCCTCGAAAAGACCGACGGAGCGGAGCGCACAGCGCCGCCGCCCGCCGCCTTTCCGGCAATGACACCCCCCGCAGCGGTGGAAGCACTCTGCCAGCATTTCGGTCTCGCTCCGGAGGCTCTGGCGTCCTATGCGCTGTTCAGGCCGAACCAGAAATACCTAGCCCTCACGTCCGCCGATCACCGTCCCCCCGTCGTTCCGGAGCGCGAGGCGACCGGCATGAACCTCCTCAAGACCACCCTTCGGTATCCCAAGCTCACCACGCAGGCGGCCATGCTGCTCGGCGGCGACGTATCCCGGAATGTGGTCAACCTGTCCTGGCCGGACACGCTCGCTTACCTCAACCGCGACGTGGTCCATCCCGGTGCCGGCGCACGGGAGGATACAGAGCCTTTGGGCTACGTGCTCGTCCGTCACGCCGGGATGCCCCTGGGGCTGGGCCTGCTCGATCGCCGTGCCGGTCCACCGACGCTCAAGAGCCTGTTCCCCCGCAACTGGGGCGGGCTCCAGCCACCTTTCAACTTCCCGGCAGGCGCCATCTACACCCCCAACGCTTGACTTTCGAAGAACCGTCCGGTTTATTGGCGAAACGCTCCCTTCCGTGCCTGCCCGCTCCATCGATGCCCATCATCCCTCCCGACGACCTCTCCCGGAACGGGCATCCCGCCACCCCGTCACCGGGGCCCACTCCCGGGCCGCCACCCCCGCACGATCCGCCCGAGACGCCCCCTCCTCCTTCCCCGACCGCCATGCCGACCGACCTCCTCCACCCGGAAGACGTCTCCGTCGAGACGCTGAAACAGATCTTCGACCAGGCGTACCTGGAGACCACCATCGACGCGGACGGGCACCTGTTCGTCGAAGACGGGCAGGTTGGTTGCTACGTGTTCCCTTCCGAGAACGGCAAAGACATCCGTTTCGCCGGGTTTGCCACACCCCGGCAGGATGCCAGCCTCCTGCAGCGCCTGACCTTTGCGAACCACGCCAACCAGACGTTCAAGATCGTACGAACCTATGTGATCGACAGCGGGAAGGTCGTCTTCGACTATTACCTCTGCGTCGATGGCGGCATCACGCCCCGTGCCCTGGTTATGACGTTCCGGCGCTTCGTGGGCATCCCGGTCGAGATCCTCAACGAGTGCGATACCGAGAACCTGTTCGGCTGAGTGTTCCGTTCCGGCGGAGCGCTCACTCGAGCCGGAAGCGGAACGTGACGATGCCCGTCTGGTTCTCCTGGGGCGCGTTCGGCGGGAGCGGGTTGAAACGCCATCGCAGGAGGGCATCCATGACGGCCTGCTCCAGAGCCGGGTTGCCCTTGATGAGCGGGATACGGCGAATGATACGGCCCTGCGGGTCCACGGTGATCCGCACGCTGATGACCGCGTTGACCTGCTCGGCATAGACCGGCAGGGCGGTCATGACCGGCGTGCGGTTGAGCCCTTCGATCTGGAACGGTGCGCTTTTCCGGGTATCCGCGGCCTGACCCGCATCGCCCTCCTCGGCCCCCGTCGTTCCATCCTGCGCCCCACCGCCCAGCGGGCGGACCGGCTCGGGACGCGGCTCGGGTTCGGTCTTTTTCACCGGATCCGGATTGTTCTTCTTCTCCGGCGCAATGGTTTCGGCCTCCGGGGCCGTCACCTGCTCTTCGTCCTGCACCTCGGGCTCGTCGGGCAGGTCTACGGGTTTCACCTGTTCCGGGGGAGCCGCTGCGGGCTTTTCCTCGACTTCGGGACGCGGCTCCTCGGGCTCCTCTACCGGAGCGGGCCGTGTCGCGGCGGCCTTCTGTACGGGACGCCCCTCGGCCAGCGGGCCGAAATCCACCTCGATAAATCCGATGGGTTGCTCCTGACCGGCCGCCACGGTCATGAACGAGAAGCCCAGCAAGAGCAACAGGTGGAGCAGGATGCTCAATCCGAGTCCGTACCAGTCGTTTCGACGCATGGGTGCAACGGGCAGGTTTGACGGTGGCACATACGGCGGAACGGGCGGATTGCTCCCGCTCAGGTACGGACCGGCTGTATCTTCTCAGCCAGGCGTGCCGGCAACGAGGGCACAAAGGGAGGATGAACGATCCCGTGCTCGGTCACGAGGGCCGTGACGAGTGTCGCCGGCGTCACATCGAAGGCCGGGTTGTAGGCCCGGATGCCGGCCGGCGCCGCAGGGTGGCCGAAGGGGTGTGTCACTTCCCGGGGGTCCCGTTCTTCGATGGCGATGTCCTCCCCGGACGGCGTGTCTGGATCGATCGTCGAGCACGGGGCGAACACATAGAAGGGGATGCTGTGAGCGCGGGCAAGCACCGCCAGGGCATATGTCCCGATCTTGTTGGCCACGTCGCCGTTGGCGGCGATACGGTCGGCCCCCACGAGGACCGCGTCGATGCGTCCCTGCCGCATGAGGGTGGCCGCCATGCTGTCGGTGATGACCGTGGCCGGCACCCCGGCTTTCTGCAGTTCCCAGGCCGTGATCCGGCTACCCTGCCACAGCGGTCGGGTCTCATCCACATAGGCGGCCAGTCGCCGGCCCGCCTCGGGCGCGAGCAGCAGCGGCGCCAGCGCCGTCCCGTACCCCGACGTGGCCACGCCGCCGGCATGACAGTGCGTCAGGACGGTCATGCCGTCTTCGAGCAGGGAGAGCCCGTACGTGCCCAGCCGTAGCCCGGCCTCCCGATCTTCTGCCTCGATGGCCCGGGCCTCGGCCAGGAGCCGTTCCCGGAGCACCGGCTCCGACGCTCCGACGTGCTCGTCCAGCACGCGGCGCATCCGCTCCAGCGCCCAGAACAGGTTGACGGCCGTGGGGCGCGTGGTCGCCAGCAGGTCGGCAGCCGCCCGCGCGGCTCGTACCGGCTCCGCCGGCTCCCCGCGCAGCGCCAGCACGACCCCGTACGCCGCCGCGATCCCGATGGCCGGGGCTCCCCGCACGGCCAGCCGCCGGATCGCCTCGGCCATGGCCTGCGGCGTCTCGACCGGATACCACACCTCCTCGGTCGGCAGACGCGTCTGATCGAGCAGGTCGACGCGAAAGGCCTCATCGTTCCAGTGCAGGGGCGGAATGAGCATGGCGTTCAGGAGGTCTCTCTGGAAAACAGCGGGCGCGAGGCCCCCTCGTCGGCTTCCACCTCCGGAGCCGAGCACCACCGCTCGCGGATGATGTACCGGGGCCGGGCCTTCACCTCGTCATAAACCCGCGCCAGGTACGAACCCACGATCCCGAGGAAAAAAAGCTGCATGCCTCCGAAGAAGAAGGCGACAAAGATCAGGGAGGACCAGCCGGGCACCGTGTTATGGAAGACGTACTTGGCCAGCAACACCCACACGAGCCCGGCGACCGAAAGTGCGGCCACCGCCAGCCCGAGGCGTACGGCATACCGGAGCGGCCGTCCCGAGAACGAGGCCAGCCCATCGAGCGCCAGTTTCAGGCTCTTGCGCAGCGGGTATTTGCTCTGGCCGGCTGCGCGGGGCGGGCGGTCATACACCACGCCCGTCTGGTTGAAGCCCAGCCAGGCGATGAGGCCCCGCACGTACGGTTGCTGTTCCCCGATCTGCCGGTAAGCCTCCAGCACGGGGCGGGAGACGAGCCGAAAATCGCCCGCATCGAGCGGGGCATCGACCTCGGTCAGCCGCTGGAACAGGCGGTAATAGAGGCGTGCCGTCCATTTTTTTAGCGGTGCATCCCCTGTGCGCGTGCGGCGGACCCCGTACACCACGTCATAGCCTTCCCGCCACTTCGCGATCATCCGGGGCACCACCTCCAGGGGGTCCTGCAGGTCGGCATCGAGGATCACGGCGGCATCGGCGGTGACGCAGTGCATCCCGGCCGTAATGGCGAGCTGATGCCCGAAGTTGCGTGAAAACCGCAGCAGCACATAGCCGGGCCGCCCGGCCGTCAGGGACTGCACGAGCCGGGCCGTACCGTCCGTCGAGCCGTCATCGACGAGCACGACCTCGCTCACGTCGGGACAGACGGCCCGGAAGGCCTCGATCCGCTCGATCAGCAGGGGCAGGACCTCTTCCTCGTTGTAGAGCGGAATCACCAGCGCCACCTGCTGACGGCGATCTTCCGGAGCACGAGGCACCTCTCCTCCTGGCTTCGGTGTATGGTCGGCCGCCCTCATGCCGGAATCTGCCATCTACCCGTCCATCGTTCCGGAAACCGCGGCCCTCGCCGCTCAGTCCGTCGCCGCCGCTCAGTCCGTCGCCGCCTCGGGCCGTTCCAGCCGCAGTTGCAGCGAGATCCGGTGCGAGAATCCGAGGTCGGAACTGAGGCCGGCAAAGTCGCCGAAGCCGTAGTCGATGCTGAGTTGTTTGATATGGAGGCCGGTGCCCACCGAGGGCGTCAGGCTGAGGCCCTCGTGCAACAGGACCCGGTTGATCCCGGCCCGGAAGGCCAGAACGCCCTTGTACAGAAACTCGGTCCCGAGGCGCGGATGGAACGAGAGGTCGCCGGCGTTGAGGACGAAGGCCTGCTGGCCGTCGAAGGCCATGTCCACGTCGAGGCCCAGGATGAGCTGGCTCTCGAGCCCCACGGGCAGGATCACGCCCGAGCCGAAGCGCGCCACGGGCAGGACGAGCTCGGTGCCCCCCTCCGGCAGCGCGTCGCCGAAGACCTCCTCGATGTTGCTGAGCGCCCCCTGGTTGACGCTCCAGCTCTGCAGCATCGTCGAGAGGTCCTGCACGTTGAGGCCCAGCAGAAAGCGTTCGCCCCGGTACTGCACACCCACGTCGAAACTGTAGCCCCAGGCGTTGGCGAAGTCGCCAATGTTACGGCGGATCACCTTGCCCGTGAGGCCGATCGAGAAGCGGTCGTTGAGCGCGCGGGCATAGCTCAGAAAAAACGCCATGTCGGCGGCCGAGAACGAGGAGAAGTGTTGTTCCGGGTTCGGACGGGGCTGGTCGCGCTCGGGATCCCACGCGTCGAGCGTGTTCTTGATGTCGTTGACGCCGCTCCGGAAGAAGGAGAGGCCCACCGATGAGCGGTCGCTGACGGGAAAGGCGATGCTGCCGTAATCGAACGAGACGACCCCGGCAAACCGCTCGGCGTGCATGTAGGCGATCTCGGG
>CAZKFR010000001.1:73368-86690 GCA_964552015.1 uncultured Rhodothermaceae bacterium | reverse complement strand
GCTGTTCGGTCGGTAGGCTCCGCAAGATACGACGTGGCGATGTGCCCCGGTACCCCGGCACGCACGAATCTTCATGACCGGGCGGGACCCGGATTGTATCCTTTGCCGTTGTTGCCGTTCCCGTGCGCACCCGTCCCGGAGGGGTCCACGAACACGTTCATCTTCCGACACAGCCATGAAGCGCGTCCATCTTCGCCGCCACAAAGAGAAAGCGCTCCTGCGGGGCTATCCCTGGGTGTTCGCCAACCAGCTCCACCGGGTCGAGGGCAACCCGGCCGGGGGCGACGTGGTCACGATTGTCGGGACAGACGGGCACGTCTTCGGCCAGGGCCTCTACCATCCGTCCTCCCTCATCGCCGTCCGGTTCCTCACCGCCGACCCCGAAGCGGCCATCGACGCGGACTTTTTCCGCGCACGGCTGGAGCGGGCGCTGGCGCTCCGGGAAGCCGCCTACCCTGGTGCGACCCACTACCGGCTGGCCTTCAGTGAGAGCGACGGGCTGCCCGGGACGATCATCGACCGGTACGGCGACGTGCTGACGTGGACGACGCTCGCGC
The DNA here is from genome assembly GCA_964552015.1 of uncultured Rhodothermaceae bacterium. GTDB lineage: Bacteria > Bacteroidota > Rhodothermia > Rhodothermales > ISCAR-4553 > Rhodocaloribacter. Next base: position 86,133 of record CAZKFR010000001.1, on the reverse strand, counting down.
TCGGTATGGAGCAGCGGCGCGACCTGATCCTGGACGTGCTCGAAGACCTGGTCCGGCCCCGTGCGATCATCGAGCGGAACGACGCCGCGCTGCGCGCCAAAGACGGGATGCCCGAGGCGCGCGGGGTGATGCGGGGAACGTACGACGGTCCGGTGGAGATCGAGGAGGGGGGTGTCCGGTACACCGTGGACGTGCTCGAGGCCCCCAAGACGGGCTTTTTCATCGACCAGCGCGAGCACCGCGCCCTCGTCCGCCGTTTTGCCCGCGGCCGCCGGGTACTCGACGTGTTCTGTGCGGACGGTGGGTTCGGGCTCCAGAGTGCGGCGGGCGGGGCTGAGGCCGTCCACCTGATGGACGTCTCCGAGGCGGCCCTGGCGCGGGTGCGTGCCAACGCCGAGCGGAACGGGCTGGCTGGCCGCATCACCACCGAGGCCGCCGACGCCCTCGACCGCCTCGGCATGCTGGTCCAGGAAGGCGTCACGTACGACCTGATCATCCTCGACCCCCCGGCGTTCGCACGAAGCCGCCGGCACGTCGAGGAGGCCACACGGGCCTACCAGCGCATCAACATCAGCGCGCTCCAGCTGCTACCCCCCGGTGGCTTGCTCGCCACCGCCTCCTGCTCCCAGGCCATCAGCGAAGCCGACTTCCTCAAGATCGTGCAGTACAGCGCCCGCCGTGCCGGGGCCCGCCTCCGTCTCCTGTACCGCGGGGGCCAGCCCCCCGACCACCCCATCCTCGAGGCGATGCCCGAGACGCACTACCTCAAGTTCTACCTGTTTCAGAAGCTACACGACGAGTTGCCCTGACCCGGGCCTATGCGCGCCGTCGCAGCCGCGCGCCGAAGGCCCCGTCGATCCGGTCGCGGGGCGGCCAGGATGCGAAGTAGCCCTCCGGCGTCACCAGCGTCTCCGGGACGAAGGGGTGGGCCGGTTCGAGGGAGAAGTCGGGATGACGCTGGAGGAAAGCGGTCACGCGGCCCTCGTTCTCCTCCGGCTCGAGGGTGCAGGTAGCGTAGACGAGCAGGCCACCGGGCCGCACGAGGCGGGCCGCCGCGTCGAGGAGTTCGTCCTGGAGCCGGGTCAGTTCATCGATCTCTTCGGGCGTGCGGCGCCAGCGAAGATCGGCCCGGCGGGCCAGGACGCCCAGCCCCGAGCAGGGGGCGTCGAGCAGAACGCGGTCCCCCCGGGGGGCCTCCGCCCGACCCGCCAGTTCCCGCAGGTCAACGGCCTCCGTCTGAATGATCGACCGCCCTTCTCGGTCGGCGGCCCTGGCGAGGAGCCGGAGGCGGGCTGCATTCACGTCGAAGGCCTGCAGGCGCCCGGTCCCCTGCATCCGCTCGGCCGCATAGCGCGCCTTACCCCCCGGTGCGGCACAGACGTCGAGCACCGTCTCCCCGGGGCGGGGGTCGAGCAGGCGCACGACGAGGCCGGTGCTCTCATCCTGCACCACACACCGCCCCTCCGCCAGCCAGCCCGCAGCCAGAACCGGCTGCAAGCGCGCCACCCGGAGGAAATCCTCCAGGTAGGGCGACGCCTCCCAGGCCACGCCTTCGGCCTCGAGCCGGGCGATGACCTCCTCCCGCGCGATCCGATCCGTGAGCCGTATCCCGAAGGTCGGGCGCGTATTGTTCCAGACGAGCAGGGCTTGCGTCCCCTCCGTTCCATACCGCGCAAGCCAGCGACGCACCATCCAGGTAGGATGCGACCACCGGATCGCCAGGTCCTCGGCCTCATCGCCGGTAGCGGGCTGCGGCAGTCGGTCGCGCCGGCGCAGCACGGCCCGGAGCAGCCCGTTGACCAGGCCGCCGGCCCCGGGCCGTACCAAAGCCTTCGCCAGCTCGACCGCCTCATGCACGGCCGCATGGGGCGGCGTGTCCAGGAAAAGCAGATCGTAGAGCGCCACACGCAGGATCTGCCGCAGCGTGGGCTCCATCTTCTGATACGGCCCCCGGTAATGATGCGCCAGCAGGAAGTCGAGCCAGCGCCGCCAGCGCGTCACGCCGGCCACGTACTCCGTCACCTGCCGGTCCGCCCGCGGGTTGACGGCCTCATCCTCGAGCAGGGCTGTGAAGGCCCCACCCACCTCGATGCGGTCGAGCCGGCGCACCGCCCGGCCCCGGGGCGAGCGCTCCAGGGCCGCCAGACGGCTGCGCTTGGGGGAGGATTTACGCATCGGGTAAGCAGACGAAGGAGCCGAAAGCCGCGTTGGTCTCAGAGCAGTTTCCGAGCCACCTCGACGACGTGATCGACGGTGAAGCCGAAGCGTTCGAAGAGCACCTTGCCCGGCGCCGAGGCACCGAAGCGATCCAACCCGATGATGCGCCCGTGGGGCCCCACATAGCGTTCCCACCCGAGGGAGCGCCCGGCCTCGACCGCCACACGCGCCGTCACCGCCGGCGGCAGGATGGCCCGGCGGTAATCCTCCGGCTCCCGCTCGAACAACTCCCAGGAGGGCATGCTGACGACCCGCACACGGTGACCGAGGGGACGTAACCGCTCCGCAGCCTCGACGATCAGGGCCACCTCGCTTCCCGAGGCCATAAGGATCAGGTCCGGCGTGCCGTCATCGTCCGACAGGATGTAGGCGCCGCGCCGGAGCCCTTCGGCCGGGGCCAGCCGGGAACGGTCGAGCACGGGCACGCCCTGCCGGGTCAGCGCCAGGGCCGTCGGTCCACGCCGGTTGAGCAGGGCCACGCGCCAGGCCTCCACCGTCTCGGCCGCATCGGCGGGACGGATGAACGTGAGGTTCGGGATGAGGCGGAGCGACATGGCGTGCTCGACGGGCTGGTGGGTCGGCCCATCTTCGCCCAGGCCGATCGAGTCGTGCGTGAAGACATAGACGACGGGAAGGCCCATCAGGGCGCTCAGCCGCACGGCCGGACGCATGTAGTCGCTGAAGACGAGGAAGGTGCCGCCATAGGGCCGCAGCCCGCCGTGCAACGCGAGGCCGTTGCAGATGGCAGCCATGGCATGCTCGCGCACCCCGAAGCGCAGGTAACCGCCGGCCGGGTTGTCCCGCTGAAAATCGGTGCGCCCCTTGATAAACGTGTTGTTCGAGGGCGTCAGGTCGGCCGAGCCACCGATGAGGTTGGGCAGGCGCTCCCCCAGCACGGCCAGCACCGCACCGCTCGCCTTGCGGGTGGCCACCGACGTGCCCGGCTCGAAGACGGGCAGGTCCGCATCCCATCCCTCCGGCAGATGCCCTTCCAGCCAGGCCCGGAAGGTCGCGGCCTCCTCCGGGAAGACCTCCGCGTAGCGTTCGAACCGCTCTTTCCAGGCTTCCTGAGCCGCGCGCCCCTTGCCGATGGCCTCCTGCATGTGCGCGTAGACCTCGTCCGGGACATAAAACGTCCTGTCCTCGGGCCAGCCCAGAGCACGCTTCGTCAGGCGAACCTCCTCGTCCCCGAGTGGCGCCCCGTGCGCCTCGGCCGTATCCTGCTTGTGTGGGCTTCCATAGCCGATGTGCGTGCGCGTGATGATGAGCGACGGGCGTGCCGCCTCGGCACGGGCCGCCTCCAGCGCCCGCGCCACGGCCGCCAGGTCGTTGCCGTCCTCCACGCGCAGCACCTGCCAGCCGTACGCCTCGAAGCGCCCGGCCACATCCTCGGTAAAGGCCAGGTCGGTGCTCCCGTCGATGGAAATATCGTTGTCGTCGTAGAGGTAGATGAGCTTGCCCAGGCCCAGGTGGCCGGCCAGCGAGGCCGCCTCGTGGGAGATCCCCTCCATCAGGTCCCCGTCAGACACGATGCCGTAGGTGTAGTGGTCGACGATGGGGAAGCCGGGCCGGTTGAAGCGGGCCGCGAGGAAGCGCTCGGCGATGGCCATGCCCACCCCGTTGGCAAACCCCTGTCCGAGCGGACCCGTCGTCGTCTCTACGCCGGGCGTATGCCCGTATTCGGGATGTCCCGGCGTTTTCGACCCCCACTGGCGGAAGCGCCGGAGTTCCTCCATGGGTAGATCATAGCCCGTCAGGTGGAGCAGACCGTAGAGCAACATCGAGCCATGACCGGCCGAGAGGACGAAGCGGTCGCGGTCCGGCCAGGCCGGGTCCTTCGGGTTGTGCTTGAGGAAATGGTGCCAGAGCACGTAGGCCGGCGCAGCCATCCCCATCGGCATGCCGGGATGCCCGCTGTTGGCCTGCTGCACCGCATCGACGGCCAGGAAACGCAGCGTGTTGATGCTCTTGAGCGCCAGGTCCGTCGCCACCATGGGGCCGGTCGTGGAGGGGGCCTGTGTCATCGGATCAGGGAGTGAAGTGAAACGGGATGCGGGTTATCAGGAAGGGAGTACCCTCGCCCGGGATCAAGTTACGACATCCTCGCGAGGCGGACGGGTCATCCGGGTTAAAAACCTGCCAAACCGGCGCTCACGATCCGCCACCGGCCGCCTCGGCGATGAGCCGGTTCAGGCACGCGACGCTGCGCGAGGCCCCATCGACGACGCGCCCGTTGATCATGACGGCCGGCACGCCCCGGAGGCCCAGGGTCCTCAGGTCCTCACGAAGCCGCCGTATCCGTTCGGTGTGGCGGCCCTGCTCGACCCGCTCCTGAAAACGGTCCGGGTCCATGCCCAGTTCGGAGGCCAGACGGCGCAGATCGGCCATCGGCAGCCCCCCCTGCCGCTGGTGGGCGAACTGGGCATCGATCATCTCGAAGTAGTGTCCCTCTTCGGCGGCCACGTAGAGAGCCTCGGTCTGCATCACCGAGTACGGAAACACCACGTAAGGGATCAGATAGAACCGCGCCCGGTCGCCGTTGGCCGCGATGACTTCGTTCATGATCGGATGCATCGCACGGCAGTGGGGACAGTTCAGGTCGAAGAACTCGATCACGGTGACGGGGGCGTCCGAACGTCCCAGATACGGGTCGTCCTGGCTGAAAAAGCGATCGTAGTCGCTGACCGGAGGCAGGTCGTCCGCATACGTACAGGCCCCCGGCTCCGGCGCGGCTGGCGATGGCTCCGCCTGTAGGGCAGCGGCCGGCGCGGCCACCGGGAGGGTTTTGAAATAGGCCACGTCGGCGATGGCCACGACGAGCAGGACGGCCGCCATGCCGGCATACAGGCGCCCCTCCCCCGGCCTGGCCCGGCGCACGAGCCCGTGGATCCCCGCCGGCGCGCGGATCAACTCATACCCCTGTACCAGCAGCAACACCAGCACCGTTGCCGCCGACATCAGGCACAGCAAACAGTACTCACCCAGTTGCACGTACTGCACGTAGACGAGGTACGACGAATAGATCACCCCGAAAGCGAGCAGCACGGCTCGGGCCTGTTTGATGCGTTCCCGCAGCGGATCGTTGACCAGCACGACGGCCGCACTCATCCAGGCCACGAGCAGGTAGAACAGAAAGCCCCAGACTACGTTCGAGATGCCGAAGAGCTGGCCGGCCTCGCTCTGCACGACGGCTTCGCAGTCGAACGTGGGGTCGGGCTCGGAAAACCCCAGGCAGCCACGGTCAAACCCGCGGCCGCTCATCAACCAGAGGTGGACCACGACGAGGATCCCGAACAGGGCCAGGCCGAAGATCAGCCGGTCGAGGCCGGGGCGGTAGGGCGTGAAACGGTCTTTTTCGATCTTCATGCTCGCAGGGTTGGAGAGCGGTTCCGAAAGACACTCACGGGCCGAAGCCCGGCGCAAGATAACCATCCCGGCCGATGAAATCGCCTGCTCACCCCACGAACGACATGCTTCCCGCCCGTCTCCCCCCGGAGCGGGTAGTCGCCACCTACACCTGGATCGCCCCGTTTCACGACCTGCTGGCCCGCCTCGTCGAAGCACGGGCACGGGCCCTGGGTCTGGCCTGGGCGGCCGTAGAGGATGGTGAGGACGTCCTCGAAGTGGCCGTCGGCACGGGCCTCTCGTTCCGGCATCTCCTCCGCATGAACCCGAACGGCTGGACCGAGGGGATCGACCTGACGCCGGCGATGCTCCGCCGCGCCCGGGGCCGCGCCGCCCGCAGCGGCTCGCGCCGCTACCGCCTCCGCCCCGGCTCGGCGTACGACCTGCCCTACCCGACGGCCTCGTTCGACCTGCTTCTGAACAGCTACATGTTCGACCTGCTCCCCGTCGAGGATTTTCCGGTGGTACTCCAGGAATTCTACCGGGTCCTCCGCCCGGGCGGCCGCCTCGTGATGATCAACATGACACGCGGGACGCGCTGGTACCACCAACTCTGGGAAGGACTCTACCGGATCCATCCCGCGCTCCTGGGTGGGTGTCGTGGCGTCCTCGTCGCCCCCTACCTGGACCGGGCCGGTTTCACCGGCGTGCGTCGCCGGTTCGTCAGCCAGTGGAGCTTCCCCTCCGAGGTGCTCTACGCTCAGAAACCTTGACCGGCTTGCTCCGGCTCCCCATCACGAAAATCAGGTGAGAAAAAAACCGGGGCCTACACTTTCCTTGCAATTCGTTACTTTCCGGCGCTGTTCGCACCCAGCCTCCCTTCCTGTCATGGCTTTTCGCGATCACTTTGACGCCCGGCGATCCTTCGACTTCGCCCGCGGGCTCTATCCGCACACCCTGCGCCTTTTCGAGCAGCACTTCGACTGGCAGATCACCGGGCGGTGGATGCTCCTCTCGGCGGCTGTCGGTGTGCTTGGGGCCATCGGGGCGCTCATTTTCTCCGAGATGGTGCAAACCCTGAGCGGGTTTTTCTTGCTCGATCTGGTCGGCTACAAGATGCCGCTGCCGGGCGGAGAAGGCAACGGGGATGTGTTCTTCGACCTTCAACAGAGCCTGCACCCGGCGCAGCGCTGGCTGCTCTTCATCATCCCGGCCCTGGGCGGGCTGCTCTCCGGCTGGATCGTCTTCACCTTTGCCCCCGAAGCCGAGGGGCACGGGACCGACGCCGTCATTCGCTCCTTTCACCGGGAGCAGGGGGTCATCCGCCCCCGTGTGCCCCTCGTGAAAGCCATCGCCTCGGCCATCACCATCGGCACGGGCGGGAGCGCGGGGCGCGAAGGTCCCATCGCGCAGATCGGTGCGGCGCTCGGGTCGCTGCTGGCCACGCGCCTGCGGCTCAGCGTCCGGGAGCGGCGCATCCTGCTCATTGCGGGCATCGCCGCCGGCGTGGGCAGCATCTTCCGCTCGCCCCTCGGGGGGGCCTTCTTCGCCGTCGAGGTGCTCTACCGGCAGGACCTCGAGACGGAGGGGCTCATGCCGTCGGTCGTGGCGGCCATCACCGGGTACTCCATCTTCTCCTCCATCGAAGGATCGGCCACCGTCTTCGCCACGCCCAACTTTGCCTTCGTCAACCCGCTCGAACTGATTCCCCTCGTCGCCTTCGCCCTGCTCTGTGCCGCCGTAGGCATCCTCTACGTCGAGATCTTCTACGGCACGAAGCGGGTCCTCTTCGACCGGATGCACCTCCCGCCGCACGTCAAGCCGGCCATCGGGGGACTGCTCGTGGGGGCCATCGCCTTCTGGTTCCCGGCGGTGCTCGGCTCCAGCTACGGCTGGCTTCAGCAGGCCATGTACGGCAACCTGCCCATCACGGTGATGGCGCTGCTGGCCCTGGCCAAGATCGTCGCCACCTCGTTCACCATCGGCTCCGGCGGTTCCGGCGGTGTCTTTGCTCCGTCGCTCGTTATCGGCGGCATGCTGGGCGGGCTCTTCGGCGAGGGCCTTCACGCGCTCCTGCCCGAGCTCGTCGCCCAACCGGAAGCCTATGTGATGCTCGGCATGGCCACCTTCTTCGCCGGCGTGGCCAACGTGCCCATCTCCACCACGATCATGATCTCGGAGATGACCGGCAGCTACCGCCTGCTCGTGCCGCTGATCTTTGCGGCCGTGATCGTCCACCTGCTCATCCGTAACCGCAGCCTGTACACGCAACAGGTGCGGACCCACGCGGACTCGCCGGCCCACCAGCCGGACGTCCTCCCGCACCTGCTCGACAGCATCCGCGTGCGCCAGGTCATCACCTATCCCGTCCATTACCACGAACTGCCGCCCGACGCCACACTGGACGAGATTCTGAGCGTGTTCACGCGCACCCGGGAAGTCATCCTCCCCGTCCGTTCGCTGCACCCCGAACGCAACGGCCCCTATGGCGGGCTCGTACTGCTCGACGACGTGCAGTCCCTGCTGAAGACCGAGGACCTCCTCCGCCACGGAATCATCGCCGCGGACATCCAGGTGCCGTTCGCCGCCGTCCGTCTCGACGACAGCCTCACCCGTGTCATGGAGGCCTTCGACAGGACCGGCTATCCCGAACTGCCCGTGCTCGACGAACAGGGCCGCATCGTGGGCTTCATCCGGCAGGGACAGTTGATCACGGAGTACTACCGGGCGTACCTTCGCCAGGAACGCGAAACGCCGGCGGCCTCATGAACTGGTCGGTCAACCTGGAGAACGAGCTCATCGCGCGGGTCCTGCTGATTGCGGCCACGCTGGCGGCCCTGTACGTGCTCACGCGCCTGGCCCAGCGGCTGACGCGGCGCTATGTCACCGACCCCTCACGCGCCTACGCCGTAAACCGCACTCTCCGGCGCGTGGCGGGCGTAACGGCCTTCGTGACGGTGATCATCCTGATCTCGCCCGACGTGCGGGGCCTGCTTACCGTCCTGACCGTCATCGGCGCGGGGCTCGCCATCGCCCTCCGGGAAGCCCTGCTCAGCTTCGTCGGTTGGATCCGCATCTCCCTCATCGCCCCCTATCGCATCGGCGACCGCATCGAAATCAACGGGGTCCGCGGCGACGTGATCGACGTGCGGGTGCTGCGCACGACGCTCATGGAGATCGGCGCATGGGTGGAGGCCGACCAGAGCACCGGCCGTATCGTCCACATCCCCAACAGCTGGATCTTCGAACACGCACTCTATAATTACACCCGCGGATTCCGCTTCATCTGGAACGAGCTTTCCATCACCGTCACGTTCCGCAGCGACTGGAAGGCCGCGCACGACATCATGCTGCGCCTGGCGAACATTTCGGCCGAGATCGTCGAACAGCAGGCAGCCTCCGAGATCCAGGCGATGTCGAGCGAGTACCTGGTGCACTACAGCATCCTCTCGCCGTTCGTCTACGTGCGGATCGTCGAGAACGGCATCCGGCTGACGCTGCGCTACCTGTGCGAGGCCCGCAAGCGCCGGGGCACCGAACACGCCCTGACGATCTCGATGCTGGAAGAGTTCAAGCGCCACGGCGGCATCGAGCTGGCCTACCCCACTCTGGACATCTCGAAGGGCGACACCCCGCAGTTCGGCTCCCTGCCGCCCCCTTCCGGGACGACCGCCCCCCAGGTTGAGGAGTGAGTAGCGCAGGACCCCGCACGGGGATGGGAGTGCCCGCGCCGTGGGCTTGCGTCGGGCCGGATGGCGCATTATCTTGGGGCCCATGCAATGCACGATGGTTCATACGCGCCCGAACGCCCGCCTGTGGTGGTGGTCCCCTGCCCGCGCAGTGGGTCGCCCGGAGGGGTGCGTTTCCTGACACCACCGTGCCCTGGACGTATGCCGACCCACTGCCCTCCCGCAGTGGGTTTTTTGTTGGCCCTAGCTCGCACCATGCCCGATCTCCTTACCTACGACGACTTCCACCGCCTGGCGGAGCACCGACGTTCGCAGGGCTCCTCGCCCTTCGTCCTGCCCGTGTACCGCCGCCGGAGCGCCGACCTGCTGACGCCGGTCGCGGCCTTCCTGGCCCTGCGCACCACCGGCCGTCATGGCTTCCTGCTCGAGAGTGTGGAAGGGGGCGAGAAACTGGCACGGTACTCGTTCCTGGGTAAAAACCCGTTTCGCATCGTACGCGCCCACGGGCACGACGTCACCATCACATCGGACGAAGGCACGGAGGTCCGGCACGGCAGCATCTTCACCATCCTGCAGGAGATGCTCGACCGATACGACGAGGTGAAGCTCCCCGGGCTGCCCCGGCTGACGTGCGGCGCGGTCGGGTACATGGGCTATGACAGCGTGCGGCTGATCGAGCGGCTGGACGACCCGCCCCCGGATGACCTGGGCCTGCCCGATGCCGTCTGGTGCTTCTACGATACCCTGGCCGCCTTCGACCACGTCAAGCACCAGCTCGTGCTGATGGCGAGCGCTTTCATCGACCCGGATACGGACCTGCAACGAGCCTACCACGAGGCCGCCTCCCGCCTCGACCGCCTCGAGGATGACCTCGTGGGTACGTCGTTCGCACCGCCGGCGCGCGTCCACCTGGACCCGGGCGCCCTGACGTCGAACGTCGGGCGGGACGCCTTCGAGGCCGCCGTCGAGAAGGCCCGGCACTACATCTACGAAGGCGACATCTTCCAGGTCGTCCTCTCCCAGCGCTTCGCCACCCCGTTCTCCGGCGACCCGTTCAACCTGTACCGGGCGCTGCGCCAGGTCAACCCCTCGCCCTACCTCTTTTACCTGGATCTGGGCGACTTTGCCCTGGCCGGCTCGTCGCCGGAGGTGCTCGTACGCATCGAGGACGGACGGGCCGAGGTGCTGCCCATCGCCGGGACCCGCCCGCGCGGAGCCACCGTGGCCGAGGACCGACGGCTGGAGGAAGACCTGCTGGCCGACCCGAAGGAACGGGCCGAACACCTGATGCTCGTCGACCTGGGCCGCAACGACCTCGGCCGCGTCTGCCGCCCCGGCACCGTGCAGGTGGATCGCTACGCCTTCGTCGAGCGGTATTCGCACGTGATGCACATCGTCTCGGCCGTCTCGGGCCTGCTGGCCGAGCGGACCGGACCCCGGCGTACGCCGGCCGCCATGGACGTGCTGGCCGCCTGCTTCCCCGCCGGCACCGTCAGCGGCGCCCCGAAAGTGCGGGCCATGCAGATCATCGACGAACTCGAGCCCACCCGCCGGGGTATCTACGCCGGCGCCGCCGGCTACGTCGACTTCTCCGGCAACCTCGACACCTGCATCACCATCCGTACCATGCTCATCCGGGACGGGACGGTCTACGTGCAGGCCGGCGCCGGCATCGTGGCCGACAGCGATCCCGCCCGGGAGTACGAGGAGACGGTCAACAAGGCACGGGCGCTCCACCGCGCCATGCACGTCGCCGCCGAGGAACTGCTGTGAAACCTTCTCCCCGTCGGCAATTACATGAATCTTTTCGAAATCAGCCTGTACTAGCCGTCGTCTCCCTCCGTACCTTTTTTCGCCAACGTAACGCAGGCCAACCGAGATCGACCATGGGACTGAAAGAAGCGTTCCTCAACAAGGGATGGGCCGGACGGACCATCTCGCGCGAAGAGACCATCGAGCGGCTCAACCCGCTGATCCGTCGCCTCTACGAACTTCTGTATGCCTACCTCAGCGCTGAACGCAGCCTGCAGGACCGGGACGTGGCCGCGGCGTTCGAGCAGCCGCTGAAGTTCCTCCGGGCCGACATCGGGAAACTCAGCGAGACGGTCTTCAGCTGCGGCGGGATCGCCTACAACGGCACCGATCTCGAGGTGAGCGACTTCGACCTCGGCGACTCGGACGACGCCATCCTGTTCCACCTGCTCGACCGCGAAGAAGCGGTGGCCGGCGCCCTGGACGCCGAAAAAGAGATCGAGCACCAGATCCGCACGCGGGCCCTCCTCGACGTGATCCGCTCGAACAGCCGCAACCGGCTCGAATTGCTCCGCCGCCTCACGGCCGCTCGCCGGCGACCGATCCCATCCCGCGCCTCCTGACCATGACGGAAACGACGACCCGACCGATACCTGCCACGACCGGGCCAACCCCGACCCGCCACGTGGTCGTCTCCGGGATCCAGCCCTCGGGGACGCTCCACCTGGGCAACTACTTCGGGGCGCTGCGCCAGCACATCGCCCTGCACACGCAGTACGAGGCCTACTATTTCATCGTCAACTACCACGCCCTGACCTCGCTCCGTGACGCCGAGGCGTTGCGGAAATACTCCATCGACGTCGCCCTCGACTACCTGGCCCTCGGCTTCGATCCGACCCGGGGCAGCCTGTTCCTTCAGAGCGACGTCCCGCAGGTAACCGAGCTGGCGTGGATCTTCTACAACCTGACGCCGGTCTCCCAGCTGGAAAAGGGCGTTTCCTACAAGGACAAAGTGGCCCAGGGGCTGCCGGCCAACGCCGGCCTGTTCAACTACCCGGTCCTGCAGGCCGCCGATATCCTGATCTACGGCGGCACGCTCGTTCCCGTGGGGGCCGACCAGAAGCAGCACATCGAGATCACACGCGACCTGGCCAGCCGGTTCAACCAGACCTTCTGCCCGGAAGACGACCCGCTCTTCCCGATCCCCGAGCCCTACATCCTCGACGACGTGGCGATCGTCCCGGGCCTCGACGGGCGCAAAATGTCGAAGAGCTATGGCAACACGATCGGCATCTTCGACGAAGGCAAGGTGCTCAAGAAAAAGGTGATGAGCATCGTCACCGATTCGACGCCCCTCGAAGCACCGAAAGACCCGGACCGCTGCAACGTCTTCGCCCTGATCCGCCTGTTTGCCGACGAGGAAACGCGCGAGCGCATCGCCGCCGCCTACCGGGCCGGTGGTTACGGGTACGGTCATGCCAAAAAAGAGCTGCTCCGCCTCATTACCGACTACTTCGCCGAGGCTCGAGAGCGCCGGCGAGAACTCGAGAAACATCCCGACGACGTGATGGACATCCTCCGCGAAGGCGGTCGGAAAGGCCGCGAGAAGGCCGAATCTATCATGGAAAAGGTGCGTGAACGTGTGGGCCTCCTCACGACGTACGACCGGAAGGGATGGTGAAGCCCATCAGGGGAAGACGGCGAGAAGCACGATGCGCAACGCACCGGCAAACGTTCAAGCGATGGCCTCATAAAACACCCA
>CAZKFR010000001.1:0-73268 GCA_964552015.1 uncultured Rhodothermaceae bacterium | reverse complement strand
CCCCTAGCCCCCCAGACACCCCCTCCATGATCCTCGTCATCGACAACTACGATTCGTTCACCTACAACCTGGTGCATCTGGTAGCCAGGGAGCGGGATGCGGTCCGGGTCGTACGAAACGATGCACTCACCGTAGAGGACGTCCGGGCGCTGCAGCCGGACGGTATACTCATCTCGCCGGGCCCCGGTCGTCCTGCCGAGGCCGGCATCTCGGAAGCCGTCATCCGCGAACTGGGCGCCGGGATACCGATTCTGGGCGTGTGTCTCGGCCACCAGGCCATCGGGGAGGTCTTCGGTGGGAGGATCGTCCATGCGCCGGCGCTCATGCATGGCAAGACCAGCATGATCCGGCACGACGGGAAGACGATCTTTGCCGGCTTGCCCCAGAACTTCACCGCAACCCGCTACCACTCCCTGGTGGTCGACCGGGCCACGTTGCCGGATGAGCTCGAAGTCTCAGCCGAGACCGCCGACGGGGTCATCATGGGATTGCGGCACCGGAGCCTGCCCATCGAAGGCATCCAGTTTCATCCGGAAAGCGTGCTCACGGTCGAAGGCCCCCGCCTCATCGCTAACTGGCTGCGGCTCGTGGCCCATCACGCCGCCCAACGGACCCTTGCCCACGAACGATGAAGTTGTTTCTCCAGAAAATTGCCGAGGGCGGCACGCTCACCCAGGAGGAAGCCGGGGCGGCCATGCATAGCATGATGCGCGGAGAAGCCGCACCGGAGGAGATCGCCGGGCTCCTCATGGGCCTGCGTGCCCGCGGAGAAACCCTCGACGAACTGACCGGCTTCACCCGCGTGATGCGCGCCTATGCCGTGCCCGTAAGGCTGGAGGACCCCCACGCCATCGACATCGTCGGTACCGGAGGGGACGGCAGCGGCACGTTCAATATCTCCACGGCGGCGGCGCTGGTCTGTGCCGGAGCCGGCGTGACGGTCGCCAAGCACGGCAACCGCTCGGTGTCCTCGAAATGCGGCTCGGCCGACGTGCTGGCCGCCCTCGGCATCCGCACCGACCTCGACGCCCACGGTGTGGAACGCTGCCTGCGGGAAGCCGGCATCGCGTTCCTGTTCGCCCCGACGTTTCACCCGGCCGTCCGCCATGTGATGCCCGTCCGCCGGGCCCTCGGTGTGCGGACGTTTTTCAATATCCTGGGTCCGCTGTGCAACCCGGCCGGCGTACAGCGGTACCTGATCGGGGCATTCAGCCGGCCGGTGGCCCGGCAGATGATCGGCATCCTCGCCCGGCTCGGCGCCACCTTCGCCCTGACCGTACACGCCGACGACGGCCTCGACGAACTCTCGCTCGCGGCCCCCTCGACCGTCTTCGCCTACGATGCCCGCCAGGCCGCCGGGCCGGACGACATTGCCACGTGGACCGTCACGCCCGAGGCCCACGGCTTCGAGCGGGTGCCGCTGACCGCTCTGGCCGGGGCCGACGCCGACACCAACGCCGCCCTCATCCGCGCCGTGCTCGACGGCCGCCCCGGTCCCCACCGCGACGTGGTCCTCCTGAATGCGGCGTATGCCCTGCTCGCCAGCGGCCGCTTCGCCTCGCTCGAAGCCTGCTTCGAGGCCGCCCGGGAAAGCCTCGACCGCGGCGCCGCCCGCGCCCGCCTCGACGCCCTCGTCGACGTGTCGAACGCGAGCTGACCCGACACAACCGGAATCCGCCCCCCTCTCCTTCGCTCCACCCTCCCCACGACGCCATCCGACGTGTCCACCATCCTCGACCAGATCGTTGCCGCCACACGGGACGCCCTGGATCGCCGCCGGGCCGAGGTCCCTGCGTCCGTCCTGGAAGCCGCCCCGCTGTTCACGCAGCCGACACGCCCCTTCGAACGGGCGCTGCGTGGCGCGCACCTGGCCGTCATCGCCGAGATCAAGAAAGCCTCGCCGTCGCAGGGCGTGATCCGCTCCGACTTCGACGTAGAGCAACTGGCCCGTGCCTACGATGAGGCCGGCGCCGATGCCGTCTCGGTACTGACCGAGCCCCGGTTTTTTCAGGGATCCCTGGACTACCTGACGCTCGTCCGGCAGACCATCGACCGACCGCTGCTCCGGAAGGACTTCATCATCGACCCGTACCAGCTCCTCGAAGCCCGAGCTTCCGGGGCGGATGCCGTCCTGCTCATCGCCACGATCCTCGACCGCCATCACCTGCACGACCTGCACCAGGCCGCCACCGAACTGGGCCTCGCGTGCCTGGTCGAGGTCTACGAGATGGCCGAACTCGACCGCATCGACTTCGACCAGGTGCGCATCCTGGGCGTCAACAACCGTAACCTGCACACGTTCACGGTGGACGTCAACCACGCAGTGGAGGTCTTTGCCCACGTGCCGGAAAGCCTCGTGCGGGTGGCAGAGAGCGGAATACGCAGCGGCCGGGAGCTGGCCTACCTCCACGCCCACGGCGCCGATGCCGTCCTCATCGGCGAGACCCTGATGCGCGCGCCCGCGCCCGGCGACCGGCTCCGCGCCCTCCGTGCCGAGGCCGCCTCCTCCACGCCCACCCCATCCTCCCTCCGTTCCTGACCTGCTTCATGACGACGCGACTCAAGATCTGCGGTATCACGAACCTGGCCGACGCGCGCTACTGCGCGGCCGCCGGCGCCGATTACCTCGGCTTCATCCAGCACGAGGGCAGCCCCCGCTACGTGGACCCGGCGACCGCCCGGGAAATCATCGGCTGGGTGTACGGAGCCCGGGCGGTGGGTGTCTTCGTGAACGCGGATGCCGACACGATCAACCGCACCGCCGAGGCGACGGGGTTCGCCCTGGTGCAGCTTCACGGCGAGGAGCCGCCCGAGGTGTGCGCCGCCGTCGAACGCCCCGTCATCAAGGCCCTGCACGTCGGACCGGCCACGACCGTGAACGACCTACGCCGCCGGATGGAGCGCTATGCCCCCTACGTCGACCATTTTCTGCTCGACACGCGCAGCCCGCGGGCCCGTGGGGGCACCGGCGAGCGGTTCGACTGGGACATCGCCGCCCCACTGGCGCGTGACTTCTCCGTCTTCCTCGCCGGCGGCATCGACGCCTCGAACGTCTCCGAAGCCGTGACGCGCGTGGCTCCGTTTGCCATCGACCTCGCGAGCGGCGTCGAGGCCGAGCCGGGCCGGAAGGACTTCGACAAACTGGCCGCCTTCTTCGACGTGTGGGATACCCTCGCCCGTTCGACGTCTTAACGTTCAACGTTTCACGTATAACGCCTCATGCCTGCCCGTGCCCTCACCCCAGCCCCCTCCTCCCTCGTGCCCGACGACACCGGCCATTTCGGGCCGTTCGGCGGGACGTATGTGCCGGAGATCCTCATCCCGGCGCTCGAGGATCTGAAGGCCGCCTATGCCGAAGCCCGGCAGGATCCTGCCTTCGACGCCGAATACCGGTCCCTACTGCGCGACTACGTGGGCCGGCCGACACCGCTCACCCGGGCCGAGCGCCTGAGCGAGGCCCTGGGCGGGCTGCGCGTCTACCTGAAACGCGAGGACCTCTGCCACACCGGCGCCCACAAGATCAACAACACCATCGGGCAGGTGCTGCTGGCCCGGCGGATGGGCAAGACGCGCATCATCGCCGAGACCGGCGCCGGGCAACACGGCGTGGCCACCGCCACCGTCTGCGCTCGCTTCGGCCTTCAGTGCGTGGTGTACATGGGGGAAGAGGACACGCACCGGCAACAGCTCAACGTGCGGCGGATGCAGCTCCTCGGCGCCGAGGTGCGGCCGGTCACGAGCGGCACGCGGACGCTCAAGGACGCCACGAACGAAGCCATCCGCGACTGGGTCACCAACGTCCGCGACACGTTCTACATCATCGGCTCGGTCGTCGGCCCCCACCCGTATCCGATGATGGTGCGCGACTTCCAGCGGGTCATCGGGGAGGAGACCCGGCGGCAGCTCCGTGCGCAGGAGGGCCGGGAGACGCCGGATGCCCTCGTGGCCTGTGTGGGGGGCGGCTCGAACGCCATTGGCCTGTTCCACCCGTTCCTCGACGATGCGGGCGTCCGGCTCTACGGAGTGGAAGCCGCCGGCGAGGGCCTCGACGGCCGCCACGCCGCCACGCTCACCCGGGGCCGGCCCGGCATCCTCCACGGTGCCATGAGCTACCTGTTGCAGGACGAGGAAGGCCAGGTGGCCTGTGCCCACTCCATCTCGGCAGGGCTGGACTACCCCGGTGTCGGCCCCGAACACGCCTACCTGAAGGACACGGGCCGCGTGCAGTACCGCACCGCCACCGACGCCGAGGCCCTCGAAGGCGTGAAGCTGCTGAGCCGTACCGAGGGCATCATCCCGGCGCTCGAGACGGCCCACGCCGTCGCCCTCCTGCCCGCCCTCGCCCGCGAGCTACCCCGCGACGCCCTCGTCGTCCTGGG
Source organism: uncultured Rhodothermaceae bacterium (assembly GCA_964552015.1). Classification (GTDB taxonomy): domain Bacteria; phylum Bacteroidota; class Rhodothermia; order Rhodothermales; family ISCAR-4553; genus Rhodocaloribacter. The sequence continues at coordinate 68,889 of CAZKFR010000001.1, read as the reverse complement.
CTGCTCCGGCCGCGGCGACAAAGACATGGGCACCATCGCCGAACACCTCTTCTGACACCCTGCCTCCACGACGCCATGTCCCGCCTCCACGACACCCTGGCCCACCTCCGCACGCGCAACGAAAAGGCGCTGGGCCTTTTCCTCACGAGCGGCTTTCCGGAGCCCGAGGCCACGCTGCCGATCCTGCGCACCCTCGACGAAGCCGGCGCCGACTTCATCGAACTCGGCATGCCCTTCAGCGACCCGCTGGCCGAGGGCCTGCCGATCCAGCGGGCCAGCGAGTGCGCGCTCCGCAACGGCATCACGCTGGACGCGACCCTGGCGACGGCCGCCGCCTTCCGCGCCGCGAGCGAGACACCCCTGCTCCTGATGGGATACATCAACCCCGTCTACCGCTACGGCGTCCGTGCGTTTTGCAGCCGTGCCGCCGAGGCCGGTGTGGATGGCCTCATCCTGCCCGACCTGCCCCCGGAAGAACGGGGCCTCGTCGCCCACGAGGCCGCCGACGCCGGCCTCGACCTGATCCACCTCATCGCACCGAACACCCCGGACGAACGCATCGAGGCCATCGACCGGATCACGACCGGCTTCGTTTATGCCGTCTCCATCACCGGGCTGACGGGTACCGGCCTCGGTGAACGGGACGCCGTGGCCGCCTACCTCGAACGCGCCCGCCGCCTCGTACGTAACAATCCGCTGCTCGTCGGCTTCGGCATCCGCACGCATGAGGACGCCGTCCGCCTGACCCGGCATACCGACGGCTTCATCGTCGGCTCCGCCCTCATCACGCTCGTCGAACGGCTCTGGGACGACCCCGATCTCGACGACAAGGCCCGGCTCGAGGCCGTCCGCACCTTCGTTCGGGAACTCAGAGGGGGGGGGCACCTATCAGAAGCCCATCGCGACGGGCAACCCGGAACCCTTTCCCGTGTCTAACGCCACGACAGCACGCCACCCTCGTACCCACCGATCTCCCTGGACGATGCCCCCTACCTCGCTGATGCACACGGTTTCTCGTTTCGCCCTTCTCGCCGCGCTCCTGGTCACGTACATCGGCCTCTCCGGCTGTGAGACGCTCATCAACAAACCCTCGGCGACGGGCCCGGAAGGCGTCATCACCGTCGTGATCGACTCGACGCACTGGAAAGGAGCCGTCGGTGAGGCGCTTCAGGAAGAACTGGGCCAGTGGATCGGCACCCTGCCGGCTCCCGAGCGGCTCTTCCAGCTGGAGGTGACGCCGCTCTCGTCCGAACGGGTATTCGACACGGTACGCAAGAAGAAAAACGTCCTCTTCGTCGCCCCGCTGAGCGACACGACCGGCGTGGGCCGTTTCCTGCGCAGCCGGCTGGACGAGGAGGCCGCCCGGGCCATCGAGAACGGACAGAGCGCCGTCATCCCGCGCCGTGACCTCTGGCGGCGGCACCAGCTCGTCGTCTACCTCACCGCCGCCACGCCCGAAGACCTGGTCCGTACGATTCACGAACGCGGTGAGGATCTGCGCTACGCCTTCAATACGATTACCCGCGAGCGCATGACCCTCGACATGTTCGAACGCGGACGGCAGCGGGATCTCGAGGAACAGCTCATGCAGAAGCACGGCTTCGCCGTAAACGTCCAGCACGACTACTTCATCGCCATCGACACGACCAACTTCGTCTGGCTCCGGCGGGTCATCTCCTCCGAATCGTGGCGCAGCCTGTTCGTCTACTACGAGGAGAACGGCGACCCCTCCAAGCTGACGCCCGAGTGGATCTATGCGACACGCGACAGCCTCGCCCGGCTCTACCTGCAGGGCAACGTGGGCGGGTATGCAGCCATCGACTACCGCCGACCGCTGGAGACGGAAAACATCAACTTCCTCGACCGCTTCGGGTACGAGACGCGAGGCCTCTGGCACATGATCGGCGAAGACGAGAACGGCAACGTCGTCCCCTACGGCATGGGAGGGCCCTTCCTGAACTACGCCTTCTATGACCAGACGCAGGGGCGACTCTACATGATCGACGGGATGGTCTTTGCCCCCGGATTCGACAAGCGGGAGTTTCTCCGGCAGCTCGAAGTGATCGCCTACACGTTCCGCACCCGCGAGGAGGTGGAGGCGGCGGCCGAGCAAGCCCCGGCCACCCCATGATGCGCGCCGGCCTGCTGGTGTTCGCCGCCACGGTAGTGCTGGCTGCCCCGGCCTGCTCGTCCCTCTCGCCCGAGACGCCGCCCGTGCAGGACAGCCTCCTCGTCGAGGTGCTCATCGACCTGCACCTGGCCACGGCACGGGCCAACCTGTACCCGGACCTGCCGCCCGTGCCCCGAGACTCGGTGCTGGCCCATCATGGCCTGACACCGGCAGACTATGAAGCCGCCCTCCACTATTACACCGAGCACCCCGACGCCTACGTCGAACTCTACACGAAGGTGCTCAACCGGCTGAACGAAGAACGTCAGGCCTTCTGACGCCCCCATCAGACGCCCAGCGAAGCCACGGCCCGTTCGTATTCTTCGGGACGTACGTAAATCACGTATCCGAAACTGCCCCGCCCGTCCGCCACACCGCTGGAGGCATACACATTGACGCCGGCCTCATAGAGGCGGGCGTGCACGTCGGCCAGCGCCCCCAGCCGGTCATCGCCCTGCACGAGCAGCGCCGGATGAGGACCGTCGAGCCGCAGACCGGCATCCCGGGCCGTCTGTACCAGCCGCGCCGCATCGTCCGGGAAAATCGTCAGTTGGGTATGCATCGGTCCGACGGGCACGGCCGCGAAGGCCATCAGATTGACCCCCAGATCCGCCAGTGTGGAGAGGAGCCGGTAGGCCTCCCCCGGCTGATCCCGCACGGTCGTGTAAAAATAGTCGACACGACGAATGACGTACGCCATGCAATCCGCCCCTGCGAAGTTCCTGTGTTTCAGCAAGATCGCACATCTCCGGCAGGCTTTCAAGCGGGTCCGTCTTTCCAGGTACGGGGCTGCCACTGGTCCAGGAAGGTCTGCCCTTTCTCCGTAAGGCGAAACCGCTCATCGAGCGGATCGACCGGGTCCAGATAACCCTCCTGCACGAGCCAGTCGACAAGGCTGTCGAGGCGGTGCTCGGGCGGGGGGTCTTCGTCGAACCACCGGACGCGGGGCACGTCGCGGGCAACCTGACCGAGGATACGCCGCATGACCGGTTCGTCCTCGGGCGTGATGACGACCGGAGCGTGCCGCCCCAGGCAGACATCGCAGGCACCGCACCGGTCGGGTGCCGTTTCGCCGAAGTAGGCCAGCAAGAACTGGCGTCGGCAGGTGACCGAGCGGGCATAGCGCAGCATGTCGGCCAGTCGGATTTCGGCCCGCCGGCGTGCCCGGCGCACGGCGCGGTCGTCCACGGGCAGGCGGGCCGAACGGGGCTCGGTGAACACGACCTGAAGCGCCTGGCCCGGGGGCTGCCAGGCCAGCAGGCCACGCTCGGCCAGGAAGTCGAGCCCGCGCAGCAGGCGCTCACGCGGGAGCCCCGTCCGCCGGGCGAGCCGACGCACGTCGATCTCCCACCACGTCGTGAAGGCATCCGCATGAACCGAGCGAAGCAGATGCTCGACGAAGGTGGCGAGCGCCCGGTTGGCCCGCCCGGTGGCGTACGTGCGAAGCGCTTCCGCCGGCTGGAGAAACCGGATCAGCCCGTGATGGCGGCGAGGCGGCAGCGGCACCCACGTGCCCTGCCGTGCCAGCAACTCGACAGCCTGCCGCACCTTGGCTTTCCCCAGGCCGCACAGCCGGGCCAGGGCGTCGAAGTCCAGCGCCACCGGCGCTTCCGGCTGCACGGCCACGGGGATGCGGGCCAGGTTACACGCCGCATCGTAGACGGCCCGCACCTCGGCAGCGCTCGGATGGGCTTCCTCGATCAGCGCCCGTTGCGTCTCGGCGTCGGCGGGATGGTAGAGCAGGACCGCATAGGCACGGCGGCCGTCACGTCCGGCGCGTCCGGCCTCCTGATAGTAGCCCTCGAGCGAAGCCGGCACGTCCACATGGACGACGAACCGGACATCCGCCTTGTCGATCCCCATGCCGAAAGCATTCGTGGCCACGACGACGCGGATGTCGCCCCGGAGCCACCCGTCCTGCACCGTGCGCCGCGTCTCCGGCTCGAGGCCGCCGTGGTAGGCCGCCGCCGTCACCCCCTGCTCCTCGAGCCAGCGCGCCCAGTGCTCCACCGCCCGGCGCGTGGCGGCATAGAGGATGCCCGAACCCGGCACGTTGCGTACCACATCCCGCACCTTCTCCCGTTTGTTCTCCGTACGAAAAATGCTCCAGATGATGTTCGGCCGGTCGAACCCCCGCACGATGACGACCGGGTCGCGCAGGTGGAGGTGCTCGATGATGTCGCGCCGTACCTGCGGCGTGGCCGTGGCCGTAAGGGCCACTACCGGCGGACTCCCGAGCCGTGCATGCGCCTCCGCAATCTGCTGGTAGGCCGGCCGGAAATGGGCCCCCCACTCGCTGATACAATGCGCCTCATCCACGGCCAGCAAAGCGACCTGAAACCGCTCGGCTCGCGCCACGAGCAGATCCGAGTGCAACCGCTCCGGCGCTACGTAGAGCAGGCGATAGCGCCCGAACTCGGCGTCGTTCCATCGCTGTTCGATCTCCCGCGCCGAGAGGGTGCTGTTGATGAACGCAGCAGGAATGCCCCGGGCCTGGAGCGACGCCACCTGATCCTGCATGAGCGAGATGAGCGGCGAGACGACCAGCGTCATCCCCTCCCGCACCAGCGCCGGCACCTGGTAACAGATCGACTTACCCCCCCCGGTGGGCAGCACCCCGAGCACGTCCCGCCCGGAGAGCACCGCCGCCACGACCTCCTCCTGTCCCGTCCGGAAGGACGGATAGCCCCAGTAGGTACGGAGCACCTCGCGGGCCTGCGCCAGCACGCCGGACGTCTTCCCTGCCGTTCCCTCGACGCCTGCCATGACGACCCCGCTGCCGGCTCGCTCCTCACCGAATGAACCGGGCTTCATAGCGCCGGGTGTTGCCTGCCTGATCCGTGACCACGACCGAGAGCGTATGCGGCCCCGGCGGAACGCGGTCGTCGAACTCGTATTCGATCAGGTCGCGCTTGGGGTCGTAGGCGAAGAGCACCCACCGGCCGTCCACATACCCCGCATAGCTGTCGATGCCGGCCAGATCGTCCCGGATGCGCAGGCGGATCCGGTCGCTCCCCCGCAGATCCTTTCCATCGTGGATGTTCAGCGGCGTGATGTCGGGCGCCAGCGTGTCGACGGCGACGAAGAACGTGCCGAAGGTGCGTGTGCGGGTCGTGACGAAACCGTTCCGGTACGTTCCACCTTCCGAAGCCCATTTCCCCTCCTCATCGACCCGCGCGATCAGGGCTTTGGGGCGCAGTCGTGCCGGGAGCCGGTCGGCACGGAGCGAGAGCCGGTAGCGCTCGTGCACGGGGGTCGCTTCGTCATGGAGGACATACCGGTCGGAAAAGGCGCCCGGCAGGGCGGGGAGCACCCGGAAGGCCAGGGGGACGTCCTCATACACCGTATGCGCGGGGAAGGCGGCCATCAGGCCGTCACGCTCGAACGTGGCCGGCCGGTTAAAGGGCAACGTGAAGGCGGCGGGCTCCCGCACCGTCAACTCGGCGGGCCGGGCCGTCATGCCCGTCACCGCGAAGCCCAGCTGCACGGCATGGCCGGCGGCGTCCTCCACCGTGTAAAGCAGCCGGTGGGTCGCACCGGGCTCGACCGTGAGGATCCCGTTCCGGGGGGCGCGGTAGATCGAGGTGAGGCGGTTGCCCGGCAGGCGGAAGCTGCGCTGGAACCACCGCCGGTTGCGCTGACGCTCGGCATAATCGACGTGTGCATTGATATAGCGCGTCTCGTCGAACGAGAAGCGCTCCATCTCCGTCACGAAGAGCGTCCTGCCGTCGGCTTCCAGCCGGATGCGATACGGCCCCAGTCGGCTGTTCGAACCGTCGTGGTAGTCGTGCGTCTGGATGGCGAAGCCGAGGCGCCCGTACCCCGCCAGACGGCGCACCCCGCCGAGTTGATAGGCTCGCCCGGCTCCGACCACTTCCAGCGTCGCCGATTGTCCCGCCGTCACCTCACGGACCTGTCCATCCGTCATCTCGATGCGGGCGTAACCGTCTGGCTCGAGCGCATAGACCTTGATGCGGTAGATCCGCGGCGGCACCGTATCTTCGACCGGGATACCGAAGAGCAACGGGTTGAGCGGCTCCTGCGTGGCCGCATCACGGATCTCGAAATGCAGATGCGGCCCTCCGGAACTACCCGAATTGCCGGTATAGCCAATTACCTCCCCCTGGTGCACACGAAAGCGTCCCGCCTCGGGGTAGAGGTCGACCCGAAAACGCTGCTGCTGATACTGCTGCTCTCGAACGTACGCCGTGATAGCGTCGTTGAACCTGCTCAGGTGGGCATAGACCGTCGTGTGCCCGCTCGGATGATTGATGTAGAGGGCATGCCCGTAGCCACCCGGCGACACGAAGATGCGCGAGACCCAGCCGTCTGCGGCCGCGTACACACGGTACCCCTCCCGCCCGTTCGTCTTGATATCCAGCCCCGCATGGAAGTGGTTGGACCGCATCTCGGCAAAGTTGCCGGAAAGACGAAGCGGAATCTTCAGCGGAGAGCGGAACAGGTCCTTCGGATAGGGATCTATGTGTCCTTTGAACAAGAACAAAATGGCCAGGAGCCCCAGACCGATGTATCGCGAGATGTTCATGCGCCGGGAACGTTGAGGTCGAACGGTTCTCTGCCTCTATATCCAACGTACCCACCGGGTGTTTCCCGGTCGGTGCCCTTGTTTTTCCGAGGAGCACCCTCCACCAGCCAGCGGCCCCCCCCGCACCCATGTTGTACACCTGCCTATGTCGACCCATAAGTGGACCATCATTCTGTTGAGTCTGATCGTCGTTTTTCTGTTCGGCGTGGTCCTGCATCAGTTGCGGGCGGTGCTGTTGCCGTTCGTGATCGCGCTCCTGCTCTCGATGATCTTCAAGCCCATCGTCGTGCAGTTGCAGAAGCGGCGCGTCCCCATGGCCGTCTCGCTCCTGGTGGTCGTCCTCACGTTTGCGGCGTTCCTGTTCCTGCTGGGGCTGGCCCTCTACTCCTCGGTCGATCCGTTCATCGAGCAACTTCCTTTCTACCAGGCGCGGCTGGACCGGGTGCTACGGGATATGGTCCTCCAGGCCGAAGGCATCCTGCTCCGCCTGGGTATGACGCCCGAGCAGATCATCTGGCGCAACATCATCGACCTGAACGCCATCGCCCCGTTCCTCACGACCGGGGTGGGGACGTTCATCAGCTTCATCAGTAACGCCGTGCTGGTGCTGCTCTTCATGCTCTTTATCCTGGCCGGCAGCGGGGGCCTCAGCAAGAAGGTACGGGTCGCCTTCCCCGACGCCTATGCCAGCCGGATCGCCCAGGTGATCGTGAACGTGGACCGGCAGGTGCGCCAGTACCTGATCACGAAAACGCTCATCAGCCTGGCCACCGGCGCGCTGACCTGGCTCGTCCTCCTCGTCCTCGGCGTCGACTTCCCGCTGATCTGGGGCTTCATTGCCTTCCTGCTCAACTACATCCCGAACATCGGCTCCATGATCGCCGTGCTTTTTCCGCTCGTCTGGTCGTTCCTCCAGTTCGACGCGCTGACCGTTCCGCTGCTCGTACTCCTGCTGCTGGGCAGTGTGCAGATGACGATGGGCAACGTCATCGAGCCAAAGATCATGGCCTTCAGCCTGAACCTGAGCCCCTTGCTGATTCTCATGTCCCTGATTTTCTGGGGCTGGCTCTGGGGGATCTGGGGCATGATCCTGGCCATGCCGCTCACGGGCGCGGTAAAGATCTTTTTCGAGAACGTCGAGCCCCTGGCGCCGCTCTCGGTGCTCATGAGCGACAAGCCCCCCGAACCCGTACGTACCTGACACCCCACATCGCCGGCTTCGAACACCCCTTTCTTCCGATCCTCCATGCACACCCGTCCCGCACGTCCCCCTTCCTCGCCGTCTTCTACTGCGCCTCGCCTGGAGGACGTGCTCGCTGTCGTACGGCGGTACTGGGGCTACGACCGCCTCCGCCCCTTACAGGAAGAAGCCATACGGGCCGGTCTGGAGGGCCGGGACGCGCTCGTGGTCATGCCCACCGGCGGCGGGAAGTCCCTCTGCTACCAGGTGCCTCCGTTGATGCAAGAAAGGCTGGACGTGGTCGTCTCGCCCCTCATCTCGCTCATGAAGGACCAGGTCGATGGCCTCCGCGCCAACGGGTATCCGGCGGTGGCGCTGCACAGCGCCCTGAGTGCAGCCCAGCGGCGGGAGGCCGAGGACCTGCTCGAAAGCGGGACGTGCCGCCTCCTGTTCCTCTCCCCGGAGCGCCTGCTCACCCCCTGGTTCTTCGATCTGGCCGCCCGGCACCACATCCGTCATTTCGCCGTCGACGAAGCCCATTGCATCAGCCACTGGGGGCATGACTTCCGCCCCGAGTACCGCCGCCTCGCGCAGATCCGCGAGCGTTTTCCTGGGGCCAGCATCCATGCCTACACGGCCACGGCCACCCGGCGCGTCCGCGATGACATCGCGGGGCAGCTCCGCCTGCGTGAGCCCGCCATCCTCATCGGCCGCTTCGACCGTCCCAACCTGATCTACCGCGTCTTTCCCCGGCTGAACCTGCGCGAGCAGCTTCTGGAAGCACTCGACCGGCACCGCGGCGAGGCGGCCATCGTGTACTGCATCACGCGGGAGGAGACGGAACGGCTGGCCGCGCTGCTCCAGGAGCGGGGCCTCCGGGCGGCCCACTACCACGCCGGGATGCCCCCTGCCGAGCGCCGCGCCGCCCAGGAAGCGTTCACGAACGAAGAAATCGACGTCATCGTGGCCACGGTGGCCTTCGGCATGGGGATCGACCGGAGCGACGTGCGCTGCGTGATCCATGCCGGGATGCCGCAATCGGTGGAACATTACCAGCAGGAGACGGGCCGCGCGGGCCGCGACGGCCTCGCCGCCGAATGCATCCTGTTCTTCTCCCCCGCCGACGTACTCCGCTGGCAGTCGATCATCGAGAAGCGCAGCGACAGCGCGAACCGGCTCACCCCCGCCCAGCGCCACGCCCTCGAACTCCTGGCACAGATGCGGCAGTTCGCCGCGCCCGGCGCCTGCCGCCACAAGGTCCTCAGCGAATACTTCGGCCAGCCGTACGAACAGGACAACTGCGGAGCCTGCGACGTCTGCCTCGACGAGGTCGAGCAGTTCGTCGACGGGACGCGGGAAGCGCAGATGATCCTCTCCTGCGTCGTTCGCACCGGCGAGCGCTTTGGCGCCGGCCACCTGACCGACGTGCTGCGCGGCAGCGACAACGAGCGGATCCGCCGGCTGGGCCACGACCGCCTGAGCACCTACGGCCTGCTCAAAGATCGCCCCCGCAACGAGGTCAACCACCTCATCTTTCAGCTCCTCGACCAGGGCCTGCTGGACCGGAGCACCGGGGAATACCCGACGCTCAAGCTCAACGACGCCTCGTGGGAGGTGCTCCGCGGGCAGCGCACGGTCTGGCTGATGCCGAGCAAGAAAAAGCGCGTCAAACAGACGGCCGCCGAGGCCGCCTCCTGGGAAGGCGTGGACCGGAGCCTGTTCGAACGCCTTCGAAAGCTTCGCACCGAGATCGCGCGCGAGCGGGGCGTGCCGCCCTACGTGATCTTCAACGACACCACCTTGCGCGACATGGCCCGTCAACGCCCGACGACGGCCACCGGCCTGCTCCGGGTGCACGGCGTCGGGGAGAAGAAGCTCGCCGACTTTGGCGACCGCTTCCTGGCCGCGATCACGCAGCACCTCACCGAAACGGCATAACCCGGTTCAGGCTTCGGCCCGGGGCACCGCCCGCTCGCCGTCCCCCTTCGCGTCCGTCGCCAGGGACTGCACGTAGAGCATCTGCGTCGGATAGGCGAACTCGATCCCTTCCCGGCCAAAGCGTTCGAACAGCGCCAGGTTGATGGCCTGCTGCGTATCCATGTACAACGTATAGTCCGGGTCGAGCATCCAGTACACCACCTCGAAGTTGAGCGAGAAGTCCCCGAACGCCTTGAAGTGGGCCCGGTCGAAGCGCACCCGGTCCTGCGCCTCGACGATCTCCCGGATGATCTGTGGGATCCGGGCCAGCTGATCCGGCGGTGTCTGGTACACCACGCCGATCGAAAAGACCACCCGCCGTTCCCGCATCCGCTTGAAGTTCCGGATCCGGCTCTGCAGCAGGTCATTGTTCGAGAAGATGAGCTGCTCGCCGGTCAGGCTGCGGATGCGGGTGGACTTGAGCCCGATGTGCTCGACGGTGCCCATGTGCTCCCCCACGATGATGAAATCGCCCACGACGAACGGCTTGTCGAGGACGATCGAGAGCGAGGCAAAGAGGTCGCCCAGGATGTTTTGCACGGCCAGCCCGATGGCGACCCCCGCGATCCCGACGCTGGCGACGAGCGCCGTGATGTCCACCCCGAAATTGTCGAGGGCCATGAGCAGGACGACCGTCCAGAGCACCAGGCGCCCGATGAAACCGAGCGCCTGCATGGACGTGACGGCGGCCGGGTCGGCTTCGAGATGCCGCTGCCGGTAACGCTCCATGTACTCCGTGATCAGCCCACCGCCCCAGCGAACGACCTGCAGCAGCAGGAGAATGAAGGCGATGCGTCCCCCCCAGTCGATGACGGCGTCGGGCAACTGCACGATGGCCACGGACGCATAGAAGGCCAGCCCCACGAGGAAATAGGCACGGGTCTGCCGCAATACCGCCGCGATGACGTCATCGATCGTGTTGCGGGTCCGCAGGGCGAGCGCGTCCATGCGCCGGGTCAGCACGCGCTGCACGAAGATGAACACCACCGAGAGCAGTGCCCATATCCCGATGGCCCGTACCCACTCGATCAGGGGCGCCCCGGCGATCAGGGTATCCATCCAGGAAGTCATCTGCTGCATCATTCCGTTCATCGTTCCGGCATCGTTATCTGTCCACGTTCTTCTTCCTAAACTACCAACGGCCCGGTGAACATCAGGGCCGAGGCCGTGTCATGGCGCCCTTCTTCGCCAAAAGGTCATATCCTTTCGGGGAAACCCCTACAGGGGCTCCGGGCCGGAGGCCGTATGTTGAGCCCGACGAACCGCTTACCAGACTCTACCCCGCTACCCGTCATGAACATCGTCACCGCCGAAGAAGCCGTCTCCGTCGTATCGGACGGCCATCGCGTATACATCCACACCGCGGCCGCCGCCCCGCAGCGCCTCGTGCAGGCCCTCACCGAACGCGCCCGGTCGCTGAACCGGCTGGAGGTCGTTCACCTGCACACCGAGGGCGCTGCCCCCTACGCGGCCCCCGAGTTTGCCGGGCGCGTTTTTACGAACGCCCTCTTCATCGGTGCCAACGTACGGCCGGCCGTGGCCGAAGGAAGCGCCGACTACATTCCCGTCTTCCTGAGCGAAGTGCCGGCCCTGTTCCGCCGCGGCATCCTCCCGCTCGACGTGGCCCTCGTGCAGGTTTCTCCGCCCGACCGTCACGGGTTCTGCTCGCTGGGCGTCTCGGTGGATGCCACCCGCGCCGCCGTCGAGTCGGCCCGCGTCGTCGTGGCGCAGATCAATCCCAACATGCCGCGCACCCACGGCGATGGGATCGTGCACATCGACGACATCGATTACGCCGTGGAGGTGGAGGATCCCCTCCCCGAACACGCCCCCCCGGTCCTGAGCGAGATCGAACGGGCCATCGGGAGGTACTGTGCCGAACTGGTCGAGGACGGAGCGACGCTGCAGATGGGCATCGGCGCCATCCCGGACGCCGTGCTGGCCGCCCTCATCCACCATAAGGACCTGGGCGTGCATACCGAAATGTTTTCGGATGGCATCATCGACCTCGTCGAGCGCGGCGTCATCACCAATGCCCGCAAAGCCCGCCACCCCGGCAAGATCGTCAGCAGTTTCCTCATGGGCACGCGCCGCCTGTACGACTTCGTGGACGACAACCCGCAGGTGGCCATGCTCGACGTCGCCTACGTCAACGATACGGCCGTCATCCGGCGCAACCCCAAAGTGACCGCCATCAACAGTGCCATCGAAGTGGACCTGACCGGCCAGGTCTGTGCCGACTCGATCGGGACACGGCTCTATTCCGGGGTCGGCGGGCAGATGGACTTCATCCGAGGGGCCTCGCTCTCCGAGGGCGGCAAGCCCATCATCGCGCTGCCGTCGCAAACGTCGAAAGGGATCTCGCGCATCGTCCCGTACCTGAAGCAGGGCGCGGGCGTCGTCACAACGCGGGCCCACGTGCACTATGTGGTAACCGAATACGGCATCGCCAACCTGTACGGCAAGAACCTGCGCCAGCGCGCGCGGGCGCTGATCGAGATCGCCCATCCGGATCATCGCGAGGCGCTGGAACGGGCGGCCTTCGAGCGGTTCAAGTCGCTCACCTGGTGCGATTGAGCGTCGTATCGGCTCGAACCGGAGGCGACTCAGCCGGCGGGCGGGACCAGAGCGGATCGTAGGCTTCGCTCTCGCGGAGCAGAAGACGCTCGCCCACGCGGGCCAGATACAGTGCCCGCTGCACGGCATGCTCCAGCGCAAGGTCGTCGTCGGGGGGCTCCGGTCGCGGCAGATCGGGCCGGTAGCGCCGTGCATAGGCCAGCCAGGCCGGCTCCGGGACCAACACGGGCCGGCGCGTCTCGTAGAGCGAATCGGGCACGACGACGGCCTCGAGCGGCACGTCGTACGGGGCCAGAAGCGCCCGGACCGCCGCCACCTCGTCCCGTTCGAGGCCCAGATAGATGACGGACCGGGTCCGGTCGAGCGGCCATGACGGTGCCTGCAGGTAAGCCCGCAGCCCCGCGTGATCGAACGTTGAGCCCGACCACAGGGCGAACAGGATGGTCCGTTCCGGCAGGTCCGTCCAGTGCGCCATCGATGAAAACCGGCGTGCGAGTTCGATGACGGCGGCCGCCGCGGCCCCGCTGCGCGTTGGATCATACACCCGCACGCCGGCCGGCTGCCCCGGCCCGTCCAGGTGAGCACAGACGATGACGAGTTCCCGGGCCGGGACGGGGTGCTGTCCGGCCACGAACCCCAGCAGGTTGAGACCCCACACGTAGGGCGAAGCCTCGTGCTCGACCGTGACCACCAGGTCAGCGAACAGACGGCGTCGCTTCGTCCCCTGCATCCACCGCAGGAGCCCGTCACGGCTCAGGCCGGCCAGCCGCATGGCCGCCTCCGGCCGTATGCGAACGATCGGTAACGGCGCCTCCGGCATGCCGCGCACGCCGGGCCACAGCTCCCCCACGACCAGCATTACCTCACCGCCCCGCGCCGCCACCTCGGCGGCCATACCCTCATGGAAAGCCGAGTCGGGCACCATCACGGCGGCCCCGGAGAGCGTAAGCGAGGAATCCCGGAGGGTAGTGAGCTGGCGTGCCACGCGCGTCCCGCCCCCGGTCCCGGGATCCGGCATCACCTCTAGGCCCGGTACGAAAAACAGGGAATCGCGCGCGGACATCTGGACCCGGATACGTCGTGGCACCCGGACCTGCACCGGGTAGAGTCGCTTGAAACTCGTCTCCGTGACGGGCTGGAGGAGGGCCAGCCGCCACTGCGCCTCGACGTATCCGGCAGCCTGCAGATAGCCCCGGGTTCCCGTCATACGCCCTCCCAGGGCCTCGCTTCCCAGAACGCGGAGGTGCTGCCGGAACGCCTCCTCCGACCATACGGGCTCGCTGGTCAGCGGCACCACGTCCGGTTCTCCGACCGGCACACCGCTGCACCCGTAGAGCAGTAGCACCAGGAGATGAAGGTATCGCATGATCGCATCTCGTCCGCATGCAGGCTGAGGGGCAAGATAGGCATCCGTCACGAAAGAATACGCAAGCATATCGTCCACCTGGACCCGCGCTGCTCTTTACCCCACGACGTGCTTTCCGACCCCTCCTCTTGCGCGATCTCTGGCTTCCCGGCGTGGACATGAACACGCAACGAAACCTCCTCGAGACGCCCTGCCCTCCCCTCACCATGATCCGGCTAAAACCTTCCCTTTCAAGTTGTTCATCGTGACCCTTTCCGAACAAAATACTTCGTGAAAGCGCTTGCGAAACCGATCCCCGTTTCGTACCGTCTTTGTCCCCACCTGATCGCTTCGTAGCGTCGCAGTACCATGGCATCCTGCCTCGAACAAGACGGTCGGCATCTACTCGACCTGGCACGCCGGCACCGCTGGATGGCCGGCCTGACCCTGTTCGTGGCCTCCACGTTGCCCGTCCTGTACCCGCCCTCGCCCGGTGAAGACCTCTGGCGCCTGTGCATGCTGCTGCTTGGTCTCTACCTGGCCCGTCGCATCGTCCTCCTGATCCGTTCCCACCGCCTCGTTCGCCAGTTGACGCATGAGTGTCAGTTCATCCTCTATCTCGAGGCGGCACCACACCTGTTGTTCCGTCTCCTGCATGAACCGCGCTTCGCCCGGCGCACCTACGTGGCCACCACGCTCCGGAGCATGGTGCACGCACCGTCCGCCCATCCCGGTCAGGTGCCCGCAGGCACGGCGGCAACCTGCCTGCGGCGTCTGCACCTCGGCGGTATACTGGCCGACGCGGTGCTCCTTCTCGGGCTCGCCGGGACCTTTCTCGCGTACGAGTTCATCGTTTCCGCATCGAACTATCTCGTGGCCCCGCTGATCGTCCCGGCGCTGCTGATCGGTGACCTCTATCTTTTCTGGCAACGGCATCGCTTTCGAGACGAAACGAACCACCTCATCGCCTCGCTGCACTGTTTTGCCTCGGAGACGGCCCTCCCGCTCCTCCGTACGACCCGGAAAGGCTATCGCCACCACGTCATCTTCCGGGCCGGGCACGACGTCGCCCCGCTGACCCGCGCGGCATGACGAGAGGCGGCCCCCCGACCGGAGAACCGCCTCTCGTTCTTTCGGAGACCCGTCACCGTTCAGTCTTTTTCCGGATTCACCCGGTACTTGTCCATCATGCGCGTCTGCTGACCCACCTTGCTGTTGAACTGGTTCAGGATCTGGCGAATCTGCTGCCGCTGTTCATCCAGCAGGTTCTTGCGCAGCGGCTTGCCGGCCCGTGCTTCGAGCGGGTCCAGTACACGAGCCTGCAGCACGATCAGGAGTTCCTTCTGGGTCGTCGACCGTTGCGTCCGCCCGAAGATGTAGCGGAGGCCGAAGAACCAGCCGGGCAGGTCCTTCAGGATCGGGATCCCCGTGCGCGAGACGGACTCGTCCGTCGAATAGAGCCCCCCGATGACGGTCTGTTCGCCATCGAGCAGGAGCACCTGCGTGTTGGCAGTGTTGCGGTCGATGATGGGGCCGCTGGCCGAAGGGGAGCTTCCCGACTTTTCCACCTTCACGTTCAGGTGAATGAACTCCAGCGTCGGGGCACCGGCCGTGTCGGCGAGGGCCTGCTCGATGAGCGTCGGCGTCACGTCCACAATGATCCCGGTCGAGAAGAACTGCGTGACCGTGTTGCCGGCGAAGTCGCGTACCTGCACGGGCACGTCCGTCCCGATCTGGATGCGACCTTTTTCCCCGCTCTGCACCGTCACACTCGGGCTGGCGATCGTCTCCCCGATGCCCTCCTGCTCGGCCAGGCGGAAGAACTGGTTCAGGTCGCTGAAGTTGATCCGATCGGGCGACTCGACGATGTCCTTGATGCCATCGAACAGGTCGTCGGTTTTCAGGAAGAAGTTGCGTCCGCCGGCCTGGCCGTTGCCGGAGTTCCCGCCCGACGCACCGCCGCTTCCCCCCTGACCGCCCTGTCCACCGGACGTTCCGCCCAGAAACACACTCCAGTTGATCCCCATGTCCCGGGCCCGGGTGTGATCGAGTTCGAACAGGATGGCATTGATCTGGATCTCGCGCGTGTCAAGCGAGGCCGGCAATTCGAGCGTTTTCGTCGTGGCAGCCACGGCTCGTCCGGTGGCCTGCTCGGCATCGAGCACCAGTCCGGGATCTTCGGGCGCCTTCTCCACGATGAAGTAGCGATCCGTCTCCCGGAACGTCAGCCCGTTGTACTGGAGCACGAGCTCGAAGGCATCGAGAAAGTGCATGCCGGCAATCGAGATCCCGATCGGGTGGGTACGCGACTCCGGGTCGATGACCTGTTTGCCCGTCACCCGCTGAAAGATGGGGTTGAGGAAGTCGATGAACCGGTCGAACGGCGTCGACGGCAGGAAGGAGACGAGTTGATCCGGCGGGATGTACGCCCGGATCTGCCGCTCCGGCGGGCGGACCTGGGCCTGCACGGCCGGCACCACCTGGCCGGTCAGCAGCAACAGCCCCAGCAGCACGAGCGGATTGCGAATAGGGGTGAACATACGTTTCATAATCCTAGCCTCTTCAACACATCGGGTGGGTTGGGTTACTGTTTCTGTACGGGGGTCAGGCTGGCCGGGCCGAGCGCCTGGCGGTACCGCTCGCCCGTCTGCAGTTCGAGTTCGATCTCGTCGATGATCCCGCCTTTGTTGAGCCGGGCCACGACGCGATCCTGTGTCGGATCGATCTCGATGATCTTGCCGAGGTAGACACGGTCGCCCACGTCGAGCTGGTGGTACTCACCGTTCCAGTCGAAGATGGCCCGGCCGGCCACGATGGAGACCAGTCGTGCCTCCTCGACGTCGACGAGGTTGTCCGTATTCGGCGGGATCGTTTCCAGGATGCCCGGGAAGAAGGGGTTCTTGGCCGGTTCCCGGGCCGGGAGCACCTCCATCGGGACCGGCGGCAGTTCGGTGAAGAGCCCCTCCGAAAGGGCCCGCCGGGACTCGGCGCCGGTCTGCTCCGTGTCGGCACTCAACCCCTCGGCCCCGCCGAAATACGCTTCGACGGTCATGGTGAAGGACACCATCACCTTGAGCGCTTCCCGCTGCGTCCTCGGATCCTTCGACACCAGATCGATGTGCTCCAGGTTGAGGTTGCGCACGCGGAAAAAGTAGCGGTTGTTTTCGAGCTCCCAGACGACGCGGTAGAGCCGGTCGAAATACCCGCGGCCGCTCACCTGGTACACGTACTTGTTGAAGTCTTTCGACCCCTTCTCCCCCGAGAACGTGATGTCGAAGTTCTCGAAGCCATCCCGGCTGAGGTAGTTCAGGTAGGCGACGACCTCCTCATCGTCCAGCTCGCGGGGGATGATCTTATAGCGCGCGTTCCAGCGACGCAGGATCTCCTCGGCCTGCTCGGCGGTGGACGCCTCCTCGGCCATCAGGGCGGTCAGCTCGGCCTGTTTCATCCGGCTCACCTTTTCGGCCTTCTCGAGCCGTTCCAGATCCTCGGGCTGATCGAAGTAGGTGACGTAGATACCGGCGCCGGTGACGAGCAGCCAGCAGACGACCAGCACAACGATGTTCTGAGCAAAGTTCGACATGGCAGGATGCAATCTATCGGTTCAGGGGGTCGGGGTCAGTGCCGTCCGGCGCATGGTGCCGGCGGGTGGCACGGTTTCCCCGCCGGACGGGCTGGCGCCCGCGGCTGCGTCGGCGGTCGTGACGGACACCTGCACATGCTCGCGCAGGTAGCGGGCCGCCTCGGGCAACTCCTGGGACATCGGGAAGGTCATCCGGAAGGTGTAGACCGGCCAGTCGCGGATCTCCGAGAAGGTCAGACTCCGGATCGAGGCATCGAGCCGGTCAGCCAGTTCGACGATGTAGCGACGGTCGGTGGCATTGCCCTCCAGGGCCAGCACCGGCCCCTCCTGCCGCCAGCTCTCGACCCAGATGCCCCCCGAGATGGCCGCCGTCTCACGCGCCATCTTCTCCAGCGCCCGGCTCCACTGGTCGCTCCCGACGAGCAGCGAGTCCAGCACGTCGAGAGCGCGGAGGTACCCGTTGGTGGCCGCCTTCATGCTGTCGATGCGGGCCTGCAACACCCGGGCATCCGCCTCGACCTCGGCCACCGTACCGACCTTGAGCCGGTCTTCGATGGCAGCCTTGGCCTGTTCGTTGTCGAAGTAGCGGTAGACGAAGAACAGGACCGTGCAGAAGAGCACGGCCAGCATGGCCACGGCATGCCAGGGCAGCGGCATGGTGAACTGGCGCCGCATGAGCCGGGCCGGCATCAGGTTGACGCGTTCGAACACCTCGTCGTAGAAGGCATCCCCGAGCACGCGCAGGGCCGCCAGCGTGGCCATGACGCGGCTCCGCTCCAGGCGTCCCTCCGTCTCGGGCATCCGCGGCACATACGTCCACAGCGGCTCTACCTGGGCCTCCGGGAAGAACAGGCTGAAGCTCTCGACCAGCGCGGCCTCCCGGTCCTCGGCCATGACGAGCACCTGGTGGACGTCCCCCGTGGCATATTCGTCCTGAAGCAGCAGGATGCGGCTGCAAATCGTCTCCGGCGCGTCGAACGTGGTGATCGAGCGCAGGCTCTCGTAGTGCTGGAGCCGCCCCTCCTCGATGAACAGCACCAGGGTATCTTCCACGCCGGCACGTACCACCAGCGTCCGGTACCGATCCTGGAGCGGATCGGCAGGCGCCGCCGCGTCTTGTTCCAGCAGGTTGCGGTTCTTCAGGAGATCCACGGCCCGGGAGAGGCCCAGGTACGCATGCACCTCGGTATCCAGCATGGGGGTGACGACGCCCCGCTTTTCTTCCCGTAGCGCCTGTACCGTCTCGACGATCAGGTCCCCGGGCTTGCGGATCAGCGCCAGATACCGCGCCACCTCATCCACCGGCGTCATCGGGATGAAGACTACCTGATCCGGCTCGTATTTCTCCTCCTGCTGGGCCGCCAGCCGCTCCAGCAACGCGCTGTGGTCCAGCGGCTTATCCGCCTTCTTCCGGGCTTTGCCCTTCTTCGCGGCCTTGCCCCGCGCGGCCGGCTCCCCTTTGTTGCCTTCGTCCGCCCCGATGCGTAGTTCGACGGCCTGGACCTCGAGCGCGCTGTTGCAGAACGAGACGACCAGCTCCGTGTACCCGGCATCCGCACACTCGGCGAGGATGTCGACCAGTTCGAAGTCAAACGTGTTGCGGGACGACGCGTCGTTGCCCGCCCCGGCTTCCCCCGTCGTATCGGTCGGTTCGAGGCCGTCGAACTCCGAGGCCAGGAACAGATTGGTGGCGCTGTCCTCTCCTTCCCCGAACTGAATCGTAAAATCGCCCGAGCTGGTGGTCTCGTCGGCCATCAGGGCGGCGTCGTTCAGTTCGGCCGTGACAAAGCTGGCGTTCCGCGACCGGCGGAACGTCTTCAGCACTTCCGGCCCTTCCTCGCCTTCCCTCATCAGGACCGCATCGACCGACCGGTTGTTGACGGCAACCCCGAGAACCAGTGCTTTGTTTTTATACTTTTTCATGACCATGAAGTCATCGTTTTCGTGAACTCGAGAGATCCGGCATCAGC
Organism: uncultured Rhodothermaceae bacterium; assembly: GCA_964552015.1. GTDB lineage: Bacteria > Bacteroidota > Rhodothermia > Rhodothermales > ISCAR-4553 > Rhodocaloribacter. The sequence goes on along the minus strand of CAZKFR010000001.1, from coordinate 49,541 downwards.
CCATGAGCTGCTGCAACCTCCGTTTGTTGTTGGCATAGTTCATCGCCGTTTCCGCTGTAATCAGCCCCTGGCGAAAGAGGCGGTAGAGGTCCTGTTCCAGCGTGATCTGGCCCTGGCTGCCCCCTTCCCACATCATCTGGTAAATCTCGTTCGTGTTCTCATTCTTGATGGCGGCCCGGGTCGAGGGGGTCATCCAGAGCACCTCTTTCGCCAGCACACGGCCGCCACCCACTTTGGGGCACAGCTTCTGAGAGATGACACAGCGCAGCACGTCGGCGAGGCGGTTGCGCACGCGGTTCTGCTCCTCCGGCGGGTACTCGCCGATGATGCGGTCGATGCTCTCGACGGCCGACGAGGTGTGCAGCGTGGAAAACACCTTGTGCCCGGAGTCCGTGATTTCGAGGGCGGCCGAGATCGTCTCCGGGTCGCGCATCTCACCGATGACCACGATGTCGGGGTCCTGACGAAGCGCCTGCACGATACCGTCCTTGAAGGTGCGCACGTCGTTCCCCACCTCGCGGTGACGGATGATGCACATCTTGGACACGTGCATGAACTCGATCGGCTTCCCGATGATGACGATGTGCCCCGCAAAGTCCTTGTTGTTGGCGTCGACGATGGCGTCGAGCGTGGTGCTCTTACCGGAGCCCGTGACGCCGGTGACGAGCGTGAGGCCATCGCGGACGTGCCGGAACATCAGGCCGCGCTCAATGATCGGGTGGAAGCCGAGCGAACTGAGCGGCCGCAGTTCGTCGCTGATGGCACGCATGTTCAGGGCCAGGTGCTCCATGTCGTAGTAGAGCGTGGCCCGGAAACGCCGGGGGCGCCCGTCCCGTCCCTCGATGGGAATGTGGAACGAGAAGTCGACGGAACCCGCAGCAAAGAGCACCTCGCGCTGCCGGTCGGTGAGCAGGTTCAGAAACAGCACGTTGGTCTCGTCGACGTGATAGCGGCCCATGCGCTCGTCGGGCTTCTTGTCCCCGTCGACGCGGTACCAGACGTAGCCGTTGCTGGCGGGCCCGCCGGCATCGATGTCACTGGCGCCGACGGTGAGCATGTGGCGCACCAGCGCCTCGACGTGTTTGCGCAGTGCCGTCCGCTCCCGGTCCGGCAGGACTCGCACCTGCTCCGCCAGGAAGTGGATCCGCGCCTCGCCGTACAGGGAGTACGGGATCGACTCCGCCAGCGTTCGCCCGATCTCGGGCAGGACGGGCGTCTCGACCTCATCGCGTACTACCACCGGCTTCCGGTGCGTCACCGGTTTCTTCGCAACGGGCCTCTCTTCCAGCCCGGCGGCCTCGGTCGTCTGCTGCAGAACCGCACGTTGCCGGCGAAGCACCAGCTCCTTGAGTTTTTCGTCCATCGAAGGTTTGATCTTGAGCAGTTCGGGGTCTTTTCGGACCGGACGGGTTTGGACTACTGAGCATATCGGCCCACCGGCCGCCCCCTTAAGCCCGATAGCGCAGTATCCCGCGGCCCTTCTCCATGCTTGCCGACCCTCTGTGCTAAGAACAAAGCGCCGTGCCTCAATCGTTGAGACACGGCGCGTCAAACCCTATCCAGGCGGTTTATTTTCAAAGCCGATTATCAAAAATACGTTGCCAGACCAAACTGGAAGCCTGCCCGGTTCACGGCCGGGTTGCCGAGTCTATCCCATTCCCAGTGCCGCCGATAGTTACCGCGGACAACCGTCTCAGCTGTCGGTCGGAAACTCATACCTACCACCAGCGCTGTCACCTCATCAAAGATATTGTCCCCTGTCGCGCTAAAAGTCCCCACGTTATAATCGATTCGCTCCAGCCTCAGGACCGCATTGACAACGGCCTTCTCATACCTGAAGAACGGCACATGCTTCAGTGGTACGATGACGTCGATATAGCCTCCCCACTGCCGCCCGCCGGCCAGTTCGCGCAGGTGCTCGGGTACATCGACAAACGCCCAGGCGGCCTCTCCCTGCACAGAAACCCGTCCAAATTTCGCCTGCACATCCAGTGCCCAGAGGTCAAGTCGGCGCTTTTCGTCCACCGTTTCACCATCGAGACGGTAGGTATTGTAGACCCCGCCATAATACGATACCCCCACCTCACCCAGACGGTAGTCCCTTACGGCGAGACGCCCCGATAGCACTGGTATGCCATTGTTGTCTTCAGCGAAGACATCCTCATGTTTACCGCCTGGCAGATAGGTGCGTCCCGTACCGTTGAGCACCACCCCCTCGCCAAGGCCATTGGTGAGGTACAGGTCATAGGTCATCACGAACGACGAGCGAAATACTTTGCCATTGATCCCAAAGCCTACCTCCGAGAGCGTCGAAGGAATAATTTCCGTCGAGACGAGAGGACGGTCTACGATATCCCACAGCGGCGCATCATGATTCTGGTTGAAGGCACCTATCGGTGGAAGCAGGATACCCCCTCGCAGCACAAGCGCCTGGTCGATCTCGACATCCACCTGAGCCGTCTCCAAGTTGATTTCCTCCGTCCCGTGCTCGAACTCGAGTTCGGAAAGAAACCGGATGCGTTCGCCAATGGCTGAAAAGAAGAACAGATTGAACCGCCGGAGTTCCATCGAGAACCCCTCTGTGATCCCATCTTCCGAGAAATAATTCGTGTTGCCTTCGATATACCCTCCGAGGGCGGTTTGCCCGACAGCCCCGATGAAGGGCCGCACATAGAGTGCATCTTGTACGGTCGTCGTGTCCCTCTGAGCCTGTGCCGGTAGAACCAGCCCCAGAACGAATAGAATGATCACCCCGTGTAGTCTGCTTATCGTCATGCTCGTCATCGTTCATGCGTGATATAGATGTATTGCTCGTCCGCGGTGACAGAGAAGCGCTGCAGGTCGTGCACGGCCGGCCCCTGAACTACCCGACCCTCCCGCGTGTACTCGCTCCCGTGGCAGGGACACACGAGGCGCTCCCCAGCCGGTGCCACCTGACACCCCCGGTGCGTGCACCGCGTCCACACGGCCACATAGTCATCTCCCCCTCGATGAAACACGTATATGGGCCGGGCATGGCCTGGGCGCTCCACCAGAAAATCACCTCTCCCGACTACCTCTGCTTTTGATACGACGAGTTGCTGTCCGTCCTGTCGAGCCATCACGAAGCGACTCTCCGCACAGCCTCCCAGCAGGCTACCCGCTCCACAGAAGAACCCCAGCCCCAGCGCTTCGACCCGGCTTATGAAGGTGCGTCGATCCATCGCTACTACCTCAGAGAGATTCCAGGAAGCGCAGCACCTGTCGCTGCTCGTCGGGCGAAAGGCGTAAGTAGGCCTGCCTGCTGGCATTGGCTTCCCCACCATGCAGACGGATCGCCTCTTCCAGCGTCGAGGCCCTCCCGTCGTGCAGGTAGAAGGCGCGCCCCCCCTGCGAGTCGGCGGCCAGACCGAGCCCCCACAGCGGTGCCGTACGCCACTCGGATGTCGTAGCCGTCCCCTCGGTATAACCATCATCAAGTTCAGGCCCCATGTCATGCAGCAGCAGATCCGTGTAGGGATGGATCGTTTTGTTGTCCAGTGCTGCAATATTCGAGGCCCCGGTCTGCAGAGTCGTCACATGGCACGCTGCACAACCGATCTCCTCGAAAAGGCGCTCGCCCGCCTGAACATCCGGGTCATCCAGATCACGGCGAGGCGGCGGTTTCAAGGTCTGCACATAGAAGACAACATTGCGCACCGCCTCGGCCGGTACTTCGGGATCCGGCACCCGATCTCCCGTAAAGGCCCCTTCCTCAGGATTGAACAGTTCCTCCATGTCAAAATCGGAGGTAATCCCCATATCTTCCTTGTAGGCGGTCACGATCTGATGGAGAAGATTGATGGCCGATGCTTTCTTTCCGAAGCGTCCGATATAGCGTCCCCCGCTTGCCATGCGCCCCTCCAGGCCGTCGAGATAATCCGGCGGTTCGATCCAGTTGGGTACGCCCGAGATACCGTCGCCATCGGCATCCTCGGGATCGGCCAGTGCCAGGATAGTCGTATCGTCGATGGCCTCAAGCAGCCCCAGCCCCGTTACGGCCGGTGGCATAAGCCGTGTCACCCCCGTAGCCCCGGCCGGAATTTTTTCAGGGGTATATCCGAGCAAGGCACGATGCTGTAATTGCGGCCCACCCTGCGCCCGCATCGGATCCCACACGCCCCCCACATAGCGGCCAAAGCGGGTCAGTGTCGTCAGCGGATGCCCCTTTCCATCACCCGGATGGCACCCCTCACACGAGGCGGCTACGAAAATAGGCCCCAGCCCATCCTGGGCTCCAAAGACCCGTGCGAACTCCTCGTCTCCTGCGATATGCGCCGCCCGCTGTGCCGGCGTCAAACCATCTATTGGCTCGGCCAGTATCGTTTCGGAAGGTGGCGCTTGCGGCAAGAACAGGTCACACCCGGCCAGATAGAGCAGTCCGACCAGACAGACCGATCGCAGTATTTTTTTCATAACATAATTTGATTTTAGTTTAAACTAAAAATCAATTTCAAAGCTCAAAAATCATCTGGTTTAAGTCAAGTCCCCGTTTCACAATTCATCATTCTGACTCGCTACCGCCTCTATACATAGCACGATGGCTTATGGACAGCCATCCTTCATGCCTGCCCTGCCGCGAGGTAGAAACTTATTTTTACATATGTAAAACATTTGTTTATCATTTCCTTTTCGACGTATCATAGCCCCGCGGTTTCGTCTCCCGCTCGTTCTCATCCTTCATCCCCATCGCCATCATGCAAGGTTATTCATCCGGATATCGCCTGCCGCTCTACCTGAGCCTGGTTCACGCCGGTTTTCCTTCGCCGGCAGACGATCACCTCGATCGGAAACTGGATCTGAACGAACACCTCATCCCCCACCCGGCCGCCACGTTTTTCGTGCGCGTGCAGGGACGTTCGATGTTTCCGACGCTGCAGCACGGGGATTTGCTGGTCGTCGACCGCTCGCTCGAACCCCGTTCCCGTGACGTTGTCCTGGTCGTCTACGAGGGGGAGTTGACCGTGAAGCGACTCCTCGGAGCCCCCGGGCGCTGGCGCCTCGTCTCCGACCGGGAGGGCTATCCCGAGATCGTCCCGGGGCCGGACACGCCCGTGGAGCGCTGGGGCGTCGTCACCCATGCCATCCGTTCCCTGCGACGCCCCTGACGCTCCCGACCATGGTAGCCCTGGTCGACTGCAACAACTTTTACGTCTCCTGCGAGCGCGTCTTCGACCCGCGCCTCCGGGGTGTCCCCGTCGTCGTGCTCTCGAACAACGACGGCTGCGTGATTGCCCGGTCGAACGAGGCCAAAGTGCTCGGCATCCGGATGGGGGTGCCGTTCTTTCAGATCCAGGACCTCGTCGAGCGCCACGGCGTGCGCGTCTTCTCGTCGAACTACGCGCTCTACGGGGACCTCTCGGAGCGGGTGATGCAGACGCTGGCCGAGGTGGTGCCGGACGTCGAGGTCTACTCCATCGACGAGGCGTTCGTCCGGGTGCCGGCGGGGCTGGACGTACGCCGGCTGCGACGGCGGGTTCGTCAGGACACCGGCATTCCCACGGCCATCGGGGTCGGCCCGACCAAAACGCTGGCCAAGGTGGCGACCCGGTTTGCCAAGAAGGATCCGGCAACCCGGGGCGTCTTCGATCTGGCTGCGGCCGGCGACGTGACGTCGCTGCTGGATCAGGTACCGGTCGGCGACGTGTGGGGCATCGGCCCCCGATGGGCTACACGTCTTCAGGCGGCCGGGCTCACCACGGCGCGGGCCCTGCGTGAGGCCGATGACCGCTGGATCCGCCGGCACCTCAACGTGATGGGGCTGCGCACGGTGCACGAGCTACGCGGCATCCCCTGCATCCCGATGGAGGCCGTCCCGCCGGACCGCAAGACCGTCACCTGCAGCCGCTCGTTCGGCACCCCCACCGAGGACTCGCGCCGGCTCCGCGAGGCCGTGGCCCACTTCGCGGCCCAGGCCGCCCTCCGCCTGCGCCGCGCCCGCCTCGTGGCGGCCACCCTGCAGGTGTTTCTCACCACCAAATACTTCGGCGAGGGCCCGCACTACACCGGCACCTACACCGTCACCCTCCCCCGCCCCTCCGCCTGCACGCCCGACCTCATCCGCTATGCCGCCTTCTGCCTCGACCGTTGCTTCCGGCCCGGCTTCACCTACCGCAAGGCCGGCGTCCTGCTGATGGGGCTCATGCCCGACGACCGCATCCAGGGTGACCTGTTCACCCCCGGCGACGACCCGCGACGACGGACCCTGATGGCTACCGTCGATGCCCTCAACCGGCGCTTCGGGCGTCATACGCTCTTCTTCGCCGCCGAGGGGACACAGCGCCCCTGGGCCATGAAACAGCTGCAGCGCTCGCCCCGCTACACCACGCGCTGGGATGAACTCCGGGTCATTCCGGATGTCCCCGCCCGCCCCCAACACCCTGCCCGTCACCGGCCCTGACCGCCGGTCAGAACAACACCGTCAGGATCATCTTGGCACCGGCCAGCGACAGCACCACGGCCAGCACGCGACGAATCGCCGGGCCGGAGAAGCGACGACTCCCCAGCTCGGCGCCCACCCATCCGCCGACGAGGGCCCCCACGGCCAGCCAGGGTACGAAGGCCGGCAGGGACGGCTCCCGCACCCAGTGCCCCATCAGACCCGCGATCGAGTTGACGAGGATGAACGCCGCTGCCACGGCCGACGTCGTGCGCGGCCCCGCCCAGCCGGTCAGCAGCAGCAGGGGACTCAGGAAAATCCCCCCTCCGACCCCCGTCAGCCCCGAAAGCAGACCGAGACCGGCACCGGCCGGCAACGCCATCATCCGGGGCAAACTCGGTTTGCCCTCCACCGGCATCGCGCCGGCCTGTCGGAACAGGCGATACGCCGCCCACATCAGCACCCCGCCGACAATGGGCCTGTACACAACCTCCGGCAACATCACCAGCCCGCCCACATAGGCCATCGGGATGGACAGCAGAGCAAACGGCCAGAACACCGACCAGGAAAAATGACCCCGGCGATAAAACTTAACCGTACCGATGGTGGCTACCAGGATGTTGAGGGCCAGGGCGGCCGGGCGCATCTCCTCGGGTGCAACCCCCAGCAAACCCATCACGGCCAGATACCCCGAGGCCCCGCCGTGTCCCACGGACGCATACAGCAGCGCAACGACCGCCACCAGACCGACCAGCACCACCAGGGGGACGACATCCATGGTGACCTCACTCCTCGTCAAGGAGGCGTTGAAGCACGGGCAAAGCTTCGCGCATCCGGCGGTAGCCCTCCTCGATGGCCTCGGCCGCATGGTCGAAGTCGAACATCCCCAGATGGCCCAGGGCCGGTTGCACCAGAACCTCTGCCGGATGGATGAGCAGGTTGGCCTCGGTGATGCGTTTGCTCATGATGGCAATCGAGGTGCTGATGACGTCGAAGATGCTCGGTTCCGTCTCCGTGGCGGACGTCCACCGGTTGACCCGCTGCCGCATGGCCAGGCTGAGATCCTGATAGCGCTGTTCGAGCGCCTGCAGGATACGCTGCCCGGCCGACCCTGGCCGAAGGCGCTCGGCGAGAATCCGCGACGGGACAGGAGGGGACGGGGCCTCCTCGTGATCCTCACCGCGCTCCGGGCTGCGCCCGTTCACCCGTCCCATGAGGAGATCATGGTTCAGGTCCACGGCGATGACCACATCCGCCCCCATCTCGCGCACGACATCCACGGGAACGGGGTTGACAAGGCCGCCGTCGACCAGGTACGTCCCATCGACACGCACCGGGGTCAGGATGCCCGGCAATGAGATGCTGGCGCGGACGGCCTCCACGACGTCGCCACTCCGCAGAAGCACCTGCTCGCCGGTCATCAGGTCGCACGCCACGGCACAGAACGGCATGCGCGCCGCCTCCAACTGCGTGTGCGCCACGCGCGCCGAGATCACCTCATAGAGCCGCTCCCCGTCGAGCAGCCCCTGACGCGGCAGGACGAAGTCGAAGTACGAAAAGAACTTGCGCTTGTCGAGCGCCAGAAAAAACGCTTCGAGGGCATCCAGATCACCCAGCGCATAGATGGCACCGACCAGCGCGCCGATGCTGGTGCCGGCCACACAATCGACCCGAACCCCTGCCTCTTCCAGCGCCTTGATGACCCCGATGTGGGCGCACCCACGCGCCGATCCACTACCGAGCGCCAGCCCTACCTTCTTCTCCTTTCTCATAGCGTCAGGTGGTCCCTCCTCGTTCAACAGACGGCCTTGACCGCCTCAACGACGGCGCGATGCACCTCCGGATGCAACGGGCTCGGCACCAGTTCGTCGTCCTCGGCCTGCGCCGAAATGGCCCGTGCGGCGGCGATCTTCATCTCGGCCGTGATGGCCGGCGCCCCCTGCTCGAGCGCCGCCTTGAACAGGCCCGGGAAGGCCAGCGCGTTGTTGACGCTTTTGCCGTCAGCCGCGAACGAAGCCCCGGCGGCCAGCGCCTCTTCGGGGAAGATCTCCGGCACCGGGTTCGAAAGTGCAAAGATGATCTGGCCCTTCCGGATCATTTCCGGGCGAATCAGCCCCACCTTCCCCGTGGTGGCGATGACCACGTCGGCACGCTCGAAGGCCTCCTCGAGCGAGGTCGTCTCGCCTCCGTAGCGTTCGAGCCGGGCCTTCGACTGGGGCGAGGGATCGACGCCGATCACCTGAAAACCGTAATCGATCAGGAGCCGGGCGATTCCGAAGCCGGCCGCGCCGAGACCGATCTGCGCAAACGTCAGGTCGGCGTCCTCGCTCCGGCCGGTCAGGCGCAACGCACTCAGCACGGCTGCCAGCAACACCGTGGCCGTGCCGTGCTGATCGTCGTGCATCACGGGCCGATCGAGACGCCGGATCAGTTCGGACTCGATGTAGAAACAGTCCGGCGTCCGGATGTCTTCGAGGTGGATCCCCCCGAACGTCGGCGCCACCTTCTCCACCGCGGCGATGAACGCATCCGGGTCTTTCGTGTCGACCAGGACAGGCACCGCACTGATCCCCACGAACTGATCGTACAGGACGGCTTTGCCCTCCATGACAGGCATCCCGGCCACCGGCCCGATGTCGCCCAGACCCAGCACCCGGGTGCCATTGGTGAAGATCCCCACGCTGTTGCCAATGCTGGTATAAGCCCGCGCCTTCGACGGATCGTTGACGATGGCCCGACATACGCGCGCCACGCCCGGCGTGTAAATGTAGCGCAGGTCTTCGAGACGGGTCAGGTCGCGCGTGCGCCCGCAATGAATCTTGCCCCCCCGATGCCGGTCGAAGACGAGATCCTTCACCTCCAGGATTTCGGCTTCCGTGCGGGCCTTGATGGCCTTGCGCACCGTCTCCAAATGCTCTTCGTCATACACGGAGACGGTGATTTCCCGAAACGAATGATCGCGGCCGATGAACTTCGTCGTGATGTCCCCCACGAGCGCGCCTTCCTCTCCGATCACAGTCAATAACTGCCCCAGGCATCCGGCCCGATGCGGGTTTTTGATCGTGAGGACGATATCGTTTTCGGGAAAACGTGGGCGTGTCGCGTCGTTGGCCATCGGAAGCCGGATCGTTTTGATATGAAACAGGTCACATGGCCCGGTTCAACGCCACGGCCGTAGAGAATGTCCCGGGGAAGGCATCCTCCCGAGGCACCCTGAGAAGTACCTTAACGCTGTCTTCACCTCGAACACCTTGCAGACCCGAAAAGCGGACTGTAGCTTGCAACCGTTATTTAGACTTGGTCCAATTAACAATGGATTCATGAGGCGCTTCCCGCTCTCCCTGCTGGCCGGCCTCGCCCTGGCCCTTCCGGCCCCGGCCCGCCAGGCTGCTCCCGCCGACACGCTCCGGCAGTACGAACTGGCCCCGGTGGTGGTGACGGCCACCCGGGCGCCGCGCCACCTCGAAGACGTGGCCGTGCCGGTGTCCGTCGTCACGGCCGAGGCCCTGGCCCTGCGCGGCCGCCTGCGCCTGGCCGACGCTCTGGCCGAGCTGCCCGGCCTGACCCTCGTGTACGACCACGGCACCGGCATCCAGATCCAGGGCTTCGACCCGGACTATACGCTCGTCCTCATCGACGGCGAGCCGGTCATCGGGCGCACCGCCGGGACGCTCGACCTCGAGCGGCTGGCCGTTGCCGGGCTGGAGCGCGTCGAGATCGTGCGCGGCCCCACCTCGTCTCTCTACGGCAACGAGGCCCTGGCCGGCGTCATCAACCTGATCACCCGCCCGCCCGAGGGCACGCTGCGCGGCAACCTCTCCGCCCGCTACGGCACCCACGCCTCCACCGACCTGCAGGCCACGGCCGAGACCGGCAACGAGCACCTGGGCCTGCGCCTGCTCCTCGACCGCTATGCCTCCGACGGGTACGACCTGGACGCCTCCACGACGGCCCCGACCGCCCCCGCCTTCACCGACTACACCGCCGACCTGCGCTTCGAGGTCCGACCCCGGGACGGCCTCACCCTTCGCCTCGGCGCCCGCCTGAACGACCAGGACCAGCAGAGCCCGCTCACACTCACCGCCGGCACCGCCTCCACCGGGGCGCGTAGCTTCGAGGAGCGCACCGACTGGAGCCTGCACCCGGCGGTACGCGCCCGGATCTCCCGGCGCCTCTCGCTCGAAGGCGACCTCTATCTGGCCCGCTACCGGACCGAAAGCCGCCTCCGTCTCGACGACGGCACCCTCTACAGCCAGGACCGCTTCGACCAGCGCTACGCCAAGGCCGAACTCCAGGGCCGCCTCGTCTGGGACCTCCGGCACCTGACGACCCTCGGCGCCGGCCTCATCGAAGAGCGCCTCGACGCGGACCGCTACGCGGAGCGACCGGAGGCCCGCGCCGCCTTCGCGTTCCTTCAGCACGAATGGCTGCCGTCACGTCTCGTCGAACTGAACGCCAGCGCTCGCCTGGATGCCCACACCGACTACGCCACCCGCGTCAGCCCCAAGCTGGCGGTGCTCCTCCGGCCCTCGGAACGGCTGCGCGTGCGCCTCTCGCTCGGCAAAGGGTTCAAGGCGCCCGACTTCCGCCAGCGCTACCTCAGCTTCACCAACCCCACGGCCGGCTACAGCGTCCTCGGCGCCACCGAGCTCAACGACGGCCTCGCCGCACTCGAAGCCGCCGGGCAGATCCAGGAGCGCTACCTCGACCCCGCCGGCCTCGCCACCATCCGGGCCGAGCATTCCACCGCCCTCAACGCCGGGCTCACGGCCGAGCCCCTCGACCGGCTCTCGCTCTCGCTGAACGTCTTCTACAACGACGTGCGCGACCTGATCGAGACCCAGCCGGTGGCGCGCAAGACGAACGGCAGCTTCGTCTACAGCTACTTCAACCTGAACCGGATCTACACGCGCGGCCTGGAAAGCGAGGTCACCTTCACCCCCTGGCCCGCCCTGACGCTCACCGGCAGCTACCAGTTCCTGCAGGCGCACGACCGGGACGTCATCGAGGCCATCGAGGACGGGCGCGTCTTCGGTCGGGATGCCTCCGAGCGGGACGTGCGCCTGCGCCGGTCCGACTACGGCGGGCTCTTCGGCCGCTCGACGCACAGCGGGACGCTCGGCCTGAGCTACCGCCCCGCCTCCGACGGGCCGGGCCTGAGCCTGCGCGGCATCTGGCGCGGGCGCTACGGCTACCGCGACGTGGACGGCAACGCCATCCCCAACCGGGACGACGAGTTCGTCGACGGCTACGTGCTGTGGAACCTCACCGTCACCTACGACTGGCGTACCCGCCCGCTCGAACGGCTCCGCCTTCAGGCCGGCGTCGACAACCTGTTCGACGTCACCCGCCCGGCGCAGATTCCCGCCCTCTCCGGGCGCCGCCTCTACGCGGGCTTCCAGATCGACCTCTGACACGCCCACTCCCCGATAACCTTGAATCCATCCATAGATCCATGAACACGAACCGCCTTCTTTTCGCCCTCCTGCCTCTGGCCCTGCTCCTGTTCACCGGCTGCGACGGCACCTCGAACGTCGAGGAAACGCCGCCGCTCGAAGCCACCGTCGTGGCCGACCTGCCCGCCGACCCGGCCACCCGCATCGACCCGCAGACGGGACGGCCCACCGGCACCGGGCGCTACACGCTGTTCAGCCTCCGGGAAAACCGGATCGTCCTCGGCTCCGACGAGGAAAACCGCGCCGACTCGGCCTCGACCGCCTGGGACATCGGCTTCCAGAGCACCAACCTGATCTTCAACGGCGGCACGAGCGGCCCCGGCGAAGGCGCCGCCGTCCTCATCGAGGACGTCTTCGAAAACGTGCGCACCGCCCCCGAAAACGCCGCCTTCCGCGTAGACGGATCAGCCGAGTGCCCGTCCGTCTTCGGGCAGCCCGGGCCGAAGATGGCCATATGCCCCGGCTCGGGCAACGGCTGGTACAACTACGACAGCCAGACCAACGTGGTCACGCCCATCCCCGGACGCACGATCGTCGTCCGCACGGCCGACGGGCGCTATGCGAAGCTGCGTATCCTGAGCTACTACAAAGGCAACCCGGACCCCGGAGCGATCGACCCGGCAGCCAACCCCTCCCGCTACTACACCTTCGAGTACGTCTTCCAGCCGGACGGCTCCCGGGACCTGAGTACCAACTAGGCCGCCACGCCCCAGACGAGACGAGCCCATGCCCTGCCCGCACCCGCTCGAACCGATCTACCGGACCACCCACGGCGCCGTCTACCGGTGCCACGGGTGCCGGTGGTTCAACATCTGCTTCGGGCCGATCATCCTGGCCTTTGATACCGCGGGCCTGTTCCGGTTTGCGCGGCTGATCCGGGAGATGGCTTCCGCAAGGGGGAACGAGCCCGCCTGTACGGAACGGTGTCACTACCTGCGCACGCCGGACCGGCAGATCGGGTTTGCCTTCACGGCCGACGAGGTGCGGGAACTCGACGCCCTGCTCGACGGAGCCGCCGCCATGCTCGATCTGGAAAAGATGCTCGAGGAGACGCTCGGCCCACCGGCCCGCCGGCCCGGTCCATCGTGACCACGCCCCACGGCCGAAGCCTGCAAGGGCCTGGCCCCTCGGCCACCCACCTTTCTCCCGATCCCTTCAACCTTCTTTTCGCATCCACCGCCATGCTGCACCATCGCATCCACCGCCCGGGTGTCTTGCTCACCCTGCTCTTGCTGCTGGCCGGTCCTGCCCTGGGCCAGTCCGAGCCGGCGTTTCTCGTGCTGGCGCCGGACCGGGGCTTTCTCGGCAACGAGGAGATCCGCGAGGTGTTTGCCGCGTTTCGGGACGACGTGCCGGCCTCGGCCCTGGCCTTCGTGACGTCCGGCCGCACGGCGTACCACCTGGAAAGGGCACTGGACACCCTGACGGCGGCGCACGCGCCGGAGGTGGTGGTCGTCCTCCCGCTGTTCGTGACGGCGCAGGAGGCGCGCTACGCCCTGGCCCGGCGCCTGCTCGACAGCCTGGCCGCACGTCCGGGCAGGGCGGTTGCGTTGCGCTTTGCCGAACCGCTGGGCGCGAGCTACCTGGCCGAGGAGATCCTGTTCGACCGGCTCGCGGCGCTCGTCCGGCATCCCGGCGCCGAGCATCTGGTGCTCGTGGCCGGCGGCGCCGCCGATCCGGCCGGAGCCGGGGCCATCCGGACGGCCCTTCAGCCTCTGGTGCAGCGTGCCGTGGCCCGTCACGGGCTGGCCGGCGGCGACGTAGTGGTGATGTATGACGGTGCCCTGGCGACCAAAGGAGCCGACACCGACCTGGAGGCCGCCCGTACCGCCGTGGCATCGGTTCCGGCCGACCGCTCGGTCCTCCTCGTGCCCTTCAACCTGGCGCCCCGGCTGACGACGATGATGTCCGACTGGACCCGCCTGCTCCGGGCGCTGGGGGCCGGAGGTAGCCACGGTGGGTATGGCCCGACCACCGCCCGACTCCGTTTCGATGGACGGGACCTGCTGCCCCACCCGAACGTCCGACGCTGGCTCGTCCGCTCCGCCAACACGTACCGCCCACTGGCGCGGGATCAGATTGGCGTCATTGTGGTGCCGCACGGCTCCGACTACGACTGGAACGAGACGATGCGCGCGGGGATCGCCCCGCTACGCGACCGATACCGGATCGAGGAGGCGTTCTCCATGATGGACCCGGCCGTCGTCGAGCGGGCCGTGCGTCGCCTGGAGGCGGCCGGGATGCGGGCGGCCGTCGTCGTCCGCATCTTCGGGCGGGAGGAGAGCTTCCGTGAGCAGGGCGAATACATTCTGGGGCTGCGCCCCGACTTCGGCCGTGGCTTCCCGGACCGCATCGCCAGCCACCTGCGCTTCGTCACGGTGGGCGGGGTAGGCACGCACCCGCTCTTTGCCCGGGCCCTGGCCGACCGGGCCCGCGCCCTCAGCACCGACCCCGCCCGCGAGACCCTCATCCTGCTCGCCCACGGCACCTTCGACGACGCGGCAAACGCCGCCTGGATCCGCGACCTGGAGAACCTGGCCGCCTCCGTCGACACCCTCGTGGCGAGCGAGACGGGCACGCACTTCCGGGCCGTGAAGGCCCACACCTGGCGGGAAGACTGGCCCGACAAGCGCGAGGCCGCCGTCCGCACGATCCGCGCCATGGTGGAGGAGGCGTCCCGCGACGGTGGCACGGCCATCGTCCTGCCCGCCCGCACGGCGGCCACCGGCCCCGCTCCGCAGTACCTGGACGGCCTGACGTACCGCTACGGCGAGGGCTTCGCCCCCCACCCGGCCTTCACCCGGTGGCTCGAAGCCATGATCGAAGACGGCATCGCCCGCCTGAGGGACCGCACCCCTCCCCTGGCCAAGGCCCCGTAGGAAGGTTGCACACCTTGTCAAGAATGCCGACCTTGAGCCTGTCCCGAGCGTTCTACCCGGTACGGGTTCATGGCACCTCCCCGGATGCGCCCGCGCTTCGAGCGTGTGGTGGCCGCCTCCCCGGACGCCGTCGTCCATCGACTGGCGCATGCGCTGAACGACCCCCGGAGCCCCTTCGTCGCGCAGGTGGCCGGGCGACACCTGCACCTGCGTGTGGCCGCCCCGGAACGCCGGCTCTGGTCGCCTCATCTGAACCTGGAAGTCGAACCTCACCCCGAGGGGGCCCTCGTCCTGGGTCATTTCGGTCCACACCCGGACGTATGGACGTTTTTCGTCGCCCTCTATGCGGTGCTGGCTTTCACGGCCACGGTGGGTCTGCTTTTTGGGGCCTCGCAATGGATGCTCGGAACGACGCCCGTCGCCTTCTGGGCCGTGCCGCTGGCGCTCCTGCTCGCCCTCCTCGTCTATGGTCTGGCCCTCGTCGGGCAGCGCCTGAGCCAGGAGCAGATGCGGCAACTCTACCACTTCGTCGACGACCTGCTCACCGCGACGGCATCGACGGACCCACCCGGTGCGGACGGAGTGCTCAAGTCGCCCACGCCCAGAGAAACGTGACCAGGGGCCAGGCCACCACCAGGTCAGCGGTCCACCCCAGCCAGCCCCCGTAGGACGGCTCGGGAACCAGCAGGAGCACCAGCAGGAGCAGCGGGCCGGCGGCATCAAGCAGCAAAAGCGGAGGGGCCCACCCCATCGCCCCCGCCAGCAAGGCCCCCGTACCTGCCACGCCCGCCGACAGCCTCGCCGCCGTACGACCCCATGACGGCGTCCGCACGGCCACCGTGTGCAAACCAGCCCGACGGTCGCCTTCCCGGTCGAGCCGATCGGACAGCACGACATTGGGTAACACGAACAGAAAGCGGTAGACCAGCAGAGCCAACGTAGCGGACGACCAGTCCATCCCTGCCTCGACCCAGGGCAGGACGACGGCCCCGAGGGCCCAGCCACCCGCCACCAGGATCGGCTTGCGCCACCCGGAGGCCCAGGCTTTGAGCCGCCGGTCCGGGCCACCAAGCGGAAACGCATAGAGCAACCCGAGCGCTCCGAGCACCGCAGCCCAACCCACCGTGGCCGGCTTCAGATACGGCAGCGAAGCCAGCAACGCGAGCACTGCCAAGAGCCCGACCCGGCGTCCCGGTGTCGTCGTGTACATCGCCTTGTCCTCCGGACCCGGCCACCACCGGCGGTCCGCCCGGTAAACGAGCAACGTCCCGGCAAACGCCGCCACGAGCAACGGGAAGGACACCGGCCAGTTCTGCAGGGCGTAGGTGCCGAGCATCAACGCAACGGCGATCAGCCCTTCGGCCCACCCGCCACGAGTCGGTTTACGATCAGGCTGGCTCACGACAGGGGCACCCGCTCCGGCTGAACCTGGCGCTCGAACCGCGCCGTGCTCTCGGTCAGGAAGCGACGCTCCTCCGGGAGATAACGCCGCTCCTCGATCACGAAAGCATCCGGCAGGACCGTGATGAGATTGTAGAAATTCGTGTCCCGATGTCCCTTACGCCCCCGGTCGCTCGTGGCGGTGCCGGCGCTGGCAATGACGAGGCGACGGCTACCGGGTACGATCTCGATGGGTTCGATATGCGAGATATGCAGGTGTCCGCAAAGAATCAGATCCACGCCGGCCTCCAGCGCTTCCTCGAGCGTCTTTCGGGCATGGCGGGCGATGTCGTGCCGGCCCAGCGCATGGATCTTGGTCAGGTGATGGTGCACGACCAGCACCCGGAAGACCCCGGCGGGGACGCTCCGGAAAAACGACCCGATGCGGGCCCGCGTCGCCGCATCGATACGCCCTCCTTTGATCGTCAGACCGTAGGCGGAGTTGATCCCGAGCACGGCCACCTCGTCGTTCACGAACGTCGGAGACAGATCGTCCGTGATCCAGCGCCGGTAGCGATAGAGCGGGTCGAAGATACGTCGGAGGGGGCGGTGCCACCAGGCCACCACGTCATGGTTACCCGGAACGACCAGTACAGGCGCCGCGAAGGCATCGAGCATCGCACGGGCCGCCTCGAACTGCTCCCGGCGAGCCCGCTGCGTCAGATCCCCGCTGACAGCTACCAGACCGACCCGCTCGGCATTGACCTGTGCGACCAGATCCTCAACGATGGTCGGCCAGGCGATACGACCGAAATGGATGTCGGAAAGATGCGCGATCTTCATACCCGATCCTCCTGCGTCACACCACGGAGGTGCCTGTGCTTCCGTGCGCCTGATACTTCGAACGCAAGCGTACGATCCGAACGCCAGGAGGGCGACCCCTTCGGCGGAGCCGCCCTCCTGGAACACGTCATGCGTCCGCCACCGGTCAGAGTAGCAGGTTGAGCGGCTCTTCGAGGTAGCGGCGCACCGTCCCCAGGAATTCGGAGCCTACGGCGCCGTCCACGATGCGGTGATCGCACGAGAGCGTCAGCTTCATCCGCTTGCCGGGCACCACCTGCCCGTCCTTGACCACCGGCACATCCCGGATGGCCCCGATGGCCAGGATACAGGCGTTCGGCGGGTTGATGATCGCCGTGAACTCCTCGATGCCGTACATGCCCAGGTTGCTCGTGGTGAACGTCGAGCCGGTATAGTCCTCCGGTTGTAGCTCGCGGTTCCGCGCCTTCTCCGCCAGGCGGCGCGTCTCCTCGGCGATCTGCCCGAGTCCTTTCTGGTCGGCATGGCGGATCACCGGCGTGATCAACCCCTCGTCGATGGCAACGGCGACGGCGACGTGCACCTCGTCGTAGAAGCGGATTTCGCCGGACTCTTCCACGTACGAGGCATTGACGTAGGGATGCTGCCGGAGGGCCAGCGCACACGCCTTCGTGATGAGGTCATTGAACGACACCTTGCGACGCCCCTGGGCCTCCGCCAGTTCGTTGAGCTGCTGGCGGAACGCCACCGCTTTCTCCATGTCGACGTCGATCGTCAGGTAGAAGTGCGGGGCCGTGAACTTGCTCTGGGCCAGGCGGCGGGCGATGGTCTTACGCATCTGGGAGATACGCTCGGTCCGGTAGGCCGCCGGCACGGTCGCCGCCGGCACCTCGGCCGGACGAGGCGCCGGTGCTTCGGCGGGCGCCGGCCTGGCCGGTGCCGGGGCTTCGACGGCCTTGCCTTCCAAAAGCGCCTCGATGTCCCGCTTGATGATCCGGCCCTCCGGCCCGCTGCCCTGCACCCGGCTCAGTTCGATGCCATGCTCGCGCGCCATCTTGCGCGCCAGCGGCGAGGCCTTGACGCGCGTGTCGGCGCCGGCCTCTACCGGCGCGGCGGCGCCGTCTCCCGAGGGGACCTCGGCCGCCGGTGCCGTTTCTTCCGCCTGCGGAGCGGTTTCCTCTGCGGCCGGAGCCGTTTCTTTCGCCGTCTCCGGTTCGTCGTTCCGGGCCGGTGCTCCGGCTTTGCCCTGGTACTTGGCCAGGATGTCCGAGATGTCCTCACCCTCGTCGCCCAGGACGGCGATCAGCCCCCCGATGGGAACGGCCTCCCCCTCCTCGATCACCTTCTTGAGCAGCACCCCGTCGTCGTACACCTCGAGGTCCATCGTGGCCTTATCCGTCTCCACCTGCGCGATCACGTCGCCCGCGGAGACCTTCGCCCCTTCCTCGACCAGCCAGCTCACGAGCACACCCTCTTCCATGGTGTCGCTCATCTTCGGCATTTCTACGGGTATCGCCATAGTCTTTATCTCCGTCTGGAGTTACGTTGCTCAGCAGGAAGTCTCAGCGCACGTACATGACCGCCTTGCAGGCCTCGTAGGCATCGTCTTCCTGCGGCATGTAGTACTCGATCAGGTTTTTCGCGTACGGAGCCGGGACATCCTTCGACGTAATGCGCCGGATCGGGGCGTCGAGGTAGTCAAAGGCGCGCTCCTGAATCTGGAACGCTACCTCGGACGAGATGCTGGCGTACGGATTGCATTCGTCGATGATGACGCACCGGTTCGTCTTCTTGATCGACTGCACGATCGTGTCGATGTCGAGGGGGCGGAGCGTGCGCGGGTCGATGACCTCGGCGCTGTAGCCCTCCTCGGCCAGCCGGTCCGCCACGCGCAGGGCGATCCAGTAGCTCTTGCTGTGTGCCACGATCGTCACATCCTCGCCCTCGCGGGCGATGCGCGCTTTGCCGAGCGGAATCAGGTAATCCGGGTCGTCGGACACCTCGCCGCGGAGGCTGTACATGAGCTCGCTCTCCAGGAAGATCACGGGGTCGTCATCCCGGATGGCGGACTTGAGCAGCCCCTTGGCGTCATCCGGGTTCGACGGAGCCACCACTTTCAGGCCCGGGATCGTCGTGTAGATCGACTCGGTCGAGGTGCTGTGGGTGGCTCCGAGCTGCCCGGCGGCCCCGTTGGGCCCGCGAAACACGATCGGGATCTTGAACTGCCCGCCGGACATGTACCGGATCTTCGCCGCGTTGTTGATGATCTGGTCGATGGCGACGAACGAGAAGTTGAACGTCATGAACTCGATGATCGGACGCAGGCCGTTGAGGGCTGCCCCGATGCCGAGGCCGGCGAAGCCGTTCTCGCTGATGGGCGTGTCGATGACCCGCTTCGGGCCAAACCGGTCGAGCATCCCTTCACTCACCTTGTAGGCGCCGTTGTACTGCGCCACCTCTTCCCCCATGAGGAAGATGGTTTCGTCGCGCTCCATCTCCTCGACCATCGCGGCGCGAATCGCTTCACGAAACTGAAGTTCTGCCATAGTTCCCGTAGGTTTATTGCATGCAGGGTTCGGCGCCCGCTCAGGCCAGGAAGGGATAGTCTTCCTGTACGTAGACATCCTCGTAGATCGACTCGAGGGGCGGGAACGGGCTGTTCTCGGCAAACTCGACCGACTTCATCACGACGTCCTTCACCTCCTCGTCGATCTGGTCGAGCGCCTCGTTGTCGGCCATGCCGTGCTCGAGGATGTACGACTTGAGGCGGATGATCGGGTCTTCCTTCTTTTTCCGTTCCAGTTCCTCTTTCGTCCGGTACTTGCCCGGGTCGCTCATCGAGTGACCGCGGTAACGATAGGTGCGGATCTCGAGCAGGCACGGCTGGAAGGCACGGGCCTTCTCGGCGTGATCCTGGATGGCCTTGCAGACGGCAAAGACATCCATGCCGTTGACCATGGCGGCCTCCAGGCGGTTGGCCAGCGCGTGCTTGACGAAAAACGTTTCGGCAAAGGCCCGCTCGGTGGCGGTGCCCATGGCGTACTGGTTGTTCTCGATGATGAAGATGACCGGCAGTTCGTAGAGCCCGGCCAGGTTGAAGGCTTCGTGCACGGCTCCCTGACCCATGGCGCCGTCGCCGAGGAAGGTCAGGCAGATCCCGTCATCCTGCTTGTACTTGTGGGCGAAGGCGATGCCGGTGCCCACCGGCACATGGCCGCCCACGATGCCATGACCGCCGAAAAATTTCTTTTCGGCCTTGAAGTAGTGCATCGAGCCCCCCTTGCCGCGCGAGCACCCGGTAATCTTGCCAAAGAGTTCGGCCATGCACTCGTCGGCCGTCATGCCCAGCGCCAGGCCGATACCGTGGTCGCGGTAGGCGGTGATGACCGAGTCGTGCCCGACCCGGATCGCGTTGGCAGCACCGGTCGAGACGGCCTCCTGGCCGATGTAGAGGTGCAGAAACCCGGCGATCTTCTGCTTGCCGTACATCTGCGCGGCCCGCTCCTCGAAGCGCCGCTGCAGGAGCATGTTGCGGTACATGTCGAGCACCTGTTGCTCGGAAAGGCCACAGTCTTCGTGCCCGTACACACCCGCCTGATAGTTGTGAAAAACGTGCTGGACCTCGATCGTCGGGGGCACCTCGACATCCTGCCCCGAGCGCGGCGCCCCGTCGGCCTGGGCTTCCGACGCCTTCGATGGGGTCCGCTTGCGCGTGCGTTTTTTCGTCTCGTTGGCCATACCTCTACCTGCGTGCCTGATTGGATATCGACAAAGCACCGGGGGCTTCTTTGCCAGACAGGCCCCGGGGTCGCGTGTGTTCACGTTTCCGTCGTGGAAAATAAGACATCCCGGGCCCTGTTCCCACGGTTAACCCGTTCTTAACGGATTCCGCTCATACCGGCCGGACCTGGCGGGCACCGTACCTCGCGTGCCCCATGCCCTCCCGGACAACGCCACGGAGCCGGGTTGCAGGAACCCCGATGCTGTAACACATCCATCACGTACGTAACTTCACCCCGAAGACGTGCCCCTTTCCATCGAGCCTGTACCTGGTAACGTGACGCCCCCACCTTCCCACCTACCTTCAGACACCAACCCGCAACCCGGGGATCCAATCGACCTGCAGGCCCTGCTCGATGGCGATGAGCGGGCTTTCGAACGTCTCGTCCGGCAGGAGACGCCCCGCCTCTACCGGGTGATTCTGCGCATCGTGCAGGACGAAGACGAGGCCGAGAGTATCCTCCAGGAAACGTTTCTGCAGACGTACCAGCGCCTGCATACGTTTCGCGGCGAGTCGAAGCTCACAACCTGGATCTATGCCATCGGGATCAACCTCTCGCGGGCGTACCTTCGGAAGTCGCGGCGGTACGACACCTTTTCCGAGGCAGACCTGGAGCAGCTCCAACCCCGGTTTGTCCACGGCCGCTATGCGGACGATTATGCCACCTGGAACCCGCAGCGCCTGGCCGAAGCGGCCGAGCACAAGCACCTCGTCCATGAGGCCATACGTAAGTTGCCACCCACCTACCGTGAAGTGGTCACGCTGCGTGACATCGAGGAACTCTCCACGGCCGAGACCGCCGAGGTGCTCGGTATCAGCGAGGGAGCGGTCCGGGTGCGCCTGCACCGTGCCCGCCAGGCCCTGCGTTCCCTCCTCGACGCCTACTTCAATCAGACCACGTAGTTCACCCAGCCCGCCATGCACCACCTGATCCATCGCCTGCGACAGTTTTTCCGCAAGGAACCCACCTGCGAAGACGTCAACCGGTTTCTGGTCGAGTACCTCGATGGCACCCTCGATCCGGAAACACGCGCTCGCTTCGAGGCCCACCTGGGTGCCTGCCCCAAATGCAAGCCGTACCTGGAACAGTACCTGGCGACGCTCCGGCTCGTCAAAGAGGCCGGCGACGTGGAGCCGCCCCCCGCCCTCGTCGAGCACACGCTCTCCTTCCTCCGCCTCCACCTCGACCGCGGCGACCCGTCGCGTCACGAATCCGGGTGAACCCGTTCCCCCGACGGGAACGAAACGCGGGTGGCAACGTCTCTTGCGGCACTTTTCTCGTTCGCAGCCACCGGATCGTTGCTGCCCGTGGAGTCCCACCCGACCGCCGATGACATCCGACCGCCCGGGGAGCGGGCCCTGGTCATCATTCCGACCTACAACGAAGCCAGCAACATGGCTTCGCTCTTCGAGCATATCCTCCGGCTCGACACCCCGCCCGACGTGCTCGTCGTCGACGATGCCTCGCCCGACGGGACGGCCGCCCTGGTCCGGCGGTGGCAGGAAGCCCACCCGGGCCGTATCCACCTGATCGAACGCACCGGTAAACTCGGCCTCGGCTCGGCCTACGTGACCGGTTTCCGCTTCGCCCTCGAACACGGGTATACCTTTATCTGCGAGATGGACGCCGACCTCTCGCACAATCCGGACGACCTGCCCCGCCTGATCGAACCGGTACGCACCGGCCGGGCCGACCTGGCCATCGGCTCGCGGTATGTCGGTGGGGTGCGCGTGATGAACTGGCCGCTCCCGCGCCTGGTCCTCTCCTACAGTGCCGGCGTGTACACCCGCCTCATCACCCGCCTGCCCATTCAGGACGTGACGGCGGGCTTCAAGTGCTTCCACCGGCGCGTGCTCGAAGCCATCGATCTGGACCGCGTCAAATCGAACGGCTACTCGTTTCAGATCGAGATGACGTACCGGGCCTGGAAACTCGGCTTTCGCCTGCTCGAGGTCCCCATCGTGTTCACCGAACGCACCGAAGGGCAGTCGAAGATGAGCCGGGCGATCGTTCGTGAAGCCGCCTGGAAAGTCTGGGAACTCCGGCTACGGGCCCTCCTGGGCCGGCTCTGACCCGACGTTTCGTTTTTCATTAATTCGGCGCTTCACCGGGGGCCCTCCAGGTCGCAGGCCCCCATCCGTACGGTCTGCACCGTATTTTCCGGCCCTGTGGTGCACGCATCGACGTGCCCGGTAGCCCTGCATCGTTCACCCAGCCGAGTACCTCTATGCCCGACTACGCCCATCTGACGCCTCCCGCCGAGGGCGATCGCCTTCGCATGGAAAACGGGCGCCTTCACGTGCCCGATCACCCGATCATCCCCTTCATCGAGGGCGACGGCACCGGCCCGGACATCTGGCGGGCCGCGCAGCGTGTCTTCGATGCCGCCGTGGAAAAAGCGTACGGCAACCGGCGCAAGATCGTCTGGTTCGAAGTCTTCGCCGGTGAGAAAGCCTACCACCGCTTCGGCACCTGGCTGCCGGAAGACACGCTCCAGGCCATTGCCCACCACCTCGTCGCCATCAAGGGCCCGCTGACGACGCCCGTCGGCGGGGGCATCCGCTCCCTCAACGTAGCCCTCCGGCAGAAGCTCGACCTGTACGCCTGCGTCCGACCCGTCCGGTATTTCGAAGGTGTACCCTCCCCGGTGCGCCACCCCGAACAGGTCGACATGGTCATCTTCCGCGAGAACACGGAAGACATCTACGCGGGCATCGAGTTCAAAGCCGGCACGCCCGAGAACACCCGGTTCCTGCAGCTCTTCGAAGAGGCCTTCCCGGAGCAGTACGCCAAAATCCGCTTCCCGGGGTCGAGCGGCATCGGGCTCAAACCCGTCTCGCAGGAAGGCACGGCGCGCCTCGTACGGGCTGCCATTCGGTATGCCATCGCCGAAGGACGTCAGAGCGTCACGCTCGTCCACAAGGGCAACATCATGAAGTTCACCGAAGGGGCCTTCCGCGACTGGGGCTACCAGGTCGCCCGTGACGAGTTCGGGGCCCGCGACCTCGACGGCGGCCCCTGGCAGGTCATCCCGCTCGACGACGGGCGCCAGCTCGTCATCAAAGACGTCATCGCCGACGCCTTCCTGCAGCAGATCCTGACCCGCCCGGCCGAGTACGATGTCATCGCCACGATGAACCTCAACGGCGACTACATCTCCGATGCGCTGGCGGCTCAGGTGGGCGGCATCGGGATTGCACCGGGCGCCAACATCAACTACGACACCGGCGCCGCCATCTTCGAAGCGACCCACGGTACGGCCCCCAAGTATGCCGGACAGGACAAGGTCAACCCCAGTTCGGTCATCCTCTCGGGCGAAATGATGTTCCGCTACCTGGGCTGGACCGAGGCCGCCGATTTGATCATCCACGCGATGGAAAAGACCATCGCCCAGAAACGCGTGACCTACGACTTCCACCGGCTCATGGACGGGGCCACGCTACTCTCGACGAGTGCCTTCGGCGAAGCACTCGTGGAAAACATGGGGTAGCGATCTCCCCGGTGGTCGGACCCGAAAGGCGTGGGGCATGGCGACATCCCCCACGCCTTTTCCTTTTCACCCTGCCGGGAGCCCCGGGGCGCCGGGGTTAAGGTTGGGATATAGTCTCCGATACTGACGTTGGCTACCCCTGCACGTGGCCGGTCCCCCTTTCCCTGCCTGCATCCGCCTGTGATCTCATCCGAGGCTCGAGGTGAGATCCTCCCGCACCCGTTCCTCGTGGACACCCCGGCACACCCCATGCGTAGTTCCACGAACAACCCTGGCACGACAGGACGGCAGGCCGGCAGGCCACGCAGCCGCCAACGCCAGCGAGGAAGGCACCCGACCGACCTGCTGACGCTGATTCCCTGTGCCGCCTTCCTCATCCGCCTCCCGGAAGGTATCCTCGAGGACGTCAATCCTCCGTTTCTGGACCTCCTGGGCCGGACGGCCGAGGGTGTCCTGGGCAAGGCCCTGCCGGACCTGGTGGCTCCGCCCGGCCGCGAACCGCTCCGAGATGCTCTGGAGCGTCTGGCGTCAGGGGACCTGGACCTCCTCGAACAGGAACTCTCGCTCCCGCACCCCTGGGGCCATCGTCTTTACCTGGAGGTTCGCATGGCTGCGACGAGCCCGACCCCCCACCTGCCCGAAGGGTGCGTCCTGGGCCTCGTCCACAACGTGACCGAACAGCGGTTGAGCGAGGCCGCCCTCCGAACCGAACTCCGTTTCCTGGAGAGCATCTTCGAGCACATCCCCGTCAAGATCTTCGTCAAGGATGCCGAAACCCTCCGTTTCCTTCGCCTGAACCGGGCCGCCGAAGCGATCCTCGGGATCCCGCGCCGTGAAATGATCGGCAAGTGCGACCACGACTTCTTCCCGGCCGAGGAGGCCGACGCCTTCACGGCGAAAGACCGGGAGGTGCTGACCACGGGAAAACTCGTCGACATCCCCGAAGAGCGCATCCACACGCGCGATGGGGAACGCATCCTGCACACCCAGAAAATCCCCATTTTCGACCCCTCTGGACGTCCGCTCTATCTGCTGGGGATTTCTGAAGACATCACCGAGCGCTGCAAGGCCGAGCAGGCCCTACGCAGAAGCCAGGAGATGTTCATGGCCACGATGGAAGGCATGCTCGACGCCTTCATGCTCCTTTCGTGCCTCCGAGACGAAGCCGGGCAGGTCCAGGATTTCACCCTCCTGAACCTGAACCGGCGCGCGGAACAACTGCTGGGCGTTTCCCGGGAAGGCGTACGTAATCAGCCCCTGAGCCAGGTCTTTCCGGTCTTTGAGGAAGAAGGCCTCCTGGCCGCCTACCGGGACGTTTTCGACCAGGGTATGCCGAAGGAACAGGAACGCTGGATGTCCGATGCCTTTCCGAGTCCTGGCTGGTATTACGAACAGATCGTTCCCTGGACCGACGGCGTTGCCGTCATGCTGCGTGACATCACCGAACGCAAACAGACCGAAGCCGACCTGATCTTCTATGCGGCCGACCTGGAGGCCAAGTCGGCTGCCTATGAAGAACAGGCCAACCAGTTGAGCCTGACCATCCACGAACTGGAAGAAGCCCGCCGGCAGGCCGAAGAAGCCCTCCGCCAGCTCGAGGACGCCAACCGGAAGCTCAAGGAAAGCCAGGCCCAGCTCGTACAGGCTGAAAAAATGGCCTCCCTGGGTCAACTCGCAGCCGGGGTGGCGCACGAGATCAACAACCCGGTCGGCTTCGTAACGAGCAACCTGAATACGTTGCACAATTACATCGAAACCTACCACCGGCTCATCGACCTCTACGCCGAACTGGCCTCCTCCCTGCCCGAGCCCGTGCTACCGGACCAGCGGCGTCTCCTCCAGGCCATCCGCGACCTGGACGCCGAAGAAGACCTCACCTACATCCGCCACGACATCGACATGCTCGTGGCCGAGTCCATTACCGGTCTCCATCGCGTCAAAGAGATCGTCCAGGGCCTCAAGAGCTTTGCACGGATCGACGAGGCCGAGATGCAACTGGCGGACATCAATGAAAATATCGAAGCCACGCTGCGCGTCATCTGGAACGAGTTGAAATACCATTGTACGGTGGAAACCCACCTGAACCCCCTCCCCCCGATCCCCTGCTATCCCGGCAAGCTCAACCAGGTCTTCATGAACCTGCTCCTGAACGCTGCCCAGGCCATTCCGGACCACGGCGTCATCACCATCGAGACGAAGGCCTCCGACGAGGAAATCATCATTCGCATCGCCGACACCGGGGTCGGCATCCCACCGGAAAACATCCCGAAACTGTTTACCCCGTTCTTTACGACGAAGCCCGTCGGGAAGGGTACCGGCCTGGGTCTTTCGATATCGTATGGCATTATCCAACAACATCATGGCCGCATTGAAGTGGAGAGTACGGTCGGAGAAGGGACGGCCTTTACTATCTACCTACCCCTTTCCCGCCATGCATCAGCCTCGTAACCTGCTCTGTATCGACGACGAAGCCGAGGTGCTCCGGGCGCTCCAACGGGTGCTGCGGAAAGAACCCTATCGCGTCCTGACGGCGCAGGATGCCGCTACCGCCCTGGCCATCATGGCCCGCGACCCGGTGCAGGTGGTGCTCTGCGACCAGCGTATGCCCGACGAACCGGGCACACGTCTGCTGGCTCGCATCAAGCAACACCACCCCGAAACCATACGCATCATGCTTTCCGGCTATGCCGAACCTCCCGCACTGGTGGAAGCCATCAACGAGGCCGAGGTGTTTCGTTTTCTCCCCAAACCCTGGGACGACGACGATCTGCGTGCCACCTTGCGGGCGGCTTTCTCCCGATGGGAGACGCGCCGGGCCAAGCTCTATCTGCCCGGCATCTTCAAGACCGAACTGGAGAAGGTCCGCCAGGAGTGCCACACACTCTCCGCACGTTGCGCCTCGTATGAGGAAGCCCTGAAAGCGCTGTTGGACCTCCTGCCGGTTCCGGCACTGGGACTCGATGCCTCGGGCGAGGTGGTCCTTGCCAACCCGGCTGCCTCGACCCTTCCGGAAGCCTGGCTGCACGCCGCCCGGACCGGTGTCGAGAATCCCGCGCCGGCTGAAGGCCGGGACCCGCACGAAGCCCTCGCGCCCTCCTGCCCGCGCCTGGAAGCCATCTCCCTGCCCGAAGGAAGCCCGCTCCGGCACGTGTTTCTGTTCATCACGAGCCCCACCCCTTGAGCCATGTCAACCTCGATCCCCGTTCCCGAAGAACCCCGTGAACGCCCCCGGGTGTTGCTTCTCGACGATGAGGAGAACATCCTGCGGTCGCTCCAACGCCTGCTGCGCAAGCGCTACGACGTCACGGCGACGACTTCACCCGAGGAAGCGCTCGAACACCTCGAGCAGGCGACCTTCGCCGTCATCGTATCGGATCAGCGCATGCCTACCATGGAAGGCACCACCTTCCTGGCCAGGGCCCGCGAAAAAGCGCCGGACACGGTGCGCATCCTCCTTACGGGCTATGCCGATATGCAGTCGGTCATCCGTGCCATCAACGAGGGGGCGGTCTTTCGTTTTCTGACCAAACCCTGGAACGACGAGGAGGTCCTGGCGACGATCCATCAGGCGGTCGAACAGAACCACCTGGTCAGCGAGAACCGTCGCCTGCTGGCCCTGACTGAAGAGCAGAACCGTAAACTGGAAGCCTTCAACAAGACACTGCGGGAGAAAGTCCTGGAGCGGACGCGGCAGGTGACCGAACTCAACCAGGCCCTCTCACGTAGCTTCCGGGGCACCATCGAGGTACTGGCGCACCTGGCCGACATGCATTCCCCGGCCCTGGGTAAACACGCCAAGCGCGTCACGGCGCTGGCCGTCATGATCGGGGAAAAACTGGGGTTCACTGGCGATCAGCTCTTTCAGCTCGAGGTCGCCGCCAAGCTGCACGACATCGGCAAGATCACGATGGACCCCAACCTGCTCAAGAAGCCCTACGCACAACTCAAAGCACATGATCGGGCCGTGTTGTTGACCCATGCGCCCCGGGGCGCCTCGCTCATCGAGATGATACCCGGCCTGGAAGAAGCCGCCCGCTACGTCCGCCATCATCACGAACACTTCGATGGCAGCGGCTTTCCAAAACGCTTCCAGGGCAACCAGATTCCGCTGGGCGCACGCATCATCGCGGTCGCCGATGCTTTCGACAACGCCCTCAATGAACAGGGCACGTTTCATCGATCCACGCCCGAGAAGGCACTCCTGTACCTGCGCGACAACACACCGACGCTGTTCGATCCTTCCCTCGTCGACATTCTCGCGACCAGCCTCCAGCACGACGACCATCCCGTCAACCATGCCATCGAAGTGGAAGTAGGTCTGTTCGACCTGCGTCCCGGCATGGTCCTGGCTCGCGACCTGCGCTCCATCCGGGGCCTGCTGCTGCTCGAAAAAAACCAGTTACTCGACGAACACCTCATCGCCCGCCTGCACACCTACCACGAAACGGAACCCATCGTGGACAACATTCTGGTCTACCGCAACCCGGCCATGGCACAGGCCGACGGCCAGGGTCCCATCCGCCTGCCCTCCATGCCGACCCCGGGCTTACCCGCGTCTTCGGGCGCACCCCTTCCGGTTACCGAATAGGCAGGAGACCCATTTTCTTTACGAAAGGATTGGCAACTTGAACTTATACAGGGCCGGGTGTTATTATCTGGCCATCCTCTGGCAGGTCTGTACCCATCCCCCTCGCGCCACCCCCTGCACCGTTAACACGTCAGACGAGCTTCTTTCGATCTGACCCGTACGTACTCTGCCAGTGGCCATGCGTACCGCGAAGGACACCACCGCGTGACCGGTGTCTGTCTCTCCTGCAGGCCCGACGCGTACCCCATCGCCTCTCTGGACGTCGGGGCCTTTCCGGGTAGCATCTTTCGTACCGGCCGTCCGTACACCGCGGCCTTCCCCCTCGCCTCGTTTCCATGCTCAACCAGGGCCGCGTTTCATGTCTCGTAGGTACCGGACAGGATCCCGTCTCACGTTCCGCACGACCGACGCTCTCTGTGCATACTGGCTCACTCGCTGCGCCAGACGACGTACGAAAAAAGCCCTTGCGCACACCGAACCGCCGAACCCGGGCCGTACGATCCACGGCGATCTCTGGCAAACGTCACCCACCCTGACGGCCCTCGCCGGGGAAGATGGCCAGCTCAACCGGCTGAGCCTCTACAGCCCTACACTGGACCAACCGAAGTCCTTCCCGACCGACAACATTTCGGTCTTCGACCTGATTCATCACGACGATCTTCCCGCGGTTCGCAGGGCGTTCGAACGCCTGCGCGCTGCTCCCCCGGGTACCTCCGAGGTCGTCAACTTCCGCTGGTCCGGTACGGAAGAACCAACCCGGTACCTGGAAGCCACCCTCACCAACCTCATCGAGGACCCGGCCATGCAAGGCATCCTGATCACCGCACAGGACATCACGCTGGACCTGCAGGCCCAGCAGAGCCTTCTGCGTACCAACGGGTACCAGACGACCCTGGCCCAGGTCAGCCTCGACGCCCTTTCGACACCCGCCCTCGAGGAGTTCTTCCCTTCGTGCCTCAGCGCTTTAAAGACGTGTCTGGGGGCTTCCCATGCCTATATCCTCGAGTATGAAGACGAATCCCGACAGTTCTTACTTCATTCGTCGGCCGGGTGGACCGTTCCTCTGCCCGAAGCCCTCCCGGTCGGAACCGATGACGAAGCCGGGCTCGCCTTCCAGTCCACGGCGCCCGTCCTTGTGCACAACTTCGCCAAGGACCAGCGTCTCGCGCAGGCGGCCCTGCCCGGGGCGGGACCGCAGAGTGGCCTGGCCGCGGCCATCCGCCTGTCCGAGGACAGGCCCTATGGCGTGCTCGGGGTCTATCATGCCAAAGCCGAAGCCTTCTCGCAGGAGGACCAGGTTTTCCTGCAGGCGATCGTGAACATCGTCTCGCTGGCCATCGAGAACCGCTACAGCCGCCTGGAGATGGTGCGCGCCCATGAAGAGGCAGATCGGATGAACCGCCTCAAGTCCGCGTTCCTGGATAACCTGAGCCATGAAATCCGCACCCCGCTGGCCTCCATCATCGGCTTTTCGGAACTGATGCGCGACCAGTTCCCGGATGCAAACCCGTCCTATCTCGACTTCATCGAGCGCAGCGGCATGAGGCTCCTGCATACCTTCAACAACATCCTCGATTTCTCTATGCTGGAGGCCGGATCGCTGGAGCCTGAATGTGAAGACCTCGACGTGCGCGACATCATTCGCAAGGCCGTGGATCAGGTCAGGCCCTTTGCCGAAGACAAAGGCCTGGAACTCGACGTGGTGGTCCCCGAAGACCCCCTTCTCGTTTACCTGGATGGCAACCTCATGCACCGGGTGCTGATCCAGCTCCTCGACAATGCCATCAAATTCAGCGAAAAGGGATCTATCGTCGTGGTGGGCAAGGGACCGAACAACACGGCGATCATACAGGTCATCGACCAGGGCATCGGGATGAGCCGCCCCTTTTTAAAGAACTTGTTCGTCGCCTTCGCCCAGGAGAGCAGCGGGATGTCGCGCCTGTACGAAGGGCTCGGGCTGGGCCTGACCCTGGCCAAGAACCTGGTCGATCTGATGGGCGGTACGATCTCCGTTGAGAGCACGAAGGGCGAAGGGAGCACCTTCACCCTGGTATTCCCGATCCAGGCCGGCGCATCCGGTACGCTGCGGAGCGAGGCGGTCGCTGCCCGAACGGTCGCCCCGTTTTCGGTGTTGATCGTCGATGACAATGAAGACATCCTCTTTCTGATGCGGAGGTACCTTTCCCGGGTCGAGGGGTGCACGATCATCGAAACCGCCCAGAACGAGGACGACGCGCTCGCACTTGCCTCCCGGCATCCCTTTGACCTCGTTCTCATGGACATCAACCTGGGCCGCGAACGCAACGGTGTCGATGTCCTGCATGCGCTGCGTCAACTCGACGCCTACCGGCACACGCCGGTCATTGCCGTGACGGCCTATGCCATGACCGGCGAACGTGAGCATTTCCTCGAGGCCGGGTTCGACGAGTACCTGGCCAAACCCTTCACGCTGCCCCAGCTCCGGCAGACCGTCACCGAGGTGTTCCGCGCCGAGGCCTGATCAGGCCACCGGCACCGCTCGTCCGGCGACTTCCTCCACGAGATCGTCGTAGACGTGTACGTGCGTGCGCCAGTCGAGCGGGCGCGGGATCTCCCGCAGCGTCGAGACCGGCAGCGGTCGTTCTTCCCCCCGCAGGATCGCCGAGAGGATGCGGTAGAGGTCTTCCTCGTCGTCGTACAGAATGGGGGCGTGGAGCAGAGGCCGGTGGAGCGATTCGGGTATCAGTTCGGGATAGCTCAGGCGGTTGGGCAGGAGCGGATGACACCCGCAATAGATGGCTTCGAGGATCGAGATGCCGAAAAACTCGTGGTGTGCCGTCGATACGACGATATCGGCACGATGCAGGAGGCGGCTGTACTCTTCGAAGTCCTCGGCATAGCCGTAATGCAGGATGCGTTCGGCGTACCGCTCGAAGGCCTGCTCGAACTCCCGGGGCTGCTCCTCGAAATGCTCCCCGGCCAGGATCAGGCGGAACGGATGGCCGGCGTCGTCGAGGCGGTTCATCAGGCGGAAGAAGGCCTCCGGATTCTTGTCGTACTCCCAGCGCTGATTCCACAGGATGATGGGCGGCTTCATGCCGGGGCCCCAGGCATGCGGCGGATAATCCGCGCGAAAGGCATCGTGGGCCGCCAGGTCCAAGCCCAGGTGGATGACCATGCTTTTCTCCCGGATCTCCCGGACGGTGTCGAGGTGGGTGTAATCCGGGAACCGCCGCAGAAGGACCGGGAGCGCCTCCATGAACTCCTCGTAGTGGAAGCGCGAGTTGAAGACGACCCGGTCGGCCGCCAGGCACGAGAGGTAGTTGATGTAGCCGTACGTCTCGTCACGTTGTTGTCCTTCCGGGAGCGGATACGTGAGCTGGTTCTCGTGCAGGTAGAAGATGACGGGGATCTGGTCGAAATGGGGACGCGTGAGCGCCAGAAAGGCCGGGAGGTTCACCATATCGGTGGCGAGGAGGACCTCCGGGCGGAAACCCTGCTCCAGCACCTGCAGCGCCTTCCGCGCCATCGTCACGGCGCCCCCCTGCATCCGCCACTTCCAGAAGCGGGGCGTCATCGTGATGGGGACCACCTCGTGCCGGCTGTGCTTGACCAGGCCGTCGAGGAAGTTGCGATGGGAACCTCCGTACCAGGGTTCGAGCGCGAGTACGTTCATAACAGCGGGGGTCAAGGCAAGGCCCTCACGAGCGAGTGTCCGGTTCCGTCCCGATGTCGTCGCCGGCCTTCTCCTGCCGCGCGGCCGCCAGTTCCTGCAGCAACGCCTCTTCTTCTTCCGGCAGGGAGGGACGTACGATGGACACGGCCCGGACCTGCAATTTTTCCCGCAGATCGGGGTCCCGGACTTCCTCGGCCGTGACCAGGCGTTCTTCGCCGGGTCCGATCCGCAGCGTCCGGGTCTTCATTTCGATGACCACGGGCCGGGGGTTCGTGTTTTTGATGAGCATACCCCTGCGTTTGCGTGTAGCCATGCGTATTCCTCGCTGCTGTAGTACATTAAGGGAACACCCCGAATCATCGCCCACACCGGCGGTGAAAGTATACGAATTTTGCCTGCTTCCGTCGTAAACCCCCGGGACGGTGCGGCATTTTCATCCCATTTCCATCCCATGTTCGGGCACGGTCACCGGTCTGCGATGAAGCGAGGGGGGCGTTGGCTAGCGAGCGCGCTCCTGGATCTCCTCGCCCCGGCGTGCTGCCCCGGGTGCGGAGCGCGGCTGTCCACCCCGCACCTGCCGGTGTGCGGTGCATGCCGGCGGCATCTCCCCCGCGTGTCCCTGGACGAGGTACGGGACCGCCTCGACCGCCTGCCGGCAGCCCGGGGCGTTTTCGAAGGCGCCTTTTCCCTGTGGCGCTTCGACCGGGGTGGCCGGTTGCAACGTATCCAGCACACGATCAAGTACGGTAACCGGCCTTTTCTGGCCCGGGCGCTGGGTCAGTTCATGGGCCATGCCCTGCCCCGGAGCGGCCTCGTCCTGCCGCCCGGGATCCTTGTGCTCCCCGTTCCCCTTCACCGCACGCGTTACCTGGAGCGCGGCTACAACCAGAGCGCCGAACTGGCCCTGGGCGTCGCCGCCGCGCTCCGCGTACCCTGCCGCACCGACCTCCTCCGGCGCTCCCGCGCCACCCGCTCCCAGACCCGCCTGAATCGCACCGACCGGTGGGCCAACGTCGACGGCGCCTTCACGCTCGTGGATGCCGAAGCCGTGGCGGGACGTCCCCTGCTGCTCGTCGACGATGTCCTCACGACGGGCGCAACGGTCGCCGCGGCGGCCCAGTGCCTGCGTGAAGCCCCCGGCACCACCCTGTTTCTGGCCACGCTGGCACTGGCCTGACCGGCTCAGCCATAATCTTCTACGCACAGGCGCCGGTCGCAACGGGCGGCTTCGTCCGGGTCGTTCGTGGCCACGACCACGGCTCGCCCCTCCCTCCGTGCCTCGTCGATCAATTGCGCCACCATGGCCCGCCCCGGCGCATCCAGGTTAGACGTCGGCTCATCGAGCAGCAACAGGCTGGGGCTGGCGAGCAGGGCCACGGCAAAACGCACCCGCTGCTTCATCCCGGACGAATAGGTAGCCACCAGATCATCGCCCCGTCCCCCCAGTTGCACGCGCTCCAGCACGGCATCGATGCGCCGCCGTGCATCGGGGAGCCGCCTCGCACGCGCCACGAAGGCCAGGTTTTCCCGCGCCGAAAACGCATCATACACGTTCAAGTAGGGCGCCACGAGGCCGACATGAAACGGACGCTCGTCGACCGGGACGGAGCGCCCGTCCAGGGTCAGCACCACCTTCCCGCGCGAGGGCGTCAGCAACCCGGCCAGAATCCGGATCAGCGTCGACTTGCCCGAACCGTTGGCCCCCGTCACGGCCAGGATCGTCCCCCCGCGGAGTTCCAGGTCGAGGCGACGGAACAGGATGCGGCGGCCATACCGGTGCCCGAGTTGCTCCGCACGTAGGTGCACGATGGTACGCGACGCAGGCAAGGAAACGCTCCCGAAGGGTGGACCGAAGGGTGGAAAAACTCGTCGGAAGATAGGACGCCGTCGTTTCGGACACCGCGAAAAATGTGCAAGGGCGTTTCAGGCCGCGGATCGAGATGAAAAAATCTGGCAACGTTGTATATTCGGGACCGCTAACGATTGTCGAATCCCACCACCGCCTTACCATGAAGTTCGTCCTTCCCCTGCTCGCAGCCATCAGCCTGTTCTCGGCGGCCTGCCGCCAGGAAGCCTCGTCGCCGGAAACGCCGGCGGCCGCCGACACGGTCCGTGTTTACTTCATCACACCGGTCGATGGCGACACCGTCCGTTCTCCCGTGACCATTCAGATGGGCGTTGAAGGAGTCCGGCTCGCCCCGGCCGGGACCATGGAAGAAGGCACCGGGCACCTGCATATCCTGATCGACACCGACTTCATCGCCCCCGGCCAGGTGATCCCGAACGACTCGCTGCACCGGCATTACGGCACGGGCGCCGCTGAAGCGACGCTCGAACTGCCGGCCGGGCCCCACACGCTACGCCTCCAGCTGGCCGATGGCGCCCACATCGCCCTGGAAGGTGATGCGTATCGGGACGAGATTCAGATCGTCGTCGTGAAGTGACACGTGCGCGGTCGGGGCCGGGGGCCCGGCCCGTGCCCCCGCCCCCCGGCCCGACGCGGTCCCTGGCGAGATCGTCCTGCATCCTGTGACCGGCGATTCCGTAGAGCCACCCGGCTCCGCTCCGTCACCTTCCACGGCCTATGTTGCAGAACCTCTTCCGACGCGTCTCCCGGCCGCTCACACGGGTACTCCTGCGCACGGTATCCCTGCGGGATCCCTGGCAACGGTTCCCCCTCGACGTCCCCCTGGCATGCTACGGGGCCGGCGCTACCCATGACTTTGCCTGGTACCTGACCGGCACGAGCCGCGTACGCGTCCATACCCTGGACGACCTGCTGAGCTGGCTCAGGGACTGCCAGTACCGCCGCGATCCGGACCTTTTCCTGAGCGCGGACTACTGGCAACACCCGCTCACGTTCGAGCAAATCCGGCAGGGCGACTGCGAGGACTTTGCCCTCTGGACCTGGCGCAAACTCCTCGAACTGGGGTTCGAAGCGGAGTTCGTGACGGGCCGGTGTCGTTCCGGGAACAACACGTTCGCCGGCCATGCCTGGATTCACATCCATCACGACGGGCCGTGCCGCCTGTTCGATCCGGTCCTCTGCCGGCACACGCGGCCCCTCTTTGCCCGCGACGACCTGCGTGGCGTCTATTGCCCGGAGGTGTCGGTTGACCGAGACCTGACCCGATATGCCTATGCGGGCTATTTCCTGCATGCGTTCGACGGATCGTCCTCGCAGCCTTGAGGGCCCGTACATCGTTCGCAGCCTCAGGGCGTGCCCGATCTGGCACCTGTTTCAGGTTCAGGCTGCCTGCTCTGCGGGCCCGATCCTTGCATCTGGCTCCGAGGGACCGCACAGCCCGCGCCCTGAACAAGGACCCTCTTGCCCCCCCCCGGCATGCCCATGACGAACAGAACGGCGGAAATCGCAACGTACGGCCTGCTTTTGAGGAATCAGTGGCGGGTCTATGTACGTGAATTGCGTGCCCGGCAACATCTGTTCGTCTGGATCTTCCTGGGCATCATGAGTCTCTGTCTGGGTTTCATCCTGGTGACCACCGGGTGGTTCTTCGATCGGTTCTCCATCCTGATCCAGCCTGGCGTCGAGCCGGCCGCGCTGATCAACCGTTTTCTGCTCCCCGTCTTTCTGGGCCTCTTCGGTCTCCGTTTCCTCTTCCAGCGGACCCCGGCCCGCTACCTCCGCCCTTACCTCCACCTGCCGGTGGCCAGAAGCCACCTGATCCGCTTTTTTCAGGCCACTTCCCTGCTGAGCCTCCACAACATCGGCCCTCTGGTCTTCCTCCTTCCATTCTGGTCCCGCCACGTCCTCGGCGTGTACCCGCTTCCCGGCGCGCTGGCCTGGCTCACGGGCATCGTCATGCTACTCGTTGCCGCCAACTTCGCCAACCTGGTATGTCGGACCCTGCTGGCGCGTCACGAGCGGTCTTTCCTCTTTTTCCTGGCATTGCTGACGGCCCTCGTCTACGTAGATGACCTGGCGGGCACGCGCTACGTGCAGACCTACTCGGCCCACCTGTTTGACACCCTCCTGCAGACACAGATATCGACCCTGCTGCTCGTGCTGCTCCTTCCGGTCTGGACCACGCTGGCCTCGGGTCATCTCCTGCTGAAGCAGTTGCGCCGGGCCGAAGAGATACCGGCCTCCACACGACGCTGGAGCCTACCTCGCTTCCTCCGTCGTGGCGCGTACAGTCCGCTCGTGCTGCTCGAACTCCGGCTCATCGTTCGGAACCGGAGGCCGCGGCACTACCTGTTGATCTCCCTGCTGTTCTCCACCCTCTACCTGATCTTTCTCCTGGCAAGCCCCTTTACCCGGGGCGAGGTCATCCTCGGCGGCGTCATAGGCCTCTTTGCCTCGGGCGGGTTCGTGCTCAACTACGGCCAGCTCATGTTCAGCTGGGAAAGCAGTTTCTTCGACGGCCTTCTGGTGCGTCCACTGGCACCCCGTCGTACGATCACGGCCAAAATGCTCCTGCTTCAGGGCTCGTGTCTGGTCCTTTTCCTGCTCAGTGCCCCGCTCTTCCTCTGGCTCAAACCGGCCCTCGTACCCCTGCACGTGGCCTTCCTGTTCTACAACGCCGGCATCACGACGGTGCTGGTGCTCTTCCTGGCGCTGCGCAACCGGCAGTACGTCGACGTGTCCCGGAGCGGGGCCTTCTTCAACTACGAAGGCTTCTCGGCAGCCCACTGGCTGTGGTTCTTCCCCACGGCCGTCCCCCCCTCGGTGCTCCTGCTCGTCATGCGTGACGCCCCGGCGACGGGCCTGCTCTGGCTGGGAGGAGCCGGCCTCGTGAGCCTGCTTGCCACCCCCCTCTGGATCACGCTGTTCACCCACCTGTTCGCCCGGAGGCGCCGTGGCATGGCCGAAGGCTTCCGGCGACGCCGACACCGTTGAACCGCCATGACGATCGACGTCCAGCACCTGACGAAGACCTACGGGCACCGGACCGTGCTCGACGTACCTGCGTTCCATGTGGGGGCCGGCGCGATCGTGGGACTGGTCGGCAGCAACGGGGCCGGTAAATCCACGTTCTTGCGTCTGTTGCTCGACTTGCTGGACCCGAGCACGGGCGACGTGCAACTGGGTGGCCTGTCCGTACGACGGACCGATGCGTGGAAAAAACACACGGGCTCGTACCTCGACGCAACCTTTCTCATCGACTTCCTCACGGCCGACGAATACTTCGACTTCATCGGCTCCCTCTACGGCTTCACCTCCGAGCAGACCCGGCAGGCGCTCCGCCCCTTTCAATCGTTTTACCCGGATGAGCCCTTCGGGAAGACGACCCGACTCCTCCGCGACCTCTCGCTGGGCAATGCCAAAAAGATCGGGATCATCGCGGCCATGTTCGTGCGGCCCCGCCTGCTGATTCTTGATGAGCCCTTCGCCAACCTCGATCCCCCTTCGCAGCTCCGCCTGAGGAAGCTCCTCCGGGACCTGCACGCCGCCTACGGAACGACCATTCTCCTTTCGAGCCACGACCTGACCCATGTCACGGACGTGTGCCGCCGGATCGTGGTCCTCGACGGGGGCCGCATCGTCAAGGACACGGAAACGACCCCGGATATCCTGAAGGAACTCGAGGGTTATTTTTCCGGCTGAGGCGCCGTCCCGGAGGGCCATGTCGGCCCGTTCCGCAGTTTGGGAGCGGGACCGGGCCAACCGGCCTCGCCGGGACGCTCTTCCCAGCGGGCCGCCTCGGCAATCATCGGGCACCGCGTACACCGCACCTGGCGCTCCGCGGCGGCGTACACGCCGGCCCGCCCCACCGGACAGATGGCATAGGGGGCAACCCCATCGCCGACCCCGGCCACGGACTCGGGCCAGCGGATCTGGGAGAGCACGACCTCCGACAGGGCCTCGATGAAGAGCGGGTGACAGTTCAGACCGGAGGTCACCTCGAAATGCACCAGCCCCCGCTGCTCCGCCTTCTCGCGGAGTCGGACGTCCAGCCGATAGACCGTTTCCAGCCGGTCCGACACGAACGATACGGGTACCATCAACACGGCCCGGGCCCCCTGACGCGCCAGTTCGACCACCGTCTCCTCGGTCTCCGGTGCGAGCCATTCGGCCAGGCCGGCCATGCTCTGGAACGTGACGTGGAAGGGCAGGTCGTGCCCCCGGTGCGCCATGACCCGGTCGACCGTGCTGTGCACCAGGCAACAGTACGGGTCACGGTGCACGGTCATCTCACGCATCGGCGTGGCCAGCGCCGTGAAAACCAGGTGCACGTCCGACCGGACCGCGCGCGGGAACCGCTGCAACGCCTCGTCGATCCGCTCACTCAGCGCCTGTACGTACTTGGGATGCGCGGCATACTCGAAGGCGAACGTGGTCGGCCAGGAAGGTATCTCCCCGGCCTGTTCGAGCGTCCACCAGTAGCAGAGCGCCGAGCCGGTGGTCATTTTCGCGTACTGGGGATAGAGTGGCAACAGGACGACCTTATCGATCCCGTCGGACTCCATCTGCATGGCCACCACTTCAAAGGAAGGGTGCCCGTATCGTGCCGCCGGGTACGCGTGAAACGAAACGCCGGTGGCCTTTCCATACCGGAGGTTCAACCGGGTCTCCAGCGCCACGGCCTGTTCCCGCGTGAGGCGGTTGATGGGCGAGCGCCCTCCGATCGCCTCGTATTCGCGACCGATACGCTTGGCCAGGAGCGAAGAAAGTGTCCGGCACACCACCGGGCGCAGGCGCCGGCCCAGGGGCAGATCGACGACCGCCGGATCCATGAGCACGCCGTAGAGGAACGAGGCAACGTCCTCCGGTATGCCGGGCCCTCCCGGATACAGCAGCACGACCCCCACCCGATCTCCCTGCTCCACCAACAGCGGCTCGTGCGCATAGAAACGCCCCGTGATCATCCGGGCATCGAAACGATAGCGCTGCAGGAAATCGCGAGGGGTCATAATGGATGCTTCGAAGGGCTCAGACGTTCAGGTACAGCCACCGGACCGATACCACTACCCGTGGAACCCTATCCCGTCTTCCCGCTGTTCCTCGGACACATTGAAGTTTCCTGCAATCCCCGAACTGTTCACGCAGCATCCCGGCAAACTTCACGACATGTTAACCCGGGCTGCTGGCGGCTCGCTACAGGAACTCCACGAGAGTATCGGCCGTCCACGACGCGTCTTGAGCCCACCAACGACCGGCCGCGCCTCATGACCCTTTACGAGCATACCCCCTCGCACGACGAGATCCTCGACTTCATCGACGACAGTATCCGCCAGCTCAGTGAGGCAGGACACGAGGCCTGTTTCATCCTCCTGGGGCCGGATGCCTACGAGACGTTTCGTCATGCTCTGGCAGAACGGCTTGGCCGTGAGCCCAGGCGGTTCGAGACCTACAATTACCTGCCGGTGGTGCTCGATCCGTTCCGCGGGCACGCCGTCTGCGTCGTGCCCGGTGCCCGCGCGCAGGCCGAGGGGGTGCAGGCCTACCGGCTCTCCTGAGGGCGCCGCGGGACGTTCACGCTGTGGCGAGCAGCCGTTCGATCTGAGGCTGAAAGCGCGCTCCCCACGAGGGGGGTGGCGGCACATGCCAGGCCATGGCGACGCGGCGCGTCGGATGTTCGAGGCCCAGGTACCAGCTGTGCAGCGCCAGGTTGCGCCCGTCGAAGGGCTGCCGGGCCCCGTAGCGCAGGTCGCCCAGCAAGGGATGACCCCGGTGGGCCAGTTGGACGCGAATCTGATGCGGGCGGCCCGTCGTGAGGCGCACCTCCACCAGGCTGACCCGCCCATCGCTCCCGAGCACACGCCACGCCAGCTCGGCTCGCTTCCCCCCCGGATGCGTCGCCGGGACAACCCGAACGGTCCGCCCCACCTTGAGCAGGTGATCGACGGCCGTGCCGTTGCCATCCCAGGCTCCCTCGACCAGCGCCAGGTAGCGCTTCTCGGGGCTATGGCGGCGAAACTGCTCCGACAGCCGGGCGGCGGCCTTCGAGGTCCGGGCCAGCACCATCACACCCGACGCCGGACGATCGAGGCGGTGCACCAGCCCCAGAAACACGTTGCCCGGCTTCTGGAAACGCTCTTTGAGGTACGCCTTCCCCAGCGTGACCACGTCCGTGTCGCCGGTCGTATCGGCCTGCGCCAGCATGCCAGGTGGCTTGTTGACGACGAGCAAATGGTTGTCCAGGTACAGCACGTCGAGCCTCATAGCGCTCCCAGCCCCTCCCGATCCCGCCTGGACAACCCTCGAACCACGAGCTCATAGGAATGATCGACGAGGTCTTTCACCAGCGCATCAGGCAACGAACCGTCGAGCACGACGGTGTTCCAGTGGCGCTTGTTCATGTGGTAGCCCGGTCGGATCGCCGCGTACGTGGCCCTCAGTTCAAGCGCCCGGGCCGGATCGCACTTGAGGTTCACACGCAGAGGGTGTTCCTCCACGTTCATGAGCGCGAACATCTTGCCCATGACCTTGAACACCAGCACATCCTCGCCAAAAGGCGTCTCCTCGGTCACACCGGGCCGGTCCCGGCAGACGTGATAGAGGGTCTCGATATCCATGCCAGCCGCCTACCTGTCTTCCCCGTCAGCGAGCACGTCCTGGGAGATACGGTCCATCCGAAAAAGATCGCGGGTGCGGACGTACCAGCCCCCTCCGTGCATGCGTCCGATGGCGTTCAGGCGCTCGGTGTGAACGTACATCCGCTCCGGGTCGACCAGATCATCGCGGAGGTGCAGGTACAGGACCTCGCCAACGACGACACGGGTTCGCCCCACGTGCAGGATGGTCACGACACGGCACTCCATGGCCGCCGGCGCCTCGGAAAGCCGCGGTACCGGCACGAGCACCGAGGGCACCGTCGTCAGACCGGCCACGTCGATCTCGCTGACCCCGGGGGGCACGTCGACCGCCGTCCGGTTCATCTTCTCCGCGCATG
The DNA here is from genome assembly GCA_964552015.1 of uncultured Rhodothermaceae bacterium. Classification (GTDB taxonomy): domain Bacteria; phylum Bacteroidota; class Rhodothermia; order Rhodothermales; family ISCAR-4553; genus Rhodocaloribacter. The sequence goes on along the minus strand of CAZKFR010000001.1, from coordinate 8,237 downwards.
CCTCGTCGACGACGTGGACGACGAAAGCCTGCGTCTGCCGGAGGTTCTCCGCGGTATCCTTGGGGGTACCGCCGGGCCGGTCGCCGGGGCCGAGGACGACCACCGGGGGATCGCTGCCCATCATGTTGAAGAAGCTGAACGGAGCCGCATTGACCCGTCCGGCCTCATCGACGGTCGTGACCCACGCGATGGGACGCGGCACGATCAGGCCGGTCAAAAGCTTGTGCCGGTCCCGGGGGGACAGGCTCCTCAAATCAAACGTCGTCATGTTGCTTTGTCCCTGCTCTGCCGTCATGGTTGTTCCCGCACGGCCTGCACCTCGATCAGGATGTCCACCTCGTCGCCCAGGAGAAGGCCGCCGGTTTCCAGGACGCTGTTCCAGGTCAGCCCGAATTCGTGGCGGTTGAGCCGGGTCCGTGCCTCGAACGCCACACGCTCCCGCCCCTGCTGATCGGTTGCCTCACCCAGGTAGGTGACGTCGAGGTCGACCTGTTTCCTGACACCGTGCAGGACGAGTTCACCGGTCAGAGTGAACGTATCGACACGCAGAGCGCTGACCTTCGTGCTGCGAAACACGATCTCGGGAAACTGCCCGACATCCAGAAAATCGCTGGAGCGCAGGTGGCGATCCCGCTCGGCATCGCCGGTATTGACCGAGGCCGCCTCGATACGGGCTTCCACCTGCAGGCTCCCCAGCGAAACGGGGTTCAGCATGAAACGACCGGTAAACCGGTCGAAGCGTCCCGTCACGCGGCTGAAGCCCAGATGCCGCACCCGGAACTGAACGCAGGAGTGCACCGGATCGATCGCATAGCCGTCCCGGTGGAAGGTGGGTGAAGCAGAGGTTGCAGGAATCATGATTCGTGGCTTCGTTTGGTTTCGTTAACCCGGAGCCGTGGTTCTGGATCCTCCCCGTCCTGGTCCCGGTGTCGATCTGTTTGATGACGGAACCCACCGGGCGGCTACCTCCGTTTGCGTGGAGATCCCTCGCTCCCCATCGACGTACCCCGTTTCGCGCGATCCCATGCCTTCCCCGTTGCCGCCCGATCCCACCACGACCGCCACGCCGGGCGAAGACCTTGGCTATACGGGGGAACTCGGGCGTAAGGGCCTGCACCTGCTGACCCTGCTCGTACCGCTGGGTATGGCCTGGTTCGGTCGCACGACGGCCCTCCTGGTGCTGACTCCGCTCGCCGCGATGGCCGTGGGGGCGGACGTCCTCCGGAGCCGCTCGCCGGCCTTCCATGCCTGGATCGACCGTCGCTTTGGACCGCTGATGCGCCGCTCGGAACGTGCCGGCCCCGGGGGTCCCGTGATCGTCAACGGAGCCACCTGGGTCCTCGTCTCGGCAACGCTGTTGACACTCCTCTTCCCCGTCCGGATCGGGGCCACGGCGCTGGGCACGTTCATGGTGGCGGACGCTGCGGCCGCGCTCGTGGGGCGCCGGCTGGGTCGTCACCGCTGGCCGGGCGGGTTGCGTACGGTGGAGGGTTCGCTGGCGTTCGTCGTCGCCGGGCTGGGGGTCATGACGTGGCTGGGGGTGCCCTCGGGCACCGGGGCCGTAGCCGTCGTCGCCGGGGCCGCGGCCGAGGCCCTGCCCGGCCCGCTCAACGACAACCTGCGCGTCCCCCTCGTGATGGCCTTCCTGCTTTTCCTTCTGGCCCCCGGGCCTTAAGTTCGTTCTCAACACCCCACGCCAACCGCATAGCCCATGGCCCGACTGACCGAAAACGCGATCCGCCGCTGGGCCTCGCTCGAACCCTTCCCCGAACCGCCGCTGATCCGGCTACGCTATCCCGTCATCCTGATGCACGGTTTCGGCATGCTGGCCGCCTTCCGCCGGGGCGGCATGCTCCATCCCATGGCGCTGCACCTGCGAACGCACGGCGTCCTTGCCTACGCCCCCAACGTGGCGCCGTACGAGCGGGTCCCCGTGCGGGCACGGATGTGGAAAGAGCGCCTCGAGCACGTGCTGGAGGAGACCGGTGCCGACCGCGTCCACCTCATCGCCCACTCGATGGGCGGGCTCGACGCCCGCTACCTCATCAGCGAACTGGGCGCCCATACGATGGTCTCCTCGCTGACGACCATCGCCTCGCCCCATCACGGCACCTCGCTGGCCAATTTCGTGCTCGAACAGCCGGAACGCATCCACGCATGGATCGCCGGACTGGCCAACTGGGTCAGCACGGCGGCCCTGGAAGAAGCCTCGGCCAACTTCAGCCGTGCCGTGGCCGAGCTGACGCCGGAGTACGTCTGCGAGACGTTCAACCCGTCCGTGCCGGACCACCCCGGCGTCATCTACCGCTCCTATGGTGGCCGGGCCGGCAAGGGGACCGACGTGCCCATCAGCCCGCTCCTGATCCCCCTCAACCACGTGGTCTACGCCCGTGACGGCGAGAACGACGGCTTCGTGCCCGTCTCGCGCAGCCGCTGGGGGACCTACCTGGGCACCCTCGACGCCGACCACGTCCAGCAGATCGGCATCCTGCTGGCCGCCCGGCGCCACTTCGACGCCCCCGCCTTTTTCGTCGCCCTGGCGAACGACCTGGCCGCCCTCGAAGAACGTGCGCCGGATCACTCCAGCATCACATCCCCGTAGGTCACCAGCTCCCCGAAGCCGTCGAAGACGAAGAGACGGTGGAGGCCCTTGACACCGATCTGTGTGGGCGAAAAGCGAAAGTCGTGGCCGCCGGTCTGGCTGGCATTGGTGATCTCGTCGAGGAGGGGAAGCCGGCGCGGGTCGGCCGGATCCCGGTACCGCAGGGTCATGCGGTCGGTGACGGCGTTGAACTCCAGGGTGGTAAACGAAAGGGTGACGGGTTCGCCGGTTGTCGGATTGGGATAGGCGGGACGGAAGCTGATGCGCCCGGCAAAGAGGGGAGCTGTGCGCCAGTCGTCCGGGTCGTCTTCGAGGATGGCGCCCGCGGCATCGGTCCGTACAAAGCCCTCGGCGGCCCCTTCCGCGCGGGCGACGAACTCTTCCTGGGCGTCACGCTGGCTATCGCACCCGGGCAGGAGCAGCGCCACAAGGACACAGAGGGAAAGTCGGCGTAGTGCGTGGTACATATCGGCCTGTCGATTCGGAGTGGGTTGTCCGGGAGAACCGGCTGCCCCCCGGCGCGTTCCCGGATCGTCGATGCTCCACGGCAGCTACTCCGGGTACTTCCTTGCACACCGCCATGCCCATCGTGTACGCAGAGCACCTGCACGTCGCACTCGACGGCAAGCCGATCCTGCACGACCTCGGCTTTGCCCTCGAGCCGGGCACCTGGGTGGGTTTGCTGGGCCCCAACGGCAGCGGCAAGACGACCCTGCTGCGCACGCTGGGCGGGCTCTTGCCCTATACGGGCACACTCGACGTGCTCGGGCGGCCCGTCCGTGCCTGGCGACCGCGGGAGCTGGCCCGGAGGCTGGCCTTCGTGCGGCAGGCCACCGCCCTCTCGTTCGATTTCACGGTCGAGGAGCTCGTGCTGCTGGGACGTGCGCCCCACAAGGGATGGCTGGAAGGCGACACCCGGGCCGACCGCGCGCGCGTCCGTGAGGCCCTCGCACGGGTGGACCTGACCGGGTTCGAACACCGTTCCATGCTCTCCCTCAGCGGGGGCGAGCAACAGCGGGTCCTGCTGGCGCAGGCGCTCGTGCAGGAAGCCGAGATCCTCCTGCTCGACGAGCCCACCGCCCACCTCGACGTACACCACCAGTTCGAGTTCGTTCAGCACGTCCATGGTCTGGTACGGCAGGGCCACACGGTGATCGCGGCCTTCCACGACCTCGAGCTGGCCGCCCGGTTTGCCGACCGGCTCGTCGTGCTCGATCGCGGCCACCTGGCGGCCGCCGGTCCACCGCAGGACGTACTCACCACCTCCCTGCTGGCCGACGTCTTCCGCATGGACGCCGAACTGGTACGCGACGACGAGGGGATCCTCCACATCCACTACCGCGCCCCGCTCCCCGACGTGAACTCACCGAGACGACCGCTACAGCCCACCCTGACCTCATGAAGATCTACACCCGCACGGGCGACACCGGCGAAACCGCGCTCTTCGGCGGCGGCCGGGTGCCCAAGCATCACCTGCGCATCGAAGCCTACGGAACCGTGGACGAGACGAACAGCACGCTCGGCCTCGCCCGTGCCCTGCTCCAGGACCAGCCGGGGCACGACCGCCTCGACCCCGTGCTGGCCCGCGTGCAGGCCGAACTCTTCGAACTGGGGGCTGACCTCGCCACACCCACCGATGCCCGCCCGGTCGTCCCGCGCATGACCGAATCCCACATCGCCGCGCTCGAAGCCGACATCGACCGGTTCGAGGCCGACCTGCCGCCCCTGCAGCACTTCATCCTCCCCTCGGGCACACGCCCCGCCGCCGTGCTCCACGTGGCCCGCACCGTCTGCCGGCGGGCGGAGCGCTGCACCGTCGCCCTGGCGGCCCACGAACCCGTCAACCCTCGGACCATCACGTACCTGAACCGCCTCTCCGACCTGCTCTTCGTGGTGGCCCGGTGGGTGAACCACAGCGCCGGATACCCGGAAACGACCTGGCACCCCGCCGGCTGATACGCTCGGAGAAGGCAATGGGCACGGGGTGCGCCGCGCCAGGATGAAACCTGCGGGGGCTGGCGCGTACTACCGTCCCCCGCCACCGAGCCGTCCCCGCCCATGACCATCGTCTGGTTCCACGACGATCTCCGCCTTTCCGACCACCCTGCGCTGAGTCAGGCCGCCGCGGACGGACCCGTTCTCCCGGTGTTCATCTGGTCGCCCGAGGAGTACGGCGCGTGGCCGCCGGGGGCCGCCCGCCGGTGGTGGCTCCATCACAGCCTGCGGCGCCTGGACGAAGCCCTGCGCGGCAAGGGCCTGCGCCTGATCCTCCGCCGCGGCCCCGCCGCCGAGACCCTGCGCGCCCTGATCGACGAGACCGGTGCCACAGCCGTCTACTGGACGGCACGCTACGAACCGGCCCTCCGCCGGCGCGACGAACACCTGGCGAAAAGCCTCCGGCGTCAGGGTATCACGGTGACCACGTTCGGCGGGCGGATCCTGCACGACCCGGATGCCGTCCGCACAAACGCCGGCGATCCCTACCGGGTCTTCACGCCGTTCTGGAAGAAGATGAAGGCCACCGTGGAGGTGTCCGCCCCCCTGCCCGCCCCGGACCTTACGGCCGACCACGTTCCTGCCGCATGGCCCGCGTCGCTCACGGTCGACGCCCTGGGCCTCCTGCCCACGATCGACTGGGCCGGCGGGCTGCGCGAGACGTGGACGCCCGGCGAGGACGGCGCCCGCGCCCGCCTCACCGCCTTCCTCGACGACGCCCTGGCCGCCTACCCCGAAGGCCGCGACCGGCCGTACCGCCCCGGCACCTCGCGCCTCTCCCCTCACCTGGCCCACGGCGAGATCAGCCCCCGGCAGGTGTGGCACGCCGTCCGGAACCGGATCGCGGAGACCGGCGCGCAGGACGCCGGCGAAGCGTTCCTCCGCGAGCTGGGCTGGCGCGAGTTCGGGTACCACCTCCTCTATCATTTCCCGCACACGACCGACCGGCCCCTTCAGGAGAAGTTCGACGCCTTCCCCTGGCGCGACGACACCGACGCCCTGCGCCGCTGGCAGCGGGGCCGGACGGGCTTCCCCATCGTGGATGCCGGGATGCGGCAACTCTGGCACACGGGATGGATGCACAACCGCGTGCGGATGATCGTGGCCTCATTCCTGACGAAAGACCTGCTCATCCCCTGGCAGGAGGGTGCCCGGTGGTTCTGGGATACGCTCGTCGACGCGGACCTGGCCAACAACACCCTCGGATGGCAATGGTCCGCCGGCTCGGGTGCCGACGCCCAGCCCTTCTTCCGCATCTTCAACCCCGTCGCGCAGGGCCGCCGCTTCGATCCGGACGGGGCCTACGTCCGACAATGGGTGCCGGAACTGAAGGACGTGCCGGACAAAACCCTCCACGCGCCCTGGGAAGCCGATGCCTCGGTGCTGAAAGAGGCCGGCGTCCGGCTCGGGGAGACGTACCCGGCGCCGATCGTGGACCACGCCGAGGCCCGGCGACGGGCACTCGACGCGTACGAAAAAGTCAGGTAACCTCACCGGCCGAAACGCTCCCTCGCTCTCCCACGTTCAACGATCCTCCTCACCTCATCCCCCCTAGCCCATGAAAGCCCTCTGGAACGGTGCCGTCCTGGCCGAAAGCGACAACACGGTGGTCGTCGAAGGCAACCACTATTTCCCACCGGAATCGATCGACCGGGCGTACTTTGAACCGAGCGACACGCGGACGACGTGCCCCTGGAAAGGCGTGGCCCACTATTACACCGTGGTCGTGAACGGGCAACGCAACCCGGACGCCGCCTGGTACTATCCCGATCCCAAGCCCGCCGCCGCACAGATCAAGGACCACGTCGCCTTCTGGCGCGGCGTGCAGGTGACCGAATAACCTTGCTTCCCCGACCTGCCAATGACCCACCTCTCCACCACCGCACCTACCACGGACCGCTCCGCCATCTATGAGGACGTGCTGGCCCGGATCGACGCCCTGCTCGACGGCGAAACCGACTGGATCGCCGCGATGGCAACCGTGGCGTGCGAACTTCACCACGCATTTCCGTACTACCACTGGACGGGCTTCTACCGCGCCGTCACGGACGATCTGCTCGTGATCGGCCCCTATCAGGGCGGGCACGGATGCCTGCGTATTCCGTTCTCGAAGGGCGTCTGCGGGGCCGCCGCCCGCGAGCGCCGCACGCAACTCGTCCCGGACGTCGACGCCTTCCCGGGCCACATCGCCTGCTCGTCGACCACCCGCTCCGAGATCGTCGTGCCGGTGCTCACGCCCGCGGGCGACCTCCTGGCCGTGCTCGACGTCGACTCGGACGATCCCGCCGCCTTCGACGCCACCGACCAGCAGTACCTCGAACGCCTCTGTGCCCGCCTCGGGCGGCAGTTCGCCGGCACGCCCGTCCGCTGACCATCGCCTCCGTGTCCCCGATCACGATCCTCGAGTTCGCCCCCGCCGCCGACGAGATCTGGGGGCTCGAGCACGACCCCCATGCCGGTTATGCCGCCCGCGACCCGGACGCCGGCACCCTCACCTTTCACGACATCCCCCGGCACGACACCAAGATGCGGCCCCTCCTGCGGGGCCTCTATGCCGGCGGCAAGGCCACCAACGTGGCCCGCGTCCTCGACCGCCTCCTCGACGCCGCCGGCGGTCCCCCCCCGCCGGTATCGCTGACCACCTTCCTCGCGCGGAGCGGGCCCGGCTACGACGACCTCACCCCGGGCGCGGCGTTCGTCCGGGCCCTGCAACGGCAGGAGATGCACCGGATCACGCTGGCCTACGAACCCCTCCCGCCCCGCGACGGCCTCGTCGCCGACCGCCGGTGCATCCACCTCGTCGACGAGCGCACCGGCACCGACCTGCTCAACTTCAGCCCCCGCCTCGTGTGGAGCGACGCCGAAGCGCGGCACGTCCTCCGCACCCTCCGGCGACACCCGCCCGAGGGGCTCGTCGTGCTGGCAGGCTCGGTACCCCTGGGCGTCCCCGGCCTCTACCCCGACGTCATCCGCACGCTCCGCACCGTCACCCCCACCACCCGCATCGCGGCCGACATCGACGTCCCTTCCCTCATCCGCTGCCTGGAAGCCGGGCTGGCGCCGGACTACGTCTCCATGAACCGCCGCGAGTTCGAGCAGATCGACCCGTCCCGCTGGGAAGGATTCCGCGGCATCCTCCACGTGCACGACCGCTCCGGCGCCCGGGCCTGGCAGGCGGTCCCACCCCCCGGCCCGCCGGCGGCGCGCATCGATATCGCACCGCTCGCCGCTGCCCTCGGCCCCGCCACCGGCCCCACCCTCGGCGCGGGCGACGCGGCCCACGCCGGCTTCCTCCTCGGCCTGACCACCGGGCGCGACCTCGCCGCCGCCCTCCGGCTCGGCCAGGCCGTCGCCGCCGCCACCGTGCGCTACGCCACCGGCACCCGGGGGTTCGACCTGGCGCTCGTCCGGCGGGCCGAGGCCATCCTGAGTGCATGAGCAGCCCACGGCCACCGAGGCTGCGGGCCATGACATCACGGGGAAAAACAACGCCCCTGCGCGAAAATCTATTTTTTTCTCGTACTCAACACACAGGAGTAATCCCTCTGCGTATCAGAACATCAGGTTTTGCAATGGATGTCCCCCTTCCCCCCCCCCCCCCCCCCCACTCCCCCTCACCCCCTGTTGTCCCACTGTATAC